>JAFTZJ010000031.1 GCA_017461045.1 Lachnospiraceae bacterium | reverse complement strand
GACGTTTATGGGAAGAGAGTATGATGAGGATGGAATGAATCATTGGTTGAATGAATTGAAAAAAGGTGCAAGCCGTGAAAGTGTATTAGAAGATTTTGCATATTCACCTGAGTTTGCAGAGATTGTAGAGAGTTTCGATTTATAAGATAGACAGAATGGGAAAGGGTGGAACCTTTCCCATTTTTCTTTAAATCACGTGTATTTCGTCGGATTTCGTTATTTTTGTAGGTTGTTTTCTTGGCGCGTTGTATGTTACAATAATTAGCAGTTGTAAACACATAAGATAATGGGGGTATCAATATGACGCAAATGAAAAAAAGTAAGCAACGTATCTGGGCGTTGGTTGCAGCCGGCATTATGCTGATGCTGAGTGTCTTTTGCTTGGATGTAAAAGATGTTCATGCGCAAGGTGCAGGTGCAGTAAGCAGTAATGTACATCATCAAAACTATTGGGATTGGTATAATTGGTCGGTTCCGGTCTATTCTTATTTGGTGGATAACGGGAATGGTACGCTGTCCAGAGTGGAATTGGTGTCGGGTACGATTGTGGTAGAGGATTATAATTCCAAAATGGAACTTACCGGTTCCAGAACAATACCTATGGAACTTACCGATTTCGGCGGTTTCTTTGCCGGTGAAGAAGGAAATTATTTCGTATTTGGGCAAGATAATCCTAATGAAGATGACGCCAAAGAAGTAATTCGTATTGTAAAGTACAATAAGGATTGGAAACGTATAGGTCAATCAAGTATTTATGGAGCTAATACAACAATTCCGTTTCGTGCTGCCAGTTTGCGCATGTGCGAGAGTGATAACTATTTGTACATACGAACAGCACGTGAAATGTACGCGTCATCGGATGGATTGAACCACCAGGCGAATATGACAATTTCCGTACAGAAGAGCAATATGAATATTACGGATTATGATTACGAAGTATCTTGGTATAATTTTGGCTACTGCAGTCATTCGTTTAACCAGTTTATTGAGGTTGTAGACGGACATTTGGTGGCAGTAGATCATGGAGATGCATATCCCAGAAGTATTGTATTGAACTATTCGGGAAATGACGCTGAAACAGGAGTGTTAAAAAAAGATTATTGGACGAATACGGATGCGGAATATTCTATGCTGGATTTTCCGGGAGAAGTTGGTGCTAATTATACAGGCGCGATGGTAGGTGGATTTGAGGCATCAAATACGCACTATTTAGTAAGCGGTTCCACCGTGGCACATGACAATAACTATGACTATAATGAGGTAATGAATGTTTTTGTTTCAGTGTTGCCGAGAGATGGTTCGGCAAGTGCGAAGACGATATATTTGACGGATTACAAAGAAAGCGATAACTATAGTACGTCGAATGTCCAAATGGTAGAAATGGATAAAAGTCATTATTTGATTATGTGGGAAAGAGAAATCAGAAATGATTACGGATATTTTTATCCGGAAAAAGGTGTATATGTAGCGATGATTAATGGAAAGGGCGAGCAATTAGGTCAAACTACGTTTATTGATGCGCAGTTGTCTGACTGTAAGCCGATTGTGGCTAATAATAAAGTTGTTTGGTATGTAACCGATGATTCCGCACCGGTGTTTTATTCTTTCAGTGCGGATGTTACTAATGTAGAAGGTTTTGTGGAACGTATGTATACCGTAGCACTCAATCGTGCTTCGGATCCTTCCGGAAAGGCTCATTGGACGAATCAATTAATCATGAATGTGGCTGACGGAGCATCCATTGCAAATGACTTTATTATGAGTGAAGAGTTTATTGGACGCAATTTAAGCAATGAAAAGTATCTGGATGTATTGTATGAGACGTTCTTTGGCCGTCCGGCAGATGCAGCAGGTAAGGCGCAT
>JAFTZJ010000030.1 GCA_017461045.1 Lachnospiraceae bacterium | reverse complement strand
GAAATAAACGAATTGAGAAATACAAAGAAAAATGGTGTGCATAGAAAAACGACCGCACATATCAATTTTTGATATGTGCGGTCGTTCATAAGCACTTCGTTTTAGATATTTATCTTGTCTACTTGACAAGGGGCATATCATTGAAGGTTGCCTGTTTACTATTCTGTATTCTCTAAACAGCTTGGCTCTATATATGTTGCATAATCCTGTGCATAAAATGGCTCGTTAATTCCTTCGAATGTAACAGCAACGATTTCATCATTGTCCAGCTTAGTCGCAAATACTAAGTAGTAGGTGGCATATCCATATAATTCATGACTATATTCATATGCCGTCCATTCACGATTGGAAGCATCTGTAATGGTAGAGACCTCCTACTTTTTATTGTTCCACAATCTCCAAACAACTAGGTTCTACGCAATCTTCATACTTCTCAATCTTAATGGGTTCTTCCATGCTTTCTACAGACATGGATACCACTTCTCCGTTTTCCAGTTTAGTCGCATACGTTAAGTAATACACTGTATAGTCAAAGGACTGAGAACTATATGCATATGCAACCCATGTACGTCCGGAAGCATCGGTAAAAATTTTATCTTCCCAATCCGTTGCCATTCCACCTAGGGTTTTTACCTCATACTTATCTTGCAGAAATTCCTCAATCGTCATATCTTCAGAATATGGATTAATTTCATATATTATCGTATCTACCGACGGTCCAAAATATATACAGAATTCTCCACCATTTGAGTCAAAATTAAAACCTTCCGGTGCTGTATGAATGATTACCTTTGTTTTGTCACTGTGAATCGAGATTTCTGTACCTTCTCCATCCCCGGCACCATCTCCGGCAGTTGCGGATACTCCGTCATAACCAAAGTTCGTAAGCACGGTTTTGTACAAGTCCGTATACATACCATCATTATAGGTTTCTACTGACAAATAACGCAATTCGCCGTTCGGACCATCAAAGGTAAAAATGTATAAGGTCATATCATCTACCATATAGTAGGAAGTAATCAAATATCCATTAATTCCATTGTATGTAGCTGCTTCTAATGTAACACTGGCACTGTCTACCAAGTCACTCTGTCTTTCACCCTCTGCAATTGTCTCTGCAAAGTATTCCGCATTTACACCATCCGGTGTATCTTCTACACTCATAGACGATAAATTAATGATTTCCATTCCATTTTCCGGATTTGCCCATTGAACGGAATAAGTAAAACCGGTTCCGCCAAGTTCCTGATAAGGCAACCAACCATTCGGAGCATAGCTATATCCAACAAATTCATCGCCAATCTCCATAACTGTATAAGCCGGAACATAACCGCTGATGCCATTGATGTCTTCTGTACTAGCCTCTGTCCACTCAGTCGTACTGTAGTCGTCATCCAGATACCAATCATCATCTTCATCATAAGCACCATAATAATCGTCTATGTCATAGTCATCGTAATTCGATGTCGGTGTATCCATCTCCGAAAATACTATAATACATAGTGCAACAATACCTACAATGACAGATAACGCACTACCCACAATACCAAGTATCATACCGATTTTACCCCGACCGTCTTTCTTCTGGGATATAGCTCCCAGAATAATTGCCGGAATACCAAACATACTGCCGGCACCGAAGCAACAGGTTGCCGGAATGGAAACGATTCCCAGAATCAAGGAAATGAGTCCCATGACTCCTTTTTTTTCTTCATTTGGTTGTTGGTTCTGTGGTATATCCGGTTGTGGATACACACCATTGTTGTAATAATTCTGGTCCATATTCGTCTCCTTCATTTGTGAATTATTTGTGATTCATTAATTTCCGTTATTTGTTTTTTGACCGCCTACTGGTTGTGAAATATCAAATTTACTAGTTAAAATCTGCCAATATAGGTCATTCTGAAATGGTTGCGTAATGTCTTTATATACTTCCGGTCTTACTTTATCCATATACTTATCGCTGGAACGCTGACACGCTTTGTCAAACACTTCATTAGACAGCTGAAAATCGTTCCAGTCTTGCTCAATCGACGTAACCACAGGCGGCATCCCCTCAACTACAGGTGCCGCTGAGGCAACATCACTCAATCCCCAAAGTAAACCACCAAGAGCCGTACCTGCCATTGATAATGGGGAATTAATAATCTTCAAATATGCCTGATTCTTCACATCTGTATCATCCTGTGCATTCCCGACCAGCAACTTGTATCTATTTACAAGTTCTTTATGTAGGGCAAGGGTACTTTCCGCAAAAAGTTGTGCAAATTCCAAGATACCTTCATATGGTAAATTCCCTATGGCTTTTTGCAATCTCTCATCTAATTCCTCAACTATTTTTTCGTGATTACTTACCATTCCTTCTTCATGGAATCGTTCACACGATTGAAATTTTACTTTTATAGTTTCCAAATGACAACAAGCCCCCAATAATTGCATTGGACTATTAGACATAACAGCATTGTCCACGATCGTCTCTGTATCGTCCATATTCAATGGAGCATCGATATAAGGAATAAAGCGATTCCATGTATCCTGTATCTGATCATCAAATGTACCATCCACTTTTTTCGCCTCTAAGTTTTCCTGAACTGTCTTTTTAATAGATACCAGATTCACATCTACTTCTATTAAATTCATCTGCTCCATAAGTCTACGTACAAGTTCTTGTCTCCGGCTTCCCTTTTCTGTATAACGTTTTCCGTCATGTGTTTCGTTATATTCTTCTAATGCACGTTTTACATCAAAATAAGCGGCACGATACTCCATAGGATTTTCCACGTCTATATGGTTTAATCCAATAAATGTCTTCAAGCTCTGACGAATGGCAAGAAAGCTTTCCGATGAAGAATCCGTATCTTGTATTAATTCATCATTCATTTTGTTAATAAGGTCTATATGCCGTCCTTGTATCAGACCTGTCTTCTTCAATAAATCCAAATCACGTAAAATCAACTGATTATCCACTATCTTCGGGATACCATCCACAAATTCTTTTTGCTCCGAATTTCTTGTCCAATACTCTTGCACTTTCTGCTCGTAGGCATCCAGGAATGAACCTCCTAACCTTTTTTTAAGCATGTGCACTCCTTGCAATTGCTTTTGTGCTTCTGCCGTAGGTGTACTTCTCATTTCCTCATATAGTTTTGTCTCTAAACTAAATATTAGGCTTCTGTATAATTCCTGTTCTTCCAATGAGGAGTTCAAAATCTGCTCACATAATTGATTGTGCATCTCTACTAATGCCGGGCTGACAGAAAGCTCATAATGTAACATGTGATTTTCTATATCATCAAATGTTTGAGAAAGATAAGTTATTTGGTATAACCCCTGGAATTTATCTTTACAGCTTCCCTTTTCTATGATTTCCTTCATTTCCGACAATAAAATAGGAGCAGTATCTGTTTCATTTGCCAATGATTTATCCTTTGTTTCTTTTACTACATTGTTCATCCTTTCAGCACCTGCCATTGCTGCATTTAATTCAATACCCATTCCTTCGGTTTGAGATGACACTAAATACCAAAACATATATACAGATCTGCCTTTTTCAGGAAAACGGAATTTTCCATCCCTTGTTTTAGACGAGGACAATGTTTTTAGCATTTCCTGATTATGGTTGAAGAATAATTGAATTGCCTTTTCCATAACCACCTTATTACCAGCATTGCAATAACCTTTGCCTACAACGTAGGCTTGATATTCTTCTTTTTCATACAAATCCCCTTGGTCTATAAATGCACGTCCAAAGCATTCATTAAAGTTAATAATATCTTCTAACTCCATTCGCTCTTCTTCCGTCAATTGTGCCAACACAAGAGGACCACAGTTACCATTTTTTCCAACGCCATTCTTCACTTCCGTAATCTGTACGAAATCCTTAATCATAGCAGCAAATGTAAGAATTGTCGGAGCGTATTCCGTGAATTCTTCCGGACTACTTATATCTTTTAACAGCACATCTCGATTCTTTAATATACCACGTGCCATTTCAGTAATCATGGCTACACCATTTTCTACGGTGTTTCTGTCTGTCGAAAGGATATCCTCTACTTCCTGCCGAATCTGTTCCAGTTGTGCACGATCTTGTTCTGTCATTTCCGATAATAAACTCTTGCCAGTTCGTTGCATATAAATAGCACGCACTACATTGCTACGAGTTGCAAACCGATCGGAAAGTCCGGCTTCTCTCAATGGAGCATCGTTAGATATAGGCTTCATAACTACTTCTCCATTTACAATTGGATATGTTACGTTCCATCTTTCATTTATTCTTTCACGGGCTTCATGAAAACGGGAAGCTTTTTCCAGTTTTTTCTTTTGCTCCTCTGTTATCTCGCCTCGTTGAATCTGCTCTGTTACTTTTTGGTTTATCAATTCCCGTGCCGGAGCATTTGACTGTAAGAGGGTTTTGCCCTGTACCGTCTCGCCGTACATGCATTCCAATATATTCTTAACCAAACCCTGTCTTCGCTTTCCTTTATTTGAAAAACGATAACCCTTATGCGTATTCGCATATGCTTCCAAGGCATCGATACAATTCTCATACAATTGTTTATACTCTGCATTATTCTTTGCCTCAAAGTGTGGTAGCTCAATAAATGTTTTCATCGTTCTCTTAATCTGCTGAAAACTCTCGGAGCCGTCTTCCTCATCCTGTTGTAACTCCTGATACATCGCAAGCAACGGATCCATATAATTCGGTTGAGCAAAGCCGGACTTCTTTAACCATTCCAACCTTGTTTCTTCATTCTTATCCTTGAAGGAAGACTTGTATTCTTTCGGTATCTGTTCCATATATGCATTTCGTTGTTCCGCATTCATCGGAATCTGTTCAAGAATTGGAGAAGGATTCTCCCTTTGCTCTCGATATGTATTCATGAATTGTCTCTCGTACATTTCCATGAATGGTCCTGCCAATCGTTCTTTCATCATTTGAAGTCCCTGGCTCTTATACATGCCCTGAGAATGATAGAATTTCAATGCCGCATATGTCACTCCGTTCACACCAATCGGTGCTTCTTGAAAATACTGTGTCACCATGGTTTCCGCGGTTTTTTCTGCCTTTACTTCTAGAGCAAAAAGCAACATCATGCCCTCTGCTTGTTCGTGTATCGGAGATTTCAGAATTCGGTTAGTCAGCTGTGCCAGCAATTCATCCATCTGATTATTCCTCATTCCAGGTGCATTATGATTCGCAGCTTGGAAATCATACTCACTCTTTTGGCAACACAGTTGATAGAATGCCCGGATGCGTTCCCGACAGCTTCCATTGGCAATAATTGCTTGAATCTGTTGAATGGTAAGCGCAGTATCCTGAACAGTATCGTACAACTCATCCTGTTCTGAAAGCTCTCCCTGATTCGCTTCCTGTTGCCGGCGCAGTTCTTCAAACATCTCTACTGCCAATTGCATACTGGATATGTATTTTTCCCGTTCTGCCAGGGTCTCAGCAATTTTTGACACCAGTTTTTTACGTTGTCTTCCTTTGGAACTCCATCGGTGACTTTTATGTGATTCCAGATACTCATTTGCCGCTTGTACTGTTGCTTGGTAGTTTCCAATATATTCTGCAAATTGTTCCGAACTCATCTCTCCGGTTTCTAACTGTCTTTCCGTATTCATTTGGTTCATGAATAATTGAAAGGTATCTTTCACTGCCTGAAAGGAATCCGATGCCTCTTGCTGATCAGCATTTAATTCATTACTTAATTTGCGAAGTACTTCCTGATTTCCCTTCTGTTCTGCATCAAAATCCTTGATTATCTTTGTTTGTGTCAGTTCCCGCCAGCGGGTATGCTGCTGAATGTATAGCTCCCTTTCCTGCGGTGGCATTGGCGTGCCAGCAGCCAACAATTCTGCTCTCTGTTCTGCTGTTGTACTAAGCACCTGATACGCTTCCTGCTCTGACACATTATTGACAACCTCAGCTTCATTTGTAGCCAAATTGGTTCTTTCAGTTACGTTTGTAACAGCCACCGGTTGTTCCATTACCTCACTTAACGGCTGGTTATTCTTCTCCATTTCCCGTTCCAGTTCATCTAAAAACAATGGCTTTAATCCCAATTCCTCTTGGGATGCTTCCTCATTATTTTTAGTTTCAAACATAGTGTCATTCAGAAATTTCTCCTTGAATTCTAATTCATCCATTCTCTATACCTCCCCCTGCTATTCATTCAAAATACGAACATACTCTTGCAATAAATAATCTGTTTCACTATCATCACATATTTTCTGCATTGCATGATATGTATCAGCTTCCAACGCTTGGAGCTTGATAATCGCATCCTCCGGCATCTCCTGTTGCACCTGCTGAACACAAGCTGCCAGTAACAAAACAAATGCCTTCATATCTATTTTTCCTTTATCAACAAATGTAATCGGAATATACAATGTACGCTCATCTACCCTCCTGCTCAGAAATGTTCCGACTATCCTCTCATTCTGAACATAAAAACGACTCCATTTCAAGTCAAAAATATCCCAATTCAAACAAGTACTCATTTCCTTACAATGAACCGAAAAATCCTTCAGATACGGATGCTTAGTATCCGTTATTGATATAACATTCGGTATCTGTTCATACTGCTCCAGTATTCGTCTAATCATTGGACTATCCATCAAATCCTGCACATAGTATTCTATCAAATGCCCATCGAAGGTTAACGGAATGAATTCTTCACTCAGAAGAAACTTATACATTAACTGCAAGCCTTCCAAAGTATCACTGCACTTGCAAAAGATACGTTTTACACCGGCTCGGGAAAATGTGGTGTAACAATATTCCATCAACTCATGCGCATATCCCATTCGACGCAAGTTTTCCGGCACCTGAATATATTCCAACATCACTCTGTCAGATTGCGACTCCGAAAACACAGCAATCGAAACAATCTCTTCGTTCTCTTCCCCGCAGAATACATATGCCTTTTTCTCTGATACCTTCTTACATATATGCGCTGGCAGAATTTTCTTCGCATCCGCTTCAGAAATATCAATTAATTGATTTTTCATGTTCATTCCCTCATCATTAATAAAAACATCGGTTTACTCAATCTGACCTTCGTAAAACTTACCAAACATCATATACTCCGGTCGGATTGTAATTAATCGTAGTCATATTCTGGTTCTTCGCCCAGACCAACCATATACGCATATGGCTCAAAGTCCGCTTTGGTAAATACCTTACCGGTCTTTACAAACTCATACTTAATTGCATTTAAGTAGTGTCGCATGCAAACCTCTTTACCGTCTCCGTCTGCTGCTGCCAAAAAGGCTGCATTCAGAATACAGTTCTTAATATTACCACCTACAAATTCAAATCGCTCTGCAAGGAAACGAATATCTACATCATCTCCTAACGGAGTGTCCTTTGGAATGGTAGTTCTCCACAACATTTCTCTGGTATCCGGATCCGGGAATTGGAATTCCACGATATACTTCATACGACGGAAGAACGCCGGGTCAATATTGTGCTTATAGTTGGTTGCCAATACGGATACACCATCGTAGGCTTCTACTTCCTGTAACAGTAACGCAGTCTTATTATTGTTAGATGCCTGATTACTGCCTCCGTCATCGGAACGCTTTGCAAACAAGGTATCACACTCATCAAAGAATAATACAACATTACATTTCTTCGCTTCCCGGAAAATCATAGAAATGGATTTTTCCGTTTCACCTACATATTTATCAATAACCTTAGACAAATCCACTCGGTACAATTCCAAATTCAATTCATGGGCAATTACCTGTGCACACATGGATTTACCGGTACCGGGTGCTCCGAATAACAGAATAGAAAGTCCCCGTCCATATGGATACTTTTTGGTATAATGCCAGTTATCGTATACCTGTTTCCGGAAATTCATCTGGTCAATGGCGTGCTCCAAGGTTTCACGCTGTGATTCGTTCATAACGATATCTTCAAATCCAAAGTTTGCCTTTACCTTCGTTGCTTTTTGCGTCAACTCGGAACTCATTTGGTTATTACAACCTTGGAACAACCGGGCTCTGGATACCAGAATTTCTTTGTTCATGGTTGCAAAGCTCCGTGCCTGATATAAAGCAGACTTAATTTTACCCGGGGTAAACAGAAACTTGGTTGCCAATTCCAACAAATCTACATCCTTATCCAAGCCATAGGCCTGTGAAAAATATTTCCAACAATCTTCTCGTTCCTGATTACTTGGAGTCGGAAGTTCAAACTCTGTAAAGTCCTGAAGGGTTACATCTTTTAGCGGAAGTTTTTCCCGACTCACTGCAAATACAGTGGTATTAAACTCCATGAGCTTACTTAATGCCAAATCCAAGTGTCCCAGAAATTTTTCCTTTTCCTCTTCCCGATAGGTTAATTCATTTAGACAACAGCAGGCATTCAGAAGAATACACTCCCGATTCACTGCCCACAAGGCTCGTTCCACAAATCCCACATCATATACAAACAGCTTCTTGCAATTAATCATAATCGCCTGTATGCCCTGCTTTTTACAGAACTGACGAACAAAGAACTTCCGTCCGCTTCCTTCATCTCCATAGTAGGAGAAAATCCGGACTCCCTGCTGATAAGAGATTTCCATCGCTTCCAGAATCTGTGCATTTGCCATAATCGGATCCAGTTCCGAATCATCTGTCAGCTTCTTAATAAACCGACTATAATTCTCATCAATACGGAACGGATTCTTACCGAACAAGTAGTCAATTAACCGCTTATCGGGAGCAATCAAGGTAGAAAACGGCATCTGAGAATTCACTCTTAAATCCATAACCGGCAATAACTGCTCTAAGCACACAGACATATTGCCATATGCAGAGGTAATGGAATATTCCTTACCAAAATATAACCGCGCTGCAGATTCTATGGTTGGTGTAGTCAGACTTCCGTTTTCATTTACAATCTGAAATACAGAGGAATAACTGGTCTGAGTGGAAGCCAGTATTGCACTGGCAAAACTAAATATCGTAAAATGCTCAAACGACAGCTTATGACACAATTCATAAAACGGGAATGACTGTGCCTGGGTATCTGTAATTGCCATTTTCTCATCAATAAAGGACAGCATCTCATGTGCGTTCATCCGAGTTGTGTCATCGGTTTCCGTTTTCGATCCATCAAAGCCCATGGCAAATTCCTGTAACAGAGATGCTAATTCATCATCCAACTCTGCCACCTGTTCCTTTAACTGCTCTTCCTCCTGCTCGTGCTGTGCCTTGAGGATTTCATCATCTTCCATAAACTGACGAATTCGAGTCTCACATAAGTCATATGCAATCTCTATATCCGGGTACATTACATTTTTATAGCCCCCTTGTCCGGTTGCATATTTACTCTTCAAACCGTTGATATATTCCGCAAGGTTGATATTCACACAGGCAAAGATATAATCCATGTATTCGTTATAATCCCGAAATGGTTCCTTCTTCAATTGTTCGCTAAATCGATTTCCTCGTTCCATATATCTACCTACTCTTCAAAAAATGGTAATTTCGCATTCCACACAATCTCTGTCTGTGTTAATGCATCCTCCAACAATTTCAGTGACAATCGTTCTCCATGATCACTTACAACCGGCAACATAATTCTGGTATCTTCCGGGTATTTCTGAAGCAACTCATGTATCGCATACTGAAACAGCATAATAATCGACATCTGGTTTTTTGCACTTCCCCGAAGCCAAGCCAGCGATAATTCATCATTCTGACGAATAAATACACAGCATGCATCAATCTTTTCATTCTCTGTCAGAAAACAACTAACATCCGGCTCAATATCTTCCTTCATCATGAATTCCTGCATGTAAGACAGTGGCTCCTCCAGCAGGCTGTTTCGTTCCATTTTACTTAATTCACTATAAGACTTGACCCGCTCACTCTTCTGTGCTTTCAATGTCCCATGCTGTCGGATATCACGCAAAGAAAAAGCATAACAGCCCTGTGCTTCCAGTTTTTCCAATTGGAATTCGCATGCCTCAAAAAATGGCTTCAATCCATTATCCGCTTCTAAATTCTCAACAAATGTTACGTCATATCCGTCTGTCTCAAAGTCCTCAGCCAATTCAGCAGCTGCAATCAACAATTCAGTTGCAATTCCCTTTCTCCGATGTGCGGAATGCACATACAAATCATGAATAACAGCCATATTTTCCCGGAATCCAACAACAATGATTCCACATGCACGATTATCTTCCACAGCACCCATGGCAATTACATTTTTATGCACTGTGATACGGGCAACAGACTCTGTATCCATGAATGAAACAAATGACTCGTAGTTCTTATCTGTAATTCTAATAATTTCCATAAGCTCCTCCTATTGTTTCTAATTCTGATAGCCGCGATTTGCTATGATTCGATTAGCCACTGAGTCAGTTAGTTCTGTTCGAAGGTTTTCCCCGAAAATATCTAAAAACAGTTGTTTCAAATCATCATTATTCAATACATCACCACATAATCTCCGAATAATATCATCAAACACATCCGGATTTCCACTATGTATACGCATCCGCTCTGCAAAACAATCCATGATTCTTGCATAAAATTCCGGTGTTATACCCGTCAAATCAATCTGTCTTCCACCATACTTATCCCCAATTTCATCCGTTCGGAGTCCACCTGTACTAGACATAAACTCCGGATTACCAAGTCCATGAGTATGTCCTGTTAAGTTGGTCATGCCCGGTGCGTCGCTTTCAAGACCAGCAAGAATTGCAGAGTAATCATTTGCATCTCCTTCTTTAATCTTAAAATAAACCAAACCACAGGTTCCATCATCTTTGATCTGCTGCGGGACTCCTCCCTGACCGGTAGTTCCGCCATTACCCAGACCTCCGATTGGCACCTTCAGTCCATAATGGCTACTAAAGTTAACCTTTGCTTTAACCTCTTTAAACTCTTGTCCGCCTTGATGTTTAGAACGTTTCTTAAGACTGTGGGTAGCTGCCATACGTTTATACATACCGGCATTTTGAGCCCTGTCAAACAAAGTACCCATGGCGGTTCTTTGCCCCCGACTTCGCATCTGCTCCGGATTATTTTCACATGGTAAAATAAAGGATACTCTCGAGCAGTGTGCAAATGCGTTTGCAACACAACCACTCCAGCGTGTTGTCTGGCTCGCTTCTCCATATGGAGTAGTAATCTTGTTAAATTTACCAATCTGCCCCATAAACATCAATTTTGCAAGCATAATACGATATTCAAGATTACGTTCCATCTCAACCGGTGATAGCTCTTGTGGTGGTACTGCTATTATAGTCTGTGCCAGAACTTCCGTATTCAGAAGTTCATCCAAACGACGAAAATATTCTTTCGTATGCCCTATATTTCCATTCCGTAGTTTTCCTCGCATGCCAAGTGAGATACCTACACGAAAGAGCGGATGCATCATTTTATGAACTGCTCCTTCATTTCTATATGTTGCAACTACCTCCTCCGGTGTAGCAGGGAGTTCCGTCTGTTCCATATATTCCGCTGCCATCATATTACGAATGGAGGTTTTTAACTGCTCTATATGAGTGAAATTGGAATTCCGTACCTCATCCATGATTTGCTGTTGGGTAACTTTATGCTTTCTACCATTCGTCACCACTTTTACTGTATCCTGTAGTTTCTCGTTTACTACATAGTCAGATGTTAACAACTCCGGATTCACCGGCGTTACTTGGAATTGATCGGATGCTTCCAAGGAAATGTCATTCTTAAATATTCTATATTGTTCCCTCTGTTCTTTTCGCTGTCGCTCCTGCTCTTGCTGCTGACGCTTTCTTTCTTCTTTCTCCAGTCGTTTTCTTTCCCAATAACTTAATCTTCGCTCTTCTACTACCTCCGGTGGTTGAACTTGGCGTTCTTCCTGCTGTACCTGTTCATTTTGTCGTTGAATTGCTTCTGCACGTTCTCTTTCCATCCGTTCTTGTCGCAGCTCTTCCATTGCATAGTTAAGTCTTGTTATGGCAAGCTGAATGTCCAGAAAGTTTCCATCACCACTCATAACAATATCTAATTTTTGTGCTTCCAGCTGTGCCACCAAGTCAGCATATCCTGCCTCTGTATGTTCAACCTCTAATTCCGGTTGATTAAGCCATCCCCTTAAATCATTCTCTAACTTCTGCTTATCATCCAACACTTGAAATCCATCCATATTTTTCCTCCTTTACACTCCCCGATATTCCATTACCAATAATGTAATATCATCAAACTGCTCTGCCTCGCCGGCAAATGATTCCACATGATCCTTTATGTAATTCACAGTTTCTTTCACTGACATTGTGTCTGTTTCTGCTACTAATTGCTCTAAGCGTTCCTCTCCGTAAGCTTCCAATGCTACATTTACAGATTCCGTAACACCATCAGTATAAAGCAATAATCGTTCTCCCGGTTGTAGCTGCAGCTCTACCTTGGTATACGGCATTCCTTCCATGGCTGCCAATACCAAATCCGGAGAGCTATGCACCCATTCCACGCCATCCTTTTTCAAACGCAACGGAATATTATGGCCAGCATTTACATATTCTACCTTGCCGGTTTGCACATCCAGAATTCCCATCCAGGAGGTTACAAAAAAGGATTCTACATTTCCTTCACAAAGCTGATTATTTACTTCTTCAAACACCTTCTCTATCGGCAATCCCATCATGGCGTTATTCTTAATTATCGTCTTTGCAATTACCATAAATAATGCCGCAGGAACACCTTTACCGGAGACATCTGCTATCAAGAATGCCATTCGTTTTTGATCTATCCAGAAGAAATCATAAAAATCTCCACCAACCTCTTTTGCCGGTTGCATAAACGCATAGATATCAATTTCATCTCTGTCCGGAAATGCCGGGAAAATATTTGGCAGCATATCTGCCTGAATCTGAGTAGCCACATTTAGCTCTGTACTGATTCGTTCTTTTTCTGCTGTTACCTTTGTTAAGTTTTGAACATAGACGTCTATCTTCTCTACCATTTGAACGAAGGTTTCATATACATCCTGTATCTCATCACCGGTCTGAATTCCACCTTCCGGCAAATGGACTTCACCATCCCGATAAGAAGCCATCACCTCCGTAACTTTTCCCAATGGTTTCGTTAGCATTCGATTGTTTGCATACAACAATATCAGCAGACTGATAACCATACCTGCTACCATGATTGCGGTTGCCACTAACACCAGTTCTCTGGTTTTTTGTTGTACTTCTGTCAGGTAATAATCTGCTTCTACCATTGCAACCAGATTGCCTTTCGAGTCCACTACCGGCGCCCATGCAGAAACGCTACGTCCATATCCCACATCGTTTCCAAGAATAATTCCCATAGAAGCCCGTTTCTCCTGAACATCCGGAACCAAGTATTTATACTCCGTCTCTCCATACGTATAAACATCTCCCAGCTGAGCAATCGTGGATGCATCATCCTCAATCGTACTTGCATCCAGAATATAAATGAATTGATCCTCCTCCGGATAATACATATATAAATATGCCACTTGACTATGCATCTTAATTCTTGAGAATGTATCTTCCAATTCTTCATAATAATCATCCGTTTTACCGGTTTCTAAATACTTCGCAACTTTGTCACCGTCAACCAGGCTGGCTGCCATACGTGCTATCCCTTGTGCCTTATCCGAGTAAAACTTGTGATATGTATTTCGATAAGAGAATCCTACAAAGACTATAATCGTCACCGTTAGCACTAAAACGCACACGATCATCCGTCTTGCCATCCGCATTCCCAGTTTTCCATTCTTTTTATTCATTGTTATCTCCCTCTCGTACAAATTCCTCTGATATTTCAACCACCAAAATTCTGGCTCCGCAGGTACATTTTGCTCCACATATTGGACATTCAATTCCATATTGATAACCATCTTTATAGAATAAAGGGATGTCCTCCTGATAAACCACAGGCCCCCATTCCCGTACAGTAGCCTCAGCAGGCACCTTACCATCCGGATAAATCCACAATTCTGTCAGCATCTTGGAATATCCTTTTTCGTATATCTTCTGTACCACATGTTTTCCCAACTGCCTTGATATATCTTCACCACGATACTCCGGCTCTACATACAAGGAATCCGGCGTGTATAGGTTGTCTTTTTGATAACGTTTGTGTATACGCTCTTCCAATTCCGGATGCGGATATGTAAAATCCATCCCTTGTCTGCCGGTAAGGATACCAATCATCCTTCCCTGGTCTACCGCCTTAAACCCAACGAAATCTTTGCTTTCAATACCTTCCTTTATATGCTCTTCTATAAAGTCTCCACCATTCAAATGTTCCATGTATATCCGGGTGACTTCCTGCAGGTCATCAATTGTAATTGGTAAATATTGAACTGCCATTTTATCCTCTTTTCTTCTTACGCATTTGTATCAATCCGACTAGGAAATACAATACCAACATTACTCCAAAGAAATAACCAATATTCCGAATTCCCTGTACGTTTCCAAGCAACAGCATTGTACCGAATACCATTGGTCCTAATGTCTGTCCGCCATTTTCAATCATGGAATAAACACCCATGGCATTGCCTTCTCCGTATCCATCACATTCCGGTATGGATGCAAAGTAAGCATATTGACAAGTATATGCAAAGGAGACAATAATTGACATCCCAACAACTCCGATAATAACGGAAGTGAAATTCGGAACACACATATATACCAGCACATCTGCAAATACCAATACAGAAGATAAAATCATTGCCTTTCGACTACCCAGCTTACGAAGTAATACATCACACAACAACGGTCCCAGATAAATAACTAACAAACCGCATAGCAACAGGATTCTTCCAACCGTTACCTCTGACATATTATTCTCTTCTGCATATAACGGGAAGAAATACTCCCGATAGGAAATCAGAATCATAAATGGTAACAATATAAACAAGAAATACGGTAATACACGCCAGTTAAATATAAATTTCGTAAAACGAATGCCAGCGACTTCTTTTTCTACCTTTGGTTTCAAATTTCTGCACCGTGTAAGGATTATCAATGCAACTACCATAACAAAACTACCTACCAGATATACCATCTGATAGCTTCCAAATGTCAACAGAATAGAACCCAGACCATCGCCAACAGTAATACCACTTAGTACACCTACATTGATTCCGGCAAATGCCTTACCACGTTCTTCCTCTGTGGTTCCTAATGCAGCAAGTGTATTAGCCGTTACATAGATAACACCCATTCCCACACCTATCATAGCTTTTCCAATGAGTATTGCATAGTAATTGAACCATATACCGCATAAGGCGAATCCGATAATTGAGAATATTGCTCCAATTATCATATTATTCTTTGTTCCTAAACGTGAAACCAAACGTCCTGCAAAGAAAGAACAAACAGCTGCCATAAACACCTCAGCTGAAATCGGCAGGGAACTTGCAATCCCTTCCGGAATCGGCAAGGAACCGTCATATAGCCGATTACACATCTGTGCCACAAACGGATCCTGAAGGCTACTTGACATATAAATCATAAATATAATCGTTCGTAACGGCACATAAGAAGTTGGCTTGTCTGACTCTTTTTTTCCTGCACTCCAGGTTGAGAATAAGAACAGCACTTCTAATAAAAGCATAATAATTACGATTGCAGAAATAATGGATGTAAATAAGATTTCCCGCTGCAATTCCCATTGCTCACGTTTCACATCATCCACATTCGTTCCTATTTCCAGTATTGCTACCGTTTCACCCTGAGAATTCTGTATTGGGTGAATAACAAAGGTCCATGTTCCATATGCACTGGTTTCTGCCGGCACCTGAACGCTTTCACCTTCTAAAAATACCTGAGTATAAAGATTGTCTCCCCATTCATACGCCGGATGCTTGGTCGTTAATGTTTGCTCATAATCTAAAATCGCATTAATATATGTGCCATCTCCGGAGTAAATGGTATAGTAATAGTAGTCTCCATTTTCATAAGCCGTATCTACCATTTCATCTAATGGCTTTCGTACACGGTTATAAGTTTCACTCTGATAATCATCAATTCGCTCAAGAGAACACAGACCATCTACGTCAATTTTCTGTAACATCAATTCCGCAAACAAGTCTAATTGCTGTAGCATTGTATGGTTCTGTTCCTCCGTCATAGAGCGAATCATAAAAATAGAAACCGTAGTCGTACATAATACAGAAGCTGTTAAAACCATAACAATTCTTATTAACTGCTCCTTATCGGCTGTCCGTGTAGCAATCCGACGAATCAATAAAACCAAACCAACAATTATATACACTCCGATTATTACCGCTGCAATCCATGTGAGAATTCTAAGAAGGTGATTGTTGATTCCTGCCTCCATAATATAATTCTCATTTTCACCATCTTCGTACCAGATGCCACCATAATCTGTTGTAATAACTTCTCTATCCTGATTTACTTCTACCGTATAATAGCAATAATCAGATGACGTTATCTCATGACGCTCACCAGCCTCCAATTTATAGATGGAACAGCTAGTCAGCTCACTAAAATATATAGCTCCTTCATCGTCAACTGCTACCATCCATGGGATTTCTACACCTTTACCATCCCATATGAGTTCCTCCGTACCATTTTCATTTACGGCTAACACATTACCCTGTCGGGTACAAATGATCATTCGGTCAGTGGAAGAATCATATGCAATATCATTGACATCGTAATCGGCTTCCCAGTTTCGCAGGTTATATCCTGCTCCCCAGCAATCCATAAAGTACTGCTCAATCCCTTCTTCCGTCTGCAATCCAAATTCCAATTCTGTTCCTCGATTTTGCAAATAAAGGATGTTGCCATACTGATATGGTGCTTCTGACTCCTCATAAATCTTTTCAAACAGAGTACCTATATATCTCCCCTGCTTATCAAATTTCAATATCCGTTCCTGTTCAATGCGGGTTCCCACTCCGCTATATACCACATCCGCAATATAAATATTGCCCTCTGCATCATCACATATTTGTGATGCATAATAGAAATCTTTATCTAATGAGCCGCCAACCAATTCATTGACGTACCTCTTATTTTCATCCAGAATAATTACGGTTTTCTTGGCATTATCAATTAAATAGGTTCTATCCTGTACCCCCGCAAATACGTTGGAGGGACCCACGAAGGTATACGCATCTGCAAATGGCAATAAATGAAAATAATCCTGATTTATAAAGCAAAATGCGATTAGCACTACTAATAATGCTACGTGTATCCAAATATTCTTTAGTAAATTTCTTTTCGTATGCACAAGTTGTTCCTGCCTTCCTTATACTCGTATTGGACCGAATCCATCATGTTCCGTATCATATATATGCCTAATCCCCCTATTGGTCGCTCCTCTAAAGCCAAATCCAAGTCCGGGTCTTCCCTTTCCAGCGGATTATAGGGAATTCCTTCATCCCGAAAGGTGATACTTAACCACCCATCATTCACTTCTGTTTCAACCTCCACCAATCCAACTTGTTCTCCGTATGCATAGGAAACTACGTTTACAAAAACCTCTTCTATGCAGATATGTAACGTTGCAAGCAATTCTTCATCCACGGAGTAGGAACGTATCGTTTGATCAATACTATCCAGCAAGGGATAGAGATTTTCTATCTTTGCTTCTATTTTTTTATTCACTATAGTCCTCATATATGCCCCTCTGTAATTTCATTTGCGGATATTGTAGCTTTTCCACTGCCACTCTATCATGTGTAACCACTAATACAGTCATTCCTCGATTATGCAGTTCTGAGAACAGGTTCATAATCTCTAAACTACTATCCGGATCCAAATCTCCGGTTGGTTCATCTGCCAACAGGATATCCGGATGATTTGCAATTGCTCTTGCAATACAAATCTTCTTTCGCTGTCCACCGGACAATTCCCTAGGATAGCTTTGATAATATGGCTCCATTCCAACCGTTTTTAACGCCATGGCCACCTGAATACGAATGGTATCCGGCTTGGCTCCCACGACTCGTTTCACCAATTCAACATTTTCATATACCGTTTTATCTTCCAGCAACCCTACTTCCTGCGAAACAAAACCAATTCGACGCCGATAAATGGGAATCTCTCTTCGCTTCATTTTGCAAATAGATTTTCCATTAATCAATATGTCTCCCTTCGTAGGCTCCAATTCCTTTGTGATCAACCGAAGTATAGTTGTCTTCCCAGCGCCACTTTCACCTGTGATAAATAAAAACCCATGCATCGGAACATGAAAATTCAGATTCTCAATAGCCGGACGCTCTGCCTGTGGATAGGTTACTGTTACATCCCGGAACTCTATCATGTTAATCCCTCAAATCATTACTCAATGGTAAGTATACGCTTAAATCCTGACAGCTCCAAAACATGCATAACTGACTCTGAAACGTTAACAATCTTCATGCTACCCTTCTTGGAAGAAGCTGTTTTTTGACCAATCAACAATGCCCGCAAACCAGCACTGGATATATATTCTACGTTCAAAAAATCCAATACCAGATGCGATGATTTCTGAAAACAACCAAGAATTCGATTTTGTAACTGTGGGCTTGTCATTACATCGACTCTCCCTTCCACAATCAAGCGGATATGATCCCCACAATTAGTTTCAATCATGTTCATACTAATTCCTCCACTACCTTTATTCTAACACTACTGTTCCGTTTAACAGTTGATGATCGTTCAGACTTCCTAAATTCTGCTCAAATACTTTCGCATTCATGTCCAGGTAAGAATATGTATCTAAAATACCGGTCTCCTGCAAGAATACAATATGCAGCTTACAACGGATTGGCTTGAATTGCTTCAACAGGTAGAACAGCTGTGCCTGTTTTTTCTCATCTACAAATACCGGAATTAACAGAGTTACATCATAGGTTCCTGTACCATATAAGGTTTGCATTACCTCCTGATTATCATCTCGCGTATACTGCTTCAGCATATTCTTCTCAACAATAATCGGTTTCACGCCTAATACGATTTCACATAACCGTTCTATTACTCTTCTGGTTCCCTTATACTTATTCAGCATGTAGGCTTCCTGAATCAGTCCCCGTAATGCCTCCTCGCTTAAGAAGCCACCGTTTACCATCAATCCTAACCATTCGGCATATTTCTGCAACAGCTCCGGGGATGCAGTTTCCAAATCCAACAGCTTATCCGTCTCATCAATTTTCTCTTGAAAATCATTATATACAGAAGAAAAAACGGACATATAACGATGGAAAAAGTCACCATGGTTCTGATAGACCTCCGGGAAGGTTTTCATAAAATTATCTCCCGGTGCATTGACTGCCAATCCGGATATTTGTCCTTCCGTCTCACCAATAATCTCAAATACAATCCAAAGATACCGACCCTTCAACTCATATAGCAATACATCCTTTTTATTGACAAATCGAATGGCACCCATATGCTTCATAAAGTCCTTCTTTTCCTCAAAGGATATATGAGATGCCTGCAAAAACTCATCAATATCCAGTTGCTTCTCTCCGTCACTTAACACCTTCTGATTATTTGAGAACACATACATGTAGCGCATGACATCATCTTGAAAATTCTCTTCAAATCTCAAGCGTCCCCAAGGAAAATCCTCATTTGCACTATCAATTGCCCGAAGGATAACGGTATGTTGGATTTCTTCCTTCGTACAAATCAAGGTATCACCATCATACACTATCCCTCGACGGAGTGCCTGCTTATAGCGATTCTGTTTAATTGTATACTGAATTCCTATAGACATAAATTCCCTCCGTTTGTACTAATGTGTGTCTCGTGTCAGAATCTCCAGAGATAATGTACCCGGATAGCATAAACAATTTGCTTTCGGCACAATATCAGCTCCCTGTCTGGTAGCCAACTGACCATTTTGTGGAGTTAGTACCAAATCATAAACATGGGATACACAATCTAACATTTCTAACTTACGGAAAATGCGGTCAAAGCTTACTACCTGACCAAAGCTCTGGTCTCCGGAAATATAATCCAGTTCTTCCCGTAATGCATCTTCTATCTCTTCCTTGCAGTGTTCATAATGCCGCTTTACATAAATGGTACCCTTAACCTGAATTGCCAGATACACCGGCTGAAGAATTTCCACTCTGGTAGATAACAACCGACACTGTTCCACTCTGGCGCTTAAAATTCTGCGATACTCCGGTGATAATACCGGGAAACGCTCTAAGGAATGTGGTTTCACTGCAATTTCTACACAGTTTCTATCATAATCCATAATCGCTTTCACTTTATGAATGCATAAGCCCGGTGTGGTCTGAACCAGTTCTTCATAATCCTTACCGCAAACAGCAGTATATGGCTTATAGATATCCTGCACATATCGTTTCCGGGTCTGCTCAAGGGTTTCCATGAAACAACCTCCGGTTCCGTTTGCAGGGTTCCGGAAGGTGGCTGCCTGTGCCAGTACACCTGTTGGTTCAAACCAGTTGTTCTCACGAATATTACCATCTTCACCGTCACTAACGGCAATAGATGCTAAGTAAAGCTTGGCTCCAATAAAGTCACCGGCATCTAAGATTCGTATTTTGCCTTCATTTTCAAATAAGTAGTAGGATAATTCTTCGTCCTGCATCCGGTTCGGCTTTACAAAATCATAGATTGGTTCACCATTCTCGTCATACCGCATTGCCAAAATACAGAAGGAATCCGTTACCAAATTTTTCTTAGGCAGTTCTATTTCCTGATCATCATATCCAAGCACTTCACCCAGATAATATTGATACATCATCTGGCGATTATAAACGGCTACTTTTACTGCCTGCTTTAATCGTGCCGGTGCATATCCATACTTTTGTTTATTGAAATGAATCTGAAATACTCCCGGCTCCTCATGGGTTACCGTAAAATATCGTCCCTGTCCCGATTCTCCCCAGGCTTCCTCATACATACGATAGGAGCTTCCTTTTTCTTCCTTACACAGAACCTTGTAATACCCTTCCTCCATTAGTTCACTTCGAATGGTTATGGTATTGCTCTTGGCAAATGGATATACAATTGCCTGAGTATCCTTCTGCCATACTTCCAATAAAAATCCACTAACATGTTGAAGCTTTGGAGGCATATCATACTGTGCCTTGGTTAAACGGCCACGAAATACATATCCCTTGATATTTCCAATCTCATATGGCACTGCTTCCTGTGCCGGCATACGAAAACGCATTTCTCCGTCGAACAAAAAGCCTTCACTATTATCCTTAACATTAATTGGTACAAAGCCCTCTTCCGTAAAGCATTCCCATTCTATTTTTGTGAATCGGTTACGGTCTTTTTCTCCTAATGGATTTCTCAATTGGTTAGTTGCCGTATTCACATAAAAAATGGTTTCTGTTTGTGGTTCCGGTACCTGATTCATAACAAAGTAAATTTCTGAACCGACCTGTGGTGTCTTACCAAATACATATGCTCCAATGGTAATCTCTGCATCCAGCACATAGGAATAATCCTTGTACTCCCCATTTTTTCCGGCATATACACCAATCAATTTGCAAGGGTCCAGCCTTTTTTCCTTAGTGGTTTCAAAGCTCATGTCTCCCAGTCGGAACTTTTGGTTAGCCGGCAAGTCTACAGCTTCCTTCAACCCTTTTGCTTCCAACAGTACTCTGGCACATTTACCCTTTTGCGGTTCAAAACCAACCATTTTTAACAGCTTTTGCTTAACCTTATCACTGGTTTCATCCAGCTGCTCATACTGTAACAGCTCAAACAGCATAAGATTTTCCAGAATGGTGATACCAGGGTCGGACGGATTGTAATTGGTCCATTCCTCAGAATAAATCGGAATTTCGGAATACACATCCTTCATCATCTGCTCATGAGTTTTATTTAATTTATTTCTCGCATTTAACATGTTTCTCCTCCTGTACGATTTTCATCGCATCCGGCACCACTTATTTCTCTATAAAATGAATTGTGTGGTTTCCGCTCTTACATAACATAAACGGAGTAACTTCCAAATCTCGCAGAGATGTTTCATGACGTCCCTGACCATCCTGGTACATAGCTATGATATTCATATGACGTACCAACATCTGTTTCTTTACAGATTGAATCAACAAACGAATTTGTGATTCCTTCGGCATCGTGCCGATATCCCAACCCTCGCCGGTAAATGGATTCAGGAAATCATTTAATATTTCCTGCATCTCACTTTCCATTTCAAAGGTTTCATCCATGCCTGATACTTCTGCCCACATTTCAACAGATATGCTGACAAACAATGGTGCTACCAGCTGAAGCTTAGATGGATGAATACTCAACTCACAGCGTTCCAGTAAATGCTGCTTTAACTGGGTCTGTAAATGGTAAAAGGTTTGCGGATTCTCTAAATAATCATTCAAAAGAATAACCAAAGAAATCACTTGCTCATCTTTAATACCATCCTTTGTAATTCCGTTTACCACCTCAACCTGATGGATATTATTTGAAAATGCCAGAACTTCTCGCTGATAATCAATGACCGATACCAATCGATGTCGATTACTGATTATGCTGGCACTTCGCCGTAATGCATCTTCAAGGGTTTCCATATCACTTCCCCCATAAGACTTTAGCGGATTTCGTATATCTCTTATAAATAATAAATTACTTGAACTGCTATTGATTTTTCCCGGCTCCAGGTTGCCCTTTGCACCGTCACAACAGGTAATGCGTGCAATAAAAGCAATATCCTGTGTGTTTCTAGGAATCATAACATGAACACCATCTCCGAAAATAACCTGATTATTCATCCGGTCGATGCAATAATGTCGATCTGTAGCCTTGGAACAATCAAAGCTGGCAACCTCTTCCCATTTTACAAAGAACCGCTCAAATTCGCCTCGCATATTGTATTCCGCACGAATTCGTTCCGGATTCTCAACCAACATCTTTTGCTTCATACTTTCTGAAAGGGTATTCACTTCATTTACCCAAATGTCCACAGACAAAATATTGGTTGCATACAAATTAAACTGCATGTCCGGTGCTACTTCATCAATATAGTATTCCTCTTCCGGTTTGGTTTCAGAATTCATTGCTTCTACTGCATTTATGAATATATTTTCAATTCTTGGACGGAATACCCGCTCCTGCTCCAGCTTGGCTGTAGGATCTACAATCTTAATCCAGTAGCAACGTTTTCCCTCTATGACTCTTGGTGCCATATCAGACGGAGGCAAAAATCTAATACAATTAGAATTCGTCATTCCATTGGTATGGTCTGCTAGTTTCAACCGGGAAAATCCCTTTCCGGTAGAGTAATAGTATTCCAAATCGGCTCCCTGGAAATTGCTATCCTCTTCCAACTGGAATAGAATACTGATTGGTCCCTCCTGCATGCGCTTGTCAAAGCCCATATACAATGCGGTTTCTCCGTACTCGGACTTGCTAAACAAGGTTGTTTCCGGCTTTTCCAATAATGACGAAGTCAAATCCTTCTCTTTTGTTCCAAATATACCATATACACATTCCGGTGCTATAAAGTTGTCTTCATATGTATAAGACACCTTCAAATCTGTAATAATCGGATAATGATGTACACATGGCCGCAGGTAACAATTATCAGACTTCAATATCTGCAGTCGCAGACAATATCCGGTGTCTGCGCCAATCGTCGTGTGTTCCCAGTCCTCCGGGCAAATGAAATTAAGATTATACATACCATCGCCGGCAGACATAAACATCTGCTTATATGGCTTTTCACACTCCAACCGTTTCCAGCCGGTGCCATTATAGTATTCAATGGAAATCTCATCTACAAAACAATCAGATACCGCATCGCTTAACAGCTTCTTTGGTTTCCGCTTGATAATCTTTAATTCCTCATCTACCTCCTGCTTCGTAAGCATAACGTTGGTGGTTTCAAAATTCACCTTAAACTGGATGGAAACTCTGGCTCCCGGCTTACTGAAATACTCATTATGTCCGAGATAACATTCCTTATATAATGCCAAAGTGTCACCAAATGGCTGAAAGAAGTCAACCCGCAAATCATTGGTTCCGTTATTTACAAAGGATAGGGACTGTGGCTCTCCGGCAGAAGAAACAAGTATCTTCTTCGTCATAACACTGCCCTGCGGATTCTCCTTTGCTTCAATTATAATCAGAGAATACTCCTGTCCATTTCGTTGAACCTTTTTACACAGCTGACTCTTATAAACCGCTATCATATCTTCTTCCAAGAATTCTATCCGGTCAAAATCCAAGAATCCATCTTCAGAATAATATTGAATCCGGTAATCCCCGTTCTTCAGTCCCTGCACAAGAGCGTCTCCGCCTGCCATTCGTAGATAAATAGCACTATTTTCCACATCAAACAAATGGGAATGATAGATTAATACTGCATGCTTTTCAATTCCATTACCCTTAAATTCAAATAATCCAAAAGGAAACTTATCCGATGGAGGCATCCACTGATTTGCGTCCATGAATAATGCAGTTGAATTGTCTGGTTCTGCTAGGTTTTGCTCTTCCGTATTCTCAGAAGCACCTGCCGAATCCTTCGATACATATTCCGGACTGGTAAAGTCTCCGAGAATCGGAACAAATTCTCCCTTCCGGGAGGATGTCATAAACATATCAACCAGCTTTGCATTGGTTACATAGATGTTATTTACAGTTTCAAATACTACCGGTTCATCTGCATCGGATAATAGTTTAACTCCCTTTGGAACTTCCACTCCATCCAGTGAGTCATCTGCCAGGGACAAAACAACCATTGTGCTTGCAGGAATTGCCGGCTGTAAGGACACGCCAATCATATTCGCAAAATCAATATGATACTGCTCCAAAATATCATTATATTTATCCAGATTATCCATCATGTGGCGGGCAAACATAATACCAATAACCGAACCAATGTCCGGGTTGTTTTTATCGAATTTCCACTCCGGCACATAGGACTCTGCTAATTCCTGAATCTCCTTCAAAATGTCTGCTTCCGTTCTGGAATCAATAGCATAGTTATTCAATTTCGTTCGATTCCATTGTCTCATATGATTCACTCTCTTCTTCCGGTTCCATGTTCAGATAATATGGGAATACCATACTATCTCGTTGATGGGTTGCACTTAATGTATAATCAACATAAATCATCAGGCAGCCTTCCTTGGTAACTGCATCGATGTTCACACTTACATTCTCTATTCGCGGTTCTCCTCTTTGGATATCTCCTGCAATTTCCTGACTCAACAGATTCAATAGGGTTCCGTTGGTATCTGTAAATGCATAGGACATGATACTGCTTCCGAATTCAGGCCTTGCAAGCCGTTCCGTCTTCTGAGTCATCAAAATCAGATAAACACTTTCTTTCACATTTGCACCTTCTGAGGATGTCATAAATCTTCCGGTTGCTTTATTGATTTGTGGTGGAAACTTCATGCCGGTTCCCAAAAATGTCTCTTTTGCCATGCCTGCTCCTTTCCCTGATTATCCAATGGTAACTGCCGCACCACTAATATTGGTGGTACCACTACTTTCTGCCTTTAATGCAGCTGATGCAGAAATTCCCACATTGCCTCCGGAGAACTTCATATTACCGCTAGTCTCCACATTCGTACCTTCCGATGCCTCAACCTTCAGTTTCTTACAATCCAGTTTTACAGTACCGGTGGAAGCGTTCATGGTGATTTTGATACTGTCTCCCACTTCTACTGTCAGATTTTCCTTGGCCCTTACAATCATTTTTCCGGCCTCACTTCGGATATCAATGCAATTATCACCTTTCTTATCCGAAATCAGAATCTTCTTCTTCTCATTATCTAAAATAATCTGATGCTCATTCTTTGGCGTGTACATGGAAATTACATCCTTGGTGCCCTCGCCTTCAGCTGCATCCTTAAATTCTAAGGTATTACCATTCTTAGTAACAATTCGCTTTAACTCATTTTTCTCATCTACAGATTGTGTCAGGAAGCGGTCATTACTTCTTGGTACACATCCGATAATATATGGTTTTTCAATATTTCCCTGTTCAAATGCCACTAATACCTGATCACCGATTTCCGGCAGAAAATAATGGCCCCACTTTTTTCCGCTGGACGGCATGGCAACCCTTGCCCATTTCAGATTGTTGGCGTTTACATCACGCACCGGAATGTTGACACACACACGCCCCTTCATAGCCACATCATAATTGTCCGTTACGATACCAATTACAACGCCGAAGATACGATTATCACCGGTTTCTGTTTTCACTATCTGCTTTTCTGTAATTTCGTCGATAATATCAAATAATGCCATATATCTCTATCCTCTATAACATAATCGAATTGGTTTTTCCTAAAATTTCTGTAGTAAATATACCGCCTTCTGTCAACCGATGTCGAACATTCATAATATAGAATACATTCGATGCACCCGGTCCCAGACACTGTAAATCCAGAAAATATCCCGGCTTCATTTCCGGTAATCCTACCATCTCGCAGGTAAGACTTCCGTAACGGAACGCCATATCCTCCATGAGGCTGTCCACTCTGGCCTGAGCATCTTCCTTGCTGCTAATAGTTGGGTCAATATATACCCGCTCCGTTCCTTTAATAATTGGCGACGCTTTGTTGCCCAGCGAAATGGTATTGGTATATTTGCTCTTGGCTTCAATCAGTTTACCCTTATCCACATCCGTACTTCTGGCATAAATGGTTTCTGACAAGCCGGTAATGTCATACTCTATATCGAAATTCAAAATGCCCATGCTTGGTGTCAATGTAAATAATGGCATACGCACTTCTTTTGCCTTTCGAAAATACACAGTTCCACAATCACAAAAGAATTCATAATTATTTTTCTTTGCCAGCTTTACCAGAAATTCATAATCGCTTTCTGCCACCATTTCTATGGTTTCTGCACTGGCATTTGCTGTATCTGCTGCGGCTGCGGTTACATTTCCCAGAGACACATCCACCTGCTTAATAATCCCCTTGCTCTGTAGCTTACTATATACCGGCTGTGAAAAAATCTCCTTCACAGCATCGGTGAATTTGGTCGCCTTTAACTGTCTACTATAATTCCCTGACATCATAATGCCCTTGGCATCCATAGCCGTAACCCGGATACATGGGACACCCGTTTCTTCAAATTGATAGGATACTTTTACTATAACACCAACAAAAACGGATTTTGCTGTCTGCCCATACCCTACAAAGACTTCCAGTTTTGAACCTAAATAAATGTATTTCTTAACCTCTTCTGTCCGAAACATTGCTCGCTCTGTACTATATACATTGTAAATAGAAAAGCTGGCAATAGATGCTTCAAATCCACAGGTCAAATCTACATCAATATCCGAAATATGAAAAGGAAGCTTATCTGACGGTAACGGCTTGTCATTTACCTTCACTACGGCAGTCGGCACTTCAAAATCACCATATTTAGTTTTCAGAGTTTCAAAATCTAACGTTGCCATAATGTCCTCTACTTCTGATTTAACATGCGCTCGTAAGCCTCTCTCCAATACGCTTCATCTTCTTTAATCTCTGCCGGCACATATTCTTTGCCTGCCTTTTGGGCTGCTTCCCTTGCCGCAGCTACTTCTTCTGCAGTTGGTTTTAATCCACCCTTTTTGAATATCTCTATGCTTACTTTTGCCCGAATGGGTTCTCCCTGATTATTGAACATGGTATACTCTACATTTACTCCGGAAAGCTCTCCGCTAAAGGCCATGTTGTTCCAAACAAACATTACATTTCTG
This sequence comes from Lachnospiraceae bacterium, assembly GCA_017461045.1. Classification (GTDB taxonomy): domain Bacteria; phylum Bacillota; class Clostridia; order Lachnospirales; family Lachnospiraceae; genus CAG-632. Next base: position 35,745 of record JAFTZJ010000030.1, on the reverse strand, counting down.
GTAGATGCACTGGTCAAGGAGCCTAGTACAAATTCTACAATGGGTCTTACTGTATATCCGTCAGTACCGATTTTATTTGCGCCCCATGCCCCTATATCTTTTATGCCACTAATGGACGCTACACTATCTACATCCAAAGGGAACGCATTTCGCAAATTCATTTTATTAAATATCAAATCCACCGCCATGGTTGTAGAAAGGGGTGCCGTCATCTGTTGAACATTATTACTACCTTCACCACCGATATTCCGATTCATAATGCTACCTTTTCTGGTGGTCATTCGGATACTGGAGGGATTATATTGCACTTCTATAGGTACATATGTCTCAGATAATTTGTCAATACCTCCGGTATTTACGTCGAAAAATCCTACATTCGCAAAGCTTGCAGATGCGTTTAAGGCATTTTTAGCGGCATTCTTAACACTACTTGCCCCACTGCCAATCTTACTTTTCAGATTCTTAGCTGCGCCTGCTATACCTCCCCCGGAGGTAGTAGGGGTATTTGTAGCAGTTGGTTCCGGCATTGGTGTTTTTCTGCCAATTAACAAATATCCCTTCTGGGGATTTCCAAGTATTCCTCTTCCTGTATTCTTCATTGTATCAGTAAATCCCAATTGCTTTCACCACCTTGCTGTGTTAACTCGCTTATTTCACTCCTGTATTAATAAGCTTCTACAAATTCAATAGTCCTTCTACTCCCTGTGATGTACTCTGGGTTCGAATACCCTTCATGCCACTAATCGTATCTGCATGAGTTGCAAACCATGCGGATACTGCATCGGCATCACAGGTAATTGTAATGTCCGCTGTTGCACGAATAGGATTTCCGTCCGGCGCAAACATAATATAATTCGTAGACAGACTGGTTATTACACCTCTTATCATTGTTTTATTCCATGCGAATACTACTTCTGTGGTTTTCCGCATTCGCATTGCCGCATGTAAACCCTCCACTTTATCTTGAACTGTGGATAAATACTTAGAAGCAATTTTAGCACTTGTATGCTTAAGGGCTTCTACCGTTGCTGCTTTTGCTATATCCACCGGTTCCGGAATTAATTTGTCCTGAAGGAATGCATTTTTCGGTTCTACATCATCAAATAAAAGCTTAAAGGACACATCCACACGAGTAGGAAGTCCCTTAAAATCGAGGGAATTGGAACCGGAGCCATAGCTGGTAACCGGTGCCAGACCACCACTTACACCGCTCAGTCTAAGCGTCGTTGGATTAAACTGCACTTCCATAGGGTGCATATTTGCAATGGAAGATGATAAAAGTAGGTTTCCTGCTGCATTCCCCATTGCTTTTGCCATTAATTCTTTATTCTTCTCGGCAGCAACTTTTACTGCAGAGCTTCGTAAGCTTTCTTTTGCACTCTGGGTTAAAGCTTCGTTTGCACCTGTATCATTCGAAGATTCCGTTGTTACTCCGTAATTTTTTTCTGCTTTATGAAAATAAAGTACGGCATGCTCTACAAATCCCGAAACTATACTATCTGCAACATTCACGTTTCTCACCCCTTTTGCAATCTAAATTCTATCGTCCTCTGCGCATCCGCTCGTTATTTAACCGTTTTTCTATCCGGTTATATACCTGATCGGATAAATTGCCTATCTGACTGCGAACTCCTTGCGCTACCATATTCTCAATATTCGGCAGCTGGCTTTCAATCGTTTGTGTATATATATTCTGTGTCTGTGTTTCTACCATACGTTCGGTACTTTGTGTGTGCTCTTGTATAGTAGTATTCTGTCGATAGGTCCGGTTCTGCTGAATCAACTCCTCCAGCATCTCCTCTTCTATAGTTGTTTCCTGTTGTTTATGCACCATCTCTATGGTTTCTAACGGTGCATTGGTAATTGTTTGTATTTTCTTAAGTTCCGGGCTGCGACTCCACTTCTCCACAACCTGTTCCGTTGTTTCTACCCGCTGTTCCAGCTCCCGATGCTGGAATTCTTCTTGCTGGAATTCCTTATGTATACGCTCTGTCTGTGCAATTTCCCGAATTAAATCACCGGTTGCATTCTCCCGAACGATTCCTTGTTGAAGCATCTGCTTTGGATTCTTACGATACTGCTCCAGAGTACGAAAGATTTCCTTCGTTTCCGGGCTTAATATTTGCATAAACTCCTCATTTATGATAGTCGTATCATTTTCCGTCGTTTCTTCTTGTGTATGGAATTCCATCAATACTTCCTGAGGATTCATAATCGCCCGTAAGCCTTCCTCTCTGGTTCGTTCCCGATCCGGTACCGGCTGACGTTTTGGCTGTTCCACATGAATAACTTGTTGCAATTTCTGCTGATTTTCTATATTTTGCTGATTAATCCGCTCCAATTCCACATGGAGGAATTCTTCGTTTTCTGCGATGTTCTTAATGCTCTGAACTTCATTTATATGATTCTCATATATCTGTTCAGAGTATTGATTCATGGTTGCTGCATCCACAATCATTTGATTGTGATAGTGCTCAAAGCGTTTTACCGTATTATCCGCAATATGATAAAAAGCGTCCGTTAGCTGATACCACAAATCCTGTCGTTTCATAATCTGTGTAAAACGACTGGAAAAGACCCGGTCTATAACATTCAACATCACCGCTTCCATTAATTGATTGGTTACCTGCTGATGATTCTGAATCTCTGTATCATCTGTGTAATACTCATATGCATTAATATGCTGGTACACCAGTGGCTCCTGCTCCATATGTGTGATATTTTGCAAACGGTTTAACAGAATGTTCTGTGCCTGTGCTGCCTGTTCACTTACCTGCATCTCTGCTTGACGAATCCAACGATTAGAGCTACTGTTATCCACTGTAAAATTCTTAATTTCCTGATAAATGGCTCCGGTCTGCAAACGGTTCATAATCCATTGGTGTAAATGGAGAATCTCCTGTTCCTGTTGCTCCACTTGCTGCTCCAATGTCCCTTGCTCAGCCACCAATTCCTGTTCATACTGTAACTGCAGTTGTCGAATCTCATTGGAATGCTCCCAATACAGATTGATTAACTCTTCTGTATTCTTGGTTTCTTCCTTCAACATATGGACTTGCTTCATAAATGTATCTACATGCTGAATTCCCAGTTTCCGCAAAACATTGGAAATAAACACCTGGTCCTGATATGTAAAATGGTTTTCATTGGCTATTGCAATTCGATTAATCACATTGTTGATTAGGTCTACTTTAATATCCTGAGTATTCCGAATGGTTGTATCCTGAATCAACTGTGTCATTCCGCCTTCATCAAAATATACCTCCGGCGGTGCCGTCACAAGGTGAAGAAAATCCTGCGGCTCCAAATTAGTTTGAATCATCTGATAATTACCGATGATTCGTTCCTGAAAACCCTCATTATTATGTATTAATGTTGGATTGCAAGTTATTGCAATCGGTGCCTTAATTGTTAGCATTCGTTACATCTCCACTTAGTAGCTGCGCTATGGTCTGCGCACTTTTCTTGGCCGGCCATTTTCTCGCCATGGAACTCATGGCTGCTTCATTTAATTCACCTTTATTGGTGACTGCTCGATTTGTTTGCTTTGGTGAACCTTTCGTAAGTTCCCATTCAGTTCCCTTGGCCATCATTTCTGTTTTTGCCAATTCACCTTCATTCGTCTTTGCTCGATTTCCCTTCTTTGGTGAACCTTCCGTAAGTTCCCATTCGGTTCCCTTGGCCATCATTTCTATTTTTGCCAATTCACCTTCATTCGTCTTTGCCCGATTTCCCTTCTTTGGTGAACCTTTCGTAAGTTCCCATTCGGTTCCCTTGGCCATCATTTCTGTTTTTGCCAATTCACCTTCATTCGTCTTTGCTCGATTTCCCTTCTTTGGCGAACCTTTCGTAAGTTCCCATTCGGTTCCCATTTTCTGCATTTTCCGTTTATTTAACTCACCATCATTGGTAACTGCACGCTTTGTCTTCTTTGGATTACTTCTATGCAATTCCCACTTATTCCTATCTGCTCTGGTACTTAATGTCTTCTCGTTCGGTTCCGATTCATCCCGTTTTGCATTCAAGGTCTTCTTTGGATTGTTCTTGTCCAGCTTCCATTTATTCTGGTCTGCAAGATTTTCTGCTTCGCTCTTATTCATCTCACCATCTATGGTTTCAGCATGCTTTACTTTCTTTACATTCTTTTTATCCAATGTCCACTGACTGGATGCTTTCTTAGCCTCTTCCAGTGTTGCTTCCTTTTCAATGACTTGTGCCTTTTGAGTTTTCTTCGGAGCACTCTTGTCCAACTGCCACTTATTCTTTTCTGCTTCTGTTTGCATTTCCGCCTTTGTTTTTGATTTCAAACCACCATCAGCATGATGCCCCTTATAACTGCTTTTCTGCTCTGCAAGCACCTTAAATGAATCCGTTTTCTCTTCAAGGGTTTCCGTCGGAATCGTAACACAAACCATCTGTCGATAAGCAATGGTGGTTGTCTCAACGACCAGACCACTTTTTTCTGCATCTAAATCACCATAGCTTTTTGCCGTTACCACGCATCCGGTAAAGGTATAGGTCTTAACCGCCTTAAACTCAGAAAAATTGCCGTTTGTAACGAATAATATAATCGGCAATATCGGCTCACAACCCAGTGGTAATGGATCTATCCAGTCAACGCCAACATAACGTTCCACCTTGAATTCAAAAGGTTGTGAAATCGGTTTTCGCAGCATGTGAACAAAATCATTCAGACCGCCTTCTTGTACATATTCAAATTCATTTTTCTTATCAAAACCGCGGATTGCTTTACAAGGCAGGTCATAAATTCCTTCCACTCTCAACATAAATGAAAATGAAGTTAATGGATGACCCCCGGTGTTACGTACAAGATAATTAAATTGTTCCGTAGGATTGGTTCCTGCGTCATGTTGAACAATTTCAACCTTCGTTGAATCCTGTTCTGCCATTTTCGATTCCTCCTTTCCGTTACCTTGTCGGCTTCATATCTAGGATGCTTTTTTCTTTCTCTTTCTTCGAGGGATTAATCTTCTTATGTATCTCTGAAATCTCACGACACCAACGTCGCCTGCTCATATGATCCAGCTCCATGACCTCTGTATTACCCCAATGGAAGTAATAGGACAGGAAGGACATTTCCTGATACATTTCATCCACCGGATAAAGTCTTATCCCTCCACGGTAAAATTTATAGGCACCTCAACAACTTCTCCGCATTTCGGACATACTGCCTGTAAAACCGGTGGTTCCACATCATTGATTCTCTGATACATGTCCTGTAAGAATGCTAAATCTGCCGTAAATAATCTCTCTATAATATTCGCAGACACGGTTGGTAACCCTTCAATCTCTGTTACTACCTTACCCAATACAACAATTGTAAGATAGGAAGGATTGCTTAACACACGTGGGTCGCGGGTTGCACTAATCTCGTCTGCGGCTGTTGCCAATCTCATTTTTCCTCTTTTATGTAACTCTCCGTTACCATCCATATATCCCTTCGGAAGGGTAAATTCAAATACTGTTTCCATTCTTATACCTCTTATTGAACCGATTGTTCATTTCTACTCATTACTGTAGGTGCTATTGAATTGGGTGCTTTCAGGCTGCCCTTAGGCAGCCTGGCACCTCCTGACTTACGCCGTAAGTCTTGTCTTAGTTTGGAATTACCAATTCTTCATATGCAAGTTCAATTGTTTCAATTGCAACTTCACTCTGCAATGCATTTAAGTCCGGTGCAGAATACTTGGTTACCCATGCATTGGTTAATAACCAAATTCTGGTTCCGGTTGTAGTTGTGCTCAACTGCTGTGGAGCACCACCATTGATATCGATCATTTCGATCTTTACATTGTAACGAGGCATCTGTCCTCTTACTTCACTTACACATTCCTGAATCCATGTCTTGAATGCGTTGTCTAAGGTATAACCCATCTTTAAGGTTACGTTTCCATGCTTTACCAAGCCCGGAATTTTAACAGGGGAAAGACTGTTTGCATTGCCCTGACGGAACTCGATTACATCGACTGTAGCCTCAATACCAGTGATTTCACTGAAAGCTGCTGTACCTTCCACACCATCGATTTGAACCAGGAAGTTCATTTTTGTCAATGGATATGCAAGACTTTTATCATTTTCATAAGCTGATGCTGCCATATTCGTCTACTCCTTTTCTCTTTATTCTTCTCCACCTGCACCGGCTTCTGCTGTGTGCTGTGTTACCCGGAAGATTACGAATTCTGCCGGACGAGAAGGTGCAATACCAATGTTACAAATCAAACGTCCATTTGCAATGTCATCCTTGGTCATTGTAGATGGTCCGATTTCTACGAAATATGCTTCACTTGCGGAACTACCTGCAAGCATACCGTTTCTCCACATGTTATCCAAGAAGCTGGAAATTGTCATCTGTACTCTTTGCCATAATGCAAAATCATTTGGTTCAAATACTACCCAGTTTGTATTTGCCTTGATACTTTCTTCAACGTAGATGAATAATCTTCTTACGTTTACATACTTGAAGTTATTGTTACTGCTTGCAGTTCTTGCACCCCATACGCGAATGCCCTGACCAGGTAATGCACGAATCAGGTTTACGCCTGCCGGATTTAAGATATCCTGCTCTGCTGCAGTGTAATTTACCTTCAAACCGGTACAGAATACCATTTCGTTTGCAGGTGCCTTATGTACACCACGATTAATATCTGTTCTGGAATAAACACCCATAACTGCACCTGATGGTGGAATGTAATCTAACTGGCTGGTTGCACGATCATATACCTGAACCCATGGATGATACATTGCAGCATATGTGCTATCAACGATTTCACGATATTCTAACAAGTCCTTGGTCTTCATCATATCCTTTGGCATATCCAATACTGCAAAGCGATTCTTTAAGGACTCACACTGTGCTACCAATGCTACTACTACTTCCGGAATGGTTACACCCGGAATAGCAAGCATGCTAATCTGTGTATTCTCTACGAAAGCAGCTAAACCGGTACGTGCACCCGGGCCATTATCTTCACCAATAAAGGTTCCGCCGTTTACCTTGGAAATACTTCCGTTGTTACCGCCTTCTAATACAAATAAACCACTTGTCTGACCCTTACCAAGAATTGCTTCTGCAGGGTTTCCTGCTTCCTTTAATGGAGCTACTTCAACGGTAACCAAGTCACTGTTTGCCATCTTATATCCAATATAGTTTGGATTCGCAATATTGAAGCTTAAGCCTGCATAATTCTCAGCATCTTCACCGTAACGTACACTGATGTCTGTCTCTACCAAATAAACAACTACCTTTGGAATAATTGCAGTATCTACAATATTCTTCTTAAATGGCTTCTCAAATGTAATTACATTATCGAAAATGCTTGCAATCTTGTTGTATTCGCCGTCAGCAACTACTAAATCTCCCTCACGGAAGCCTTCCACGCTCTTTGCTACATAAGCATCTCCGTTCTTGCCGACAATCTGCATTTTTCTCTTGGTTACAGTATTAATCGTAACCTGAATCTTATTTCCCCATTTACCTTCGTTTGCAGCGGTTACGGTTAAGATTCCCTTCTTGACAGATGCTTTCTTAGCATCTCCCGGAATTACACGAGCAACATAGCAACGGGTTCCGCCATTTGCAAAGAACTGCTCAACGCTGTTTGCAAGATAACGATATTCACCGTATTCGAACTCACTTAATGCTCCACCAAACTGCTTTGTAAAGCTTCTCATGCTGGTTACCAATACAGGAGCACCAACAGTTGCTCCTTTTTCAGCAAGACCAATAAAGCCTGCTGTAGAAGTTCCAACTCCTTCAATCGAACGTGGAGAACTATCATACTCCTCCACATATACACCTGGTGTTAAATATTCTGCCATGGTATATCTCCTTTCTACTGATTTAAAATCTTCGTTTGTCCCGGTGTTGTAACGGAAATTGTTCCCATTCCCAGTGCACACATCAATCGGCAATCGTTCGTCAGACAAGGACTTCCTCCTGCCAATACAGTTGCCTGGGCAGGTGTCCATGTTCCGGCGGGAACCATGGTACAAGGTTGTGGGGTCAATACTCCCAATGCTGCAGCCGTAGCTGAAGCAACTGCCGGGTTGGCTAAGGAAGTGCACATTGCGAATGGTGCAATATTCACATATGGTTGACAATCCAGAATTGTCGCCACCGGTTTCTTTTCCATCAAAACCTTTACCTGTGAAGTTACATTGATTGTGGATGGTGCGGTTCCAAAGGAACACATACATTGCGCACCGGTTGTCACAAATACTCCCATTTTACGCTTCTAACTTCCTCTCTTCTTCATTTCTGAAGTCTACTTGTTTGAAATGTACCATCCCGTTCACTACATAGCGAACAAGATATTTCACTTTTTGCCCGTCATCTCGTATCCGTAACAGATACCGATTATCAGGCAATACCTTTCCTTTTACAATTCGTACAATCGAATCCTTAACTGTATAAGGCATTTCCAAAGGTTTTTTGATCACTGCACTTGCTTTGTCAACAACCTTTCGCACCTGAAAGACTTCGAAATCACTTGTTTCCCGATGAAACAAAGCATATTCCTTCTCTATCAAATCCGTTCCGCCATAATAGGATATCAGCAACTTCTTCTTATCAAAGCTTGATATCATTCGGTCGGAACTGGTGATATCGATTGCTTCCAAGGACTCTATGCCTTCCAATGTTCCTTCCATTGTCAGTACATCAGATAATGAATATTTCCCCATGGTCGGAATCAAATAAATATCTTCCGTCTGATACGGCTTTCTCGATTCTCCATATGCTACAGAGACTGTTCCAGGCTCGTATCCGTCAACGAATATTTCATATTGGGCATCACTACGGTCACTATTCATTAGTATATAGGTTCCGTTTCCCTTATTTACGAAATGAATCCGTTCGCCATGTTTCTGAAACTGCACACTCTTTCCAGTGATAGCGTTTCCGGTTGTGGTATCCATAAGTCTGATAACTAAGTCAAGGCGATGTTTGACTTCAAATGCTTCCACCTACTTTCAACTCCTCCCTTCCCCATTCTTGATTTTTACGCCAAATGTAGCTTCTGCAACTCTTGGTGGTTCGATAACAACCTCGCTGGATAAGAATACAGGTGCGGCCTTATAAAACAAACTAATTTGATAAGGCTTACTGATTGCCTGCCAGACTCTTACCTTTTCCTCCAGACTTATCTTCGCTTGAGACAGTGTGATTGGAGGCTCTTCTGCATCTAACCATGGTTGCAACTGACTTGGCCGCACAGAATTGTTATCATTTACAATCTGTGCAATTCTTCCTATGATTTTCTGAATATCGGGGGCTTTTAACCCCATCTGGGAAGAACCATTGATAAAAACCATATAATATAAACTATATGGACGAGGTGGCTTTTGTAACTGCACGCTACCACGGGAAATCAACGGTGGCTGTGCAATCTGTCCTTCTTCCTTAATCTCATAAAGATACAAACCAACAATGTAGTCTACATCCTGAGATGCTGGTGAGGAAATCTCTATATTATTCGGAGAAGGAATCGGTTCCGGACACATTTTTTCCCGTAGTGTCTTGACGATATAATTACTAACATCTGCAATAATTGTATAATCAGCCATTAGTCTCCTCCTTTCGTTAATAACGCATTGTATATTTCTTCTGCACTTGTCTGTTGTGCTTCATCGTACAGAATCGCAATACCGGTTTCATCCATGTACTCTACCTGACACTTAAAATTCTCTTGTAAATAAACTTCCGGTATATAAACATAGGTCTGATACTGTGCTACAGCACTTAATGCATCTGTGGTTCCCTTTGTGGTACGAACCTTACTGCTATTCACTGTAAATTCATAGAACACATCCCGCTTTTGAAGGATTACCACCATTCGGCTGTCATCAAATACGTATCGATATCCCTGACTTTCTGATAATGCCTTTAATGATACAAATTCTTCCGTGGTAGTCTTTAACTTCGGAAAGGCATACGGAGAATTGTTGTTTGCCATCATATCTGCATAGGTTGCAGCTAATTCTTTAATACGAAGACTGTTCTTGATTTCTCCGTACCATTCAATGGCGAGTACTGCCTTCAACTGGTCTTCCTCGGATAAGCTGCTAAAAGAACCGCCCAGCATTTCTTCGATTGCTGACTCAATTTCTGTTGCTGTCAGTCCATTGCTGCGATTTCTTTCTTCCGCCGCATCTAACAAAGAATCCAAATCCTTCATTAATCCGTCTGCACCGCCCTCACCCTGATAACTATCCTCAAAGGTGCTGGATGCTTCTAATGCTTCTTTAATAGAATTCAAAGCTCCTGCTGTTGCTTTACTGTTACTGTTCGTTAATGCTCCAATTGCATTTATGGAATTCTCTAATCCATCAAAGTTTCCGCTTTGAATATCACTGACTGCCTGGTTTGCAATATCCAATGCCACCTTTCCGGCAGTTCCGTCACCCATATTAGCTGCTGCCAAAGCTTTTTCTGCTTCTGACGCTTCTTCGGAGGTCAGTATCTCAGAATATTCATTCTCCAGATTGGTAATATCCTGATCCTTTGCTTCAATTAAGGCATCTAACCGCTTACCTTCTGCCAAATCACCACTGTCATAAGCATTTTGTCTTTCTGTTAACAGTTCCTCTTTTTCCTCTAACAGTTCACTCATTTCGGTTCCGCCTTCACCGGAATTCACCAGCTCGGTCAGTAATTCTCTTAACCATTGTTCATGTTGATCAACCGTTTCATTTGCCACAGTGCTGGTTGCTCCTGCCGGTACGTAAGAACGAAGAGTCTCTATACCATCAATTAATTCCGCCACATATTCCTGAGCTTCCATCGTTCCCATACGTTTGGTTTTTGCTTCAATCAGAAATTGATATTCAATACGGGTTGTATTAATGCTACTCTTTATATCCTGCAAATATCCATTTAACACTTCCTTGGATGCACCGGTTGCACTTGCCGTTTGGTATTCCTCTGACGGTCCCTGTTCTAACGCCTTTTCAAATTCATGAGCGGCCGCCGGCACAAGAGTTTCATCCAGATACTCCAACTCCTGCTCTCCCTTTTCAATAATTCCGTCTCGTATATTGTAAAGGTCTGCCAGCCGGGATACCAGATTTGCATATTGAAGTGTACTGCCATTCTTTAACTGAATCAGTTCATCACATAATTCGTATTCTTCCTGTCCTATAACCGATACACCATAGGTTAATCCTTTGGCACTATATTCATTCATACTGGATTGTGCATTACTTTGGGCTTCTATAATTGCTGTAATCAGTGCTGTATTGCCATCCTCAGACGGACTCTCCTGCGCATCGGCTGCTAAGTCTTCCAACAGTACATATACCTTTGCCATCAGATAAGAACGTCTGGAAGCGTCTAATTTACCCATTACCATAGTAATAATTTCTTTCTGATCTGCCTCATCTTCCATTCCGTTCAGTGCAGTACTGAAATTCTGTAAGGATGCCATTGCCGCCTCGAATTCTGCTACCGTTTCATCACCCAGATAATAAATTTCCCACTTAATATTCACCTCTCCGGCGATGTCTGTTTCATCGATTACCTCTTCGCTTATTTTTATCTTATGAATATCCTCTGCAAAGAACTCTCTTAGAATTTTTTTATTATACTCCTCGACTTCGCTAAGCTTCTCCTTTTTCAGAAGCTGCTGATACTGCATTAATATCGGGCGAAGTTCTTCCATTTCTTCTAACTTATACGGATCCGTAATATTAAAAATATTAACCGCCGTTTTATTAACCAAATCATAGGTGATGCCATCTGATTTCGTATGATGTGTAAAGGAAATAGCTTCTATTACGCTATCCTGAACCGGTTCACCGGATGTAGATATATCTGCAATTGATGTTGCAGAGGAAATCTCATACCAGGCATTTCCACCCAACTCTGACTTGTAGTAAATGTTATTCTGAGAAAATGTGGTTGCTGACTTCTGGGCAATCTCATACAGCTCATCCGTCATACTTCCCACATAAATCAAGTGAGAACCAATAACCAAGGTGGCAGGTTCAATGTCTGCGCTCTTAATCTTTACGGAAGGAGGCTCAATGCTATAGTCATTATCTGCAGATGCCCGAAAATACCAACCGCCAATACAGATGGAAACAATCATTATCGCCGCTAACATAACGCTCAATATTCTTTTTTGTTTCTTTCCAATTGCTTTCATTTACTCTCCTACTTCTTCAATCTGTATCAACGCTTTATTTTGCACATCAACTCGACACTCATATAATAGTTCCTTATCTTCATCATAAAAACACACTGTGACATTCGGTATTTCCTGTGTTAATAATCCTAAATACTTGAATTTGCTACCAATAGAAACATGTCTTCTATTGGATAAATAGGTTCCGCTCGAGGTTTTAATATCGTAATATGCAATTTCCGAATGTGTCGTCTTAATTGCTAAATTCGTAAATCCGGTGGTTTGACTGGTAGAAATCTCATAGATTCCTATCTTGGTGCCTGCATCATTCTGAATACTATAGCCGGTGGTTATAGTCAATTTTCCGGAGTATACAGAAGTATCAATGTTGCATTCATCCACAAAGGTTTCACCATTGTATAACCGGACAGTCGCTGATTCCACAGTATCAAAGGTCAATGCCAAATGCTTAATGGATTGATCCGCCGGAGTCCGTTCACCAATTTGCGTACCATTTACCCACAATTCATAGGATGTAATGGTTGCTCCAAAGTTCTTTGGTATATAGAGTCCGAATTCAAAGGCATTATCAACTGCCAAAGAATGAATATAGTAATAAGCGCCTTCTTCCTCTTCTGCTACAATGTAGCTAAGTCCTCCGGTGCTACCATCCATATTCGTGCCTTCTCCTTCTAACAGAGCTGTAATTGCACCACAGGTTAATTTGTCATAGCTTGTTAATGCACTGCTGTAATCAGAAAGAGCTGTTAACTCTTCCATTTGCAGGTCTGCATATTCCTGCTGCAGGTCTGCAAGCTCCTCATAGGTCATTTCTCCTGTCAGATTCAGTCCTGCTGCTTTTTCAAGTTCTACCGCCTTTTGCTCTACTTCCGTAGCCAACGCTTCATAGGTTGCTCGCATAGAAATGTAGTTATCAAAGCCGTCTTTTACTTGTTCTTCCAACTCTGCTCTCAGCTGCTGTTCTTCAAAGTAGATATCCTGGTATTCCAGCGCCGCTTCATACAAAACATATGGCTCGTCATCTACATAACGTACACCATCAACCTCACCCTTTATCCACTCTTTGGGTATCTTAATAAATAGTATTCTGAAGTGTCCGGCCCATGGTGCATCCACTTTGTTAAGCAGTTCATCATACTTTAAGCGGAACGCTGCCGAATCTACTTTTTCACCATTTCGAATCTGCTGGATAAAACTATTAATCAAATCTAAATCCGAACCATATTGATTTCTCATCAAATTATAATTCGTATCCAAAGCCAGTAATGCGTTGGCTGTATCTACCTTTGCTTCATATAACGCTTCATCATTTTCAAAGGTATGGTTTAATATATTTTCATATTGGAATCTGTTCATATCGGCTGTTATATACGGATTGGAGAATGTATAACCGGTTCTCACATCTAAACCAATAACATTGGACAGCTTATCCTTGGCTGTCTCAAAGCTCCGCATATCATTGTTCAGCTTTGTATTCAGATTCTTAATACTGCTTTCTATTTTATCAATATCCGACTGGGTTGCCTGTCCGCTTAACAACCGTGCCTGATTCTTTGCAAGAGTCTCCTGCTCTTCTGCTAATCGATTTTCTGTAAAACGAATACTCTCCTGCAGGGTATAACACTGGGTAAATAACAGTGTCGATTCTTCATATACATTATACTTATCATTAGCCATCTGATGCTTAATCGTGTCAATTCCGGACTGCATTTCCATTGGCTCATATATGTATGAAAATTCATCTGCCAACGTTGGGTCTTCCGGAAATTTCAGATTCAATAACGGAGACCATCGGAAGGTTGATTGGTTCTTCTGTTGCAGCTGCAATGCCTTAACTGATTGTGCATATTGGATTTCTGCCAATGCAAGCTTATTACTCAGAGACGTATACTCAGAGCTGTTTGCTAGTGCCAATGCTTTAGCTTGATTTAATTGAATTGTTTTTCCTTTCGGAATACCGGAGTCGGACGCAATAGATGCATGAACTGCATACGCCGGATTCATATAGCAACCTGCCACAATCATCAAGCAAATTCCAACTGCCATAATTCGCTTAAAACCCTTCATTGGTACTCCTTTCTGTCATTACTACTCAATTGAATACATGAAAAATGCTCCATCCCGTTCCTTGCAGAAGAATGTATAGGTTATCTCTTCTGTCTGATATACATACAAATACAATTCCTGTGTCTTTTGGAAAGAATCTACGGTTTTCATTTCATCGTATGTAGAATTCATAACCAAACCGGCATCTAACTCATGCATTTTACCCATTTCCTGTAATTGGTGTATTGCCACTGCTTCTTGGAAAATGATGTAACTATTACCTTCAAAGCTTGGATTTCCAAGTATACTCGTCACCTGTTCCATACTGGTAATCTGCGATTGTCCATGGGCAAACACATCGCTTAATACATATATCTGCTGAACAGCTGCGCCTTCTTCTATACTATTTTCATTGTTATCAACCACATACATGGCTTGAATATCTTCCATGCATACAACCGCTTCGTTCTGATAAGTGTAAATGCAACTGTTTCCGGTATATAAGGCCCCCACATCAGATGTCTTTTTCCCTAAAAACTGATTATATACAATGTTGTCACAATGAAAACTGCCTTCAAAAACCTTGTTATCTCCGCTATCATAAAGAATTCCGGTACCTTCCCGTAAGCCAGCCAGAAACTCTCCTTCGTACAACTTGCTTCCATTCTGTCGGTACAACACTCCGTTGCCTTCAAACTGGTTGTCTACAAATTCTCCTTTGTACTTCGTCTCACCGGTTGCATAGTATAATGTGCCATTTCCATTGTACTGACTACGTTCAAAATTCCCTGCATAGACCAATTGCTCATTTTCATTGTATAAAGAGCCATACCCGGATGCATATCCTTTGCTTACATGTCCGTCATATGCGATGTAACCGGAACGGGCTTTAATTCTGACCGGACCTTCCACAAACCGTAATGGCAAGGAATTAAACCGGTATACCGTTGCACCCTCTCCCTGCATATTGCCCACCGGGTTGATAATCATAAATAGTGTGCAAATGCTTATAATTCCTAGGGAAATCACAATAGCAAACGCCAGTTTCTTGCTTATCAGCCAATTACGAACTGCAAAATAATCATTCTTATCCTTAGGCTTAACATTGAATAAGTTTGCAAGTTTATCCCGTATCCAGCTTAACAGCTTAGATTGAAGGAAGCTTTTGCTGGTCCAATATTTCAGTTTTGTCCAAATTGGTACGATTTTCGCCTTAATGGTGCTCATCAGTACCTGAAACAATTGATTCATGCCTACCTACTTTTCTTACTATGTTTACTGTTTCTTTTATTTAACATTACCGGTTTGAAAATAAACCGTAAGACATTTCTTCCTGTTCCGGATGATTTAAGAAATATTCACAAGTGAACAAATACCATTTTGCCAATCCGTCACTTGGACATTCCTTCAATGCCTCCGTAAATGCGTTTCGCGCCAAATAATAATCATCCTGATAAAATAGATGAATACCCTGCTGTAGATTTTCATCTGCCCGCAATCGCATCCGGCGTTCCCGCTCCGGATATGCATCCAAAATCTCATAGAGCTTAAATGCATTTCCCTTTTCTTCTACAAATCCTATATAGCGATAAGAGTACTGAGAGCCCAATTCATCAATCATAGAATCGGTAATTACCATGCGAATACCCAAATCACTTAATTGCTTGGTGTAATTCTGTAAAATACTTAAATCACTGGAAATTATAAATGACATTGCCTGTTCTTCATCACCGGAAATACCATATGTAAACCGATCCTGATGAATCAATAACATGGCACTTTCTTTCGTATATATTCCTTCTTCTGCAAACTCCGTTAATGCATCAATTCCAAACTGAATTGCCGATTCCTGACTTTCTAAAAACATATATTTCAGCATGCGCAGGTCACTGTCACCGGATAGCAAAATACCATTTTGTTCCTTTTGATGCTTTGCCAGAAGATTGTATTTGTGATTCATGCTTTTGGCATATGCATCCTGCTTCAGCGTTGCATCTCCCGACATAACTGCCAAGGCCAGTACACCTTCGATTTCTGCACTATCGCCATTTACAACATCTGTAATCGATGTTTTCTTTAATATCTTCTCTATCTGCTTTGGTGCAAACCGATAATAAGCTTGAAACATCTGATATTTCTCGTAATCAATTTTGGCAACATTCTTAACAATTTCACTTAAAGAATTCCACATCAACTGCATTTCATTGCTTCTGACGTGAGGTTTTTTCCATTCCTCTTTGCCAACGCTTACTACCGACATTGCATGCATTACCCGTTTCCATTCGTTGTTCTGAACAAAGGCAACGACTGCTACAAGAATGGTTCCAATTCCCCAGATTATCAAGCCAAGCAGCATATATTTTTCCTGCAATTCCTGAATGGTTTTTTCTACATTTATCATCGGAACTTCTACGCATAACACCCGTATCGGAACAATCGCATCCGTATCTGCAATTGCAAATACTGCATGCCCACTTTTAAGAATTGTATACGATACGCCACCTCGTTCTACTGCCTCATCTAAAATCGGATATACCTTTTTCCGGAATTCAATCGTTCGAATATAATTAGAATCCATTCCTCCCGCCAATTCCTGCCTGTAGTCCTCACCGCTAATACTCAGGATTCCCAGATTCGTATAAGCTTCCGCCTGAGCTTCTTGCGTTCTCGGTAAATACATTTGAAGCGCTTCTTTTATCTCTTCTACTGACTCATTTTCTCCGCCTGCAAGCTCCATTTCATCCAAACCTGCTGCACATTCCTGCATCTGTTCCAGATTCTTTGCAACTACAGATGCAAATTGCTCTCTCAGATTACTCGCGGTCTGCCAATAAGATAGTATGTATCCGCTTACTATTACAAGAACCAATACCAATTCCATTGCTAAAAAGCGTTGAATCGCCATAGAACGGGTTTGAATCAAGAAAAAAATCAATATGATTAAAATGGCTAATACAAAATACAACATGTTGCTTCTCCTTAGTTTACTTTCGTAAAGACTCTGTTCCTATTTGTTCAAAGGTGTTAAAGAATATTCGCAAGAACGGAACCTCTCCCGTTATCGCATGTGATATTAGCATAATTACAACAATGATACACAATATAACAGAGGCATATAACAAAATCCGAAACAGCCCTTTTTGATTCCGGTAAAAGAATCCTTTTATGTGTGTCAACAGGTTCTTTTTCTTCGGATCGGTAGAAGACATTCTTACATCAAAATATAAATCCTTAAATCGTGTGTAGGACTGCTTTTTGATTTTCTTACTTAACAGTTCATAGCTGACAGCCTTCTCTTTTTCCTTTTCAACCAGCATATCCCGTAGCAAGGTGGCACATAGAACCGTACAGTCCTCTTCTCCTGCCTTCTCGTTTAACTCCGACAAATCCAAAGGTGTTCCAAAGTGGATACTGTTATCACTGCTCAAATGAATTTGCTTCTGCTTTAGTACCAGATACAGCAGTGGATACGGCAGCATAGTAGATATACACTCCATAATTAGATTGGTGCATATTTCTTCACATACCGGCAATGAGAAGCTACTTCCCATATAGAAATCTGTCAAAAAACGCTCTTTGATGTAATCAAATACCACTCCAAAGCCTTCATTGCAGGTAAAAATATCAATATAGCATTTTGATGGTTTTCCGTTATCTGCTACCAGAATTTCCAACAAACGCTTTGCCAGTACATGATCTTTGATTAACAGAACCGTATAATAACTGTTACGTACTTCAACATCCTCACATACCAGAACATCATTTGCCGGACCGGAATATACTTCTCTTACTGTCCGTAACGACAATCCCTTTACCTGATAATCCACTCTAACACTTCCTTGCCTTCTCACTTACCTCTACGGTGTCTCTTCAGAACTGTTTCCATCCTTCTTCTTTACAATCGCATATGCATATGTACAAATCATTGGCGCATCTGTACAGTAAATTCGAATCTCATAAACGCCTTCCTTGGTTGGAGCCGTATAAATACCATCCGGTGAAATTTCACCACTTCCCGGCTCTGTCAATTCATATGCAATGGAACAACTCTTCATATTGTTAAACTTCACATTAAAGTAATAGCTTTCCTTCGTTCCAAGCACAACTGTCGGGGTCTCGGCACTAATACTCTTATTGCTGTAATCCTCTGCAATGCCAAATCGTTCTCCCGTTGGGAACTTAATTGCTACCCAGCGGAATGTAAGCACCAGATACTCTACATCCTTTAAGAACTTAACTGCTACAATAAAGCTTCCCTTGTCATTTAATACCTTTACTGCAGTTTCTACACATACACTGGATTCCTCCGGTCCCTTAAAGAAATCCGGATTGCCATAAATTGTTGTCTTTGAGTTGCCACCATCAACAGACACGTTTTCCAGTTTCTCATATCCGATTTCTACATATACATTACCTTTTCCAAGGCCATGCATAACTTCTCCGGAATACCGGATATCTCCCTTTTTCGCATTGGCATTTAATGGAATTTCCAAAATACCGGTTTCAATTTCAGGAACCATTCTATATTCCGGAACATTTCCGCGTTCCATGTAATCGGAAACTTTTTGTGTCACCGGCACAGGTTGCATTTCATCCCGATAATAACTCTGGTATTCCTGATGCTTCTTTTCTCCGGCTAATGTTGGAATATAGCGTTTTACAGATCGTTCTTCTATCTCTTCGATAATATATGCTGTTTCTGTCCGAACCAGTTTCAAGTCTGCAAGACGAATATAATCCTGTAATGCACTTGCTCCCCGCATTTCCAAACTTATTTTATTATTCTCCCATAAAGCAAGGTCTCTTGGATGAATATCTGAAATTACCACCTGTAAATTCAAATTCTGCAGCCCCTCTGCAACCACCCCATCTACGGTTGCTTTGGTCGAACCGGCTTTCATAACAATTGCGGTTTCCGGAGTTGTCTCCGTCTGCACCTTCATCCAATATTCTTTTTCCACTTTTCCGCCCTGTTCTAGCGAAATCCCCTGTAATTGAATCTTCAGCTCATGCTCATTATCTGAAGATGTAAATCCCGGCATTTGAAGCACTGTCTCATAATTCAGCTTCTTTGATGCCTCTGACAGTTTTGTAACAGCTACCACAGCCTTAGCATACCGTCCGGCACTAACCGTGGCCGGCATACGAAGCCGAACAGAATAATCTTCCGTAGAAAGCAATTCTGCCTCTGCGAAGAATTCTGTTTCCATTTCAAACCCATTTTCAATATCTTCTGTGTCTGCCAAAAACAGCTCGTAGCCTTCTGCCACACGATTATGTTCGTACTCGGAACCACCCTCTTCCCGATTTACAGAATAAACCGCATGAACATCTTCTTCCTTATAACGCACACACAGGCTCACATTGTTGGTTCTCAACTCTTCAAAGCCTGCAATTGCAGATACTTTCTTCACTACTGAATTCTCGATTACGATTTCCCGTCCTGCCCCATCAATTGCAGCACCGCTTTCAATCAAGAGAGATAAATCATCCAGCGAAAAAACTCCACATCCGCAGATAATTCCGGAACCAAGTACCACCTGATTCATGAATCTTCTCTTATTGTTATTATAATTCTGCTCTGCCTGAAAATCGGAGGAAGTCAGCATCTTTCCTGAAAAGTATCGATTCCTTTCGAATGGTATCAATTCATTGTTTTTCACTTTCTCTACGCCCTTTCTTTTAAAACTGTTATAATCTTCTAAACCTATCATACTACAATTTTAGGAGTTCTCCCTAAAGATTTGTTAAAGATTTGTCAAACTTTCCCTATTATCCAACGTTTCTCCATGCTTTGGGAATCTCATATACACAACAAAGCCTTTATTTTCCGAACTTCTTACATCCATAATTCCGCCATGCTTTTCCATAATCATCCGAACAATGTATAATCCGGTTCCGGTTCCTTTCACCTGATTCTTCGCGTTGGTTCCCTGATAGTTCAGCTTTCCAAGCTGTTCTGCCTCCTCACTTCGTAATCCAACACCATTATCCCGATATATAATCAAGACTTCGTCTGCCAAGTCTTCTACCGTTACATAGATCGTATTACCTTGTTTCATATACTTGATAGAATTTTCAATCAGATTGTACAAGGCACGCATCAAATCTGTCTCATATCCTTTCATCATAACAGATGCACTGCCACTGTTAATTTCCATTCTCAAATTGTGCTTTTTCAAGTAATGCTGTGCTTGCTCTGCCACTTCCGCCACCGCTACTCTCGCGTCAAACTCGGTGCATTCTACATCCTCCTGATTATCCAACACCAAACGGAAGGTATTGCTTAAGTATTTGATATTCTTGCATATTTTAGCAATATAGACATCAGTTTCTTCCGGACTACAAGTTCCTTTACTCAGCACATCACCATATCCGGAAATAATGGCAATGGGCATTCGTACGCTGTGGGCAATCTTACGCTTAAACTGCGATACATCTTCCTCCATAATCCGAAGCCTTCCGGTTTCCTCTTCCTTCGCTTTTTCGATAGTCTCATCCTTCATCTGTAAATCTCGTTCCCACTCCGCCTTTTTTATACGGTAATGTATCAAAATGCAAATGAACAGCATCATCAACAAAACACCTGATACGATAATGACCCAAGAGTCATCCGTTGCGAAAAAGCTTACGAGGGTTGATATCACAACAATAGATATTCCTAGCCAGACATAGATTAAAATTTCTTTCATATTCTCTCCTATTTCATTTCGATACTACTATTCCCTACACATCCTGGAAAATATATCCTGCTCCTCGAACCGCTTTGATTATTTCCTTCTTCTGATAATCAATCTTCTTTCTTAAGTTCGAAACGTGAACCATAAGGGTGCGAATATCCTCAATTTCTCCCTGCTTCCAGATTTCCCGATACAATTCCTTGTAGAGTACCAGTTCTCCTTGTTTCCGAATCAATGCCATTAATAACTTATACTCCGTCGGAGACAATTCTATTAATTCTCCCCGATTACCAAACTCGTCCTTCTGATACACCATTCGTACAGATGTATCAATAATAAACTGGGAATACTCCCATTCCTTCTTTTCCGGCTTATTCTTTTCAATCCGTTCCACTAATTCTTCTATATTTACCGGCTTTACCAGATAGTCACAGCCACCACCCCGAAATGCATTTACAATGGTTGTACTGTCCCCCAGACAACTCATAAAAATAATCGGATAATTATAGCTTTCCTTAATCCGTTCACACAGTTCATGACCATCACAATCCGGAAGCATTACATCCAGCAGAATCAAATCCACCTCTTGTTTTTCCAGCAATTCCATAGTTGCAGCACCGTCTGCCGTCCATATCACCTGATATCCCTCATTTTTCAACTGCAATTGTGTAATGATTGCAAGATCTTCATCATCTTCAACCAGTAAAATTGTTTCTTTACTCATTTTATCCCCCTTCTGCATTCAACCGGTCGGAATGCATCGTAAATCCTATTTTTCCTTTTTGATTCTATCGTTGATTTATAAAAATAATTGCTGTAAAATGTAATAAGTATATTGTAATTATGTTCTACATATGTAAGAAAGGAGCAACTCTATGAACAAGGTTCATAAAACATCTGCCCTTGAAATTGTTTTGATGATTTTTATTGGCATTGCTTATATATCAACTCTGGTTTTTGTTATTCTTGGTTTTAAGTTACCTCTGATTGCCAGCATCATTTGCCAGACAATCGGAACCATTCTGTTATTCTATACTACACGTAACCAAGTGCAGCCACCGGTAGATTCCGAACCCACAGAAGAAGAAAATCCGGATATGCAGGAACAACTTTCAGAATTGCAGCAACAGCTCTCCGAGCAAACTGCACTTTATGAAACAACTTCTGATAAGCTTAAGCAAGCAGAAGAAGAAAACAATAGACTTATAGAAGAAATAGAATCGATTCAAGCCCAGGCAACTGCATCCGCAAATGCTACCTATGACTTAGAATCCGTTACAAATCTTCTTCCGCAAATCACAGATTATGACAAAGAGCACCCTTCCATTGATATCCTTGAAATCGCCCGGAATGTGGTGGATGAATTGTCTGAAGAAGCGCAGAAAGCTAAGATTCAGGTTCAGGTTGCTTCTTCCTCTGATTCCCTGTTTGTAAAAGCGGCACCTTCCAGAATCCGCATTATGTTTCGTAATATTGTAGATAATTCCATTAAGTATATGCAACAGTCCGGTGTTCTGGTCATTACCATTTCAAACATTGGCAGCGATATCTTTATTGTACTTAAAGATAACGGTCAAGGATTAAGCCAACAGGAAACCGGACATATATTTGAATTGAACTATCAAGGTTCCAATCGAATCAGCGGAAATGGTCTTGGTTTAACTCAGTCCAAGGCGATTGTCGAGCATTACGGTGGTACCATTTATGCCAAGAGTACACCAAATCAGGGAATGGGTATTTATATTCAATTACCAACAAGTTAATAGTATCACATTTTTAATAAAGTATATAGTATAAAACACAAAAAGAGTGCCACACGTTCATTGCATTCGCCGAACGTGTGGCACTCTTTTTTATCTCTTATCCGATGCTAAATTAAGCAAGCTTTGTTACATTCAACTTAACACCAGGACCCATTGTAGAAGCAAGTGTTACGCTTCTTAAATACTGTCCCTTAGCAGCTGATGGCTTAGCCTTAATAACTGCATCAATTAACGTCTGGAAGTTGTCCGCTAACTGCTCCTCAGAGAAAGAAGCTTTTCCAATTGGCACGTGAATAATATTTGCTTTATCCAAACGGTATTCGATCTTACCTGCTTTGATATCAGCAATTGCCTTTGTTACGTCCATAGTTACAGTACCAGCCTTTGGATTTGGCATTAATCCCTTAGGACCAAGTACACGACCCAAACGACCAACAACACCCATCATATCCGGTGTAGCAACAACTACATCAAAATCTAACCAGCCTTCGTTCTGGATCTTTGGAATTAATTCCTCACCACCAACGAAATCTGCACCTGCTGCCTGTGCTTCATCTAACTTAGCACCCTTAGCGAATACTAATACACGAACGGTCTTACCTGTTCCGTGTGGAAGTACAACTGCACCACGTACCTGCTGATCTGCATGACGTCCATCTACGCCAAGACGGATGTGGCATTCTACTGTTTCATCAAATTTAGCGCTTGCTGATTTCTTAACGATAGAAACTGCTTCTGATACCTCATAGGTGTTTAATCTATCTACATTCTTAGCAGCTTCTGCATATCTCTTACCTTTTTTCATAATAAATAACCTCCTGTGGTATTATCGGGAGCGACCCTCCCACTAAATTAATTAATCAACAACTGTGATACCCATTGAACGAGCGGTACCTGCAATCATGCTGGTAGCTGCTTCAATAGATGCTGCATTTAAGTCAGGCATCTTCAATTCAGCAATCTTCTGAACTTCTGCTCTGGTAATAGTAGCTACCTTGTTCTTGTTTGGTACGCCTGAACCAGACTTAATGTTACATGCCTTCTTCAATAATACTGCAGCTGGTGGAGTCTTTGTAATGAAGCTGAAGCTTCTGTCTGCATATACTGTAATAACAACAGGGATAATCATATCTCCCTGATCAGCAGTTCTAGCATTGAACTCCTTTGTAAACTGTACAATGTTTACACCATGCTGTCCAAGTGCAGGACCAACCGGTGGCGCTGGAGTTGCCTTGCCTGCTGGAATCTGTAATTTAATATAACCTTCTACTTTCTTAGCCATTATAGCTTACCTCCTGAATAAATTGTGGTATTTACGGGGGATACCCTCCCACTCACTAGTTTAACTTCTGTACTTCTAAGAAGCCGATTTCTACCGGTGTAGCTCGTCCGAACACTTCTACTTCGATGGTTACGGACTGCTTAGCCATGTTAATGGATTTAATCTCACCAACGGTGTCTGCCCATGCACCGGAAACAACCTTGATGCTGTCTCCAACCTCCAGGTCAATTTCAACCTGCTGCTTTGTAACAACACCCATGGAACGAATCTCTCCTTCTGTTAAAGGAACTGGCTTCGATCCCGGACCTACAAAGCCGGTAACACCTCTAGTATTACGTACAACATACCATGTTGTATCATTCATAACCATGTTCAAAAGCACATAACCCGGAAACATCTTCTTAGAAACCTGTTTCTTTGCACCGTTTTTCACTTCAACTACATCCTGAAGCGGAACGGCTACCTCAAGAATCTGATCTTCAAGACCGCGATTTTCAACGCTCTTCTCAATATCAGCCTTGACCTTATTTTCATAACCTGAGTAGGTATGGACTACATACCATCTTGCTTTTGTTTCTGCTTCTGACATATAATCACCAACCTTTACCCTATCTTCTGTACCAAATTAACCAATGCATTGAAACCTTCTTCTAGTCCGGTGTCAACCACTGCTACGATACAGCCGATGATAATTGCAATTACAATAACCGCAATGGATTCTTTAATAAGGGAATTTTTATCAGGCCAGGAAATCTTACGAAACTCGGCTTTTAATTCTTGAAACCAACTACGTTTCAATGGTGATTTCTCTTTGGATTTCTCCACTTCTTTACTTCCCATTTAACTACTCCTTATGTGGTTAACAAGGTTTACTTAGTTTCCTTATGCATTGTATGAGCCTTGCAGAACTTACAATACTTCTTGGTTTCCATACGATCTGGATGCGTCTTCTTTTCTTTTGTGAGATTGTAATTACGCTGTTTACACTCTTCACATGCCAATGTAATCTTTACGCGCACAACTGCCACCTCCGTTCTTATTCATTTTTGCGAGACGTTTTGGTATGCCTTTGGCACCTCGCAACTTCTATTGCTCGGGCCTCTCCCTACTTCGTAGGACACCTCGCAACTTTTATTGCTCGGGCCTCTCCTTACTTCGTAGGACACCTCGCAAGACAAGCTTGCTCGGGCCTCTCCTTACTTCGTAGGACACCTCGCAAGACAAGCTTGCTCGGTGATGTGAAAGTCGCTGTATAAGAAATTTGCCTTGCAAATTTCTTGCCTGTCAAATTGTGAGTCAAGAGAACATGCAAGCATGTTTCTGTGCCTCCCATTTGACACCCAAGAAAACGCAAGCGTTTTCTTGCACAGCTCGTTTTTGCACACAAAAAAAACGCCTTCTTCCGTCGCAGAGTATAGAATATCATAGTATAACTGTTTGCGTCAACACTTTTTTGCCATATGATAACGAACTTTTTGTACTTCTTAATATATAGAAGAAAATCCATCCGCCTCCTTTTTTTTACACATAATAGTTTTGTAAATTATTGATTGACATCTAAGTCGGCTCATAGTATACTTTTCTTATCAATCACTTGCATACATAATCCTCTTGATTATGACAAGATGATATTTCAATAAAATTCAGGCAAATCCGCCGATTTTATTCCAAGCAAATCATTTATAACAAAAGAAATGGAAGGAGAACTGCGTATGACGAGACGTAAACTAGAAGAATTGAACGTTCTGGATAACTTTTTATTTCAACAACTGGTATCCAGAGGTGAAGAGGGCGAAGACTTCTGCCGGAGAATACTGGAACCTATTTTAGGAAAGAAAATCGGAAGGATAAAGATTGCGCCACAAAAGCCCCTTGCCGGATTCGACACGGATTTGCATGGAATTCGTCTGGATGCTTATGTAGAAGCCGCTGAGCCCGGTGTTGATATGGAATTAGAGTCAGAAATATACGACATTGAACCCAATAAAACTGTAGAACGGGAACGATTACCCAAACGCACTCGATTCTATCAAGGATTGATAGATGCCCGCCTTCTGGATGGCGGTTGGGATTATCGTCAGCTTAAAAGAGTGGTAGTCATTATGATTTTACCATATGATCCATTCGGAATGAATCGCATGGTTTATACAGTGAAAAATCAGTGTATTGAAGATTCTAACGTTGAATATGACGATGGCGCACTAAAAATATTTTTAAATACGAAAGGAACTTCAGGTGATACTAGCCAAGAATTGCAAAAAATGTTAAAATATATTGAATGTAGTATTGCTGAGAACGTTGCAAACGATAACATTCAAGCAATCCATGACTACGTCGAAAAGGTAAAAAAAGACAAAGATGTGGAGGTTCAATATATGAAGAGTTGGGAAGTTGAACAATTGATACGGGAAGAGGCTCAAAAGGAAGGACTAGAAAAGGGACGAAAAGAGGGGTTGGAACAAGGGCATATTGAATTAAGAGATTATGTCCTAGAGGTTCGAGCCGGCAACACAACCATCGAGCAATTGAGAGAAAAGGGAGTAAAGCAAGAACTATTAGAAATAATCCAAGAATTAGTATAGCATAAGTAAAAACAAAAACATTGACGGCACTCCTTTCCTATAATATTATAAGGAAAGAATAAATAAACTTTTAAAAAGAATGGAAGGATTATCATGTATCAAATAGATTTTAATCAGCCAATCCATGTACATTTCATCGGAATTGGCGGCATCAGCATGAGCGGTCTTGCCGAGATTCTATTACAGGAGCATTTTACCATTAGCGGTTCCGATGCCAAGGAATCTGACATTACTTCCTTATTAAAAAAGCTGGGTGCTATTATTACAATAGGCCAGAAGGCCGAGAATATCACGAAGGATATTGATTTAATCGTCTATACAGCTGCAATTCACGAAGACAATCCGGAATTCCAAGCTGCTTTAGCCAGCGGCAAACCAATGCTGACACGTGCTCAGTTATTAGGTCAGATTATGGACAATTACAAATATTCTGTTGCGGTCAGTGGTACACACGGAAAAACTACCACCACATCCATGTTGTCACATATTTTCTTGGCAGCACAGGTGGACCCGACCATTTCCATCGGTGGAATGCTGGATGTAATTGGAGGCAATATTCGTGTTGGACAGTCTGAGTATTTCGTAACAGAAGCCTGTGAATATACAAACAGCTATCATGCTTTTCAACCGCAAGTCAGCATTATCTTAAATGTAGATGCCGACCACTTAGACTTTTTCAGCGGAATTGAGGAAATCATCCAATCCTTCCGTACCTTTGCTCAAAAATTAAAACCTGAGGGTACATTAATTATTAACGGTGACATGGACTGTCTTCCTATTATAATAGAAGATTTGAATCGTAACATTTGTACCTTTGGATTAACAGAAAATTGCAAATACAGCGCCACCAATATTCGCTACGATGCGACCGGTTGTGCTACTTATACACTGATGATTGACGGAACACCAATTACGGATATTCAACTTCATGTAAATGGAATTCACAATGTCCTGAATTCATTATCCGTTATCGCTGCCGCTCAATTATTACATATTGATATGGATGCTATCAAAGCCGGGCTTGCTACCTGCGGTGGTGCAAAACGTCGTTTTGAAACGAAGGGTTCCTTTGACGGAATCACCGTAGTAGATGATTATGCACATCATCCAACAGAAATCAAAGCAACCTTAACTGCAGCAAAGCAAACCGACCATAATGAAATCTGGTGCGTATTCCAACCTCATACTTACACACGTACCAAAGCATTGTTACCGGATTTTGCAGAAGCTCTTCATACAGCAGACCATATTGTATTAACCAAGATTTATGCAGCCAGAGAAGTAGATACCGGAGAAGTATCCTCACAGGATATTGCAGACATACTTCAGAATCAATATCACACAGATGTGGTTTATCTGCCGGAATTCGACCAGGTAGAAGCTTACCTGAAAAAAAATTGCAAAAAAAATGATTTGTTGATAACTATGGGAGCGGGAGACGTTGTAAACATTGGAGAAAACCTCTTAAAAAAATAGTTATGCACATTGTCCACAATTTTTCATTGAGGAAAACCGATGGAAAATTGTGGGCTATTTTTATAGATTTTTTTCGACTATTTGTGCCCTTCTGCAACTTATCCACATTATCCACTTTTTTCACTTTTTTCTCTCCACATCCCACCGAAAACTTGTTCGATTTACAATTTAATCCTTTCATACTATAATGCGTTTACATCAAGCCATGCAAGGACAGTTGGTAGCACAAAAAAGTATGCTAGCATACTTTTTTGTGGTGACAACTGAACTTATAGGGCGAATGCCCGACACCGACATGAAGCGAAGCGAAATGGAGGTGCGCATGGCGTAGCTAAGTGAAACGAGGTGCGCATGGCGTAGCTAAGTGAAACGAGGTGCGCATGGCGTAGCTAAGTGAAACGAGGTGCGCATGGCGGAACCAGAAGTATGCTAGCATACTTTCACAAATTTTGATTGGGGAGGAGAAGAAAGATGAAAACCATTACAATTACATCTGAAAACGGCGAAACCTTTTCTTCTATTTCCAACTTTTTTATTGATTATCACATGACACAAGCCAACGGCGAGTTTGTCAAAATCTACATATATATGGTCCGGTTGTTAGAGGCCGGGCAATCCATCAGCATTCAAGATATCGCTGATCATTTTCAATGTACACAAAAGGATATTTGTCGTGCGATTCGTTACTGGGTAGACCGTAATGTATTGCGGCTGGAATACAATCAGAAAAATGAGTTGTTAGGCATTACCGTCATGCAACTGACTCCTCCTGAGCCGATTGAGGAATCAGATGCCAACTCAGGTTTGGATTTGTTACATCAGTCTGCTACTGCTAAGATTTATCCGATTTCTCAAGGTCGGAAACCCGTGCCGATTGTTGCAGAAGAACCGAAACCGACGCATGCTCCTATATTGATTCCTTCCGCACCGGAGGTTCCTGAGAAGAAGACCTATTCTACTCCTCAGCTACGGACATTTGAACAGGATAAGGAAATGGAAAGCATTGTTTATCAGTTTGAAATGTACTGTAATCATACTCCAACCCGTAGCGAATATGATACACTTTTATACATGTATGACCAATTATCTTTCCCTGCGGATTTGTTAGAATACCTGATTGAGTACTGTGCTTCTCTGGAACACACCTCTCACCGCTATATGGAAAAGGTAGCTATCGACTGGTATCAGCGACAGATTAAAACCGCGGAGCAGGCCAAACTGGAAACAGCTGCATACCACGAATTGAATTCTGCAGTATCACGTGAGTTAGGCTTAAATCGAGTACTGACCAAAACAGAGCTTCGTTACATTAACACTTGGAAAAATGATTACTCCTTCCAGCAGGATGTGATTATTGAAGCCTGTCAACGGGCATGTGCCAGCAATAAAATCAGTTTCCGTTATATCAACGGAATTCTAACCAATTGGCACGAAAGTCATGTTACCTGTCTAGAGGATATTCGTCGTCTGGATTTGGAAAACGCACAGTTAAAAGCAGCAAACAAACCTACTAACAATAAAAAGGTTCAGAACCTAACCTTTAATGATTTTAACCAACGGGAGTATAACGAGCCGGATTTGGAAGATTTCTTTATACATGAAGTTCAAAAGATGTCTGAGCAATCCTAACCCGTCGAAGGAGAACACTTATGCCGAATGCATCCTCTTATAAAAAAGAAATATTGCAGGAATATGAGCAAATCCGTTTTCGTAACAAACAGTTACTGAATCAACGGATTCAGGAAATTCGGGAACAGATTCCCAGAATCGCAGAAATTGACGCTCAGATTCGAGATCTTGCACTGGATGCTGCGCTATCTCACGGAGAAGGTGCAACACCGGAGGAACTTGCAGCACAATCACAAGCTTTAATTCAGGAAAAGTATGAGATTCTGGCAAGAGAAGGTTATCCTTCCGATTATTTATCAACGATTTACACTTGTAAGAAGTGCCAAGATACCGGTTCTGTCGAAAACGAATTATGCGAGTGCATGAAGCAGAAAATGATTCAGCGTCAGTATCAGAACTCAAATCTGGGTGCTAAACTTACAGATGAGAATTTCAAGCATTTCCGCACAGATTATTACAGCAATCTATCAGACGGAAAACATGAATTAACACCACGCGCAAATATTGAAAACATTTATCACTCTCTTTTGAAATATATAGATGGAATTGATGATTATTTTCAAAACGGAACAACCAAAGGCAATATCCTGTTTCAAGGAAACACCGGTGTAGGAAAGTCGTTCCTGTCTAATTGTGTTGCCAAGGAGCTTTTAGACAAGGGGTATGCCGTTTTCTATGTGTCTGCCGGCTCTTTATTCGAGCAAGCGGGGGATGCGGTTATGAATAAAAATCAGCGTGAGAACAGTCAGGAATTCTATCAGACCGTAAACGAATGTGACGTATTAATTATCGATGATTTAGGTACAGAAATGATGAATAGCTTCTCTACTTCTTATCTGTATACCTTGTTAAACAGCCGGTTGCTTCGTCAGAAAGCTACTATCATTTCAACGAATCTTTCGTTAACGGAATTAAGACAGCATTATAGCGAGCGTATTTTCTCGCGTATTTGTGATAGCTATTTGATATATACTATCTACGGAGAGGATATTCGTTTTGCCAAACGCAAGGCTTGGCAGGCTACTATGGATAAATAATCACCAAAAAATATCATTTTCCGGGTTGCCTCTTGACGAGGACCGTCAAACAATGATATAAAAGCAAAGGGTCATACCCCGCTTTTACATATAGATGAAACTATTAACGATTCAACCAATGGAGGAAACATATCATGCCTGATGATAGCAAATTAGAAACTATACCAGTTGGCCAGCTTGGCATCGTTGCAACAGAAAGTTGTACGGAGCTTGCACAAAAAGTAGATAATTATCTTGTAAAATGGAGAGCAGCCCGTCAGAACGAGCACAAATCCACCATCGCTTTCCACGGCTACGAGCGTGACTCATACTTAATTAAGAGTTCTTGTCCACGTTTTGGTTCCGGCGAGGCAAAGGGTGTTATCCGGGAATCCGTTCGTGGTACAGACTTATATATTCTTGTAGATGTTCTGAATCACAGTTTGGAATACACCATTTGTGGCAAGAAATCTCCAATGTCACCGGATGACCACTACCAGGATTTAAAACGTATTATCGCTGCATCCACCGGTAAATCAAGAAAAATTACTGTCATCATGCCATTTTTATATGAGAGCCGTCAGCATAAGCGTAGTTCCAGAGAATCTTTGGACTGTGCATTAATGTTGCAGGAATTAATTGGATTAGGCGTTGATAAT
Organism: Lachnospiraceae bacterium; assembly: GCA_017461045.1. GTDB lineage: Bacteria > Bacillota > Clostridia > Lachnospirales > Lachnospiraceae > CAG-632. Next base: position 4,448 of record JAFTZJ010000030.1, on the reverse strand, counting down.
ATTATCACCTTCGACGCTCATGACCCACGAGTTCAGAATGCAATTCCTTTAAGCGGATTTGAAAATATCAGACCAACCTACCAGTTTGTTAAGAGTCTTCTGAAGTCAACACCGGATTTGGAAATCGATAAAGACCATATGATGGTAATTTCTCCGGACGAAGGCGCTATGCACAGAGCCATTTTCCTTGCAAATATGTTAGGCGTAGATGTTGGTATGTTCTACAAGAGAAGAGATTATACACAGGTTGTAAACGGTCGAAATCCAATCGTAGCACACGAATTCTTAGGTGATTCTGTAGACGGCAAGGATGTTATTATCATCGATGATATGATTGCATCCGGCGAAAGTATGTTGGATGTTGCCAGACACATGAAGAAGCGTGGTGCAAATCGCGTATACTGCATGAGTACCTTTGGCTTGTTTACCAATGGCTTGGAAATCTTTGACGAATGCTACAAGGAAGGTGTTATCGAAAAGATTATCACCACAAACCTAACCTATCAGATGCCGGAATTATTGGCTAGAGACTGGTATGCTTCTGCTGATTTGAGCAAGTACATTGCATTGTTAATTGATCACTTGAATCACGATGCATCTATCAGCGATCTCTTAGACCAAACCGAGCGCATTCAGGCAAGAATCAACGAATATAAAGGAAAGCATACTATCTCCGAGAATTATGAAGCATAATTCCGGATAGGTATTCTATACATTTGGGTAAATGTGAATTAGGAAACGATAAAGACGGGCATATGCCCGTCTTTATTCATTGCTGTTTTTCAAGCGTTCTATATATGCAAGTAAATCTGCAAATGTTCCATGGGGATATTTACTAATATCCTCACCATCTTTATTAATTAGGCAATCCGTCAACAAAAACACTTTCATTCCCAGTTGCTCTGCTACCATATCATCGCTGACATCATTTCCCATCATTAAACATTCTTCCGGAGTAACACTCATCCGTTTCGCAACCTCCCGATAATAATCCGGATTCGGCTTGCAACGATTGATATTCTCATATGTGGTATATAATTCAAAATCCTCCGGCTTTAGCCCGGTCCACCGAATCCGCCATTCCGTAGCCAAAGACGGAAAGAATGGATTCGTGGCTAATGCAACTCGATAACCATCTGCCTTCAGTTTCCGTACTGTCTCTGCAGCTGCCGGATTATATCCGCAAACCTCCTTAAGTCCGTTAAACTCCTCCTGATAAAACGTATCAAAGAAATGCTTATCCTCAAAAACCCGATTGCCATATACACCAATGGCATATTCCCAGAACACTTCTTCATTGGTCTTTTCGCCGGTATTTTGAATCATAGCTCCTGTACCCTTCCAGATGGTATCAACCAACTGCTTCGGATTATAACCTTGCGGCGCCAGCTTCGCTGCTATTCCGGAAAAGTATGCCTTCATAAATACTTCCATATCCATAGGCAACAATGTACCGTCTAAATCAAATAATACTGTTGTAATTGACATTATACTACCTCATAAATTAATTCTCGTTCTGACATTAAAGTCTTCCCCAAAAATCCAAGAATTCATCCTGAACATTCTGCCGCTTCGACCTTGCAACCGGTATCTCCATTCCATTATCCAGTTTCAATACATCACCCGGATTTGTACAAATAAAACGGAGATTCACCAGGAAACTTTTGTGACAACGGACAAATCCGTAACATTTAAGCATTTCTTCAAATTCATCTAATTTACCATAGTATGTATATTCGACAAGTTCCCCATTCCATAGCACTTTAAAATGAACCTTATGCTTGATGCTCTCTAATAGAAGTATCTCCTCCGGAGTTGCACATAGTTCACCTTCTACACACCGAAAGTGTAACTTATTTCGGCAATAATTTTGTTCATAAGAAAATGCATCCAAACACTCCTTCACGGCGCCTTCAAATGTAGAACGATTCTTTAATATGTAACGAAACGTCTTCGTTTTGTAACCGTCCAATGCAAAATCAATATACGCTGTTATATACACAATGTATACTCTACTATCCTTCTTTCGAATAAGCTGCGCTGTCTCAATACCGGTCTTATCATTCATAACAATATCCAGAAAGATAATATCAAATCGTGGATACGTATCATATTTCTCCAACAATTCCTGACCGGATGAGAACGTTACAATCTCATATTCAATCTCGTTAATTATCATGTACTTTTTAACTAATTCCGCCTCACGGTTTACATGAAATTCTTCATCATCACAAATTGCTATTCTTATCATAACTGCCTCCTTAAAATATGTTTTCTCTATTATGCAACAAAAATAGCCATTTGTACCAAAAGTAACATATTTAACCCTGTTTTTAGCATATTTGGTCAAAAAAACTATGAAATTACCATTTTTCGGCTTGCTCAACTACTTCCTCTAGTACTTCTCTACCAATGGTTTTCAGTCCCATACTTGCCAGCTTTGTTATTCCGAATATATCCAACAGCGACAAGGCTGCATCTACACCTCGCCATCCCTGCTCACTATCGGATAATTCTTCTCCTGTAATTATATCATATCCGCTGATGCAATCAAACAACGGTTTTATTCCAAAACTGACACAATCCACTATGAACGCCAGAGCTTCTAATCCCGGGTTATGAATATTATTGGAATACCGGGTTCCCTTTTCCAGCTCTGCTATGATTTCTGCCATTGTATAACTTTCCCCGCTTAAATCCAATGTCTGTTCGAATATTTCCTTAAATCCCTCTACACTTGGTTCTAAGCTACTTCCATTATTCCCCAAGAAATCCTCAATACTTAAGTTGTCCTTCGGTGTATACATACCGGTATCCGGATTGTACTCCTGCAGACCTATGGTGTTCAGTATCTCTATATCTGATAAAGCTACATGACTTAAGTCTTCCGCGGCTCCATTTACCACTTCTGTATAGAATGATTCGTCAGTATTATTTACTTCTGCTCTGAAATTCTCCATAAAAGCAACTAGCCTTCCATAGGTATCAAGAATTCGGTATAAGTTCTCATACTGTTTTTTCATAGCCAATGCTCTGTATGTCTGCTGTTTGTTGCAGAAGGGTATCTGCCGCTTCTAATGCCGCATCTGCTTCAAATATGACTTCATAGTAATACGGATTATTCAGCCAGCGGACACTTCTTGCACGGTTGCTGAAGGCATCGTATTCCAGCTTTCGTGTGCTTCCCATGGTTTTTCCTCCTTAGTTTGTTACCGTTATTTCCGATGCTGTTTCCTGATCTACAGTATCCATACTATTATTTCTGCTGAAAAACAAGCATCTCGGCAAAATTTGCACAAATCTTGCAAAATTTGCATTCGCATGGTATCAAAAGAAAAAACACACCTAAAAGGAGATATCAAATGAATCAATCACAAAAAACACTAGAACAATACTTAAATTATTGCCAATTTCAGAAGCGCTTAGATCACAAAACTTTAAAGGCTTATCGCATCGATCTTAATCAATTTTTTCTCTGGAATTCACAGAAATCTATTGAATGTATCACTTCTGAGTTATTAGAGTCTTATATTGCACAATTGCATCAACAATATAAGCCCAAGACAGTAAAACGAAAAATTGCTTCTCTTAAAGCTTTATTTCACTATTTGGAATATAAAGAAATAATTGATAGGAATCCTTTTAATAAAATACGAGTTAAATTCCGGGAGCCAGTTATTTTGCCTAAAACCATTCCACTTCATACAATGGAAACATTTCTTGCAACCATATATGCTCACCGCAGTACTGCCAAAACACAATATCAGAAACGAAACGCCCTACGAGATATCGCCGTTGCAGAACTTTTATTTGCAACAGGGGTGCGAATCTCTGAATTATGTTCATTAAAACCCAGCGATGTAAATCTAGTTGATAGAACCATTTTAATATATGGTAAAGGCTCCAAGGAACGATGTATGCAACTCGGAAATGTCGATGTGGTCAATATACTAAACGAATATAAACAGGAATTCTCAAAAGAAATTCGAGATTGCCAGCACTTCTTTGCAACCCAATCCGGAAAGCCTTTATCCGAACAAACCGTTCGCAGAATGATTAATAAGTACTGCTCTCTTGCCTCCATTGAAATGCACATCACACCACATATGTTCCGCCATACATTTGCAACAAGTTTATTGGAAGCAGATGTTGACATTCGCTATATCCAAGAGATGTTGGGGCATAGTTCTATTAACATTACTGAGATTTATACTCATGTTGCGACTGCTAAGCAAAGGGATATACTGGCTACGAAACATCCGAGGAAGAGGTTAAAGGTTTGTGAACTTTTGGATAGATAATACGAGATTATCTATTGTTTTACAAGTTAATGGATAATTTTTAGTTATCCGTCAGAAATAGATTAATAAAACCAGAATTATAAAACAAGTGATAATACATGATTGTCTGTTAGAATAGCACAGCACTAGAACAGTATTTTGTAATTG
>JAFTZJ010000029.1 GCA_017461045.1 Lachnospiraceae bacterium | reverse complement strand
GACGGACCGCTGGTGTACCTGTTGAGTTGCCAAGCTCAGAGCAGGGTAGCCAAGTCCGGCAGGGATAAACGCTGAAGGCATCTAAGCGTGAAGCCCCCCTCAAGATAAGATATCCCATTCATAGGAAGTAAGACCCCTTGTAGACTACGAGGTTGATAGGCTTCGGGTGGAAGTGCAGTAATGTATGTAGCTGAGAAGTACTAATAGGTCGAGGGCTTGACCAGAAAAAGGAAAGAGATTAGATGGAAATCTGTGTGATGTTTTGAAGGTGTATGAAATGCATATTTAGTGAGACAAATCTCGCTTTTTGTGTTATACTACCTTGTATAGGGGATTGGTCAAATGGTATGATAGGGGTCTCCAAAACCTTTGGTGGGAGTTCGATTCTCTCATCCCCTGCTTAAAGCCTTGAAACAATAGTGTTCAAGGCTTTTTTGATTTAGAGCATAATTAAATATTTGATATGTTAGGAGGATAAATAGATGAAACGTAGGATAGGTTTACTGGTATTATTAACTATTTTGCTTGGGGGAATATTAGCCGGCTGCAATAACAAAGAAGTATATCGTCTGATTAAGGTGAATTCCTTTGAAGGAGAAACTAGCATGAACCGTGCAGAAGAAGTAATAGAAATGTTTGAAGGAATTCAGTTAGTATCCAATGATAAAGTAACAACCGGAAGTGATGGATTGGTAGAACTTTTAGTAGATTCAGATAAGAATATTGTAGCAAGTGCAGATACTTGTTTTGCCATTGAAGCGGTTGGAGATGAAACACAAGGAAAAGTTACAATCAATCTGGAATATGGTACAACGTTAATTGAAATTCAGAATAAATTAACAGATGGTTCAGGATTTGAAGTAGTAACGCCGAATGCAACCTTGAGTGTACGTGGTACAACCTTTGAAGTAAACTATGATATAGTAACCAATGAAACTACAGTAACTGTTTATGATGGTACAGTTGAAGTCGCAACGAATATTCAGTCCCGTGACGTTAATGCCGGCGAAACCGTTGTAGTTCAAGATGTAAATATCGTAGATGTGAATGCTGAAGATATTGGTGATGTAAGTGCAGATGATACCGGAGAGGAATATGTACCGGATCATACTACAGACTCAATTCCTCATACGGAAGAAATAATGGCAACATTGAGTGGACAAGTAGGATTACCGTCCATATCTATTAAGCAATTAGAAGGATATGAGGTGATTGAAGGAAATAATGGAGAATTTTTTTGCCGTGTCAAAAATGATGCATATTATATTCGCTATTCGAATCTAGCTTCTTCAGCGCAAACGGCATATGAGCAGGACACAATTCAATACAATTCTACTATAAGGAATTTAGACCCGGATGATGCTAAAAGGTTTGGAGAACTTACATGTGAAGAGTTTACGAATGAAGAAGGGGAATTAATATATTGTGCAACAATTAGAGGTGCACGTACGGGGGATTCCGTGACATTTTATAAAGCTATAAGTCCATCGCAGGTTCTGGAAATAGAAGTTTCGCCAATACAGTATAATAATCCGGCACCGCTTAATGTGGAATATTTTTTGAATATAACTAAGGATTGTTATATTGTGCTTGATGCTAATACAGAATCCTAGTAGTAGAGGAATCAACATGATACAGTTATAATGTAAGGAGAATGGGTATGGCATCATTATTTTGGGGAAAGCGTCCGTATGATATACAAGGGACGGATACAATATTTTTGAACAAAATAAAAGAGAATATGCTGTTTCAATATCAGAATTGTATGGAGTATCGCAACCTTATAGAGTCCAAAGGCTGGAATGAGGAACGAATTCGTGACTTGAAGTCGATTCACGAAATTCCATTCATTCCAACACTATATTTGAAACATCATAAAATGGATTCTTTGCCGGAAAAGAAGATGATGACGCGAGCGACTTCATCCGGAACTAGTGGGAACAAAAGTGATATAGGCTATGATTTTACAACACTTTGGCGGGCGTTGGGGATGTCTGTAAGCATGGGAAAGTATCATAAAATGTGGTCCTTGAAGCCTTGTCGATATGTCATATTAGGATATGAACGTACAAGTAATGGATTAGGAAAACGTGATGCAGAAGAAAAGGCGGTTGCAAAGACAGCATACGCGTTTACATACTTGGCGCCGGCAAAATCCCGCATTTATGCATTGAAGCTGGTAAATGGTGAATATGTTTTGAATCTGAAGGAGATTAAAGAGTCCTTAATAAAGTATAGTAAGGGGAAAACTCCGGTACGAATTATGGGATTTCCATTTCATGCTTTCTGGCTATTAACTCAGATGAAAGAGGAAGGAATCATTTGTCACTTGCCCAAAGGCTCGGTTATTGCTTTTGGTGGCGGATGGAAGCAGTATTATACCCAGCAGGCAGATAAAGAAACCATGTATCAGTTAATAGAGGAAGTGCTAGGTATACCAAGAGAACGTTGTTGGGAGTATTTTGGGGCAGTAGAGCATCCGATTTTGTATTGTACCTGTAAGAATAACCATTTTCATGTACCGATTTATAGTCGAGTGCTGATACGTGACGTGGATACCTTTGAACCGGTAGCAAATGGCACTACAGGACTTGTGAATCTCGTGACACCTATGATTCGGAGTGCACCGGTGTTAAGTGTTATGACAGATGACTTGGGAATACTACATGATAGTAGTGAATGTGGTTGTGGAATTAAGACGCCGTATCTTGAGATTCTTGGACGTGTAGGCATGGAAGATATAGTGACCTGTGCCGCAGGTGCAGAGCAGTTATTGAAAAGTGCTGTAATGGAGGAACAGAAATGATTTTATTTGAAGGACGTTTGCTTCCAAATGAAGACATGGATACGGTTATGGAGCAATTGTGGGATGCTTGTGTCAGAGGAATTATGAATCGAGAAGATGTTGCTGAACGGGTCATACATGCTGCAGGTCAAGTTGCAGAAAAAATCAAGATAGGTACTTATGATGCGATTCTTCAACCCCTACTGCAACAGGGGACATTTACGGAAGCACAATTGGATGAAGTAATACAATTTTTTGATGAAGATAATTTACAACTAAAATATGATATAGAATTAGGGCGGTTTAAGAAAGAGGTAGAACAGGAAGAACGTACCGGTAGAAGGAAGGTTGTTGAACCGCTAGGGATTCTTTTCCATATAGCGGCAGGAAATGCAGAAGGCCTTCCGTTCTACAGCGTGCTGGAGGGAATGCTGGCAGGTAATATTAATATATTGAAATTGCCATCTATGGACGATGGAATTTCGGTATTATTGCTTCATGAAATCCTGAAGGAGGAGCCAAGTCTTGCATCATATGTATGCGTGTTGGATGTACCGTCTACAAATCTTGCCGTAATGAAACGGTTGGCGGATATGTCGGATGGAATTGTTGTCTGGGGCGGTGATGAAGCGATTAAGGCTATACGGGCATATGCAAGCCCTGAGACACAGATAATTAGTTGGGGACATAAATTAAGCTTTGCTTATGTTACACCGGATGTTATAAATGATGCAGACAGCCAACAAGAATTGTATTTATTAGCTCATCATATTTGTACTACAAGACAGGTATTGTGCAATTCCTGTCAGGGATTATTTGTTGATAGTGATGATATGCAAGTGGTTACGGCTGTCGGACAGAAGTTCTTTGAAATTCTCCAAGAAGTGAACCAAGAATATCGACCGGAAGCAATAGGAGTAAGAGGCAAAATTAGTATCGCTTTATATAATGAAGAATTAGAGAGTTCGACGAAGCAAAGACAGATTTTCAAGGGAACTGGAGTAAGTGTTATTGTCAGTGAAGACAGCAAATTGGAATTGTCTTATATGTTCCGAAATTGTTGGGTGAAACCACTTCCGAAGAGTCGCATTGTAGCGGAATTAAAGAATAATAGAGGACATTTGCAGACGGTAGGCTTAATAAGCAATGCCAAGGAACGTTTATTATTAGTGGAAGCGTTATCCAAAGCTGGTGTTACGCGGATTACGAAAGCCGGAAATATGTCCAAAACCATATCCGGTGAAGCACATGACGGTGAATATCCGTTAAGACGCTATTGCAAAATCGTAGAAATAGAAGAATAAACATGATACAATTAGATTGTTATAATTTATAATAATTACACACATGGAGGAAATGAAAATGAACACAAAGATGAAGAATAATATTGAAAACATGCTGGATAAGGCAGTAGACAAAGCAGTAGATAAGGCAGTTAACGTAGCAGTAGACAAAGTGGAAGATAAAGTGAAAACAAAAATGCCAAAGGTTGATTTGGATGAAAGAAAAATTAAAAATGTAGTAGGCAAAGCTGCAGATAAGGGTGTAGATAAGGCAATGGATTTGACTGAAAAGATAATGGATCGTAAGTAAACGGAAATAAATTGGGGGTAAAGGATGAATAAGAAGCGTATTTTGGTTGTGCTGGCAGTGATAGCAGTGATAATTCCCCTTGGTATAGGGATTCACATGTTAATTAAGAAGAATCAGCAACAGCAATATGAAAAACGACAGTTGGAATATCGCGAAAGCATGGAGAATTATGTGCCGGATATTGATATGGATGCATACTTTAAGGAGAAGGAACGATGGGATATAGAACCGTCTGTTCCGGTTTCGGATTATGGAATGATGAATGTAAACGGTGATACGTATTATTTCGGAATGACTATGCAGGAAGTTATTGATTTTGGCTATCCATATTCTGAATATTTAGATGAAGGAAATGGAAGCGGTTTGGGCTCTCTCGTTCTTTATTATAACGAAGATGATAAGGAAGCTGTGACTCCGGCAATGATGAATCTTACATTTCGGTTGCGTGAAGGCGGTGATCCGTTATCATATGATGATTATGAACTGGGATCGATTAATTTGAATGAATATTGCGTCAGTGGCAGGCAACAGGAGTATTATACCGGTCGTCTTAGTCATAATGCGGAAATAATTCATGGAATACACACGGATATGACATATGAAGAAGTAATGGCAATTTTGGAACCATTGGGAGAACAAGTAGAAGTGCATTTGGGACATGAGGCATCACCATATGTAACAATGAAAGTGACCATGGGCGAGTGCATATATATATTGAATTTTCGGGAATTGCGTTTTTGTGAAATGAACATGTTCTTGGAAGAGGATCAAAAAAAACAGAATCTCATACCAACGAAGATAAAACTTTGGTTTTATCGTATGCAAAACTTCGATGCGGATATGGTAAATAAATAGGTATATAAAGAAGATGTAACTTGTTGGATGGAGGTGCTAAATGGATATACAGAAGTTTTTGGAAGGGTTGGATTCGCTATTTGCTAAGGGAGCAATAGATGAGGTGGAACCATATTTTCAAGAAAATATGTCTCAGGCAGAACAGGAACAGGATATTAGTAGCCGGATTACGATTCTGAATGAAATGATGGGCTTCTATCGGGAAACCAGTCAATATAATAAAGCAAGAATGGCAATTCAACAGGTTCTGGAATTGATTGAAGTATCAGGATTGTCTGATTCCTTGCCTCATGCTACGACCTTGTTGAATTCGGCCAATGCGTTACGTGCTGCAGGTGATTTGGAACAGGCAATGAATTATTATAGTCAGGTGTTCGCATTGTTTGAAGGCCGGGTGCCACAGATGGATTTTCGATATGCAGAATTGTATAACAATGTTGCTTTGTTATATCAGGAACTGGGACGCTATGATATGGCGATGCAAAGTCTTCGGAATGCATTAGTAATAGTGGAACAGATGCCGGGAAAAGAGTTTCAAACTGCTGTAACGCTGACGAATTTAGGTGCTAGTGCATTGCAATGCAGAGACTCCCAAGGGGAGTCTTTTTTGCGACGTGCAATTGCAATATTTAGAACCTTGGAAGTAGAGGATACACATATGGCAGCGGCTTTGGCAGCCATGGGAGACTGGAATTGTCAAAAGCAGGATTTTGAACAGGCAATTGCATATTATGAACAGGCTATGGGCATGATAGAGCGCTATGTGGGGCGGACAGAGGCTTATACAAGAGTAGAGGAAAAGTTGTATCAGGCGAGAAAACAGTTACAATCTGATAAAGCAGGCGAAATCCAAAGACATGTAAAAGGATTGGAATTAAGCCGTAAATTTTATGAGGATTATGGAGCAGATAAACTTCATACGCAATTTCCGGAGTATGAAGCTCGAATCGCAGTTGGTTTTGTAGGGGAAGGCTCGGATCGATTTGGTTTTGATGATGCATTTTCAGAAGATCATGACTATGGGGTTGGGTTTTCTATGTGGCTTACAGATGAGGACTACGAAAGAATTGGCTTGGAATTGCAAAACGCTTATGAAGGTTGGGGTGCAGATTACAAGAAAAACGTGTTAAGGGAGACTGGAACCGGAATAAAGGAAAGTAATCTGTGGACAGAGCATTCGAAAGGCAGATTTGGAGTTAGAAAAATCTCTGACTTTTACTTGAGCCTTACCGGTTGTGAACAGGGACCGGTAGAGGAAAGCGATTGGGGACTGGTGGCAGAATCACGGTTGGCGGCTGCTGTAAACGGAGAGGTGTTTTTTGATAAATTAGGCGAATTTTCACGGATTCGAAAGCAAATTCTAGGGTATTATCCGGGGAAAACATGGTTGCAAAAACTGGCACAGACAATATCTCTCTTTTCCCAGTACGGACAATATAACTATCCGAGAATGGCAAAGCGGAATGACTGGGTAGCGGCAGAACTCATGCGTTTTAAGGCTTTGGAACATGCTTTGCATTCTGTGTATCTAATTAACAGGCGTTTTTGTCCGCATGATAAGTGGTTAAATCAAGGAATTTATGGGTTTGAATTTTGTGAAAGTGTAAAAAGTGTTGCAAATCAGCTTATTGCGACGGATTTGAAGAATATTGAAGAAAATCAGCAACTGTTTGAGCAGATAGCAGCTTCTCTTTTGGAAGGAATGATTGCTCAAGGAATTGTATATGCAAGAACCAAAGGTGATATTTTATACCTGGAGCAATATGGTGAACCGCTTGCCGAGGAAGCAGAGTGGTATGATAGCACGGTAGAGGAATTGGCAGAGCAAATTGCGGTTCTGGAATTTCAGGCATTTGATAAAGTTCAAAATGAAGGTGGAAGAGCTGGTTGTCAGGATGATTGGCATACATTCCGTATTATGCGGATGAGTCAGTATTTGACTTGGAATCGGGAAATGCTTATACAGTACCGCTTGGATTTTGAAGGTAATTTATCGGAAGGTTGGAATCTGATTACGGAAAAGTATGGTCGGATGATGGAGTCAACCGCACCGGAGGAATATGCCAAGTTATTGCCGGCATTTCCCCAGGTATCAGATGAAAAGCGAAGGATTGTGGATGAAATTGTAAAACTTCAGGTGAATTGGATGGAGGAATTCGAAAGGAAATGTCCGAAACTGGCAAAGAATGCACGAAGTATTCACACCAGTGAAGATACACCATGGAATACCTCCTATGAAACCTATTTAAGAGGCGAACTATTAACTTATTCAGATAATATGCTTGTAATGTACGGAAGATTTGTTGCACAGCTTGCCAGAGAGAACAAGAATCTGGCAGAAATGACCATGGAGCATACCGTTTTATTGTATGGATATGCGGGATTAAAAGAAGCGGAGCAAGCATTGTAGGAATGGGAGAGTTGGAAGAAATGCAACTCTTATACGACACTAGAGGATAAAGGAGGCGAGGAACCATGGAACGGGACTGGGATTTGTCAGAAGTGACTGATGGGAAATTATATAGTAGCAGTGACTTGGCTAAAATCGGTTGCAACGATTGTAAAGGTTGCTCTGCCTGTTGTCGTAATATGGAACAGTCAATTATATTAGACCCATATGATGTTTATCGGTTAACCATTGAAGGGATGATTAGTATCAATGAATTGCTGGCTACATCTGTAGAATTGTGTGTGGTAGAAGGATTCATACTGCCGGTTCTAAAGATGCAGAAGAATTCAAATGCCTGCTATTACCTGAATCAAGAAGGGCGATGCAGCATTCATAAATACAGACCCGGGATTTGTCGTATGTTTCCTTTGGGAAGAATCTATGAAAATGGAACATTTCAATATTTTCTACAAATACATGAATGTAAGGCAGAGAATAAGACGAAGGTGAAGATTAAGCAGTGGTTGGATACGCCTGACTGCAAACATTATGAGGCATTTATAAGTGATTGGCACTATTTTGTAAAGGAATATCAAAATCAGGCTATGAATGGTAAATTGCAGGGGGAAGTGTTGAAGGAACGTAATATGCAATTGCTTTCGATTTTCTATTTGACTCCATATACGGAGCAGGAGGATTTCTATTCCCAATATGAGGAACGAAAACAATTGTTTTTAAGTTGATAATCATAAAAATGAGCATAAAATTAGTAAGAAAAAGCCAAACTACACATGATAGTTTGGCTTTGATTTTTGTGAAAAAAATACAGAAGCTATTGTAAATGTTAGGATTTCAATGCTTCGACAGATGTGGAGAGGTCTGCCATGATACTCTTCATCTGATTTGAAAGATTTAAGTTATTTTCGGCCATTTCCTGTGTCTGTTGTGTAGTTGCTGATACCTCTTCGCTGACAGCGGAGATGGTTTCTACGCTTGTAATTAAATTTGCATTAATATCCAAAAGTGAGTGAATGGATTCTGCTTCTTCCTGTGCACTATCTGCAATAGCAGAAATTGCCATGTTGATGTTTTCAAATGCAGCTTTGGTATTTGTAATCAATTCGTGCTGTGCAGATGCGGAATCAATAACATCGGTAACTGCCCGGTTCGCTCCGGCTGCTTCCGATTGCAAGCTATCCAGTAAGTTCTGGATATTCTCTGCTGCATCGGTTGTCTGCTGTGCCAAATTAGTAATTTCAGAAGCTACGACTGCGAATCCGCGACCGGCCTCTCCGGCACGTGCAGCTTCGATGGATGCGTTCAAAGCTAATAAGTTGGTTTGTGTTGCAATTTCCTGAATAATCTGAATGATTTCCAAAGCCCGGTTAGCACTGGTTACCAATTCTTCCATTTCAGAATTTAACTTTGTATTAATTGCTTCTACACGGTCTGCATTCTGTGTTAATGCATCCATGTAATCCTGACCGGCTTGAATATGTTGATGACTATCAATAATGGTGCTTTGCATGTGATTAGCAATTGCATCTGCCTCAACAATAACATTCTGAATCTGCTCAGTCTGTGATAACTGTGACTGAATGGAATCTGCAGTCTGTACTGTACCGGAAGAAATTTCGTCCATGGATTGATTTGTAATGGAAGAGGATTCTTCTACTTGATCAACCAAGGATAATACCGCATGTGTTTTTTCGGAAACGGAATCTGCCACAACCAGAATACGGTCTAAAGCTGATTGGGTTTCCTGTTCTTGGGCTAAGACTTCGTCCATACGATTCTTGTTAATTTTGAACTGAAGGTTTGTTGCAACAGTTGTAAAAATAAAGAAAAGTAAACAGGCTAAAAACTGTATTTCATAATCAGCAATATCGTCAGCACTGCTTTGTTTTAATATTATGATTTTGTATAGAATAGAAACTAAATTAGCAGTACAAGACCATATCAGTGTTAGCACAATTAATTTCTTATCTGCACAGACAATTAGATAGGCGGCAGGGACAATGACATAAACAAATGTCAGTGGCGTATCGCCGGTAATCAATACCATCGTATACATGGACAGATAACCTGCCATACCTATGTAACGACATATATTACTATCCGGTTTCTTTGAAAAGAAAATCCAAGCAGTTATGGTTGGAACAAATATGATAGTAGCTAGTAGTAAATAGTAAAGAATGGTTCGTTCGTGCTTAATAACTTCTAACAGATACGCAATAAGGATAACACCTTGGGTTACGCTGTTGGCAGTTAATAATGAACGACTGATTTGTTTGGTTTCTGTATTCATTCGTATTCTCCCTTGCATCATTTGTTTTGTTGTAATCTATATACAATTTTATGCTATTTTGGGTTTTTCTGCAAGGAAAAAGAAAAAACATTATCATTTTATGGCAGATTCGGATATAATAAGAATGATTGGAGGTGGCATATGCAACTAGTAGCTATGACCGCATTGGGAATCGGCGGTGCAACGGTGATAGGTTCCCTGCTTGGATTTATATTTCAAAAAATACCGCACAAATGGAATGATGCAATTATGGGCTTTGCGGCAGGTGTCATGCTTGCGGCGGCAGTAATTGGATTGATTATTCCGGCAACAGAGATGGTGGAGGCATCCGGTATCTGGATTGTGGGACTTGGATTGATTGCCGGTGCAATTTTTTTGAATTTAATGGATAAAGTCACTCCGCACTTACATCATATTTCCGGTGTGGATGAGGAGGAACATAAAAATAATCATGACTTGAATAAGGTCTTATTATTCGTAATGGCAATTGCAATACACAATCTGCCGGAAGGTCTTGCAGCAGGTATGGCGTTTGGTGGAGAAGATGTAGGCAATGCTTTGGCAGTAGCGGCAGGTATTGCTATTCAGAATATTCCGGAGGGTATGATAATTATTTCTCCGATGATTTTGGCAGGTATTAAGAAACGGCGTACATTTCTGATTGCGTTATCAACCGGATTGGTAGAAGTGTTGGGGACTTTTATTGGTTATTTTGCAGTGAATATTGCGGGTTCCATTCTGCCTTTTGCCCTTGCCTTTGCAGGCGGTACCATGTTATATGTAGTGGGAGATGAGATGATTCCGGAAACGCATAGTCATGGTTATGAGCGAATGGCAACTTATTCCTTGATTATTGGTTTTTTTGTTATGCTTATGATGGATTGCTTGTTAGCGTAAGTATGCAATAGAGAATGAGTAAGGGAGAACAGTTAGGAGGAAACGGATATGGGAGAGTGGAAACAACTGTATAAACGTAATAGGAAGCAAGTAATGGTGTTTATTACGATTCTTACAATTATGATTTCAACGGCGGTGATTCAACATAAGGGAACGATTGTGCATTCGTCGTCGGATGTAGACATGGAAGTGAATACCACGTTGGGAGAGAGTCTGGAAACCTATGCGGGTGTATTTTCAACAACGGTAACGGCCTCTGTAAATCCTACGGCAACCCTGGCGGTTTTGTCGGTACTTGGTATGATAGAAAATGCAGAAACGTATTTTCCCAATGCCCAGTGGTTGATTGCAGTTGGAAATTTTTTGAATAAAATACCGATTGTTGAGACAATTTCGGATTTGCCGATTGCTAATCCGGTGGCGGCAGTACTGCTTACCATAATCGCAATTGCAATGTATGTAATACATTCTACCGCAGCATCAAAAATGTTTTCAGAAGCCACCATTGATAATATCGAAAAATGGGGTGGTATGATTGTGACGGTGGCATTATCCCTGTTACCTTTGGCAACGACTCAGGTGGTAGCAGCTGCACCGGGGGCAGAGATTCATTATGTGACACCGTTTACATATTTCATCACATTGTTGATTGCAATTTTGTCTGCAATATTTACTGCAATCGTTTACATTTGCGTATATTGTTGTATGGATTGTTTAGAAATGTTGGCTGCTGTTATACCGGTAAAGGGAATGAATGCAGTAGTTCAGATATTGAAGGGCGCGTTACATTTGATTTTGATTTTACTTCAGATGTTTGCTCCGATTTTAAGTGTTATCTTCAGCATCATAATAGTAATTATTGCATTTATTATGTTCCGTAAGATGTCTACCTTATCTACATACTATAATTACATTTATGTGAAGCCGTTATGGAAGAATATGTGGCATAAGGGTGAGATGGTTCCGTTGATTCACCGGAAGTTCCCAAGACGGGGGCATAAGCGGTATCCGTTCGTAGAATTGGCGATACCGGTATTCTCCATGAATCATGTAGGTAAGATTCGTAAGCGGGAGCTGGTATGGTTAATTACGAAGGATTATGTGCCATATTTGGTTCGGATTAAACCATTGCGCAAGATTCAGGAAATACCATTAGAGACCTTAAATGTACATAAGGATCCGTTATATTTACAAAAGCGAATCCGATTTACCAGAATTCTGACAGAGGACAAGCAGGTAGAATTAATTCTCAGTAATGAGTACACCAACCAATGGGAACGTTTGTTAGAGTGGTTACAGATTTCGGATTATAAATTGGTAGAAGAACGAAAGCAGGCAGAAAAAGCTGCCAAGCGCTCGGCAAAAGAAGAAAAACGCCGATTGAAGCGGGAAGCAAATGAACGGCAGTGGCAGGAACGAATGGAGAAATTGCAAGGATTTGTATCGAAAGGTATTTCGAAAATAAGTGTCGAGGAAT
>JAFTZJ010000028.1 GCA_017461045.1 Lachnospiraceae bacterium | reverse complement strand
TATCATAGTGGCATCGAGAATTTCTTCATTTAAAAGCATCTGATAAATGAACGCCATGTACTCCTGATCATCCTCAGATAAGTCTTTCATGGCTGTCTGTGAATACAATAACTGATGCTCAACCGTTGCCAAAACGGAAGCTTGTCTGTCTTCAAAGCTATTTAAGAAGCTTCTTTCATTATCCGTTGCTTCTTCGGAATAAATATGCTCCATTGATAGGGTGTTGTTGTTGAAAAGTGCATAATACACATCATTAATCGGTATCAGCACATTATTTTCCGTTCCTTCACTATTGCCTTCCGATATATGAGCCAATAGTATACCTGCCAATTCTCGCTCCAGCGCATCATAGCAATATTTCTGCAATTCACTGTCGATTGATAAATAGACATCATTTCCGGCGGTGGCATCACTGCTGTCAACTACTTCTAACACACGTCCCATATTATCAACAAACAAGTGCTGATTACCGTTTTGACCGCGAAGCTCTGCTTCCATGGCATTTTCGATACCCATTTTACCGATAACATCTGTAGATGTATAGCGTTCATTTTCCGGTAACTCGGCATTGTATTCCTGCAGTTCTTCTGAAGAAATGTTGCCGATATAGCCGATAATATTGGCGAAATATTTCGAATCTGTATAAATACGTGTAGAATCTACCTGTACATCCATGCCAAGTAAATCATGTTTACTTTCTGTAATCTGAGCCACACTGGCATCAGAAACATTCAACGCAATTTTAACCGTAACGTATTGTTGGAAACGATTTAACCAGAGACTGTACCGGACAGACATAATCTTCAGTGCATCTTCCTTGGTATAGGTTTCCGAAATATCAAAATTACGATTTCGCTTAGCATTATGATTGTTTCGCAGATATGCAAAGATTTCTTCAGCACTTGCATCTGCATTTTCCTTCAAGTCTTCTTCTCTGCTGACTCCATATACTTCCATACGAAAACGGGTTAAAGCATTTCCGTCAATAGTAAATCGGCAATTGCCGGATTCATCCAGTTCAATCGGAAAATCATCATATAATACCGCATCCCCATTCGCTTCCAGAATCTGTATGGTTTCATGGACAATTTGATTCTTCAGGTCATTTTCTTCCATATCTAATTCTGCTGCACGGCTGGACAGTAAAGGACTGTTACCAAAGGTTACAGAATAAGAAATCTCGTTATATGCTAAAGCAACACCGTTACAATCATAAATATTGCCTCGTGAAGCAGGTACGGTAATGGTACGCTCCTGCTTATAGGTAAAGTTATCTAAATACTCCTGTCCGTCTACAATCTGTAACATAAACAACCGATGTATCAGTACAATAAACAGTACAACGAAAACAATTGTAAGCGGAAACAGCCGATGGCGGGTATATTCTTTTAGGTAGTCTTTGATTGCTTCAAATAACTCTTTAACCATCAGGCTTCACTCCCTTCTTCTTTTCGTTTCAGCCAGCGATTAATCTTAACCAATGGTTTATAGATAATAAGTGTCATTAACATGGTATAAACCACTTCCGGCAAAATTACGTGTAGCAAATAGAATCCGAAATACAAACGATTCCGCAACAAATAAGCTACAATATATACAATCAGGTTATAAACCAAGTCATTGGCACCTACCATGAGCATTGGCAATAAAATATCCTCCATATAATAAACACGATGGAAAAAGCCGTTGATGTAACCTAAATACATGTACAGTAAAGCGTAAGGTCCAATCATGGCTCCGTACATTATATCCAGTAAAAGTCCGGAAAAGAAGCCAACCAACATTCCCTCTTTACGTCCACGCATCATACCAAAAGACATTGTTGGAATCAAAAGAAGATTTGGCACAATACCTGCCAAATCAAAATAGCGGAAAAATGCAGTTTGCAATAAAAAACAGATTAATATAATTAATAACTGTATAATGATTCTACGCATATTTTTACTCTTCTTCGTTTACATCTTGCTTCAAATCCAAAACCACCAGTACCGTCTGTATATGGTCAAAATCAACCACAGGTGTTACATCTGCTGACATGGTCAAATTGTTGGAATCTAAGGTGAGATTCGACACATAACCAATGGAAATACCAGGCAAAAACTTATCACTTACATTCGATGTAACCAATTCGTCTCCTTCTGATATGTTTGCATCTTTATCGATGTATTCTACACGAATGTATCCTTCATCCATGTACTTTTCATCGCCCAGAACGTTACATAGGGTCTGATCTGTCAAAAACATAGCACTTACATTGCTATTATCATCTATAATGGAACGAACCTTTGCATAATTCGGACCAACCTCTGTTACAATACCAACTAAACCATTACCGGCTATAACGTTACATCCCTCTTGAATGCCTACATTGGTACCCTTGTCAATAATAAAGGTATCAAACCAGTTGCCGGCATCCTTAGAAATAACGTTAGCAGCAACCTTCTCATAGCTTGGATAACGGGAATCCAATTCATATAATTCCCGCAATTCATTCAATTCATTATTATCCGATAATTGAATACGATTTTCTGTCTGGTATTCTTCTAACTGTGCCCGAAGCTCCGCATTTTCCTCTTGCAGACTTTGAATATCTGCCATCATATCGAATTTGTCGTCTACCCATACGCCAATTACATTAATTCCTCTTTGCATCGGTGTGATTGTAAGACCGGTTACATATCGCAGAGGCTTAATCCAATCTTCAAAGGCATAAGATATGCCAACGAATATTAAGCACAGAATCGTTAGGGATAACAATATATACTTCGGTGGTATTTTGTTCTTATTATTAAATCTCATTTTTTGCTTCTTTCTATACGACAGTTACAGTTTGCCATGTTCTGCAAAACTATAATACTGCTGATTTCCAACAATGATATGGTCAAGCAGTTGTATTTGAACTAATTGACCGGCTCGTTGAATCTGTTCTGTAATCCGAGCATCCTCCGTACTTGGTTCCGGATTGCCAGAGGGATGATTATGAACAATTACAACATTTACAGCACTGCAACGCAGAGCTTCTAAAAATATCTCTCTTGGTGAAAGCAGGGACGCATTAACCGTTCCCTTCGTAATCAGTATCTTTTTTAATAATTTGCAATTCTGATTGAAGAATACTGCATATACACATTCCTGAGTTTCAAATCGTAATTCCTTTATGAAATAATGTGCAATCGACTCAGGCGTATTCATCCGCATGGTATCCTCCGGTACTGTAATAGCAATCCGTTTGGCCAATTCAACAATTGCCTGTAGTTGAGTGGCTTTTACTCTTCCAATTCCGGGTATTTCCATGAGTTGTTCACGACTTAAATAACATAGCCCTGTTAAATTCGGATGCATTTCATCCTTTTGCAGCACTTGATGAGCCAACTGTAATGCACTTACATTGGTAGTGCCGGACCGCAAAATCACAGATAACAATTCTGCGTCACTTAGTACTTCCGGTCCCAATTGCTCACAACGTTCATAAGGACGTTCTGATTCCGGAAGTTGTTTCATTGATACATTCATGTCTGTCCTTTCCTCGCTCTAACAGACAAGACTCCAGTATTATAACAATCGATAAATTATAACTCCAATAATGACACCGATGATTCCACCAATGCTGATTTTAATGGTTAAACCGAATGTTAAAACTAAAATTCCCAAATCCAAAACTACCGGATCTGCTAAACCAAAGGAATGACCATAATTCAGCCAGCTTAAGAACGCAACATCCTTGGTTAACCAGCCAATAAAGCCACCAATTACTATGCCGGCTAAAATCATTAAGAATAATGCCCAATTATTTTTTCCTAAATTACCACTTGCCATTTGTCAAACCTCCTTATCCAATCTACTTTACCATAATTTGACACCCTTTTCAACTATTCGCTGTAAGGACTTCATGATGCCAAACTTTGCATGCGGGTATGTTAAACCACCCTGAAAATATACTGCATATGGAGGTTTTACAGGACCATCTGCAGAAAGTTCAATGGATGCGCCGGATACAAATGCGCCAGCTGCCATAATTACATCACTATCATAACCAGGCATTGCCCATGGTGTTGGTGCTACATAACTATCCACCGGTGCTGCGGCCTGTATTCCTTCACAGAAAGCAATTAACAGCTCCGGATCACCGAATTCAATAGCTTGAATAATATCGTATCGTTCTTCCGTTGCATTCGGTATAGCATGATAGCCTAAGTTTTCATAAATATTAGCCGCCAAAATAGCCCCTTTCAGAGCTGCAGCTGTTACCGTCGGTGCTAAGAACAAACCTTGAATAAAGCTTGCCGTTACACCAAGGCTGGCACCTAATTCTTTACCCAGTCCAGGTGCTGTCAAACGGTATGCGGAACGTTCTACGCATTCCTTTGTTCCTACAATATATCCACCAATTGGTGCTAATCCGCCACCCGGATTCTTAATCAAAGAGCCAACTACCATATCAGCCCCAACATCGGTTGGTTCAATGGTTTCTACGAATTCTCCATAGCAATTATCTACCATACAGATAATATCTGAACGAATTCCTTTAATAAATGTTATTAATTCTCCGATTTGCTCTACTGAAAGGGTTGGTCGGGTTGCATAGCCTTTTGAACGCTGGATTTCAACCAATCGAGTTTTATCATTAATTGCAGTTCGGATACCATCCCAGTCAAAGGAACCATCCGGTAACAAATCAACCTGACGATAGGTAACACCATATTCAGCAAGAGAGCCTGTAGATGGTCGAATACCGATGATTTCATCTAAAGTATCGTATGGTTTGCCA
Source organism: Lachnospiraceae bacterium (assembly GCA_017461045.1). GTDB lineage: Bacteria > Bacillota > Clostridia > Lachnospirales > Lachnospiraceae > CAG-632. Next base: position 11,681 of record JAFTZJ010000028.1, on the reverse strand, counting down.
ACCGGAGATAGAATCTCATCTCCCGGTCTTAAATTGCCAGCTAAAGCAATATGCAGTGCATGAGTTCCGCAAGTGATTTGTGACCGCACCAAAGCATCTTCCGCATGGAAAATATCTGCATAAATCTTCTCTAAGGTATCCCTGCCGATGTCATTATATCCATATCCGGTTGACGGATATAAATGAGCCTCGCTTAACTGGTTTTTCTGCATGGCATGCAGCACCTTTGCCTGATTAAATTCAGCGATTTTGTCAATGGTCTGAAACCGTTCCTTTAACGAATCTTCTGCTTTTTGGCAATAATTATATACCTGTTCGTCAATGCCCATGCTTTTGTACATGGAATATATATCCATACTTGTCATTTTATCCAATCTCCATTCTATTCATTCGTATGATTTCTTGATTTTTAAGTTGTTCCAACATGTAAACAAGCATATCTTCTTCGCCAGTGTAATTCTGACGGTTTAACCAATGCACATCACGTTCTCTCTTGAACCATGTAATCTGACGTTTAGCGAAATGCCTGGTATCTCGTTTTAAGATATAGATAGCCTCATCAAGGGTGCATTTTCCTTCCAGATACTCCAAAATTTCTTTATAGCCCAATCCTTGCATGGATACCATATCTCTTTCACAACCGTTATTCATCAAGTTCTGTACTTCTTCCACAAGTCCTTGTTCTAACATAATATCAATGCGTTTGTCAATTCGCTCATATAGAAGCTGACGGTCATCATTTAATACAAAATAAAGGAAATTATAAGGAGATTCCTTTTGCCGCTGTTCTTCATTATGTGCTGATATACAGGTGCCGGTTTGTTCATAGAATTCCAAGGCGCGAATAACACGTTTAATATTATTGGCATGAATCGCTTTAGCTGATTCAGGATCTACCTTGGCAAGCATATCATGCAAAAATTCTGCACCCTTCTCTTCGGCAAGCCTTTGCAGTTCTTGACGATAAGCAGTATCCTCGTCATTTTCCTCGAAATTAATATCATAAAGCAACGCCTGAATGTAGAATCCGGTTCCTCCTACAACAATTGGAATACTACCTTCTGCATAGATTTTCTCTAAGGCTTCTTTTGCCATCTGCTGAAAACGAACCACATTAAAGTCTTCTGTTGGTTCCAAAACATCAATTAAATAATGCGGGATTCCCTGCATTTCTGACTGCATGATTTTAGCAGTTCCAATGTCCATGCCTCGGTAGACCTGCATGGAATCTGCAGAAATCATCTGCCCATTGATGGCTTTTGCAAGCTTTATGGATAACGCAGTTTTACCGACGGCCGTTGGACCGGTTAAAATAATTAGGGGACGTTTATTATTTCGTATATGATCTGTCATTGTAGTCTTATTCTCCAAATATTCTTTTACATTTTGTATCCAAATATTGATTTCCCGAAAACAAAATGTTATTATACAAATAGTGACACAATGTCACCGGCAATCGTGTTACAGGGTGGTTGACCTTCATTCTACATAGAATGGAGGTGATAGTCAGGAAGAAAAAATTCAATTTTAGAGACTTAATGTCTTTTGGAATGTTTCTCTTGGCTTTTTTGACATTTATTCATTTAATTTGTCACTAAAATAACAAAACCTTCCCTGTACATTGGCCCGTATTAGGAAGGTTTTTTTCTTTATCTGGTCAACCACCCTGTGGCGATTGCCTTCTATAATTAAATTATAACAAAGAAATTATAAATTACAAGTAATTTTTATCTTCTTACAGTATAAATACATTAATTCTGAATCCGCTTAAACTTCTTCTCAATCTCCGTCTCTGTCATGGAAATAATGGTTGGTCTTCCATGCGGACAGTTATATGGATTTTCAAGAGCCAGTAATGCATCAATAAGTGCATCCGCCTCTGCATAACTCAACTCCATATTTCCCTTTACTGCAGCCTTACAAGCCATCGTAGCAATCTTATAAATAAACATATCCATATTCAAACGATTGCCCTCTTCCATAAGAGAATCAATAAAATCAATGAAAATATCCTGTGCCATCAAACCATAGGTTTCTAACGGAACACCACGAAGCATATACTCCTTGCCACTAAAACTCTCCATTTGAAAGCCCATATCCTCAAAGAAAGTTTGATGTTCACGCAACACTTCAACCTGTCTTGGGTTCACAGAAATTACCAAAGGAGGTGCAATCTGCTGGGAAACAATCTCGCGATTCTCATACTGTTTCATTAACTTTTCATACATCACCTTTTCGTGTGCTGCATGTTGATCCATAATAAATAATTTCTTTTCATATTCAATAAGCCAATACGTCTTAAATAACTGGCCAATCAGACGATGCTTTGGACGTGCTTCCTCTGTCATAAAACCGGCAGAAACAAAGGTCATCTGTTCCCCCTTTGGAGTCTCTTCCTTCTGAACATCTTCTGCTACAGAAGGTGTATCTGTTAACACATTTGTTGACATAATATTATTATCGTCTGTTTTTTGCTTTGGTACAAATGCAACCGGTTCCTTCACCTGCTTCGGCTCGATTATCGGAGTTTCAATTTTCGGACTTTCAGCTTTTGGATTCTCAATTTTCGGTTTGTACTCCTGAATCGGCGTTGCAACATTCGTATCTATAGCAGTACTTTTCGCCAATTTCGCCTGTATCTGAGCTTTGCGATTTATTTCGAATGGCTCCGGTGCCGGTTTTCGTTGTAACTCCTGCTGTCGTTGCTTTTGTTCCTGCTTTGCATTGTCTTTACCAACATCCGGTATCAATTCTTTTTGCAATAGAACAAATCGGATTTCTTCGAAGATAAATTTGTACAGCTCATCTCCTCTGCTATAACGCATTTCCATTTTTCTAGGGTGGACATTCACATCCAAAAGCTTGGAATCAACCGTTAAATTCAGCACAGTAAATGGGAATTTATGAACCATAACAAAGGTCTTATAAGCCTCTTCAATGGCTCTGGTAATAATCGGACTTTTAATATACCGACCATTTACAAAATAATGTTCAAAACTACGATTGCCACGGGAAATATATGGTTTTCCTATAAAACCGGTAAGCTTCATATCATCCCGTTGCACATCAATTGGAAGTAAATTAGCGGAAATGTCACGTCCGTATATCTGATAAATAATGTCCTTTACATTACCATTTCCGGAGGTATTCAACTTGTTTTGTCCGCCATTTACGAATTTGAAAGAAATATCCGGTCTGGACATAGCAATCTGCTCTACCAACTCATTCACATATCCGCCTTCAGTTGCAGAAGTCTTCAGAAACTTACGACGTGCCGGAGTATTATAGAATAAATTTCGAATAATAAATGTAGTTCCTTCCGGACAACCGATTTCTTCCTTGGTAATTTCTTTCCCACCGTGAATCTCATAACGTACTCCTGTTAGAGAGTCACTGGTTTTAGTAATCAACTCCACTTGCGAAACGGCAGCAATACTAGACAAAGCCTCCCCACGGAACCCCAGAGAACTCGCCGTCAACAAATCTTCAATTTTCTTAATTTTACTGGTAGCATGACGCAAAAAAGCCGTCTGCACTTCATTTGAAGGAATGCCACAACCATTATCGGTAATTCGGATAAATGAAATACCTCCATCCTTGATTTCAATGGTAATTGCAGTTGCTCCGGAGTCAATGGCATTCTCCACCAATTCTTTAACAACAGAGGAAGGGCGTTCTACCACTTCACCTGCGGCAATCTTGTCTATGGTAAGTTGATCTAAGACTTGAATCATGTTGATTTCTCCTATTGCTACTATCTTGCACACTATAAAAACATGTTATTTTTTATGTAATTTCTCCTGCAGTTCACTCAAATATACCAATGCCTTCATCGGTGTCATATTTGACAAATCCAAGGCTTGAATCTCAGCCACAACTTCTTGTTCCATTGGATTTGCAAAGAAAGACAACTGCTGAGGTTCTTCCTTCTTCTTCGGCTTTGCAACTGTTACTTTTTTACCATTTCCTGCCAAATCATGCTCATCCAACAACTCAGCAAGAATCTCATTGGCACGGCTAATAACCGAATCCGGAATTCCCGCCAGTTTCGCAACCTGAATACCATAACTACGGTCTGCACCGCCTTGCATGATTTTCCGCAAGAATACAATGTCATCCCCCTGCTCTTTTACTGCAATGCAGTAATTGTGGACACCCGGCAACTGACCTTCTAATTCCGTCAATTCATGGTAATGGGTTGCAAACAAGGTCTTAGCCCCCAAGCGGTGATAATTTGCAATATATTCCACCACTGCCCACGCAATACTGAGACCATCATAGGTACTGGTACCACGGCCGATTTCATCTAATATCAAAAGACTGTTTACCGTTGCATTTCGTAAAATGTTGGCAACTTCACTCATTTCAACCATAAAGGTACTTTGTCCGGATGCCAAATCATCTGAAGCACCTACACGAGTAAAAATACGGTCTACAATTCCAACATCTGCGGCATCTGCAGGTACAAAGCATCCAATCTGCGCCATCAGTACAATCAAAGCCGTCTGACGCATATAAGTTGATTTACCTGCCATATTCGGTCCGGTAATAATTGCTATCCGATTCTCATTAATATCCAACTTTGTATCATTCCGAATAAACATATCATTTGGAATCATTTTTTCTACCACCGGATGTCGTCCGCCCTGTATGTTCAAATACCCTTCTTCATTGATATTCGGACGTACAAAATGATTCTGCTCTGATACATATGCCATTGAAGTCATGGCATCTAGCCGCGCTACCGCATGTGCGGTGCGCTGTACCCGCTCAATCTCATCAGAAATAGTTTCCCGAATGGTACAAAAAGTCTCATATTCAAGGGCATATAGCTTGTCTTCTGAGCCCAGAATTGCATCCGCCAGTTTATCCAATTCCTCTGTTGTATAACGTTCTGAATTCGCCAATGTCTGTTTTCGAATAAAATGCTCCGGAACCAGGCTCTTATATGAATTGGTTACATCAAAATAATATCCGAATACTTTATTAAATTTAATCTTCAGATTCTTAATTCCGCTGGCTTCCCGTTCTCTGGTTTCTAAGTCAGCCAACCATTGTTTACCATCAGTTTTGGCACGTTTCAATTCATCAATCTGCTCTAAGAATCCATCTTTGATGATTCCGCCCTCTTTTACCTGAATCGGCGGGTCATCAATAATTGCATCCTCCAGCAATTGATGTAAATCCTCTAACCCATCCAAATCTTCGTAAATAGTATGTAACATACCCTCCGGATATCCGGATAGCAATTGCCGAATATATGGTAAATAGGATAACGAAGTCTTAAAGGAAATCAAATCCCTTGGATTGGCAGTACGCAAACTAATCCGGGTCATCAATCGCTCTAAATCATAAATCGGATTCAAATACTCCCGTAATTCTTCCCGATTAATCACCTCTTGATTCAACATAGAAATAGCGTCTAAACGCTCTTCTATCATTTCTTTCCGAATTAATGGTTGTTCCAGATATGTACGCAATAAACGGGCACCCATGGCTGTTTTGGTCTTATCCAAAACCCACAGCAAAGATCCACGTTTTTCCTTATCCCGTAAGGTTTCTGTTAATTCCAGATTTCGTCTGGTAGCACTATCCAGAATCATATAATCGTCCACAGCATAAAGCACCAATTGGTTCATGTGTTCTAAGGAACTCTTCTGCGTTTCAATTAAATACATCATCAAGGCGCCGGAAGCAATTATTGCCAAACTACAATCCTTGAGTCCCAGAGACTCTAAGCTACTAACCTTAAACTGACGTAACAGGCAGTCAACATCCTGTTCTTCATCAAAATGCCATGCATCAATGGCAGAAATGGTTATATGTAAACGCTCCCGATAGTATTCCACATCCCATTCCTGACACAAAAACGCCTCATTACATATAATTTCTGACGGATTATATTTATTAATTTCATCCTTACATTTTTCTAAACTGGTAACCTGACAGGTCTTTGCTTCACCGGTCGTAATATCAGCCACTGCAATACCATAGGCTTCATCTAACGCATATATTGCCATGAGGAAGTTATTCTGTCCTTCCTTAAGATTCTGGGTCGACAGATTGGTACCCGGTGTAATAATCTGAATTACATCTCGTTTTACCAGACCCTTGGCTTGTTTTGGATCCTCTACCTGCTCACAGATTGCAACCTTAAAACCTTGCTCAACCAAACGGTTTGCATACACCTCATATGCGTGATGGGGAACGCCGCACATAGGAGCGCGTTCTTCTTGTCCGCAATCCTTACCGGTCAAGGTAATCTCCAATGCCTTTGATGCTTTTAAGGCATCATCAAAGAACATTTCGTAGAAATCACCTACCCGATAGAACATTATGCAATCCTTGTACTGTTCCTTTATATCCAAATATTGTTGCATCATTGGTGTAAATGCTGCCATTTTGTTACCATCCTTTGTTTAGTCTACTTTTGTTCCAATATAATAAAAACCTTTTGCTTCATCTAAGTGAACCATGCACAAACTTCCCACCAGGCTTTCATCTCCCGGAAAATGTACCAGTAAATTATTAGACAATCGACCGGTTACCATAGAAGCATCTTGCTCACTAACGCCTTCCACCAGTACTTCCATTGTCTCGCCTTGCAATAATCCCGTACGTTTTGCAGAGCATTCAGCCACAACATCTAACAAGCGCTGAAAACGCTCTTTTACAATATCTTCCGGCACCTGATTTTCCATAGCGGCAGCAGGGGTTCCGGTTCGTTTTGAATAAATAAATGTATATGCGCTGTCGTATTCAGCCTTTCGTACAACATCAATGGTTTCTTCAAAATCCTCATCTGTTTCACCCGGAAAACCAACAATTATATCCGTTGTTAGTGAAATATCCGGCACAGCATCTTTTAATTTGGATACTAATTCCAAATACTGTTCCTTATTGTATCTACGGTTCATTTTTTCTAGTAACCGACTACTTCCGGATTGAACAGGAAGATGCATATGCTTGCATATCTTCTTGGAATGTTTCATTACTTCAATTAAATCATCTGATAAATCCTTTGGGTGAGAAGTCATGAAACGAATACGTTTCAAACCATCAATCCGCTCTACCCGCTGCAGTAATTCTGCAAATGAAATTGAATTATCCAAAGTTTTTCCGTAAGAATTAACATTCTGACCCAACAACATTACTTCTACAACGCCTTCAGATACCATTTGTTCGATTTCATGAATAATATCTTCCGGTTCCCGACTACGCTCCCGACCACGTACGTAGGGAACAATACAATAACTACAGAAGTTATTGCAGCCAAACATAATGTTAACCCCGGCCTTGAAGGAATACTTTCGAACACTCGGCAAATCCTCGACGATTTCCTTAGCATCCTCCCAGATATCAATTACCATACCCTTAGAATCCAAGCGGGTTTGAATTAACTCTGCCAGTTTGTATATATTATGGGTTCCAAATACAATATCTACAAAGCGATAGCTTTCCTTTAACTTTGCTACCACCAATTCTTCCTGCATCATACAACCACACAAAGCAATCATCATGTGCGGATTTTTCTTCTTATAGGACTTCAAAATACCAAGATGTCCGTATACCTTCATATTGGCATTTTCACGTACAGTACAAGTATTTAACAATACAAAATCAGCGTTCTCCGTATCGGTTTCCACATATCCCAATTGTTCTAAGATACCTGCCAGTTTCTCTGAATCCTTAAAATTCATCTGGCACCCAAATGTAGAAATGTGATAGGTCAAAGGTCTGCCTGCTTCTTTAGCTAAGGCAGCAATTCTTTCCTTGCATTGTTCAATCATCTTTAATTGTCTTTGTGCTTCCTGCTGTCCTTGTTCTCTCATGTCTGTTTCCTTTCAGTTAAATTCCGTACTTATCCATAATGCTGTGCAACTTACCCATATGGTCATCTACACGATCTTGCAACTCAGTTTGCTTCATCTCTACGGCAATTTCTTGATAATCCAATTGTGCCAATTCCTGCATCTTAACAGCATTATTCAAATCACCATTCTGGTACGCCCGGAATATTCGTAATCCGTCTTTGTATCCTAATTTCTTGCAGAATTGAATAAAACGAGGCTTAAAATTCAAAGTACCATGAACCAAATCCCCCAAATCATGACTTGGATATACGGAAATGAATTCCACATCCGGAAACTCTGCTTCAAAACGCTTCATATCTGCTTTTAATCCAATAATGATAATTTTCCGAAAACCATGGTCGTACAAAGGGCGAATCGGACAATTATCGGTTAATCCGCCATCCTGATAGAGATTCCCCTGAAATTCAACCGGTTCATGAAGAATTGGTAAAGCAGATGACGCCATTAATAACTGCTCGATTACATATTGTGTTTTTCCGTCCATTCTCTGGTATTCTCCCTGATAACTACCATCCGGCAACACCTTTGAAATACTACAATAAATTGGTCGATGGCTTTGGGTAACCTTTGACAACTCTCCATATTTATGAGCCAAGGCCAGCATTTCATCTCTGGAAAAAGTTCCTATTTTACCATCCAAAAGTGCCCATTCCGTATCAAAAACAGAAAGTAAATTTACCTCATCCCAGGCTTCATTGCCTTTTTCATAGTTATTTGAAGCAAACAATACAGAATTCAATGCTCCAATTGATGCACCGGCAATTCCGCCAATCCAATTTTCTATTTGTAATTCCTTCATAGCCTTCCAAACGCCCATTTGATATGCACCTTTGGCACCGCCACCGCTTAGGACTAAGCCCCAGTCTTGATTCATAATACAACTCCCCTAGTTTTCAAAGCTCACTACTACTTTATTATTTTATCTATTATACTATTCTTCCTCATCCAATACAGTCTCTAAGGTATCCGTTACATTCCAACCTGCCATACCTCCGTCGTGCATATCTACAGCTGTAAACACCAAATCCGGATTCTCATCATATTGAACTTCATATTCCACTTTCTGTAATGTCTCAAAATAAGAATCATATACTTCCGTTCTGGTTAAAACTGTAAATTCCGCATGATATGCTTTTTCTAAATAAGCTTCCATTTCTTCCTTTGAGTACTCTGCCTTTCGTAATGATTCATCTTGACACCCGGTAAAACACAACAAACAAAACAGTATCAGAAAGATTGAAATTATACTGAACTTGCATTTCATATAGTATTCCTCCAAACGCACCAGTTCGCGTTAATACTTCAGCAATTAAACCAACTACCTTGGTGCCATTAAATAAGTAATAGCCTCCTTTAGGCCATCCACCGATAGCAAATACATATGAAACAGCTTTGCCAACTCATGCTCGGATTCCATCCAGCTTAAAGCTGTTAAACCGCCATGGTATCTTGGATTTAGCCATACAACTTTTTTATATTTACTATTCAGTAACTGGCACCACTCGTAACCACTTAAGCCACCATTCGGTCCCCGATAATTACCATTTACATCGAATAATTCCTCCGGTGCCATTTGGGCATCGCCTACTATAATCACCTTGTAATCCTTGTCATAGTGTCGGAACAAATAATCCAAATCTACCCAATCACCAATCTCACATTCCGGTGTCTTATACACCTTTTGATAAATACAATTATGAAAATAATAGGTCTGCACATCCTTGAAATGATTGGCTTTATGCACTGCCTGAAACAAATTATTACATAACTCCATAAACGGATACATGGTTCCGCCACAGTCAAATAACAATAATAGTTTCACTGTATTCTTCCTTGGTTTATCAAATTCCAATTTCAAGTAACCACCCTGATTACATGTACTATCAATGGTTTTATCTACGTCCAATTCCGTCCGTTCCACATCTAAGCGTGCAGAATACTGGCGCAATCGACGAAATGCCACCTGAAATTGACGCATACTTAAAGCCCTGTCATTGCGAAAACTCTCATACTTCCGTTCGCCCATAACTGAGAACGCTGTATGCATGCCGGGACTTCCACCTACACGAATACCACCCGGATTGCGCCCGTTATGTCCAAATGCAGAACCTCCACTGGTACCAATCCAATAATTACCACCATTATGCTCGGAATTCTGCTCTGTAACCCGTTCCCGAAACATTCTCTTTACGGTATTGGAATCTCTGTGTTGCTCAAAGCGATAGGCGTCCCGATTCAAATTCGAATCATCCATTTCGCCTTTATCCAGCCATTTCATAATTTCCGGCGGTACTTCATTATTATCCTTTAAGTTCTTAAAGTACTCACCAAAAGCTAAATCGAACTTGTCAAAATCTGACTCCCGATTCACCAAGGTCATACGGCATAGGTAATAAAACTCTGTAAAACTGCCATGACAGAGTCCTTTATCTAATGCTTCAATTAAGGTTAGCCACTCTGTAACGGACACATCGATGCCCTTACTCCGTAGCAGATAGAAAAATGTTAAAAACACTAATCCAGTCTCCTTTGTTTAATCACGCCTAAATCTTCATCCTTCTTAATTAATACACCTAAAAACGGCATTTCCTTCCGAATCAATTCCGGATCAATTCCACCAAGTTGTAATGCACGAATCCAGTCAATCAGCTCAGAAGTACTTGGCTTTTTGCGTATATCCTTTAAGCCACGAATCCAATAGAAAGTATCCATAGCCTGTTTTAACAGGTTTTCCTCCAGTTGCTCAAAGTGAGCATTCACTATATCCGTCATCTGCTCTCGATCCGGGAAATCAATATAGTGGAAAATACAACGACGCAAGAATGCATCCGGTAATTCTTTTTCAGCATTAGACGTAATAATTACGATTGGACGATGCTTTGCTTTTACGGTTTCCTTAGTTTCATGAATATAGAACTCCATTTTATCTAATTCCCAAAGCAAGTCATTCGGAAATTCCAAATCCGCCTTGTCTATTTCGTCAATCAAAAGAATTACCTGTTCTTCGGACTTAAAGGCTTCCCCAAGTTTACCAAGCTTAATATAGTGGGCAATATCATCAACGCCTTCTTCTCCAAACTGACTGTCATATAATCGCTGAATTGTATCATAAATATACAATCCGTCCTGTGCCTTTGTTGTAGACTTAATATTCCAAATATACAGCTCCTTACCGGTTGCTTCCCGAATGGCATCTGCCAGCATGGTTTTACCGGTACCCGGTTCCCCCTTGATTAATAACGGCTTTTCAAGTTCCATTGCTACGTTGACCGCCTGCATTAGTTCCGGCGCCGCAATATAATGACTGGTTCCTGTAAATGTACTCATAGAACTCATAGTATTCCTCCTTAAAATTCGATATAAATTGTGGTTTATCTGTTTGAATATCAACAACCGCAGCTTCGAGGCTATGTATTCCTGCCAGACACGCTTGCGCTCTGGCCAGCACGTAGCGGTACATAAGGCTGCAAAAAACGCAGCCTAAGTGCCGACGTGCTTCTACGGTCTTTGCAGGAACACATATCCTCATTCGCTGCGACCACATTTCCACATACAGATAAACACAATTTAGTAGCAGTAGTAATGCTCTGCACAAGTGTAGTAACCTTGTATCCTTGCGGAGCCTACTAATAGCCAACGTATAAATTCGTGGTTTGTGTATAGAATAGTCAGTGGCGAATGGATATATATACTTGTGAGCAGACTCTAGAAGTACGTCGGTCCTTGGATTGCGTATTTTGCAATCCTAGTACCGCTACGTACTGGCCGAAGCGAAAGCGGGTCTGCGATAAGTATATATATTCTGAG
>JAFTZJ010000027.1 GCA_017461045.1 Lachnospiraceae bacterium | reverse complement strand
TCATCATTCGCTCCCGGAAGTGCAGTGAATTTCTTTATATTTCCAACATAAATATCCATATCGCTGTCAATTCTGGTGTTTAATCGAATACAATCTCCCACCTGCAAGCCCATGAAATCCGATACAGATATAGTACTGGTTCCCAAAATTGCCTTTACCGGTATATCTACCTTTCGAAGCATACTTTCAATATACGCTTCATAATGTTCATCCTTATATTCCTGCATGGTAGAATACCAATACTTGGTATTCAGCTTATCCATCACTGCTTCCAAGGTAACAAAAGGAAGACAGATATTGATATATCCTTCCACATCTCCTACCTTTAGGTTCAAGGTAACAATTGCCACCATATCCGTTGGAGGAACCACCTGCGTAAACTGCACATTGGTCTCCAGTCTGTTCAGTACCGGGGAAAGTTCGATTACATTTTTCCACGGTTCCCGCATCAGCTGGGTTAACAATGCCATAATTCTTTCCAAAATAGTCAATTCTATTTGGGAGAATTCTCTGCTCTTGTCTAAGGGAACACCGCTTCCGCCGAGCATTCGATCAATCATGGCATATCCTAAATTCGTGGACAATTCTATCAATATATTACCATTCAATGGTGTAAAATTCACCAATCCCAATATAACCGGATTGGATAATGCATTGCTGAATTCCGAAAAGGTTACGGTTTCCGAGCTGGCCACCGATACCTGTATATTCTTTCTTAAGTACACCGGAAGATTCGTGGAAACAAGTCTTCCGTAATGTTCAAATATAATCTCAAGGGTACGCAGGTGTTCCTTTGAGAATTTCGCCGGACGGTTGAAATCATAATTCTTTACCTGCTTTTCATTACCATCCGCCAGATTATCCGCATCAAATTCGCCGGAATTCCATCCATTTATTAACCTGTCTATTTCTTCTTGGGATAATACATCACCCACGTTCCTCACCTCCTTTATTTCTGTCTATTCTTTCCATGGGAGGTTACTGGAACTTAATCTCGTTAATTGCAACCTTATATATAAATTCTTTGTCAAACAAAGCCTTTACTGCCACTAAAATTTCTTCACGGATAGCTTCAAAATCGTTTCTGCACTCTTCTATCGTATGTCTGGAAACCACCTGATTAATCGCATCCTTCACTACACTCTCGTAATTGGCAATATTCTCACCATATTTCTTATATCCTTCTCCTTTGGTATCCAATGCAAAGGATACAGTAAACTGTATGTAATGATCCTTGCTTCCGGTTACCTTGCCTTCAGCGTCTACTACCTGCTCACTCTGTAAGGGGATAGTCATATTGCCCTCCAGATTCCAAATCTGCTGCTGAGACATAGGAATTTCTGTCGGTTCTTCCTCTTCACCGGACACACCCAGCTCCAGTTTCAGCACTGCCGCAATATCACTCACCAAATCTGCGGTTTTTTTATTCGTCCCCATCATGCTGATCATCATAATGGTAGTCAATACAATATTTACGATTAATAATGCTAAAATTATAATCGATAATAGATTTTTCTTCATGAAAACTTTCTCCTTTATTGGATAACAGGGTTATAAATTCGTATTTCTACACGTCGGTTCTTCGCCCTGCCTTCTGCTGTGGAATTATCCGCCACCGGAACATACTCTCCTCTGCCGGCATGCTTAATATCTGCCGGATCCAAGAACGTGTTTTCCACCAAATAATCAAATACGGAAAGTGCTCTGGCACTACTTAATTCATTGTTGTTTGCAAACTTCTTATTGCTCATGGGAACCGTGTCCGTATGACCTTCAATTTCGATAGTACTACCGGCATAACGTTCCAGTATCACTCCTACTCTCTCCATCACCGGAAGTGCATCTTCACGAAGTTGTGCTTCACCGGAATCAAACAGCAAAGCTCCCTTTAAAGATAGCATAACATATTGCGAAGTAAAAGTCACATCAATCTTATCACTCATGTTACTTTCTTCTACCGTTTCCTCAATAATCTCTGCCAGTTGCTCATTCACACTGGTGTTATGCTCTTTAATCTCCTCCAACATCTGTTGAAATTTCTCTTCCTCAGAGACTTCTCCGGATTCAAAATCATTAAAATCCTCGGAATCAACAGTATCATCTGCCGTATTACCGGTACTGTTTATGTACTGATCCAATTCATTCAGCTGACTCACACCATTGCTGATAAGGATACCTTCGCCGATAGCTGTTGCTCCTCCATTCAGGATACTAAAAGCCGATGACATAGATGCTACCAATTGATTGTACTTCTCCTCATCAATTCTGGACATGGAGAACAGTAATACAAAGAAACATAGCAACAAATTCATCAAATCGCCAAAGGTTGCCATCCAAGCCGGCGAACCGGCTGCCGGTGGATCTTCCTTTCTGCGTCTTGCCATTATTCTTCTCCTCCAAGATCTGCCTCATCTTCTCCGCCCTCTCTATCCTTAGGTGCCAGGAAGGATTTCAGCTTCTCTTCAATAACACGAGGGTTCTCACCTGCCTGAATAGACAACAGCCCCTCTATCATAACTTCCTTCTGTTGCATCTCTGCTGCATTGTTCACGCGAAGCTTATTTGCCACCGGCGTTGCCAGCCAGTTTGCCAACAAGGAACCGTACAAAGTAGTAATCAATGCTACCGCCATAGACGGACCAATCTTTGTAGGGTCAGACATATCATTCAACATGGCCACCAAACCTACCAAAGTACCAATCATACCCCAGGCAGGACCCAAGGCTGCCAACGTATCCCAGAAGCTGATTACCTTCTTATGCCTCTCTTCCACGCTTGTAAGCTCTGTCTCCAAAATTGCACGAACCAAATCCGGATCCGTACCGTCTACTACTAACAAAATACCCTTTTTCAAAAAAGGT
>JAFTZJ010000026.1 GCA_017461045.1 Lachnospiraceae bacterium | reverse complement strand
TTCTGCCTGCGCTTCTTCCCGTATCAATTGCTCAACTTCCCAACTCTTCATATATTGAACCTCCACTTCCTTGTCTTTCTTCACTTCTTTGACATAGTTATGGATTGCCTGAATGTTTTCATCCGTTACATTCTCGGCAACACTACTTTCAATATATTTTAACATTTTTTGCAATTCTTGGCTAGTATTTAATGCATTTCCTTTTGTATTTAAAAATATTTTTATTGCGCCATCTTCATATTCCACGGTCGAATCCTCGACGCACTGGTTTTTCACCGTATATACCATTCGATTCTTACCAAACGGATCATAAGGAAGTATCATAATAATAACAACCTTTTTTAACTGGCGATAATCCCATCCGCCTTCCAGCAGACGTGAATCAATCAACCCTTGATAAAACCTTGTTCGTTTGGGTAAACGTTCTCGTTCCACTGTCTGATTGGGCTCAATATCATATATTTCCGAATCAATCTCCATATCTACATCCGGTTCTGACACTTCCACATATGCATCCAAACGAATTCCATGTAAATCCGTATCTAAACCTGCAATAGGTTTCTGCGGGGCAATCTTTATTCTTCCTATCTTCTTTCCCAAAATCGGTTCTAATAATCTCCGGCAAAAATCCTCGCCGTCTTCTCCTCTGGATACCAATTGTTGAAACAAAAAGTTATCCAATACATTCAACTCTTCCAATTTGCGTCTTGCCATACAAATAGCGCCTCCCTTTTCTGTTGTTCACTCTTTTGTTGTATTTTTTTCTTGGAATAAAACCGGCAGATTTGCCTGAATTTTACTGAATCATCAGCCTTGGAACAAATTTAACTTGACATTTTGTCTTTGCTGATATATTAATCATAATGGTGCTTGCACAAAATGTCAAGTTATTTCTTACTGCATCTTAGATATAATTATACCCCTATTGATTCAACCACCACACACCGAAGTTCAAATAAGCTGCAAATGTCAACCAAATCAAATAAGGAATATTTATGTACGCAGCAACCTTTGATATACTCCAAAAGCGCCAAATCATGATTGCTACCAACACCCACAAGAATAATAGCCAAACAAATGCAAATAAGTACCATTGAAAGGAAAAGAAAAACACCGGCCACAGGAAATTAACCACTAACTGATAAAAGTAAACTGCAAGTGCATCTGTCCGTTCTTTAGAATCCCCTTCGGATACCAATATCAGATAAGAGGATATCCCCATCAATGTATAAAGAATTGTCCACACAACCGGGAACAACCATGCCGGCGGTGACAACGGCGGTTGATTCAGCGTTGCGAAGCTTACCATTCCACCCCGGGTTAACAAACCGGAAGTCAAACCAACCAGCAACGGTATGGCAATGCATATGACTAATTTTTTCTTTTCAAGTTTCATAATTACACCCCCCATTTCACATTATGCTTTGAATCTGTTTTTCATGCTTGTTGTATGAAACCAAAAAAGCGAAAACGTAAATCAACATACATTTTTTTCCAAATTAGTGGTTGACTTTTCAATTTTCATCTGCTACATTTATAGCAACAACATAATTCCATTGAGGGAGTAGTGGCGCTGACGCGTGGCAAATCAACATCCTGGATGTATTAAGTGCATTCTGGTTTGTCTTAAATAACGAGACTCATGTATTGCTTATAAGCTATACGTGGAGTCTATTTTTTTATCCCGATGTAGCTGATAAGTAAGTTGTAGAAAATACACATACGAAAGGGAGGAAACAACTATGTTTCTAGAAATCAGCAACATTAGAAAAGCATTTGGCGAAAATGAAAGTCGTGTAGAAGTCTTAAAAGGCATCGATATCCAAATCGAACGTGGCGAATTCTGCGTCTTGCTAGGACCTTCCGGCTCCGGCAAATCCACTCTTCTCAATATCATTGGCGGTATCGACAGTGCAGATAGCGGATACATTTCTATCAACGGCGAGAAAACTGCAGACATGAGTGAAAAAGCCCTCACACAATACCGCAGAAAGCATCTTGGTTACATCTTTCAGATGTATAATTTAATCCCCAATTTGAACATTAAAGAAAATATTGAAGTCGGTGCATATTTAAGTGATAACCCGTTAAATGTAGATGATTTACTGCATACGTTGGGACTTTATGAGCATCGACACAAATTGCCGAATCAGCTTTCCGGCGGGCAGCAGCAACGTACTGCCATTGGCCGTGCCATTGTAAAGAATCCGGATATTCTTCTTTGTGATGAGCCAACCGGTGCTTTGGATTACAACACCTCCAAAGAAATCCTGAAGTTAATCGAGGAAGTAAATCAGAAATACGGCAACACCATTGTAATGGTTACACATAATGACGCCATTAAAAACATGGCAGACCGAGTAATTACCCTGCGTGACGGAATAGTCCGCAAGAACTATGTAAATGAAGTTAAAATCGCCGCTACCGAGCTGGATTGGTAGGAGGTGGTATTATGAAGAATCCATTAATCAAACGACTACCTCGAGAATTCAAAAGCGAAATCGGAAAATACTTGGTTTTATTCATTTTCATTACCGGAATGATTGGTATTGTTTCCGGATTTCTTGTGGCATCAAACAGTATGACCGTTGCTTATAACGAAAGCTTTGAAAAATATCACATTGAAGACGGCAATTTTGAGCTTGCATACGAAGCAGATGAGGAACTCATCGAAACCTTGGAAGATGATGAACAACGAATTTATGAGAATTTCTATTTAGAGGAAGAGACAAATGAATTTGACAGCACCGTCCGTATCTTTCAAGACCGGAAAGACATCAATCTGGTTTGCCTCATGAGTGGCAAAATGCCAACTGCCAAGGATGAAATCGCCCTTGACCGCTTATATGCAACCAACAACAAGATTGAAGTTGGTGATACCATACGAATCGGCAAGAAAAACCTGACTGTTACCGGTTTAGTGGCACTTTCTGACTATAGTGCTTTATATTCCAGTCCTTCCGATATGATGTTTGACTCAGTGAAATTCGGAGTAGCTATTATGACTGAAGAGGGCTTTGATTCCTATCCAACCAATCATTTGCACTACAGCTATTCCTGGATCTATGACGAATCACCGGAAAATGATACCGATGCCAAAGAGCGTGCAGAGGATTTTCTGGAACATTTAACCGAGCATGCCATTGTAACCAATTATATCCCTGCTTACGGCAACCAGGCCATTCATTTTACCGGCAACGACATTGGCAGAGATAATCTTATGGTTACCGTGTTCCTTTACTTATTAATTATAATTATTGCATTTATTTTCGCTATTACCACCAGCAATACAATCACTAAGGAAGCCACTGTAATCGGAACTCTCCGGGCTTCCGGCTATTCCCGGAGCGAGTTAATGTGTCATTACTTAACCATGCCCATTAGCATTACGCTTATAGCAGCATTGGTTGGTAACATCTTAGGATATACCATAGTCAAGGATTTTGCGGCAGATTTGTATTATGCAAGCTACTGTCTGCCAACCTATACCACCCTATGGAATGCAGATGCATTTGTGAAGACTACCGTAATTCCGGTTATTCTGATGCTAATCATAAATTGGGCAATTCTGGTTAACAAGCTGAGCCTTTCTCCATTGAAATTCTTACGCAGGGACTTAAAGCGTAAACAAAAGAAAAAAGCGTTCCGCTTAAATACCAAGATTGGTATTATGAAACGATTCCGATTAAGAATTATCTTCCAGAATATGCCAAACTATATTACCATTATCATTGGTATTTTTATGGCAAATGTCATTTTACTGTTTGGCTTTGCAATGCCACCAATGATGACACACTATCAAGAAGAAATCACCAATAATATGATTAGCAAATACCAGTATGCACTAAAAGCACCGGTAGAAACCGATTCCGAAGATGCCGAGAAGTATTGCATGACTTCTTTGAAAACAATCGAAGGCCGCTTACGAAGTGAGCAAGCGGTTGTATACGGCATAGCAGAAGATAGCGACTATTTGAATTTGGATTTTCAAAATGATGGTGTTTACATTTCCAATGCATATGCAGAAAAGCATCATATCGCCATAGGTGACCGGATTACACTGGATGCAGAATATGGTAATGATTCTTATGAATTTTCT
The DNA here is from genome assembly GCA_017461045.1 of Lachnospiraceae bacterium. Taxonomy (GTDB): domain Bacteria; phylum Bacillota; class Clostridia; order Lachnospirales; family Lachnospiraceae; genus CAG-632. The sequence continues at coordinate 51,757 of JAFTZJ010000026.1, read as the reverse complement.
GTTCAGGGCATTCACTACTATCCTTCTTCCATTGCAATTTTCATGGACGAGGAAGCATTTCGTGACACCTTCGACTGGGAAGACGATGAATATACCGGATATTTTTCAAATGAGGAATTAAGCGATATTGATGATGCTTATATTGCCACCACCATTACCGAAGATGATTTAACCAAGACTTCCCGCCAGTTAATACTATCCATGGGCGGTTTGATGGACGTCTTTGCCGGATTTGGTATTGTTATGTTTATGCTGATTATTTACTTATTATCAAAGATTATTATTGAGAAAAATGCACAGTCGATTTCCATGACTAAGATCCTTGGTTATACCAACGGAGAAATCAATGGCTTATATGTTATGGCAACTTCTTTGGTAGTAATTGGTTCCTTTATCCTGACATTACCAATCGTTAACATTGCAATTAAGTATGTGTTTGCCATTGCCTTCTCCGAATATTCCGGCTGGCTTCCGTACTATGTTCCATTCCCAGTCTTCGTTAAGATTGTCCTTTGCGGAATCTGTGCTTATGCAATCATTGCATTCCTGCAAATGCGCAAGGTTAAGAAGGTGCCTTTGGAAATGGCGCTAAAAAATGTGGAGTAATTTATAAAAGGGTACACATGAATGTGTACCCTTTTCAATGCCATCAGACATACATTATACCGCAATATGATAAGAGGTTAATACCTCCTTCGCCTGCTCCTTTAATTCCGGATGCTCGGTTAAAATACCTTTTACACAAACCAGACTGTTTTGTCTGGTTTCTTCATTTACCTTCATACGGTCACGAAGCTTCTGACGTCGAACATTCAGCGAATGCTTTACCTCAACCATTTCCCGCTTATCTACCAACGCTACGATTTGCTGCAACCAGATTTCTACATCTCGCAAGCCTGCACGCTTCAGATTCATTACGATTTCTTCCTGATATACCCGAAGATCACCGGTGTTCTTCTGATACTGCTCTTCCTCTTCTACTGTAAGTCGATACTGTTCCCAGTCATATTCCAATTCCTTACGACTGTTAACCTCGTACTTTGCATATAAGAAATCCAGATTGTTGGTATTATTTAGCCATTTGATTTTCACCTTATTCTGCAACTGAATCGCACGATTATGCTTTTGGAAGCATACTTTACGATCATAGTTTGCACGATTGTATCCAAGGAACAAGAAAAATTCCACAATCACAGCCACAATGGCAATACCGGCTCCGGCAGCAGTTAAATCCACTTCGTATTGAACGTTCAAGAATAAGAATATAAGCACCGACAATAATGCCAACAGACCAACTACAATTGCTACATTCCGCATTGTTGCCTGTCGTGTCTGTAGTTCCTCTTCTTCGTATTTAATCGCACCCTTCTCGCCTTCTAAGTATTCCAAATCCCGCTTGATTTTCCCGCGCATATCTTCCAATTCCCTTAGCCGCTGAATTCCCTGAGGCACCTCTGACTCCAATCGCATCATCAGCTTGTATCGTTCCGGAGATATCCGTTTTGGCGTATGCTGATACTGCTTCCGATTCTCTTCTAACATGAGAATCTTTCTGGCATCATCCTCCAACTTTCGCAAGTATCCCGGTTCCATCTGTTCGATTTTCTGAATATCTGAAAAGTAGGAGGTTACAAGCTCATATTCCCGCTTCAAATCCTCCATTTCATAGGTAGAATCCACAATCTGCGTTAAATGATGTGACAGTTCCGATTCTTCCGCTAAGGATTGCTGTTCACCATAATCCATGGACTCCAGTTCTTTATTCGATTCTCTTTTTGAGCGTTTGAACAAACTGCCCACACGTTTCCAAAATCCCATCGTCTATATAACCTGCTCTCGAAATTCTTCCTTCCACTGATTTAGCAACATATCCACTCTCTGATTAAAGGCTTCCTGATCCCCATGCTCCTGATTGTATAATGCCTTTTGATATCGATTATATACCGCCGTATTCATTGAATCATCAACCGAATCTTCCACCAGCATAACCTGTCTTGCATAATCAGCTTCCTCCATACCAAGAGTTCTTGCTTCCTGTGCAACCACCTCTTGGGAGTCCTCTAATAAACGTAAGGAAATGTATGCTTCCAAAGACGCCTTCTTTTGATTGCGGTTAAAGGCCTCTAAAAAGCACAATTTCGCCTTAGTAAGTTCCATGTTCTTTGCCAAAGCCACGCCCTTGTTGTGATACACATCACCCAAGAATTTCTTGTCTTCTATTCTCTCTTCTTGACGCAAAATCTCATCGTATAAGGACATTGCCTTTAACAATCGCTTATACATCAGAAAGCTATCTGCCTTTAATTTCAACTTCTCTTCCGCCGGTAACAAACCCACCAGTTCCTGCTTATCCATAAACTGACGAATTTCCGCCGTCTCATAATAGGAGCCTGCTGACAAAATAGCAACCAGCATGTCTATAAAGGAACCTTCTGACGCCAACTGCTCCATCAGTTTTTCCGCCAGTTCTTCCATACCAAGTTCCGTCTTCAACCACTGAATCATTTTTCCTTGAAACTGCTCCGGATTCAACAGTGCCACATTGTTATAAATATAAAAGCACAGTTCTTCATAGGAAAACACTTCTACCTTGGTATTGGTAAACACATATGGAATTATTGCCTGTCTGGCATTACAAAGAATAATTTTTCCCATGTAGTTATCCTTCCTTTTCTAGCGAAAACTCCTTACGATAAATCTTATTAGTGGTTGGATATAATTTTCCAAATCCTTCGTCACGAATAACAACTGCTCCTCTGGTTCCACTATACATTTCTACCTCCAGAGACAGTCTTGTAGTCTTATTCGGCCGGGAGGGCAAACCATGAATTTCAATAATCTCCCGCACAGCCTCCTGATTATAATGATTTTTATATAACAATTCTACCCGATTGGTATCATCTAAGCACACCTGAAGCTTACCACGCATGTTGTACCATTCCCGTCCGCCCTTGGCAATCGGAATAAAGGTGTTGGAGGCATCTCCACTTAGAATTCCCACATCACTGTGAACCATATCTTCTGCATTGACAATATACTTATTCGGATTAATTACATTGGAGCCAATGTATGCGGCATAACAGGCACCCTTTGTATAAATATTCTGTCCTACAAATACTCGTCTGCCATTACACAGGGCATTCTGAGATTCGCTTGCCCATAGTTCAGAGAATCCCACACCGGTCAAATATACAGCCGACATGTAAGACTCCTTCAGTACCTCCTGTACCACTTCCAGAAACTTCTGATCTAATTCCTTCTTATCATCATAAATCCGGAAATAACCCATCCGCGAACGGTAATCCTTGTGTACCACGGATACAATCTGCGGTGTGGTTCTTCTGGCTATATCCACCCGATAGAAATCCATACCCTCCGGACCATAATCAAACAACCCGATACTGTTATTCCGCAAGCTTTCCGGTTGTTGGAAAACAAAATGCAAATAAGCACTGGTATGTCCAATAATAAAGAACTTATCTCCATACAACCCCAAGTCATCCTGCAGCATATGCAACACCCGGAACAATGCATTGGAATACTTATAAACCGTAATTACCAAACGTTCAATCTTCCCATCCTCAAAGCGATTCAAAAAGTCCATAATATGTCCCTTCAGAATCACCAAAAGTACATCCTCATAGGTATAGGTTTCTTCCTGGAAAATCATCCGTTCGGTAGAGCCAAGCTTCTCCACCACCTGCTCCAACATAGTTCCATTCTGATGAAACCGATGCTCTAGAGCTTCACTTCCTACATACCAACGCTTTGCTTCATTTCCAAAGAATGCTACATTAGGAAGAAGGTAGGTATCCACTGTATTCAGTTGGCAAATGGACTCCGGTTCTTTTGTCTGTTGATTAAAAAAACTCAACTGTGTGTAATCTGCACAGACGTCCATACCCAAATAAAACTTCTGCATTGGTACTCTCCTTTATTCGTTACAAAATCCGCATCAATTCCTCGAATACATGACTATTCTTCATGTATTCCTCCATTGCCTCCGTCAGTGTTACAGAATCCCGCATTTCCTGACGAATCAGCATCTGGTTCAAGCGTTCAAACCGACTTTCCGGATTATCCTGATTATACGCATCACTTCGAATGCTGTCACTTTCAATCAGAGTAACCGGTCCGGTATATTCCTCACCAAAATGATATAACAATTGTTCTCCATGGAACACAATAAACTCCTGTACATAATATCCCGGAATCCGTTCTTCCATCCGGCAAGGCTTGAAATCCAGCGTCTGCAATTCGCTGGTTCCCACACTATAATTCACTACCACATTCTGTCGTTCTTCACCCTTATATACCAAATAGGTTTTTAGGAATACTTCCTGTGGCAAATCTAAAAACTCTAAAAATGACTTAAAGAATGGCAGTACAATTCCCCGATCCAAGAATCGTTTTACCATGCGGGTCACATATGCGGTTTCCTCATCATTCAAACGGACACTCTTTGATAAATGCCAGAGTACTGCACAATGACTGATATCGTCCTGAATCTCGCCCTTTGCCATTTCCTGCATCAGGTAATCAAATACGGTATCCGGAACCCACTCTTCCCGAATAAAATACATATATGCCATTTTCCGCAAAAATGCCTTGGTTACCATGCCACGATGTCTTCCCTGATAATACGTCCGGAAAATATCCATGGCATTGTCCAGATTCGCATCGGAAAAGACCATTTGTGCTAATAAATTCTCTTCTAATTCTCTGGCTTCACCCAATACCACCATGGCAGTTTCCCACAGTTTCGCCAGTTCCTTTGTATCTGCCTTATACTGGAATATCAGATACTGAATAGTCCGGTCATTATACTGACCCTTTTGATACAGGTATACACACAGGGAAGTCAATGCTTCATCCCCCATAATATCTGTATCCGTCACAATATAGGATGCTAAGCGAAGCAAACGGGAAATCTCTACATCCCCATAGCCAAAACGCTTGATTGCCTCATAAGCCTTCCGATTCAACCCCCGCATAATATATCCGGAAATAATCTCTGCACTATGAAGCTTATCCAAATATTCCAAATCCACCTGTAACAGATACTTTTCTAAAATATCTGCGTCATAGTTTTCCAGATAGTATTCAATAATCTGAAGCAATGCCTGTTGGCGGATTCCATAACTGATTTCCTCACATTCCAACACATCTCTTGCCTGATTTACATCCTTGGCATCCTGCAAGTGCTTATGGTCCATATGGCAATAGATATAAGCAAGTACCTTGGCATCTGAAGGATTAAATCTATGACAGGTATCCAAATACACCTTCGCATCTACCAAACGTTCCAAACGATACGGAACGGTGCTGGTATAACGATTCCCCTTAATATCTACCAATGTAATAACTGCTGAATCCGTTACCACATCCACATAAGCGGTGCCATCTACAATCGGCACCTGCTGTTCCTCTACCAGCTCCCGATGATTCACAATCACCGCCTTCATATTGCTGTTGTTGCAGGTCAAACGACGCTTAAACATAATATTGGTCAAACGGGCTGCATACTTCGGATTCACATGCTCCGGCTTCAGAAATTCCTTATATATTACCAATAAGAATTCATGAATAGCACCCTTTACAATCTGACCTTCCATGTAATTTTCAATGGCCGGTGCCAATTCTCCGTATAGTACCGGATAGACACTCTTATTCTTAATTAAATTGGCGTACACATATGCTTGTTCATAGTCTGTCAACGTATTGTTATAAACCAAATATCGCAGAACCGGTTCCGGAATCAGGGCATATGTCTTCATATCCATGCTACGAATATAGCACTCATAGATTCCAATCAGCTTAAAGCCCTTTTCGATTCCACGGGCAAAATAATCATGATATGCCTGCTCTGCTTTGTTTGCCCGAATCAGCATGCCACAAATCGCCCGCAACGCTTCATCTGACGGGAACTTCTTATCAATTGCCTGTAACAATCGGAACAAACTTGGTTGGAAGCCATGTTCCTTTCCTGCTAAATCCACACAAATACGAATCACATCTTCAGACACATAATCATGCTGTAAGCCCCAACGAATGGAAGCAATTTCCATGCCCTCCAGCTTCCGTAGCATCAATGGCTCGTGATTCAGCAAGTCACAGATTTCATAATACAAAATCGGACTATGGACATCCTGATTGTATAACCGCTGAATTTCTGCATAGATTTGTCCCTTTTCCGCTTCTTCTGAATTATCTAAGAAAATTAACAACCAGAAATAGAATAATTTCTCGTCCTCTGCTTCAAAGGTAGCACGAATCTGCCGTTTGGCCTGTTCAATCGAGCTTCCGTCCTTAAACGCAAGTGCTTTCAAATAAGAATAGTAGCAAGCCTCTCTGGTTCCGGTTACCATCTTATCTGCATCTGCGTCAATTCGCTTAAATTCTTCCTCCGCCATACTTTCATTTCCGGCAAGAATATTCATATGCAAAATACCTAAGCGGTAAATCTGCTCTTCCCGACAATACTGCACCAGATTGCGCAGTGCATATAAGCTTTTATCTACATAACTGTCTAACTCCAGTTTACCAATTCGGAAATCCAGATAATTGCTAATCAGACTATGCTGATGCACTTTAATCATATGATGATTGGTAAACAATCGCGGTGGCTCCATAGAGAAATCCGGTGTCGTATTCACCGTTACATCAACCACGATTTTCTGATATATATTCTCAATGGTAATATGACCGGAATTGGTTCCGTCCTCCAAATATTCCGGAAATACCATGTAATCCATGGCATACTTATTACCAACAAAATCCTCCATGCTGATATAGCGCTTAATCGGCTGAATAAACCGGACATCCGAATGTACCTCTGCATTCAGGTATCCCCAGGTATTTCGGCTAACAATCAAGCTATGCTTCTCGGCCTCCTGATGATACGGAAGAACAATCTTCTTCTCCGTTACCTCTAAGGATAAGGAACGCTTCTTGTGAGTATAAATCAAGAATTCTTCCATGGCCTGACTGGCAGACAAGCTACGGGTGAGACTCTCATATACACGGGTATACATCGGTTCTCGTTCCAGGAAGGTTCGCTTGAATTCCGCTGACGTAAAAATCCGAACTGCTTCGCTCCAGTTTCCTTCCGCCAAGCTGGCAAATTGGAACATATCACTTAACTGACCAATGGAGGTTTCTACAGCCGGAGAAACAATTTCTATCTCATAGGGAATACGAATTTCACCACCATCGGTAACCAGATAAATCATCCCGGATATTTTTTCGCCCTTTTCCCATTTACCCGCATCAAAGGTTAATTCTACGGCTTGCGATTTCCCGATAAAATTATGAGGCTCTATTTTGAATAAATACCGGCTATCATAAATCATACCTTTCATCCGCCGGTCATTTACCGAATTCACATCTATTACGCCCCGATAAACCGAGCCTGCTTCAATATTCAGTTGTAAATGATCAGTGGACACTACCACCTGAGGACGATTCACATTATATTCGCCTTTTGCATACTGTTCGACTTTCTCTTTCATCTACAACACCCTTGCCAATCCTTCCCACTGTGGGATATAATAACAACTATAAATGATTATAACAGAGTTTGTCGAATTAGGAAAGAAGGAGAGGGGATATTTTTATGCTACAACCTGCAGATCAATTTCATGGAAGTGATTTAGAAAAAGTTGAACAATTATATCATATTCGCAGAGAGGATATTCGTCCGTTTGGTGCCAATGTAAACCCGTTAGGTTTATCTCCAAAAATGAAGCAAGCGCTACAGGAACATCTGGATGTTCTGTCAGATTATCCGGATCGGGAATACACCGCATTACGGGAAGCTCTCCAGGCATATACCGGCGTAGATGCTTCTTACATTCTTCCCGGCAGTGGCGGAACAGAATTAATCAGCACCTTCATTTCTACTATTAAGCCAAAGAAAACCATTGTAATCGAACCGACTTATTCTGAATACAAACGGGATTTGAAAGAAATCAAAAGTGAAGTAATTGACTATGTTCTGACAGAAAAGAATCAATTTCAATTAGACCCTACGGATTTATGTAAGCGAATTGATGAGTCCGTAGACATGGTAATCCTTTGCAACCCAAACAATCCTACCTCTACCTGTATCACCATTAGTCAGGTGCAGGAAATTCTTGAAAAATGCAAAGCAACCTCTACCTTTTTATTAGTAGATGAAACCTATGTGGAATTCGTCAAGGATGTTTCTATTATCTCTGCCCTTCCACTGGTTAAAAAATATAACAATTTAATCGTGCTTCGGGGAGTTTCAAAATTCTTCGCCGCACCGGGTCTTCGCCTAGGCTATGCCTGCACTTCCAACGGAAAGCTTCTGCGTTACATTAAGAAGCACGCAAATCCGTGGTCCATCAGTTCCATTGCCGCTTATGCCGGAACGGTTATGTTTACCGATACGGACTATATTCAGCGTACCCGGGATTTGGTTGCACAGGAACAGAGTTTAGTATGTTCTGCATTAAAAACCAGACAGACGATTCAAATCATTCCGCCTGTCACCAACTTTGTATTAGTAAAAATCTTGAAAAAGGACATAACCTCTGCTCAGGCATTTGAGCATTGCATCAAAAAAGGTCTTATGATTCGGGACTGCTCGAATTTCGTAGGACTCGGTCCTGAATACATCCGATTCTGCTTCCTGAATCCGGAAGATGATGACAAGTTAGTAAATACATTATTGGAAATTTTGTAATTTCAATCTTGCCTGTTTGGGCGTTTCTTCCTTGAATCGTTTGTAAATTCGAATAAAATGACTGGTATCGGCAAAGCCGGTTTCCTGAGCAATATAGCTAATATCATAATCGCTATACAGAACCAGTTCTTCCGCTTTGGAGATTCGAATATACTCAATGTATTCTTTGCAGGAACGCCCAAACTGCTGTTTAAATACCTTTGCAAAATTCGAGTAACTCATACCGCATCGGTCTGCCAAATCCTGCACCCGTATCACCTCAAAGGAATGAGCATCTATATACTCCAAAACCCCATCCAGAAGCATGGTGCCCGACTCACCTTCTGCATCCGGCTCTACATCATCATTTTTCTGCTCCCACATACGAACCATGTATACCAGCATGGTTGATAAATGAGAATACACATTCCACTCGTAACCAAAGGCCTTCTCATCTAATTCCTGCAGACAATCCTGAATACACGTTCCCAAGTCATATTGTTCCTGTTCTTCCTTAGTAAACAGCATTGCTTTCTTTTCCTGAATTCCGGACAAGGTCTTACGAATCTTTGACAAGTACACCCCCGAAATCTTAATTGCATTCAAATCAAATTTTACTACTGCATATCGCGTTGGCAATTCTCCAAACACCTGTATTCGATGTAGCATCTTCGGTGGCAATACAATCATATCTCCAACCAGTAAGGTTCGCCGATAGTTACCGCAATCCACATAAATCCCGCCCTCTACTACATATAGGATTTCTACAAAATAATGCCAATGTCCTTTTACCCGAAATTCTTTATCCGTAACCTCTTCCATATAAATCTGATAAGGGGTATTCATAACATCAATGTATTCAAATAATCCTGCCATAAATGTATCCTCTTTCTGCATAATTAAGTTCTTTACTGTCTGTTTTACCGTTTTATCTGTAATAGGCATTTTACATTTTCCGTTACAGGCATCCCTATTTTATCACAGCCTTATCCAACTAACAACAAAAACAAAATAGATTCGTTCTATTTTTTGATTTATCTATTCTAGATATGTTCCATCTTGATTTCTATAATAAACTCATGAAAAATGACAAATACCACAAGGAGGACATCTTCATGTTAAAAGAGAACATTACTAAAAACCTGAACAACTGTATTCTTCCATTTTGGAAGGGCATGATTGACAAAGAATTCGGCGGATATTACGGCTTACTGGATTTCGATTTGAATCTGGACAAAAAAGCAATCAAAGGCGGTATCCTAAACAGCAGAATCTTATGGTTCTTTTCTAATGTATACTTAACAACGAAAGATGAATCCGTTTTACCATATGCAGACCACGCATTTGAGTTTTTGAAAACCTACTGTCTGGATACGGAACAAGGCGGCATCTACTGGTCATTAACTTACGACGGTAAGCCGGAGGACACAACTAAGCATACCTATAATCAGGCATTTGCAGTTTATGCCTTATCCTCCTACTATGATGCAACCCATAATACAGAGGCACTAGATATTGCTATGAACCTTTATGCCATTATTGAAACCAAATGTCGTCTTGGTGAAGGCTATGGCGAATCTTACACCAGAGATTTTGTACCAAATGCCAATGACAAATTATCAGAAAATAATGTTATCGCAGACAAGACCATGAATACTTTGTTGCACATCTGCGAGGCATATACTGAATTATATCGGGTTACTAAGAATCCGGAGGTTCGGGAACGTTTATACTGGACAACAGCAGAATTCTTAGAGAATCTGTACAATCCAGAATTACATCGTTTAGAAGTGTTCTTCGATGCAGATATGAATTCCATTTTGGATCTTCATTCCTACGGTCATGACATTGAAGCAACCTGGTTAATCGACCGAGCTTTAACGGTACTGGATGACGCTGAATTATCCAATCGTTTAGCTCCAATGATTATGGATTTAACCGAACAGATTTACAAGGTAGCTTATGAAAATCATTCTGTTATGGCAGAATGCGAAAAGGGCGTTGTATTGACCACCCGTATCTGGTGGGTACAGTGCGAATCCATTGTTGGTTTCTATAATGCTTACCAGAAGACCAATGACGTTCGTTTCAAGGAAACAGCAGAAGATATCTGGAATTACATCGAGACCAATTTGATTGATCCTAGACCAAACTCTGAATGGTATACCGAAGTAGACGCAGACGGAAATCCATCCAGCAGACTTCCAATTGTAGAACCATGGAAATGTCCATATCACAACGGAAGAATGTGCTTGGAAATTATCAACCGCATGCACTAATTCGTTTGAGAAATATAATAGGAGGGCGATTATCATGACACCAGTTAATACTCACGCAACCAAAGAAGCAAAGGAATTATTAGAATACTTATACAACACTGCAGGCAAGAAGATTATTACCGGTCAGCACACGCAGACCATTCCTATGGAAGAACGCACCCACATTCATAACATAACCGGCAAATATCCAAAGCTCTTAGAATTCGAGCTTCTGGCATATTCTCCAAATGTTAACTATGGGGACGCTTCCGAAGAATGTCTAGTTGAAGTAGAAGAGAACAAGCATACTATGGATACTGCTTTAGAATGGGCCAAAGAAAACAACGGAATCGTAAGTCTTTGTTTCCATTGGTTTTCTCCAATCGGCGGTCGGGACAAGAGTTTCTATGCCAGACATACAGATTTCGACCCATGCCAGGTTCTTATTGAAGGCACACCGGAACGCAAGGCATTTTTCAGCGACTTAGATGTAATTGCTGAAGAACTCCGTCGCTTCCAGGAGGCAAACATTCCTGTATTATGGAGACCATTACACGAAGCCGAGGGCGATTGGTTTTGGTGGGGTTCCAAAGGACCGGAGGTTGCCAAAGAACTGTATCGGCTAATGTATACCTATTATGTAAATGAGAAAAAACTGAACCACCTGCTTTGGGTTTGGAGTGCACCTGCTTACAATGGTTATCCGGGAGATGAATACGTAGACGTAATCGGCTGGGATATTTATGCAACGCCACATACTGTTACGGATTACAAGACCGAATATGGCATTCTACAGTCAAACACCAGTAAGAACAAAGTAATGGCATTAACAGAAGTCGGTGTTATTCCGGATATCAAACTCTTAGAACAAAGTCAGATTCCTTGGGCATTCTACATGACCTGGTCCAAAGAATTCTGCTTAACCGAAGACCACAATTACAATTCCGCTTTAATTGATATGTATCAAAGCGATTATGCAGTAACCTTATAGACTGCTGAATATAGTAAAAAACACTTGCCTATATTAATATAAGCAAGTGTTTTTTATTAAACATTATTTCGTCAACACTAATTCAAATATATAGGCAGCCTCTTTTGCCGAATAGCTGTCTGCAAAGCTTCCTGCATCTGACGGAGCACCATCTATATAAATACAGGTATTGCCTTCTCCAATCAGGAAGTATTTCAACTCCCCTGCATAATCCGCCAATATCGGATAATCACCAAAGGTTTCTCCTGTTTCTTCTAACCGGTCCTCATAATCCGGAATTCCCTCAATGTGAATCATCGCATAATCGTTCCATTCCGGCACTCTTACAGACATTACAATACTAACGTCATCATAATTCGCATCTCCGCTGTTTGGAGAACAGAAAATATATCCTGCATATTCTACATTTTCCCGAAACGCCAATTTATAATCTTCAAATACCGGATTTTCCCGCATACCCTCAATGACATTAGACAAGGTTTCCTTAGATTCTGCCGGAACAATGGCTGTTCCCATTTGTGCCACTCGTTCGTATAAGGAATTAGTGGTCACTAGCTGTCGGTCTAATAATGTTTCCCAGAACTGCACTTTATATGTTAAATCATATAGAGTCACATACATGGTCGCCTCTTCTTCATCCGCTTCCTCTGTAGTTTCCTCTTCCTCCTGTTTTTCCCGGTAAATGGTTACTACATCATCCTCATATACCGCATCGTAGTCTGCAAAATTCAATGCTTCCAGTTCTTCTTCCTCCGGAATAGCAAGCACTACCTTGTTGCCTCGGACACTTAGCAAAAACTGGGTTTCACATTCGTTTATTATAGACTGGTTATACAACCATAATGTTTCCGTTTCTGTGAATACATATTTTTTGCCATCTACTTCAAAAGAAAAATTTTCCCGGGTTCCCGGATTCGCAACCGACTTACATGGGTCTGTAAATTCCGCTTCCAAATCCCGATATCCTTCGTGTTCCACCGGCGTAACCATCTCTGTGGTTCCTTCCGTTGTCGCAATTGCTTCTATGCTTTCCGTACTTCCGCTTTCCGTATCTGGTGTAACATTTGTTTTTCCGCAAGCGGTTCCTACCATACAGAGTATACAACACACTCCCAGCAGGCATCCATACTTCTTCCCCTTTATCAAATTACTTACTCCTCTTCCTTTGCCATAACAGCAATCTCTAATTCTTCTAACTGCTTTGGATCTACAACATTTGGTGCTTCTGACATCAGACAAGATGCGTCCTTCACCTTCGGGAATGCAATAACATCACGAATGGAATCTTCTTTTGCCATTAACATAACCAAACGATCCAATCCATATGCCAGACCTGCATGAGGAGTCACGCCATACTTAAATGCATTTAACAGGAATCCGAACTGCTCATAAGCAGCTTCCTTGGTAAATCCTAAGGCTTCAAACATACGCTCCTGCACATCATCCTGATGGATACGAACCGAACCACCACCGATTTCTGTACCATTCAATACGATATCATATGCCTTAGCACGCACACGTCCCGGCTCGGTTTCCAAATACTGTAAATCCTCTTCCATCGGCATAGTAAACGGATGATGCATTGCCATATATCGACCCTGCTCCTCGCTCCACTCTAACAATGGGAATTCTGTAATCCATACGAAACGGTACTCATTCTTATCTAATAAGCCCATCTGGTTAGCAAGCTCCAGACGAAGGGCTCCCAATACGTCATAAACTAATTTATTCTTATCTGCAGCAAAGAGTAATAAGTCTCCCGGCTTACCTTCCATAGCTGCTACCAGCGCATCCATTTCTTCCGGCTTCATAAACTTTGCAAATGATGATTTATAAGTACCATCCTCATTAATCGCTACATAAGCCAAGCCCTTTGCACCATAACCCTTTGCAAAATCAACCAATGCATCGATTTTCTTTCTAGGCATTGCACCTTGACCTTCTGCATTAATACCGCGAACACTACCACCATTCTCAATGGCACCCTTGAAAACGACGAATTCGCAATCCTTAACAACATCTGTCACATCATGTAATTCCATTCCAAATCGTAAATCCGGCTTGTCCGAACCAAAACGGTCCATAGCTTCCTTCCATGTCATTCTCTGAATCGGCAATGTTACATCCACACCTACGGATTCCTTAAACAACTTTGCCAACAGACGCTCATTTACATCGATAACGTCATCTACATCCACGAAGGATAATTCCATATCAATCTGGGTAAATTCCGGCTGACGGTCTGCACGTAAATCTTCATCACGGAAGCATCTTGCAATCTGGAAATAACGGTCATATCCGGAACACATCAATAACTGCTTAAAAATCTGTGGTGACTGTGGTAACGCATAGAAGCTACCCGGATGCACACGGCTTGGCACCAAGTAATCTCTGGCTCCTTCCGGAGTAGATTTGGTTAACATTGGTGTCTCAATCTCTAAGAATCCTTCTTCTGCTAAAAATGCACGAGTTAATACGCACACCTTACTGCGCAACATAATATTCGCCTGTAAGTCCGGGCGACGCAAATCCAAATAACGATGCTTCAAACGAAGCTCTTCCTTGGTCTTACTGTTCTCCTCAATTGGGAATGGAGGAGTCTCTGCCTCAGATAACACTCGTAAAGAATCGGCAATTACTTCGATTTCACCGGTAATCAGATTCTTATTTACGCCACCTTCCCGTTCTACAACGGTACCGGTAACTGCGATTACGAATTCACTTCTTAACTTGTATGCCTTATTAAAGGTCTCTTCCGATAACTTTTCACTGTTAAAGGTAATCTGTAACAAACCACTGCGGTCACGTAAATCAGCAAAAATCAAACCACCGGTATTACGGGTCTTCTGTACCCAACCCATAACGGTTACCTGCTCTCCTACATTTGCCTTGTTTAATTCTGCACATCTATGGCTTCTCTTTAAGCCCTGCATAGATTCTGCCATTGTTCTTCCTCCTATTGCTTCTATACTTACATCCGGTCTACGAAGAATTCCTTGAACTCTTCATAACCCTCTGCCTGCATCTGTTCCTTCTGGAATTTCTTATTCTTCTTCATCATAACGATGTTTACCTGTTTGCCGGATAAACGTTCTGTCTTTGCTTCTTCAAAAATCATTAACATCTTATCTGCCGGCATATTCTTTTCAATTAAAAATGCCACCTTAGAACCTGCTGTCGGCACTTTAAAATCACGTTCCAATAATAACATAATGATACGCTCGAAGCCAATGGAAAAACCACAGGCACTGGTATTCTGTCCGGTAAACTTTCCAATCATTTCGTCATAACGACCACCGCCACCTACGGAACCACCGAATTCATCCATAGCAATCTCGAAAATCGGTCCGGTATAGTAAGACATTCCACGAACCAAGGTCGGGTCAAAACTTATCTTGAAGTCTGCAGTCTTTACCTGATCCACACTTGCAATAATCGTTGTTAAATCATCTGCAACTGCCGGCTCTAAGAAGCCGTCCAGCTTCTCCTTCAGCAATGCAACACCTGCAACATCATTGGTTACAATCCGGAATAATTCCAGATATTTATCTACGGACTCCTGCGCAAATCCGGCGTTAACCAATTCTTCTGCCACGCCTTCCAAACCAATCTTGTCCATCTTATCCAGAATAATAAACACCGTATCATAGCTTTCCGGTGCAAAACCACTATATGCAGCCATTGCCTTCAAAATCCGACGGTCATTGATTCGAATGGTAAATTTCTGGAAATCCAACTTGCCAAGCAAGGTTGTTGTTGCCTGAATCAACTCAATTTCTGCCAAATAAGTCGGCTCACCTAAAATATCAATATCACACTGCATGAACTGACGATAACGGCCGCGTTGCGGACGATCCGCTCTCCATACATTTCCCATCTGCAATGCCTTAAACGGACTTGGTAAATCGTTCGCATTATTCGAATAATAACGGGACAACGGAAGTGTTAAATCATATCGTAATCCACCGTCTACTAAATCTGCTTCGCAGGTAGCCGATTCTAATTTCAACTTCTCTCCCCGCTTCAGAATTTTGAAAATCAACTTTTCGTTTTCGCCACCCTGATTACTGCTAAGATTCTCAATGTGTTCTACACAAGGAGTTTCCACAGATGTAAAACCAAAGGTCTTATAAGTTTCCTTAATCAATCCAATGACATAATCCCGAATTTCCATTTCCTTTGGCATTATGTCCTTCATGCCGGTAACCGGCTTTTTCTTCATTGCCATATCTATTTCCTCCACTTATGTGACACTCCTGTCACTCATTTTCTATATCATGTTCTTCCTCATCCAGCAATCCCTTCACCGATTCCGGTGTGATACTGCGATGAATCTGCAGCATTTCTATTTCTTCTAATTCCGCCAGCGTACTTTCATTATGTATAACACTCTGAAACGCCAGGAACACCCGCATATCGAAGTTTTTCACCTCATCAATTAACAATAATGTAGCAGTGTTAATATCAAACGCCTTTCGATAAGGCCGGTCTGAAATCAGCGCTGAAAAAACGTCACAGACCCGAAGAATTCTGGCACCCAACGGTATTTCCTCTCCCCGTAAATTAAACGGATATCCGGAGCCATCAAAATTCTCATGATGATATAACACCATATTACAGATATTATCTGACATCCCTTGTTTTCTCAAAATCTGTTCGCCCAACTGGGCATGTCGGCGGATATATCGGCTTTCTTCAATCTTCATGGTATCTTCCTGACGACCATAAATATACCGACTGATTTTCAGCTTACCAATATCATGCACCATACCAGCCAAAGCAATTTCTTTTACATCTTCTTCCGGCAATCCAAGTTCCCTTGCCAATTTGCCTGCCAAATCACTGACACACATAGCATGGGTAATACCTGCACTGAAGTCTTCACTCAAATATTCATTTATTGTGTCTCCTGTGAAAATATCTCTTGAAGCGTCCATATTCCTCACCTACAATTGCTTTTCTTGTAAACCTGCTTCCTTCCGGCCAATCATCTCATCTACCCGTCGAATATATTCTTCTACATTCTTAACATTTTCCACCCGTTCAATTCGGTTTTCATCCGGAAATGTTAATTTGGTAGAGGTGCCTGCACCTACTGCTATGATATCCATTTTTTCTTCCATAATCAAGACATTATACAGACATTCTTTCCCCGGTTTGGCATATCCTACATTCTCCAAATTGCCCGGAATATTCTTCTGTCGGTACAGATAATACGGCACCATGCCAAGTCCGGATGCGTATTGGTCTGCCAATGTAAGCATCTCATTGGTACTGCCTTTAATACTGTCCTGATATTGCTGCATCTGTATATTCAATTCTGCTGCCCGCTTAATTGCCAAAGAATGCACTGTCAAGCTTTCCGGATTCAATTCCCGTATAACATCCAATGTATACCGAATGTCCTGAATATCCTCCTGTGGCAAGCCAACTATCATATCCATGTTGATATTATCCATGCCACATTCTCTCGCCAAATGAAAGGCATCCACAGTCATTTGCGCCGTATGCGCCCGTCCGATAAAACGTAATGTCTTATCATTCATAGTCTGCGGATTAATACTGATTCGGGTTACCGGCCGTTCCTTCATAGCCAGAAATTTCTCCCGACTCAAGCTATCCGGTCGCCCCGCTTCTACCGTAAACTCTGTTATGTATCGGGTATCAAACACTGCATAAATGTGGTCAATCACCCGACCCAACTGTTCTGCACTCAAGGAAGTAGGCGTACCGCCGCCTATATAAACTGCAACTAATCGCTTATTGCTATATTTCTTCGCTACATATTCCATCTCATGGAATAACGCCTGCAAGTAATCCTCTACCCGATCCTGATATTGTGCAACCGGATATGCCGTAAAGGAACAATAAAGACATCTTGACAGACAAAAGGGAATACCTACATACAAGCAGTATTCCTCCTTAAATCGAAACGGCTGTAATAATTCCTGCTCCCGCTTCGCCACACGATAGCAAATCTCGCCCTTCTGTCTGGTTGTCAGGTACAAATCCTCGTATTCCCGAATCACAGCCTCTTCCGTCCACCCCTGCTCCAATCTGGCAGTGGCGAATTTCGTCGGACGCACCCCGGTCATACTTCCCCAAGGCAACGTCTTCCCGCAATAACGACTTAACAAATAATATGCCGCCGCCTTAATAGGATTACGCGCTGTCTTCTTGTCCGGATAATAGCATACAGCCCGTTCTTCATCTATTTGTTTTCCGTTCTCCCACAGGCTTAATACTACCTGTTCTTCAGACAATCTTGCCCGGAATGTCAGTCGGGTATCTTCCTCCGTGAGTATAATTTTCTCTCTTGGAATAAACGCCTGAATCATGGTTCGGAAATCATTATCATAATCATTGACATTCTGATCTAAATATATCAAATTAGTTCTCCTGCATTAATAATCTGCTAAAAATGGGTTGCTATCCCGTTCCCGTCCAATGGTTGTCCGCTCATTGTGTCCCGGATAAACCGTTGTTTCATTCGGCAGAACCATTAATTTTTCTTTGATTTTGTTTACCAATTCAATGCCGTTACCTGTTGGAAAATCCGAACGTCCGATACTACGCGCAAACAATGTATCCCCGGAGAACAACATTTGATTATCCTCTAAGTAATAACACATGCCACCCTTGGTATGTCCCGGCACCAGAATACAAGTAATCTTCGTTCCGAGGAATTCAATCACCTGACCATCCTCCAACAAAACATCCGGCTTCAGAGTTACCACCTGATCCGAAAGCATAGCCGACAGATTCTTTCTAGGGTCACTTAATACATCTGCTTCTGCAGCAGCGGCATAAACCGGAATCTTGTGTCCAATCAATTCCATCAGCTCCGAAACTGCACCAATATGATCAATGTGACCATGGGTCAGCAGTACTGCCACACAATTCAATTGCTGATTCACCAGCATGTTACTGATAAATCTTGCATTGCTTGGGGGATCAATAATTACTGCTTCCTTCGTTGCAGAATTATATACCGTATAACAATTCGTTGCAAAACTTCCCAACTGGTTGGTAATTACAATAATATTTTCCATGTTTTTCCTCATTTCTACTTTCGTCATCGCAAGTGTTTCGCTATCCCATGGTACGTTCAATATCTATGATATCATCTACATTACGAATCTTGGCAATTACTTTATTCAACTGCTCTACGCTACGGATTTCAAAAGCAACATTAATGGTTGCTTTTCCCTGCCGATTGGTACGCAAGGTCATACTCGTAACGTTAATCAGCATTTCCGTAAATATCTTGGTAATATCAAAAATAATATTCCGACGGTCAATGGCATAAATCTTAATGTCTGTTATATACAGTGCATCTCTTGCCTCTTCCTGCTTCTGCCATTCTGCTTCAATTAACCGTTCCTTCTCTTCATCAGTCATGCCAAGTACATTGACACAATCACATCGATGAATGGAAACTCCACGGCCTCTGGTAACATACCCCACAATTTCGTCCCCAGGTACCGGACTACAACATTTTGAAAAATGAACCGCTACATCATCAATTCCTTTTACGACAATTCCGCCTTTGGAATGCTTCGGACGATGAATCACTTCCTTGGTTTCACCGGCCATTTGCTCCAGCAATTCCTCATCACTCAGCTGGTGACAATGATCCCGCTCATACTCTTCTACCAGACGATTCACAATCTGGCCTTCCTTCAAACCACCATGTCCAATTGCCGCACAGATTGATTCCCAATCACGGAAGTTGTACTTCTCCGTAACTCTGGCAATATAATCCGGTTTGGTATAATCACTCAACTGTAAATTCTTGGATTTACAGTATGCATTTAACAATTCCTTACCTCTGGTAATATTGTCTTCCTTATATTCCTGACGGAACCACTGGTTAATCTTGGTTTTCGCCTGTGTACTCTTAACGATATTTAACCAATCACGGCTTGGTCCCTTTGCATTCTGAGAGGTAATAATCTCTACCCGGTCACCATTCTGCAACCGATAATCAATCGTAACCTGTCTGCCATTAACTCTGGCTCCAATCATGCGGTTACCCACTGCTGTATGAATAATATACGCAAAGTCAATTGGTGTAGAGCCCGCCGGAAGGTTCTTCACATCTCCTGCCGGAGTAAAGCAATATACCTGCTCTGCAAACAAGTCAAGATCCGTCTTAATGGCACTCATAAATTCCTTATTGTCATCTGTATCCTGTTGCCATTCCAAAATCTGACGCAACCATGCAAGCTTCGCTTCTTCCCGTTCTTCTCCGGTTCCTCCCTGCATGTTTTCCTTATATTTCCAATGTGCCGCAATACCATATTCTGCGGTCCGGTGCATGTCAAAGGTTCTGATTTGAATCTCGAACGGCTGACCGGAAGGTCCAATCAAAGTCGTATGCAAGGACTGATACATATTCGACTTCGGCATTGCAATATAATCCTTAAAACGTCCCGGAATCGGTGTGTACATCTCATGAATGACGCCCAATGCGGCATAACAATCCCGCACAGTCTCCACCTTAATCCGGACAGCAAATATATCATAAATCTGATCCAAGGTCTTATGCTGGTTCACCATTTTCTTGTAAATACTAAAGAAGTGTTTTACCCGGCCATCAATCTCTGCTTCAATATTCGCATTCACAATATGCCGTTGCACATCCTGCACAATCCCATTAATGAAGGCTTCTCTTTCTGTAATCCGCTCATTAATCTGACGCATTAAATCCTCATACACATCCGGCATCAAATACTTCAAGGATAAGTCATCCAACTCTACCTTGATTTTGGAAATACCCAACCGATGTGCAATCGGTGCATAGATATCCATGGTCTCCCGACTCTTCTCAATCTGCTTTTGTGGAGACTGATACTGCATGGTACGCAAATTGTGCAATCGGTCTGCCAACTTAATAATAATGACACGAATATCCTTTGCCATAGCAAGGAACATTTTCCGAAGGTTCTCTGCTTGCAACTCCATCTTATCCTGGGAAAAATTCAGATTTGTCAACTTAGTAACACCATCTACCAGCAACGCGATTTCCGGAGAAAATTCCTGTGCCAATTCTTCTGTTGTCATAACGGTATCCTCTACCACATCGTGCAAAATACCGGCCGCAATGGTTTCCTTATCCATTTCCAATTCTGCCAATATGATACCCACACACAATGGGTGAATGATATATGGTTCACCGGACTTCCGTTTCTGATCCTTATGAGCCTCATCCGCCACCCGATACGCTTTTTCAATCATAGAAGTATCGGTAGAGGGATGATATTGATGTATATGCCGAATCAAATCCTGAAACAACTCTTCAGGGGGCGTAAAATCAGCCGGCGTACTTAAGTTTTTCTCTCTCTTTCGTTCCATCGAATTGTCACCACGCTTTCTCAGGCTTCTGTCTGTCCATCGTTTGTATCAGTATACGTTGTATCCCTTGAAAAATCAAGGGTATGTGGCAAATAGCTCTTGATTGTAAGCTGCATTGCACGTATGCCATTAAACTCATTAATTGTAGGATAATATGCCACATCCAAAGCGACATTATTAATCCAACCCTTCATCATTTGATCATATTCCGCTTCGCCAAACCAAGTCTTAATATTCTCTGTAAATTCATTTACATCGAAGTAAATGCCTTCCATTTTCGCCCCGGTTTCACTTTCCAACTGAAGCTTCAACACATTACCGTTGCGACCCACAATTCTTGCAGACCGCACACGCAAATTCTTCTGTGCAAACACCGGTTTTTCATTCCCTTTGCCAAACGGCTCCAGCAGTTCCAGCTGTTCAATCAAATCAAACCGGATATAATCTATCGGCATTGGCACGTCAATGTATAATTTCGGTGTCAGGTCATCATCCGTTAAATCACATAGCAGATTCAACTTATGACGGAAATACTCCAAATCCTTTCCTTGAATGGAGAACCCGGCCGCCATAGGATGTCCGCCGTATTTCACCAACAAATCACTACACTCAGTAAGTGCTTCATACATATTATACCCATCAATGGAGCGGGCAGACCCCTTTAGTATACCCTCTTCAGAATCCGTCAAAATCAAGGTCGGGCGATAAAACCGTTCCCGAACTCTTCCGGCAATAATTCCTGCCAAACTCTCATGAGTATTCGGCAAATACACCACCAGTACGCGATCATCCATCAAAGTAGTTGTTTCCACCTGCTCAATGGCTGCATCAATTCCTATCTGGGTCATTTCTTTTCGCTCATCATTTAATTGTTTTAAGTGTTCCGCACGTTTCAGTGCCTTATCATAATTTTTTTCTAACAAAAGTTCCACTGCAAGCTTGGCGTTTTCCAGTCTACCCGTTGCATTCAGACATGGTCCCAGAACAAATCCAACATGGTATGACATTACCTTTTGCTGATTCAACTCATTCACTTTTATTAACGCCCGCAAACCAAAATTGCCTGTACGATTCAGTTCTTCCAAACCTCTTTGTACCAGCGTCCGGTTTTCATTTACCAGAGACATAACATCGCAAATAGTTGCCACAGCAACGCAATCAATGAATTCCTCTGCTTCTAACGGATCCACTCCACAAGCCTCATACAATACTTGTACAAATTTATAAGCGATTGCCGCACCACACAGTTCCTTGAACGGGTATTTGCATTCCACCTGTTTCGGATCAATCACTGCGTCTGCAACCGATTGTATGTACTCCTTTTTGCCTTCTTCATCATATTCAAACGGAATGTCATGATGGTCGGTTACCACCACAGTCATGCCCAGATTTTTAGCATGAGCAATCGGGAGCAACGCCGAAATACCATTGTCACAGGTCAACAAAACTCGTACCCCTGCATCATACGCCTCTCGCACCATAGCTTCATTTATTCCGTATCCATCTACCACCCGATCCGGAATCCGGTAGTCCACTTTCGCATTACAACGCTTTAACGCTTTGAACAGAATATAATTAGACATAATTCCATCCACATCATAATCTGAAATAATGCGTATTGATTGCTGATGAATAATTGCATCACGAATCAGTTCTACCCCTTTTTCCATATCCTTCATTTGCTTCGGGTCATGCAACTCCGCATTTGAATTCAGATATCTTGCATAATCGCGTTCGGTAATTATTTCCCGATTTCGTATAATCCGAGCGATTACCGGGTCAATATGAAATTGTTCTGCCAACTGATAAAAATCAGCTTTCTTATTCAGTAATATCCATTTTTCATTCATAATAAAACCCCAAAAGGCTGTCCAGAGAGTTCCCCCATCTAAACAGCCTTGTTTATCATTATTTAATTCTCTGCGTTAGCAGTATCCTTTGAAACGAACTTCTTGCGCATAAAATACCACATCGGTCCGGTGATACAGATAGACGAATAGGTTCCACCTAACACACCTACCATTAATGCAAGGGCAAATTCTTTAATCGCTGCTACTCCCACAATATACAGCACTAAAACCATAACAAATGTTGTCAGGTTCGTATAAATACTTCTTGTAAAGGTCTGAGCAATACTTGTATTCACAATTTCCTTTAATCCAACCTTACGCTCATCCATAATTCTTAAGTTTTCACGGATACGGTCAAAGATAATAATGGTTGCATTAATAGAATAACCAACAATGGTTAGCATACATGCAATAAATGTATTACCTACCGACAAATGCGCGATTGCATATAACGTAAATACAATTAATACATCATGAATCAACGCTAATACTGCACTGGCACCAAAACGCACATCCTTAAACCGGAAAGCAATATAGATTAACATTAATATTGCTGCAACCGTTACGGATACTATCGCATCTCTTTGCATTTCTTTACTTACTGTTGAACTAATATTCTCAACAGAGAAATTCTGAACCGTAAATGCACCATTCAATGCAGCCTCTGCCGCTTGACGTTGCTCTAAAGTCATCTGTGGAGTTTTAATTACCATAGATGTGGAATTCTGCACATTCTGTAACTGAATTTCAGAACCTGCAATTCCGGTTGCTTCAGTTAATACCGGCAGAATCTCTGCTTCCGCTTCTTCAAGGCTAAATACCTTATCGAATTCCACCGTCATGGAAGTACCGCCAACGAATTCCATACTGAAATTCAAAACTTTACCGATATTTTCATTATTCTTATTGATTGGCAGGAATACAAAGCCTGCAACAATAACTACTATAGATAACACAGCGCAAATCTTGCTGTTCTTAACATAATCCCGAACCTTACGTTCCTTAATCTTACCAAATAACTTTGGACTCTCTGCTCCCAAGTCTACGAATGCATTCAATAATAACTTTGTTATTACTAAAGCTGTAAACATAGATAAAACAATACCCAGTGCCAATGTCTGTGCAAATCCCTTAACAGAACCGGAAGCCATAAACCATAATACCGCTGCTGCAATCAAGGTTGTAATATTACCATCTAAGATGGCTGACATTGCCTTCTGGAATCCACCCTGAACTGCCAATTTTACTGACTTGCCTGCTGTAATTTCTTCCTTAATACGTGTAAAAACAATAACATTCGCATCCACTGCCATACCAATAGAAAGCAGGATACCTGCAATACCCGGCAGGGTCAGGGTTACATCAAACAAGTTCAAGCATAAAATCATTAAAGCTGTGTAGCAAACTAATGAAAATACAGATACCAAGCCCGGGAACCGGTATACAATAATCATGATTACTGCAATCAATGCTAAACCGATTAATCCGGCTAACAATGAGGTTTCAATGGCATCTTCACCTAATTTTGCACCAACAATATTAGACTGTAATTCTCTTAATTCCAATGGAAGTGCACCAATTCGAATGGTGGTAGCCAAGGTATCTGCTTCTTCATAGCTTTCCAATCCACTAATCGAACAAGCACCATCTGTAATAGCTTCATTTACCATTGGATAGCTGATTACTTCGTCATTGTAAATAATATAAATCGGTTGACCGATATTGGCTGCAGTTGCTTCTGCAAAGCGTTCAGAACCAGCATCCGATAGTTCTAATTCTACTAAATACTCATTTACACCGCTAGAATTATCAATTCTTGCCTGCGCCAACTCAATATCCGCTCCGGTCATAACTGTTTCATATTCTTCGCCGGTTGTATATAAAGTATAGTTAGTGGAATCCATGAATTCCAAAGCACCCGGCTTACCTAATTCCTCTAAGATTACGTTTGCATTCTGTACACCCGGAATCTCAATAGCAATTCGATTATCTCCCTGCTTATACACTTCACCTTCGCTACTATACTCATCTACACGCTTCTGTAAACGATAGATGGTATCCGCTATATCTTCTGCTGACGCGTTCTCGTCCGCAATTTCGTAGGTAATGCTAACACCACCTGCCAAATCCAGACCTAAGGTTATATCCTCTGCCTTCCCGGACCCCATCAAACCATAGATATCAATATACGCGCAACCGACTGTTATCAACAAGAACAGTACGATAACTAATATGGCTTTTACTCTTTGATTCTTCATACTCTTTTCTCCTTTTATTCCTGATCTGCTAACGCAGCTTTTATCATAATGGCACACTCAATCCGCTTCTTCTGTAATTCACATCCAATATCATAAGCATCCAAAATGCTACCATGGAAATTATACGAATTTGCTGCACAACCACCGCTACAGTAGAACCGTGCAAAACAATTTCTACATTTATCCTTCGCATAGACATTACACAACTTAAATTCATCTCGAATGTCTTCTGCCTGAATTCCGTCATAAACGGTTCCAAGTTTGAATTGCTCCTGTCCTACGAACTGATGACACGGATACAAGTCACCCCACGGTGTTACCGCAAGGTACTCTGTGCCGGAGCCACATCCGGACAAGCGCTTTGCTACACATGGTCCCTGGGATAAATCTATCATAAAGTGGAAGAAATTAAATCCATTTCCTTCCTTCTCACGTTTTACCATTTCCTTTGCTAACTTATCATATTCTTCCATTAACTGTGGTAAATCAGCTTCCTGAATGGCATATGGTTCATCAGAAGGTGCCACTACCGGCTCTACGGATATCTGCTGGAATCCCAAATCCGCCAAATGTAACACATCTTCAGAAAAATCTAAATTATGATGGGTAAAGGTACCTCGCACATAATAATTGGTCTGATTTCGAAGTTCCGCAAACTTCTGAAACTTCGGAACAATAATATCGTAAGTACTCTTGCCGTTTCTTGCTGGTCGCATATAATCATTGACAGATTTCCGTCCATCAATACTTAATACTACATTGGCCATCTCTTGATTGGCAAATTCCATAATCTCGTCATTTAACAGAATTCCGTTGGTGGTCAATGTAAATCGGAAATTCTTATTATACGGTTCTTCTAAGCTTCTACCGTATCGAACCAGTTCCTTAACCACCTCAAAATTCATAGTCGGCTCACCACCAAAGAAATCCACTTCCAGATTCTTACGATTGCCGGAATTCGCTACCAAGAAATCTAACGCCTGCTTACCGACTTCCAAGCTCATCATAGAACGATCTCCGTGATACTCGCCTTCTTCCGCAAAACAGTATCGGCATCCCAGATTACAATCATGGGCAATGTGCAAACATAAAGCCTTAACAACTGTCTTCCGCTTCTTGAAATCCATGACAAATTCCTTGTATACATCTTCTGCAAACAATTCCCCATTGGCTTTCAACTCTTCTACTTCTGCAAGGGTTTCTTCTAACTCCTCTTTCGAATAGCTTGGAAGCTTATTCTGCAAAAGTTCCAAATTAGTCTCTATATTATCCTCATTATTTTCTTCATAAACCGCTATCACATCATAGGTAATGTCATCAACTACATGCACAGCACCACTGCACACATCCATTACAATGTTATAGCCATTATTCTTATACTGGTGAATCACAATTTTTCCCTACCTTTTCAATCAGAAAAGAGGACAGCGAATACATGCGTCCTCTTTTCTGCTTACGCTTAAACTAACACAGATTATCTCTTATTCTCGCAGGTCTGATTACCAACGGTACAAGAGGTCTTGCAAGCTGACTGGCAAGATGTCTGGCATTCGCCGCAGCCGCCTTTTTCCATGGTACTCTTTAATGTCTTATTGGTTAATGTCTTAACGTGTTTCATCGAAAAATCCTCCTTCTCTACAATAACTCCAACAAGTATAGCATATTTTCTCTTGCCATGCAAGAACTGTTGTGTCTATATGCATTTCTTTGCACTCTATTTCTTGTCTCTGAATCCTCCGACTATTCAATTACATAATAACACTCATCCATAAGCACCACATACTTTTCATAATCATGTCCCGGCTGAGCTGCATTTAATCGCATATGCAGATATCTTCCGTCTTCCATCTCCTTAAAGAAACTGCATCGGAAATGGTCAACATTCTGGGATTCAATCATCATTACATGTACGTCTTTGCCTGCATCGTTCACATAGTGTTCATCCACTGCCATTTCCCCAAAGAATTTCTCCTGCGTCCAGGTTTGCACATAACCGTCATATATTCTCGCATCCTCCATACGATAATCAATTGACACGCTATCATTCATTTCTTCATCATAGAAGGAATAATATAAAGTTTCTCCCTCTGACATGGAGCCTAAGATACTGAAGGCTTCAATTGTCTTAATGCCAACATTCGTTGCTCCCGCGTCATCAATTGCGTAGAAGGCGATTTCATCCGTATATGCAAATGCACCATCCTGAGAAATCATTCCGTCATTTTCTTGAGCAGTTCCATCCGAGTTTCCATCCATACCTGTATTCAGCGATTCATAAATACCATCTGTTATATTTGCATCCTGAATAATCAAGGTCTCCCCTGCATTTACCTGTCGCACCTGCGAACCGACAACCGCCTCTACTACACCTTCATGAACCGTTACCGTTGTCGTATTAGTGTTATTATCGTAAGTCACTTCAAACACTGTTCCTCGGACACTCATGACGGCATTGGGCGTATCCACTTGGAACTCTGAGCCCTCCGGCAATTTATTCTCAATCGTAAATAAGCCTTTGCCATAAACAAGATTGATTCGAATGTTTCCCTTTGTTTCGTTCCCACTGGTTTCGATTGTAAAACAGGTATTTCCTTCAGCGACAATTCGCTTATCAGAATCTGCAAGCAATTGAATAATCCCGTCCTCGCCGGTAGTCACCCTGTCCTCCGTAATCAATTGCATATCTGCAAATAACTGAACTGATTTTTCCTTTCTCAGCAAATCTACTTGTCCTTCATAATTCTCGACTTTAACAAGTCTATATTCTTTCTTAGAAAAAATCATTATTAGCACCACTACTATTACCAGGATTACTACAAGAACTGCACCAATACCAATCATTCCCTTTTTTCCTATTTTTGATTTCATTCACTTTTTCTCCTTGTGTATTACTTGAGGTCATTATACACCATTTCCTAAATCACGCAAACTCTAGTGTTGAACAGTTGCCCCTTGAGGCTAGGAGGAATGCTTAGCTCACCATTCCTCCTAGCATTCCTCCGCCCAGGCAAAGCAGACAAGCAGCAATACCTGCTGTAGAAATCATATCCAGACTGGCACTCATAATCATAGACACTCCATAGATAATTAATATGTACAACCCTCCTAACAACATCCCCCAGAAGAATTTTCTTTCTTTTACACGTTTTCCGGTAATCCATCCGCCAATAAAAGACGCAATTACATAAATTGCCATAATCACAATATTAACCACTGTCTCATTCAGATTCCATTTGAATATGCCAAATGCCAAAGCCGCCAGCGCAATTCCGGTGAATACATAAGAAACCACTAAGGATTTGATTACTTCCAGTATCTTCATTGATGTTGACATGATACAACCCGCCTTTCCTCATATAGTTCATCTTATGCGAAACCCTATTGAATAGAACACTTTTCTATTCTTATTTGCTTCATTCCAAAACCTTTCAATTGTGAAAGCATCACGCTTATGGTACAGTGAATATAGCAATAAACGAACCAACGGAGGGCCAAATGACAAATACAAACACGAACCATACGAACATAAATATTGACAACAAAATCAACCAATGGTTAGAAGCGATGACCACAGAAGAAAAGGTGCATTTGCTTAACGGCGGGAGCTCCTTCAGCAGTTACGCTATTGAGCACTTGGGCATTCCCCGCATTCAGTATCTGGACGGCGGGACCGGTATGAACTGGGAACAATTAATGAGCGACTGGATGGATGTAGATACCGGAACCATTCGTGAGGTATTATCACATTTCAACGAACCGGATGTGTTATTGGAGGCACATAAAAAGGTCCGGGAAGAATTCATAGAATTACTTTCGTCTCATGGTTGCCGGAACGAACAACCCGGCTGTTATCCACCCGGAATCCTCTTAGGTGCTACCTGGAATCCGGAGACGGTCTACGCCTGCGGTAAAGCCCTGGGACAAGAGGCCCTGGATTATCACGTGGACATCCTGTTAGGAACACCAAATGTAAATCTTCACCGGGATCCATTAAACGGGCGTTTCTTCGAAGGTTATTCTGAAGACCCATGTCTGATTACCACGTTAGCTCCGGAGCTGGTAATCGGTGTTCAGGAATCCGGAGTTTTGGCCAATGTAAAACATTTTGCTGCCAATAATTTGGAAGCTTACCGTCAAGGAGTGGATGAACACATTTCGGAACGGGCATTAGAAGAATTATATTTACCGGGGTTCCGTGCCTGCGTAGAACGAGGTCAGGTGAAAACCCTTATGACTGCTTACAATAAAATCAATGGGGTCGCTTGTACAGAAAATAAACATTTACTTCAAGAAACCCTCCGCAAGGAATGGGGATTTGGTGACAACCTGATTATTTCTGATTGGGGTGCCGTATACAATCAGCCGAACGCCATTGCCTCAGGCAATGATGTGGATATGCCGGGACCACGAGACCAATCGCCGGTTCTTACAGCTTTACAAAACGGCTCCCTGTCCGAAGATGACTTAAACACAGCCGTGCGCCATATGCTTCGGGCCATTCTGCAGGCACCGGTTTCCAATCCGACAACCGCCTCATCGGATACGCCGGAGCACGCCCAAACAGATGCAGAAACAAATCGCGACTTCCAAAGAAAAGCCGCTTACGACGCTATTACAGAAGGTGCGGTTTTGTTAAAGAACAATGATTGTACACTGCCGATGAAGACCGGCAGCCACATTGCAATTCTTGGAAATACATCCGCACATTTTCACGATTGCGGAGATGGAAGTGCCAGAGTCTATACCAATAAGACCACCAGTTTATTAGATGAGCTGTCTTCGGATACAAATTACCAATGTCATTACTTTGACAGTATTACAGATGGAGATTTGTCCGGTTTTGACCACGCAGTTATTACCGTCTTCGTACAGGGACAGGAAGGGCGGGACAGAGCCTCCTTGTTCTTATCTTCTAAACAGCAGGAGGAAATAACCAACGCCATCCGCATAGCAAAGCAATCCCATACGCGTATCATTCTTCTGTTAAATGTATGCGGTCCCGTGGATTTACGTTTTTGCGAGCAGGATTTAGATGCAATCCTGTGCATCTTTTTCCCTGGCATGGAAGGCGGTCGGGGTGTAAAGGATCTTCTGACCGGCAAGGTTAACCCATCCGGCAAATTACCGGTTACCTTCCCGAAACGAATCGAGGATTGTCCGACTTACTTAAATCCACCTTCTCCGGATTGGACCTTAAACTATGGCGAAGGTATCTATGTAGGGTATCGTTATTATGATAAGAAGGATATTGCCCCACTTTATCCATTTGGATATGGTTTGAGTTACACCTCCTTCCAAGTATCAAATATACATTTAGAATGCGAAGATAAACTGTCTATGTCAGAGGAAATTCGTATCCGCTGCCAGATTACCAATACCGGCTCTTTTACCGGAAAAGAAGTTCTTCAATTATATGTAGAAGATGTAGTCGCTACTTTAGATAAACCATTACGGGAATTGAAAGCATTTCAGAAGATTGAGTTGGAACCGGGAGAGACAAAAACGGTACAATTCCGGCTTCCGGTACAAACACTGGCCTCCTACGACCCTTCCTTCCACGAATGGGCAGTAGAACCGGGAGAATATCGGTTCTATATTGGACAATCCTCGCGACAGTTACAGGAACCAATTGCCGTTACAGTCACCGGACATAGCCAATATGACTTTCAATCTACTACACCATTTATCCGAATTCTGGAGCACCCGACTGCATACAAACAATTATTAGATTATTGTACAGGCATCGGAATAACCGAATCTGATTTCCAAGGCTTTGCAGTCTATACTCCATACTTTGATATGGAACGGGTTCTGAATAGCGTTGTGGGTTGGAGATTAAAGGGAGATGCATTGGAACAGGCTAAAAACGAAATCTATGGTATGTTAAAGGAATTTACCATCTGGGAATAAAACTACTCCTGAATCATCCCGACAACCAAAAGAATACAGGGCTACCACTCAAGTGATAGCCCTGTTTGTTTTATTTCCTATATGATTCCTGTGTTATTTTTTTCTTACCAACAGTACTACAACAAGTCCTGCTGCCACAACCACAGACGGAATCAATACCCAAATCCATGGGAATGTCTTATGCTCTGCATAAGTAACCTGGAAAGTCTGTGTATTTTCATTACCGGCCTGGTCAATCGTCCGAACCTCTACTTCGTAATCACCAAACACATCAAATACATACTCGTATACAGTTTTTCCTTCTGTCAGTTCCTGTGCCACTCCATTAATCAGAATCTCCACAAAGGCATCATTCTCATTCTCCAATGCCACATTCATAACAATCGGCTCTGTATAGGTTTTTTTATCTTCCACACCACCCAAAATTATCTTTGGACTGGTATTATCAACTACAAATTCAACCGTCTTTGTTGTCGTCAAACCGGCTTCATCCGCAACTTCAATTACAAGTGTATACTTACCATCTTCTGTAATATCTCTTCCGTCATACGCCTCTCCGTTCAGTGTCATGCGAACATTCGGCACTGTCAACTCAGAAATTAATTCCTCTAAGGTTTCCTCTAAGGAGAAATTCTTCATGTACTTACCATCATACTTGGACATATCGGCAATTACCGGTGCCTGCGTATCAATGGTAAAATGCACGGTCTCCTGCGTACTATTACCGGCTTTATCCTTTGCTGAAATCGTAATCGTGTAGTATCCGTCCTTTGCAAAGGTTTCCGTCATTGCGCTCTTAATTGCTGTATTATTCCAGCCCATAACTCGAATCGTTTCCGTCTTTCCATCTGCCAAACGACAGCTTCCCTGGATGGTTACACTGTTTGTCTCATAATAGTTCTCTTCCACCTGGAAATTCAAGGTTACGTTTTCGCTGGTAATTGCATAGTCCTTTGTACCGGACATGGATACCTTTGGTGCCGTTACATCCACTGTAAACTTCACTGTCTGAGACGTCGCTTCATTACCTGCACGATCCACTGCCGAAAACGTGATTGTATAATCACCATCTTCTCCAAATGCAGATGAATTCAACGAATTCACACCAGTTGAGGTATACGGAATGGTTTTCTTTGAAGTAGTTCCACGATAAGATCGTTCTACCTCAATCGTTACCCGATTGGTTTCATAGAAGGTTTCTACAACCCGAAATCCTACATTCGCTGCCTTACCGAGATAATCTCCTTCTGTCACTCCTGTAATCTGCAATACCGGCGCCGTACGGTCAATGGTGAAGCCAATCTTCTTCGTATCTGTATTACCTGCAGCATCCGTTGCCGTTACCGTCACCTCGTAAACCCCATCTTCTGAGAAGGTATATCCTCTCTGTGTTGTAGCATCGGTCATAACCATATCCGCAAGGTCTACATCTGTTGTTTTACCATCAATTGTTCTGGTTGCTGTTACGCTTACCCCATCCATCGCCTGCCATATATTATCTGATACACTTACCTGCAAGGTGCGACTGGTATTCGAAACACTTCCCTCACTAATTCCACTAAATCCTACAGACGGAGCCTGCTTATCTACATATACATATGCCGGTGTCGGCAGTCCTACTCGTGTATACGCACCATTGGTTGCATATACTTCAATCTTGGTACCTGCACTGGAACCGGAGGTTGCATCCACCCGGATAACACCTGTGAATTCATTTGGGTCTGCATTGGTATCGGTAACGCTCACACGATTGCCATCTACATATACCTCTACTTCTGTAACTCCACAGGTTTTGTCAATTGCAGAAATCTGCACATCAACATACTGATTCGTCCAACTGCCCTTTGAGGTACTAACGGAAATTGTAGCTCCCTTGGTATTACATGCGAACGGATTGGTGGTTCTCACTTCTTCCGTCCGACCTAATTGGTCTGTTATCACCGTTCTTACATAAATGTTACGATTGCCATCCAAGGCTTCGATAGGTGCAGTAATTGCTACTATATTATCCGTCACAACATTCGATGTAATAACCGGACAAAGTTCCTGGCCATCTGCATTCTCAAAATAGAATTGTGCTTCTTTCACTCCACAGAAAGAATCAGCAGAAGCCTTCACCTGAAATTCACTACTATAATTATTGCCGTAGTTATTACTAACAGGGTCAAAGGTAATCTTTGCATTGGACATACCGTCATTGTCAATCTTAATTCTATACTCCTTATGCTCGCTTTCATTACCGGCTTTGTCCCGAGCATAAATCTCTACTACATAGTCTCCTGTATCATCAAAGGAGTGTGAGTATGTGGACCCACTTTGGGTCATCAATTGTTTAACACCATTGATTGAAACATATACCCCTTGTAAAGCTGAAACACTTTCACCGGTTCCGTTACCTGCGGTGTTTTCCACCCCTGCCAAGGTCATTGTCACAGCTTTCGGTTGCCAATTAACAAGATCTGTATCTGCAATCGTTCCATCTTCATTTTGGAATGATACATTATCAAGGGTAGGAGCCTGCGTGTCATACTTAATATTACTTAAGTCAAGAGAGCCTGTAGCTTCATTTCCGAATTTTTCTACTACGCCATTGTTTTCCTTTGAGCCAATCACGTCCTGAATAGAATAATTAAGCCATGTACCATCCATGACAGGATTAAGCGGAATTTCTAAACTTCCATTGTATGCCTCACCGGACGTCTGGCTACCAGTTTTTGGAAAACCATCGCAAGTAGGGTTTGCATCTACTGTATATGTTATCTCTTTGCTGTAATTATCACTTACCGGAATAGAAAGTGCCGCACCTGCATCTATGTCGGCTTTGTTTATCCAAAATGTACCAATTGTACCTTCTTTGTCTTTGCTCGCGAATTCTCCATACTGGTTATTGCCAATCTTTATATAGCTTTCATCATAACCAACTTCCGGCGGGGTCACATCAATATAAATAGGTTGTGCGCCAATTCCCCTTACTCCTACCACATCTGAAGAACCTGTTATACTCGTAAACTTTGCATAAATGTAGTATTCACCTGACGCATCCGGCAAAGGTAACTCTATATCCACAGGTCCATTTGCACCACTGTGAAAATCAGACACAGGATTAGACCAAGCGCATAGTTCATTTTCATTTTTACCTAACGCAAAATATAAAGACCTATTAGGTGCATTCCCCGGATTATCTAATAAATATTGACTTATTACAAACTCGGATTCAGACAAATACCCAGCTATCTCAACATTTGCATCCGGTTCTATAAGTTTTATTTCAACTGTCGGAGCTTCCGTTGTATCCTTAGATATATTATAACTAATAGCAAGTGAAGTATTATCCCTTACCACCGATTCTTCTGGATCAGCAAGCACAACCACCTTATATCCATTATTTGGCTCTATCACTACAGTACATGTTTCTCCCTCATACATCGGCTTGTAAACAGTTGTATCATCATATCCATAATCAGATGGATTAATCGTTACTCTAGCATTGGAAGTAACTTCACCATTAACAACTAAAAGTTGCTCTGTATCGTTCAAACTACCATCAATATCAATTACTCCACCAGCATTCTTCAAATCACCTACGGTTGTTGTGTAGGTATATTTTCTGGATTGATTTCCCGCCGCATCTACTACCAGCTCCATATATTCATATCCGGCATCTTGTGACCCATAATAAGCCGGACTCGTTGTAAGCGTTATCACAACCGGTGTAGATGCAAGAGTATCTGCAGGGATTGTGTACTTAGTACCACCTGTACCATCAGGAATCGATGGCAGAGAAGTATCACCCACTGTCACACTTGAAATTTCTTTTACCTTGGTAGCCATGATATTGGTAATATCTAATTCAGCACTCAGCTTGGTCTGAATTACAAGATCCACTTCAGATGCGTCATTGTCTAGCATTTCCTGACTAACTGTTAGCATGTCATAATTTATATTCGTATTATCAACCAAAGTAAACCCATCTCTTAATGCAATTTGACACTGATACTCTGTGTTTGTAAATCCATCCTTATAAAAGGTACCATCATCCTCATCCTGATCAAATATTACTGGAATTCCTGTAGCAGAATTAGCAATAGTTACACTTGCAACGCCCGCATCTCTAGAATACCGAAATGTATTGGCATCATCTGCATATGTACTTGTTATAGTTCCCGGAAGTACGCCCACAAATGGTGTCCACGCCAACAGGGTTGCCAATGTTACGGCGGCTATTCGCTTTACTCCTTGTTTTATTCTCTTCTTCATCCTTTTCCTCCTAACTAACCTCATCATCCGTATGAACGATGATTAAATCCAAAACACTGGTTACTGTTCCCGGTTTTGTTAACACAACATCCGGCAATCGAATAATGTCATCCTTTTCCTGTGTACCTGCTAGCACCGAGGTTTCTTCCTCGGAATCCTGCCCTCCTGCAAGCACTGAGGTTTCTTCTTCAGCAACACTTACCTGTGTAGCTACAAGTACCGAAGTTTCTTCTTCTGTGGCATTTGTTTGTGTAGCTGCAAGCACCGAGGTTTCCGCCTCGGAATCCTGCCCTCCTGCAAGCACTGAAGTTTCTTCCTCATCAGCACTTTCCTGTGTAGCCGCAAGTACTGAAGTTTCTTCCTCTAATTCCTGCCCGGATAGAACTGCTGTTTCCAGCCATGTTTCATCCCCTTCTGGTTGCATGTTTTCCACCGGTTTTTGTGTGGATTGTTGCGCTCTTCCTAAGCTGGTTCGCGAAATTACCGGCGGTTTGTTTTCACTCAATTCGTCTGTTTCGGTTAGACGTACTTGAATCTTTCCGGTATCCTCCGCAGTTTTAATAGATGTTTTCTTTGAAGCATTTGCTTCATATCCTTCTTTTCGAATTCTTTCAATACTCTTCTTCTCATTACGTCCGGTTATATTTCCCAGAATCTTAGGTATATCCCATAGAAAGAAGAATACCGCTGCTATTATGAGGCAGATGACAGCCAGTGCCAATCCGCCATACGCTAATATGGTAAATATCGTGGCCATCTCTTACTCCTCCTGTATTGTTTCTGTACTATTATCCGTTTCTGTATCAGCATCTTCACTTGTTTCTAAATCGGTCTCCTCCGGAGTCTCCGGCACACGATTCAGCAGTGGTTGCAAGCTGTTTACCAGTGCCTTCCACTCGAAATTCTCACTTATACCCGGAATTTCTTTACCTTCGTTATAGACCTCTATGATATCCGGGGCATCCCAGGAGGATACATCCGGATCCTTTGCTTTATATGCATCATATAAAAATCTCAGATGGCTAACATATACAGACTGACCATTTTCACCCATCAGCCCCTCTGCTTCCTTGAACATTGAAACTGCATTTGCATGTTGTCCAAGTGCTGCATAAATCTCCGCCTTACTAATCAATACATTTTCATAAATGGTTGCCCGTTCTTCTTTATCAATCTGTGACAATACGTTGTCGCAACAGGTCAACGCTTCATAATAGTAAATCTCTGCTTCTGCCGTGTCTTCACTATTCTCTGCAACGCTTTGATAAGCAGAAATCAAATACAGATTATAATAATAGTAATACTCAGATGTATTACTGATTGCATTTCCATTCTCTGTCAAATCCTCCAGCGCAGACGTCAATACACGAATCGCCGATTCATCTGCACCTTCGATATTATTGATATTCCTTGTATAAACCATACCAAGAATCTTGTAATTCATAAACTTAGCTTCTCCAATCGGCATACCTGCATTATTGGATTCGAACTCGGCTAAGTCGACTGCCAGTTCCTCATAATCCGGATTTGGCTGGGACATTATCATTGCCACCGCTATGTAATGCTTCGCATTTTCTCCATATTCGTCATTCTTCTCATTAATCATTCGGAAGTATTTGAGAGACGCATCGTAGCTTCGCATATCAAAATAAGCCATTCCCACCTCGTAAAGAAGCCGATTATTCTTGGTCAATTGTTTGTTACTGTTGATATAAGAAGCAATTGTTTCCAATCCTTTATCTGCATTATCCAAATCATTTGTATATACACTTAAAATCCGGATATACGCCTCTTCATTTCGAGAATCCACTGCAATTGCGTTTTGATATTCTGCTATGGCGGCTTCATAATCTCCACGATAACGCAACTCGTCACCAGTCGATATTATACTCATATAGTGTTCATTGGTCATATTTCGCTTGCCTGTAAAACCGGTTACCGATACAATAGAAAACAGCAAACATAACGCTACCATCGCTGCAAAAGCACCAAACTTCTTTCGTTCCTTCTTCTTGAATTGCTCATCCAATTCATCATAATGATCTAAGGCATACAGCAATTCTGAACAAGACTGATAACGGTCATTTGGATTTGGTTGGGTACACTTAATTAATATCTTCTCCAAACCACTGGACAATGCCGGATTCCACTGACGAATCGGTTTGATTTCATATGGTGGTTCGCAAGGATTCATTCCCGTTACAATATGATATAAGGTTGCCCCCAAACAGTATATGTCTGTTCTTGCGTCGGTATTATAGATACCTCTACCCTGAGCATCAC
Source organism: Lachnospiraceae bacterium (assembly GCA_017461045.1). Classification (GTDB taxonomy): domain Bacteria; phylum Bacillota; class Clostridia; order Lachnospirales; family Lachnospiraceae; genus CAG-632. The sequence goes on along the minus strand of JAFTZJ010000026.1, from coordinate 13,904 downwards.
CGAACTGCTCCGGAGCCGCATACCCTCTGGTACCAAGCGCAGTTGTATCTGCATTATTTTCTATCTTATATTCCTTTGCTGTACCAAAGTCAATCAGCTTCACATTACCATCCGGCTTTAACATAATATTAGACGGCTTCATATCACGATAAATGATTGGCGGATTCATGGAATGCAGATAATCCAAAGCACTACTCAACTGCTTTGCCCACTCAATTACCAACTCCTGTGGCTGAGCCCCCTGCTCCTTTAGCACTTCACTAATCGGACGACCTTCCACGTAATCCATGACAACGTATACCTTGCTGTCCTTCTGGATAATATCAACAATTCGTGGTAATACCGGATGGTCTACCTTCTTCAGGATATTCGCTTCCCGCTCTAATCCTTTCAAAAGCGTCTGGGTATCCTTAGAGCCGTCATCCTTGATTTCCTTAATCGCCCACTGCTTGTTCAGTCGCAAGTCCATAGCAACATAAACTACAGACATACCACCCCGGCCAATTTCCTTCAATATTTCATATTTTCCGTCTAAAACTGTACCTTTATCTGTCATCTTTTTCTCCCTGATTTAATAGGCTTTCAAAAGCACTATAGATATATTATCCTGCTCTTTTCTTTGCTTCACTAAATCTGTTAAATATACACAATTCTGTCTCATAACAACCGGATTCTCACATGCTTGCGGTCCCATATTTTCATATATTTCCTGCGAACTCACTTCATGGCAAAATCCATCTGAGCATACCAGATAAGTTGTCTCCGACTCTACATTTCCTTGATAAAATGCAGGTTCTACCGTAGGCGACGCGCCAATACATTGCAACAAAATACTTCTTCTCGGATCTCTCAACGCCTCTTCCGGTGTCAGTCTACCGGCAGCAATTTCTCTTGCCACTACCGATTGATCTTCTGTTATCTGACGCATACCCTCTGCGTTCATTTCATATATACGACTGTCTCCCACATGCACAATCAGATACTGATTCTGATATATTAACAACGCAGATAATGTAGTACCTAATCCGGCATTATTCTGAGCACCATATACTCCTAACTTCGCATTCTCTGCGATTGCCAGTTCTCTCCATTCTGTCAGTGTCTGTTCTACTTGAAATGCATTATCAGCTGCTTGTTTTGCAAATGAATGATCAAACCAGTCACAAAAAGCCTGAATCACTTCCTTGCTGGCCAATTCTCCTGCTGCCAATCCACCCATTCCATCACAAACAACCGCAAATACAGCACGACCCTGAGGGGTATCCAGCATTTTAATTGCTATGGAATCCTGATTGGTATGTTTACGCAAGCCTATATCTGTATTGTATGAAGCAAAAAAATTCATCCCTCTTCTCCTTTAATCGTGGTTATTTACCACAAGCTATATGTGAATTCTTCATCTCCCAGGACTATTTTACAATTATTTAATAATAATTTCTCAGTTCCCGGAAGTACTTGTTCTCCATTTACATAGGTACAATTGGTTGATTTCTCATCTCGAATATAAAATGCACCATTCTTTCGAGTAATTGTACAATGTACCCGACTAACTGCTGAGTTATCTGTTACCGTATAATTCACACCGATTTGAGACTTACCAATTATGAAATCTGTATCCGGCAAATCAATGCGTTCCCCTGTCTTACTTCTTATCAAATGTGGACTTGGAACCTTTGGTGCCTTTAATCCTGCCGCTTCCGGTGTAATCAAAGGTTGTGGACTCATTGATGGTGTTACTACCGGTCCTGGTGCAGGTGCTACCACTGGCTCTGCCACTGGTGTTGCTACCGGTTCTACTACTGGCATTGCTACAGGCTCTGCCACTACCGGTTCTGCTACTGGTTCTACTGCAGGCTCTGCCACTGGCTCTGCTACAGGTTCCGCCACTACTGGTTCTACTACTGGCATTGCTACAGGCTCTGCCACTACCGGTTCTACTACTGGCATTGCTACAGGCTCTGCCACTACCGGTTCTACTACTGGCATTGCTACAGGCTCTGCCACTACTGGTTCTACTACTGGCATTGCTACCGGCTCTGCCACTACCGGTTCTACTATCGGTGCCGCTACCGGTTCTGCTACTACTGGTTCTACTACCGGTGCCGTCGTTTCCGCATTCATACGTTCAATCTTAGCACTTAATTCTTCCGGCATCGGTTCGAATTCAATTTCATCTTCCACAATTACACCTGCTGCTGAAACAACCGGTTGTACCGGTACTTCCGGCATTACTGGTGTCGCCGGCGCTACCGGCTCTGCCACTGGTTCTACTACTGGCATTGCTACCGGTTCTGCCATTGGTTCTACTACCGGCTCTGCTACTACCGGTTCTGCCATTGCTTCTACTACCGGCTCTGCTACTATTGGTTCTGCCATTGCTTCTACTATCGGCTCTGCTACTATCGGTTCGACTACTGGCATTGCTACCGGTTCTGCCACTACTGGTTCTACCGGTTCTTCTTCTATTGTCTCTTCAACAATCTCAATTCCTGCATCCATCATCAAACCATGCAAAGTGCGCAGGAACGACTTAAATTCAAATTCCCGATTCACTGCAGTCAATAATTTTGCAACATAATTTCCATCATCACTATTCAAATAAACTGCATTAGCCAAAATATTACGGAAGAATTCCGGCAACTGCTCGACCTCAGAGGTTGCATTCTTAGTTGGCATACAAACCAATCTTGCCTTCTTTGCTTCATCATCTATATAGATTCCCTTTGTATCAAGCACTGCATATGCAAGATTAATTCCTGCTTCATCCATACGAATCAATGTGCTGACAATACTTTCAAACGAGGTTAAAATCAATTCCTGTGTAACTACATCCTCTAATCGGCCGGCAAATGTATCCTTATCATCCACATACGCATACATATAGTTCCGGCCATCTTCATAGGCTGCACCCATCATCAATACGCCCGGAATCTTGCCTTCCTTAAATTGCTTTAACACCGGACCTTCCATCATTTCACCCGGTTGTGTCTGATATTCCATTACATTTCTGTTGTCACGAAAAGAATGCTTTAATAATTCTAATTTCATAGTAACCTCCCTAAATTCCCTAGTTTCCCTTATAAATAAGTATAAAACGCTATTTCTAGCATACGCCTCTATACTTCAAATGTCAACATTTTTTATGTATTTTTTCATATTCAGTCAAATTTGACTCATTTTCATGCATTTTTAACTTTTTCTTGCTTTTTTAATATTTTCATGCAACACTTTGCTTAATTTCGAACACTAATTAATCAGAAATGCATTTCAGAAAGGAGGACCTGCATGGACACACAGGAAGAATTACTGGTTCGCCGTGCCAGCCAAGGAGACAGCGAAGCATTTGCTCAATTATATACAATGGTTTATAAGGACTTGTATCGTTTTGCACTTTATACTCTGGGCAATCCGGAGGATGCAGAAGATATGGTAAGCGATACAGTTGCAGATGCTTATTCCTCAATTCGTAAGCTGCGTTCCGCGTCTGCCTTTCGTCCTTGGATTTTTAAGATTTTGACAAATAAATGCAAAATGCAACTAAAACGTTATACGAATCGCACCTTAGAATTAAACACTGAGATTCATATACCGGACCGAAATTATGCTGAAATCCAAGATGTCCGAAACGCATTTGCCAAATTAAACCATAACGAACGGCTCATTCTTTCCATGACTATTTTTGCCGGATACAACAACGAAGAAGCCGCAAAGCTTCTGAATATGAAAGCCGGCACATTACGTTCCATAAAAAGTCGTGCCATGGACAAGATGGAAGCTGATTTACATATTATTTGAAAGGAGAATTGCAGATGAACGAACAAGATTTTCAACAACGGATTCGGGAAATCACTGAAGAAACACCGATTCCCGAAAGCCTTTCACCGGAACATATTTTAGATAACCTAAACGAACCACCCCGCCGCAAACGCTGGTATCAGCATCCGTGGATGAATGTCGCCGCAAGCTTTGCTCTGCTTGGTATAATCACATCGGCGATTATTATCGGTCTTAACCAACAGCCAAATAATTCCATGGACTCCTCTTCTATGGAGGGCAACGCTATGGATACAGAAAAAAATGAAGTTGCCGATAACGCGGTGTTTGAAGATGACTCAGCGTGTGCGGAATCTATTGATGAGACCGGCGATTGTAATGCTGGAAATCATCCGATTGCCACACCGGAGGACTACAAGGAATTATTCGGTATTCTTGACGAATTTTCCGAACCGGAGATTTATTTTGAAACAGATGGGGCAATACAGGAAAATGCTGTAGCTTCCGATGGTGCTTCTTTCGACTCCACCGAGGCTGGTTCCAGTGCCACCAATACCACCGATACCCATCGGTATTCCGATACGAATAACCAAGTGGAGGCTGTGGCAGAAGCAGATATTGTAAAAACAGATGGCAGTTACATTTATTCCTGCTACTCAGAGCGTGACTACACCACGAATGCCGTAGCTATTGCAAAAGCAGACAACGGCACATTACGTGCAGCTGCAACTATATCTCCGGAAGAAATCAGCAAAGCCATTGCTTGTGATGATTTCAACATCCGGGAAATGTATATCTGTGATAACAGATTGATTCTGTTATGTGTCGGAACTCAGACAAACGGAACCTGGCGACAAGTCAGTTATGGTGTACCGGATAGTCTCTCTATCACATATATCCTAACCTATGATGTGAGCACCCCTTCTAAACCAAAGGTTCTTGGCGTCACTTCTCAAGACGGAAGCTACAATAGTTCTCGTCTGGTGGACGGATACTTGTACACATTTTCTATTAAGCATACTCAGGTACCAAATCACCATCGTGCCTATGAAGCCTATGTTCCTAACGTAAACGGAGAACTACTGTTATGTCCGGATATTTATTTACCTACCTGTCCGAACGCTTCTATTTATCAAATCATGACGGGTATGGATATTAACCAAGCAGACTCCTTTGTCAGCTCTAAGGCGGTGTTATCCAGAACCGGAACCTACTATGTAAGTACGGAGCATATCTTTTTTGCTCAAACCACCTGGGGCGGCGTTTATGGTACCGAGGGATACCAAACAGAAATTTTAAGATTCCATTATAAGGACGGAATTATCCAGCCGGAAGGTTCGATTGCTGTAGATGGATATTTACTAAATCAATTCTCTATGGACGAATACGACGGATACTTACGTTTGGTTGCTACTGTTGACAATGAAAATGCCCTTTATGTAATTAACAAGCAAATGCAGTTGGTTGGCACCATTGATAATCTGGCACCGGATGAACGGGTATATTCCGCCCGCTTTATGGGAGATGTTGGTTACTTTGTTACCTACCGGGAAACTGACCCTCTGTTCGCAGTGGATTTGTCAGACCCGGAGAATCCAGAGATTATGGACGCCTTAAAAATACCGGGATTTTCTAACTATTTACATTTCTATTCTGAGGATTTGCTTTTTGGATTCGGTGAGGAAATTAATCCGATTACCGGAGAATTCATGGGATTAAAGTTATCCATGTTCGATATTTCCGACCCGTATAACATTACAGAGGCAGACAAAACCGTATTGAAAAATGCCTACTATTCCGTTGCACAGTACAATCACAAGTCTCTGTTAATTGATCCGGAAATGAACCTTATTGGCTTCTATACAGAGTGTTATGACGAAACAACGTATGAGTACGTAGAAGCCTACGCCATTTACTCTTATGTTGAAGGAAAAGGCTTCCATGAAGAATTCACGTGTGCACTTTCCGAGGATGAAATTCTGGCCGACGGCATAGCAGAATACAGCACTAATTTCTATAATATCCGCGGATTATACATTGATGATTATCTGTATCTGATTAACGGCAATCGTTTCAGTTCGTATTCCTTAGATACTTACGAGTATGTTGAGGGACTGATAATAAGAGGCGACGGAAACCACATTCATAAAGAATAACTAAAAAAGGGGTTGTTACACGAATTAATCAGTGCAACAACCCTTTTTTATTTCTAACAATTACTGTGTAATTACATGTTCTTCATAAGTCTCTGTAAAGATATGACTACCGGTTTCTTCGTTTTCTACATGATAATACAAGTAGGTATGTTCCTGTGGATATAAGACCGCCCGTAAGGAAGTCTCACCCGGACTACAAATCGGTCCAACCGGAAGCCCTGTGTTCTTATAGGTATTATATGCTGAAACTACTTCCAAATCATCATAGGTTACTTCGCCCTTATCATACATTCCGTCTGTAACCGGATATAATACTGTCGGACACATTTGAAGCATCATTCCCTGATCCAAACGGTTATTGATAACGCCTGCAATGATTGGACGCTCTTCATCTAATTTTGCTTCCCGTTCTACAATCGAAGCACGATTCACCAATTCAAATGCAGAATAGCCCATTGTAGTAGCCTGAGCTCGCATTTCTTCCGAATATACCTGGTCAAACTTCTGCAACATCATATCAACCAAATCATGAGCAGTTGTATCATCATAGATGTCATAGGTTGCCGGGAATAAGAAGCCCTGTAAACGATATTTAATGGTTGTTCCTTCCGGAATACTTTCTAAGAAGTCATAAGTATATGTGTCTTCTTCTACAGCAGCCAAAAATTCATCAGCTGTAAAGATTCCTTCTGCTTCTACTCTTGCCGCCATCTGCTCAATGGAAAATCCTTCCGGGAACGTTACCGTTGCAACCACTGTTTTTGCCGGTGCAACATAGCCCAGTATTTCAATCATTTCCCATGTATTCATACCGGTATTCAAAGTGAATTCACCCGGTTGTAATAAACCACGGTATTCAGATTCCTTTACACGCTTTACGAATGCAGACGGAAACTGAATCAAGCCGTTATCCTTCAAAATCTGTGCTATCTGCTTGGTTGTCGCCCCTTCCGGAACTACAATCACCACATCTTCTCCTGCTGTGGTTTCCATTCCCTGGTATTCATCCTGATAAATCTTATATTGACTATATCCATAAATCATACTTGCAAGAATTACAACTAAGATAACGGATATGACAATTAATGGTTTTGGATTCTTCATTTGTACCACCTTTGCTTATACGAATTCATCTGTTTCCTTGTTTACTTACATTTTTTCCGGTTCCGGATACTCCACACCAAAGGTATCTACGGTAACGGTTTTCATTCTCTGGTCTTCTACCGGACGGTCAGAATAATCGGTTCTGGTCTCTGCAATCTTATTTACAACATCCATACCCTCAATGATTTTACCAAATGCTGCGTAAGAACCATCCAAATGTGGTGATGTCTTGTGCATGATAAAGAACTGAGAACCTGCTGAATCCGGATGCATAGCACGTGCCATAGACAATACACCTTCTGTATGCTTTAAGTCATTTGCTACGCCGTTCATGGTGAACTCACCCTTAATGCTGTAACCAGGACCACCGGTACCAATTCCTTCCGGACATCCGCCCTGAATCATAAAGCCACTGATTACACGATGGAAAATCAAACCATCATAGTAGCCCTTCTTAATTAACGAGATAAAATTGTTTACAGAAATCGGTGCAATTTCCGGATATAACTCCGCCTTCATTACGTCACCATTTTCCATTGTGATTGTTACTACTGGATTTGCCATTTTATTTTCCTCCTATTATTCCCAAAATCCTTCTAATGTTGCAAAGTAATCCTCCGGCGTCTCTGCCCGGCGAATCATTCGTACAGAGCCATCCTCCTGTAGCAGAAGCTCTGCAGACTTTAACTTACCATTATAATTATATCCCATTGCAAAGCCATGAGCACCTGTGTCATGAATTACAAGTAAATCACCCTTGTCAATCTTCGGCAAGTTACGGTCAATTGCAAACTTATCATTGTTCTCACACAAAGAGCCAACTACATCATATACATGGTCGCAGGTCGCATCTTCTTTTCCCATAACCGTGATGTGATGGTAAGCACCATACATGGCAGGGCGCATAAGGTTTACTGCACATGCATCTACTCCAATATACTCCTTATATGTGTGTTTTTCGTGAACAGCCTTCACAATCAAGTGTCCGTATGGTGCCAACATAAATCGTCCCAATTCTGTGAAAATCTTTACATCTCCCATTCCGGCAGGTACCAGCACCTCATCATATACCTTGTGCACACCTTCACCGATTGCCAAAATATCATTCGGCTCCTTATCCGGTGTATACGGAACACCCACGCCGCCGGACAAGTTAATAAAGTTCAACTGCACGCCGGTCTGTTCTTTGATCTCAACTGCTAATTCAAACAAGATCTTAGCTAACGTCGGATAGTATTCATTGGTTACGGTATTACTTGCTAAGAACGCATGCATACCGAAGGTTTCCACACCCAATTCCTTCAATCTGGAATATGCCTCCATTAACTGTTCCTTGGTCATGCCATACTTCGCATCTCCCGGATTATCCATAATGTCGGTTCCCAAGGAGAACACGCCACCCGGATTAAAACGACAGCTAATCTTCTTCGGAATTCCTACACATTCCTGCAAGAAATCAATATGGGTAATATCATCCAGATTAATGGTTGCATCTAACTGACTTGCCTTGATATATTCCTCTGCCGGTGTTTCGTTGGATGAAAACATTATCTCATCTCCACGAAATCCGCAACGTTCAGACATCATAAGTTCTGTCAAAGAGGAGCAATCTACACCGCAACCTTCCTCCTGCAAAACCTTCAAAATTGCCGGATTCGGTGTTGCCTTTACCGCAAAATATTCCTTAAATCCCGGATTCCATGCGAATGCCTGCTTTAGCTTTCTGGCATTCTCCCGAATCCCCTTTTCATCATACAAATGAAACGGCGTTGGATACTGCTTTACAATCGCATCTAATTGTGTTTTTGTTACAAATGGTTTCTTAATCATATCACTCTTCATCTCCTGTATATCAATTGGACACCATTACGAATTCTCTTTATTCATTGTCTTCGTCAGACTCATCTTCTTCTATATTTTCTTCTGCCTCTGAATTCTTTTGATTATGCAATGCTTCATAATCAACTTCTATCTCGAAATCATAATCATCATTTTCAATTTTACCATCATTTTCATCAATAAATCCACATTTCTTAAATAACCGTTCATAATTATATACTAACAGATAACCAACTACACCCACGCCAAACAGTACCATAGCAAAAACTGCTAACCACGAAATGTAGCATAAAAAGGCCAATCCCACAATCAAAATCATTGTTGCGATGGTAAATGGCAAATGTGTGATTGCAATTAAGAACGCATTTTGAATTGTCTTACCGACTGTATTTTCAAATCTGGCTTGCAATGGAAACACAAAAACAAAGGTCATAAACCATATAACTGCTAAAATAATACTGATTCCAAACATTACACTTGCAATCTGCATTTCTGAATTTGTTACCCAGAAATACACATCCAATCCCAAAATCCCACCGATTACTAACATAATCAGCCACAAAATAGTTCCTTTTTTGAAATTGCTTGCAAAGCTACGAAAATATCGTTTGAAAATATATCCATCTTCCTTCCGTAAGGAATCCATGGCGGTGTAATAAAATGCACTCAGTGCTGCACCAATCGTAAATATCGGAAGACACGAAACCAAAAATATAATTCCGATTACCATCATATCCGCAAAACGGCTTATGGCTCTCCAAACCGGATTATTTTCTCCAAATGTACCATGATTTGACATAACTATTCTCCAATCTATTTTCTAATCAACAGCGATTCTACTTCTGTTTGTCATCCTTGTATATCATAGAGGAATACCTTAAGAAATTCAAGTTAAATTATTCTAAACTGCGTTATAAAAGGAAAAATAACAAAAGTTCTTGAAAAACCATCTTCATACGAGTACAATAGGCAATAGATTAAATGAATAATTCTTCGGGGCAGGGTGCAATTCCCTACCGGCGGTACAGCCCGCGAGCCGCAAGGCATGATTCGGTGTAATTCCGAAGCCGACAGTATAGTCTGGATGTGAGAAGAAATCTAAGTGCTTCGGAATCTTTGTATTCCGGTTTTTCTTTTGTATGACGCATGCCCTGAAAGAATTCAGGGCATTTTTTAGTTTCGTCAGAATTCTATTGTTCCGACAATTGCCCATATGACAGAATTTACACGCAAGGAGGTTCTTTATGAAATTAGCCGTTATTTTTCCGGGTGTGGGATATCATACCGACAAGCCACTTTTATATTATAGCAAGAAGCTTGCCAAGGAATACGGATTTGAAGTTCGTGAATTAACCTATGGCTCATCAAAAGGAACCTTTCGGGGTACCCGGGAAGAAATGCAACAGGCCTTTGACAGTGCCTTGGTTCAGATTGAAACAGAATTGCAGGATATAGATTTTTCAAAATACGAGGAGCTTTTATTCATTTCCAAAAGCCTTGGAACAGCAGTTGCTCCGACTTTTGCAAGAAAACACCACTTGACTGCTCATAACATTTACTATACACCGGTTACAGAATCCTTAGACTATATGAAGCAGGAAGGAATTGTATTTACCGGCACTTCAGACCCCTTTGCGAATATGGAAATTTTGAAGCAAGGTTGCGAAAAGCTGGGACTTCCGCTCTATATTACAGAGCAGGGAAACCATTCCCTGGAAACCTGCAATGTTTTAGATGATATTAAACATCTCTCGGTAATCATGCACCACACAAAGAATTATATAGAATCCATTTCAGAAGCCAATTCAAAGGAGGGCTGGCTATGAGTAACCAACGTTACATGCGGCGCGCCATAGAGCTTGCCACTCTGGCAGCAGGTAAAACCAATCCGAATCCCATGGTTGGCGCGGTGGTTGTTAAAAATGATAAAATCATCGGCGAAGGCTATCACCAATATATTGGTGGGCTACACGCGGAGCGAAATGCCTTGGCAAATTGTACGGAATCCCCGGAGGGTGCAACCATTTACGTCACCTTGGAGCCTTGTTGCCATTATGGCAAAACTCCACCATGCACAGAAGCCATCATTGAAAATAAGCTGGCCAAGGTGGTAATCGGTTCCAGAGACCCGAATCCAAAGGTTGCCGGCAAAGGAGCAAAGCTTCTGCGGGAAGCCGGAATTGAAGTTGAAGAAAACTTCTTGCGAGAGGAATGCGATACTCTGAATCCGGTTTTCTTCCATTACATTCAGAATAAAATGCCATACGTTGCATTAAAATATGCTATGACTGCCGACGGAAAAATTGCAGTGAATTCCGGAGAATCCCAATGGATTACCGGAGAGGTTGCAAGAAACCATGTGCATCAGCTACGGAATTACTACAAAGGAATTCTGGTTGGAATCGGCACAGTTTTGCAAGACAATCCGTTGCTTACCTGCCGTCTTCCGGAGGGCAGAAATCCGGTACGAATTGTTTGCGACAGTCATTTGCGCATACCAATCGATTGTCAGTTATGTAACTCAACCAATCAAGCACCGGTAATTGTTGCCTGTATTGATGATCCTCAAGGAAAGCAGGCCACTTTAGAAGCCAAAGGTGTACAGGTTCTGTTCGTAAAGGAAGCTAACGGAACCATCGATATAACGGATTTATTAACCAAGCTTGGGCAACAGGACATTGACGGCATCCTAGTGGAAGGTGGCGGACGCATCAATGCCGCTTTTGTAAAAGAAAAGCAGGTACATCATGTATATGCATATGTGGGAGCTCAAATATTCGGCGGCGTCAATGAATATACACCAGTCAGTGGTGCAGGCATAGAAACCGTTGCCGAAAGCCTGAAGCTTACCAACCCAAAGGTACAGACCTTTGGTACAGACGTATTAATTGAGTATGATTGTGACTGAAAGGAGTATACATCCCTATGTTTACAGGTATCATAGAAGAAACCGGTACAGTGAAGAAAATTATTGGTCATCAGACCTCCGGTTTCATAGAAATAAAAGCAAAAAAGGTACTGGAAGGTACGAATATCGGAGACAGTATTGCCGTTAACGGCGTATGCTTAACCGTTACAAAATTGCAAGGAGACAGCTTCGTTGCAGATGTTATGGCCGAGACCTTACGCAAAACCAATTTGGGCAGCCTGCCTATAGGTGCCAGTGTGAATCTGGAACGAGCCATGGCGGCAAATGGCCGCTTCGGTGGTCACATTGTCAGCGGTCACATTGACGGAACCGGAACCATTCAAGCCTTAGAACCGGAAGGGAACGCCGTTTGGGTAACCATTCAAGCTCCGGCGTCCATTCTCCACTTAATTGTCAACAAAGGTTCCATTGCCATTGACGGCATCAGCCTGACCGTTGCTTACGTGGATGACTCTGTATTTAAGGTTTCTATTATTCCGCATACCGGCGAGGAAACCACTCTGTTAAAAAGCCGACCGGGAGATGTGGTAAATCTGGAAAATGATGTTGTTGGAAAATACGTTGAGAAGTTATTACTTCCTTACAGCGGAAATCCTTCTACAGAATCCACTCCTGCTTCCGCTGCATCCGGAGGCATTACCATGGACTTTCTGCGGGAACACGGATTTTAACCGGAAAGTTCAAACGATTGGAAAACAATAACTTAGCTAATATGAATTCAAATACAACAAGGAGGAATCAACATGGATTTTGAATTTTCAACCATAGAGCATGCATTAGAAGAATTACGTGCCGGGAAAATCATTCTTTGTACAGATGATCCGGACCGCGAAAACGAAGGCGACTTCATCTGTGCAGCTGAATTTGCTACCGGTGAAAACATTAATTTTATGGCCGTTCACGGAAAAGGTCTAATCTGTATGCCTATGTCCAAAGAACTGGCGGACAAATTAAACGTTCCACAGATGGTTTCCGAAAATACGGACAATCATTGCACCGCATTTACAGTTAGTATCGACCACGTAGATACTACCACCGGAATCTCTGCTTATGAGCGTTCCATCACTGCTATGAAAGCAGTTGCTGAGGATGCCAAACCAAATGACTTTCGAAGACCGGGACACATGTTCCCACTGGTAGCCAAGGCAGGCGGTGTGTTGGTACGAAATGGCCACACAGAAGCAACCGTTGATTTAATGCGCCTGGCAGGATTAAAGCCTTGCGGTCTTTGCTGTGAAATCATGGCCGAAGACGGACACATGATGCGGACACCGGAGTTAATCGAAATTGCCAAAGAATACAATATTGCTTTTATTACCATTAAGGATTTACAGGATTATTGCCGCCTTCAGGAAAAGCATGTGGTACGGGAAGCAGAAGTAAATCTGCCAACCGAGTTCGGTACCTTTAAGGCTTATGGCTATGTCAGCGACATTACCGGAGAACATCACATCGCATTAGTCAAGGGAGACATCGGCGATGGCATGAATGTACTTTGCCGGGTTCATTCCGAATGTCTGACCGGCGACGTATTCGGTTCCTTACGATGCGATTGCGGACAACAATTAGCAAATGCTATGCGTCAAATCGAAAAAGAAGGCCGAGGAGTGTTACTCTATATGCGTCAGGAAGGCCGAGGCATTGGGTTAATTAACAAACTGAAGGCTTATGAATTACAGGAAAAAGGCCGCGACACCGTAGAAGCCAATTTAGATTTAGGCTTTGCTCCGGACTTACGGGAGTACTGGTTGGGAGCTCAGATTCTTCGGGATTTGGGAATCAAGGAATTACGACTTCTTACCAATAACCCAAGCAAGATTTACGGTTTGGACGGATATGGTCTCAAGATTAAAGAACGGGTACCGATTGAAGTTCCGGTACAAAAGTATGATGCATTTTACATGAAAACAAAAGAAGAAAAAATGGGACACATTTTCTCTCATTTATAATTCTTGCAAAATAAGCATTCCTATAGAACATGAAATTTGAAAAAAATAAAATCTCCCCGTATGATGTATATGAGTTTGGCGACTTAATACATCAGAAAACAAAGGAGATTTTATAACATGAGTAAAAGAAACCATTTAAAGGAACGCTTAAAC
>JAFTZJ010000025.1 GCA_017461045.1 Lachnospiraceae bacterium | reverse complement strand
TTACTGCTTCTATCCCACGTATTCTGTCCCTTTCTTGCAATTCTTATTACTATTTCATCTTACTTATGATATAATTAAATGAATATTGTGTCTGCCAAAATGCAATGACAGACCAATAAGATATACAAAGGAGGCATTCATTATGATTCTTGCAGATTGTCATGTGCATTCAGAGTTTTCCAGTGACTCCAATGCGTCAGTAACAGCTATCATAGAACAGGCAATTCACAAGGGAATGTCCTATTTCTATTTGACCGACCATCATGATATTGATTTTCCGAAGGATGCAGCCGGCGGGCTGGAATTCCAATTAGATACTCCAAGTTATTTAGAGCATTTGCTTCGATATAAGGAGGAATATGCAGACAGAATTGAAATCCGTACCGGTGTAGAGCTTGGCCTTATGAGCCATATTTCAAACAAATTAGCGGATTATACCAAGAAGTATCCTTTTGATTTTATTATTGGTTCTTCCCATCTGGTTCGCGGCATGGATCCTTACTATCCGGATTATTATGAAGGCCGTTCTCAAAAAGAAGCTTATCTGGAATACTTTGAATCCATTTATGAAAATATTCAACAGTTTCAAGATTTTGATGTATACGGACATTTGGATTATGTGGTGCGTTACGGTCCGGACAAAACCATGAAATGGGACTTTGCCGATTACGCTGAGGTGTTTGAAGCCATATTAACAAAACTGATTCAGGACGGAAAAGGCATTGAGATGAACACCGCCGGACTTGCCAAGGGGTTGGGATATCCGCATCCTCACAAGGATATTCTTCATATGTACAAGGATTTAGGCGGAGAAATAATTACCATTGGTAGTGATGCCCATACGCCGGAGCATTTTGCATACGGATTTGATGTAGCCGAGCAGGTACTACTCTCCTGTGGCTTCCGCTACTATGCTTTATATAAGAATCGAAAACCGGAGTTTTATTCTCTGGAATCTTAAAAAACATCCCTCACAGAAAACGATTGATGATTTATGACTGTTTTCTGAGAGGGATGTTTGCTTTTTACTGTGTTGCTTTCTCTTGTTTCAAAAAATCTTCATATTCCGGTGATTCTTTTCTTAGTTCCTGTACGGTTTTCTTCAGCACATCAACCACCCGATTCATTTCCTGCAAGGTATTCTCTTCTCCTAGTGTAAGACGCAGCACACCATTTTGATATTCTTCCGGAGTCCGAATGGCTGTTATTACATGGGATGGCGCATTGGAACCGGAATTACAGGCGGAGCCTCCGGAAGCGCAAATCCCTTCCATATCCAGCAAAACCAACAGGGATTCGCTATTCACAAAGCGAAAGGATACATTTATATTATTTGGCACCCGGTACCAGCGATGACCATTCACTCTGGTATAAGGTATCTCCCGCTTAATTCGTTGTATTGTATAATCACGGAGGATTGTTTCTTTCTTCTGACGCTCTTCCATATTGGCAACTGCCAGTTCCAGTGCTTTTCCCATACCTATGATTCCCGGTACATTTTCCGTTCCTGCCCGTAAGCCCTGCTCCTGACCGCCGCCTTCTAACAGATTCCGCAAAGGAAGGCCTTTTCGCACATAAATGAAACCGACACCCTTCGGACCGCGGAATTTGTGGGCACTAGCACTTAATATATCAATTTTGCTCTTCTGCACATGAATTGGAATTTGTCCGCAAGCCTGTACCGCATCTGTATGAAACAGAATCCCATTTTTTCTTGCAATTTCACCGATTTCATCAATGGGCTGAATAGTTCCGATTTCATTATTGGCGTACATAATGGAAATCAAGACGGTGTTCTTGCGTATCTGTCGCTTCAAATCCTCTACATGAATGCGACCCCTTCCGTCTACCGGCAAATACGTGACCTGACAACCGGACTGTTCTAGTCGTTTGCAGGTATGCCCAATGGCGTGATGCTCAATGGTTGAGGTTATAATATGCGGACTATATCGGTTTCCCGTTTTTGCAAATGCAGTTAATGCCCAATTATCCGCTTCGGTACCTCCGGAAGTGAAATAAATTTCTTCCGGCAAGGCTCCTATGGCAGATGCAATTTGAGCTCGTACGTTCTCTATCTGTTTTTTTACTTCCTGACTGGGCCGGTACATACTGGAGGGATTGTAAAAACGCTTGCTGTAATACGGTCGCATTGCTTCTTCCACTTCCGGTCGCATTGCGGTTGTTGCCGCATGATCCAGATAAATTCCAGCCATATCTATCACTCCCTATCTATAATTGTCATGTTTTAAGCAAACCCCCATATAATGATAATTAAGAACCGTCTGAGGCCGTTCTATGACATCTTCCACCAAGAACTCCATTATCAAAGGCACTTTTATTCTCACTGCAGCCGGGATTCTTTCCCGCTTTTTAGGGTTCTATAATAGAATATTCTTAACAGACCTGTTCGGTGCCAGAGAGCTTGGCATCTATCAGATGATTTTCCCCATTTATATGGTTATCTTTAGCTTGTGTTGTCAGGGTATTCAAACAGCATTAACCAGACAAATCGCAAGACCGGATTTCCAATCAAATCATGCTCATAAATGCTTGTTAAGAACAGCACTGGTGATTTCCACGACTCTTTCCACTCTATGCGGTATTGTTGTCTATTTCTGTGCAGAATGGATTAGCTTGCAGATTTTACACTCCACAGAATGTGCAGACTGCCTTCGCATCTTATGCTTTGCGTTTCCATTCGTTTCTGTAAAGGGGTGCTTAATCGGGTACTATATCGGTATTCAAAAGTCCGGTGTAACCGCCTGGTCGCAACTCATCGAACAGGTGGCAAAAATCGGTGGTGTATATTTCATAGCCACTCTCATTCTTCAAGGTGAGCCGCGGGCATATTTTGCTGTATATGGAATTGTGATTGGTGAATGCTTTTCCTGTGTGTGGATGATTGTATGTTACATAAAGACCTTTACTAAGAAATCATCGGAACTACAGAATTGTAATATGAAATTTTATGGACAGGAATTAATCAAAGACGCCATTCCCCTTACCACTAACCGCTTATCCTTAACTGCACTGCAAAGCTTAGAAGCAATCTTGATTCCGCACATGCTGAATCTATATCTGCAGAATGGAGATGCTGCTCTTATTTTGTACGGAACCTTAACCGGAATGGTACTACCTTGCATTATGTTTCCAACTACTCTTACCTCTTCCCTGGCAACCATGCTACTACCTGCTATTTCCTCTGAATACAAAAGCGAGCATTTAACCACTATCCGGAATATCATCCGAAAAAGTCTGCGTTTTTGTATTCTGATTGGTGTTGCCAGCACTGTGTTCCTGTTGTGCTTTGGACGATGGGCCGGAATCTTCTTGTTTGACAGCCCAACTGCCGGGGATTTGTTATTTCAATTCGCCTTGCTCTGTCCATTTATCTATCTTTCCGCCTGTCTTGCCAGCATTATGAACGGGCTGGGTAAAGCAACCGTTAATCTTCTCTATTCTATACTAGGCATTGGAATCCGAATTGGATTTATTCTTTGGTTGGTGCCGACAATGGGGTTGACCGGCTTTATGTGGGGTATGATGATTAGTTATTTGATTCAAACTGCTTGCCTGACTTTTACAATTTATCGCTTGGTATACCGAGATCGTAAATAATGAAAGATTTTACTCTGTTACGGAATATTTATATTTCCCCAAAAAACACAAATACCTACCAAGGTGTGAATTCTTAAGCCTTGGTAGGTACTTTAATCTACATTTTCAATTGTTTTACCTACTGTATAGTGGTACTTGCCTTCCTAGTAGGCATTTTTCTGCCTTTGAACTGCTTTTTTACCTACTGCAGGAGTATTCTTATCTACTTAGTAGGTAATTGAATCAATCGTCGGATACTGACACTTCCGTCTCTTCTGTTTTAGTTTCCAAATCTTCTACTTCTGATGTGTCGGATGTTTCTGATGCTTCTGTATCTTCTGCTTCTACCGAAGTGCGATTCCAATTCTGAGACCGTCTCTTCCGCAAGATTCCGATTACAATACCGATACCGAGAATGACAAGAGGTATTCCGATTACTGTAATTCCACTTATAATATATGCCTGACTGGCTCCGTACACATTCATGTCAACAGTTACTGCATTGCTGCGAGTCGCAATCTTGTCTGTATCACCCAACATATAATTCAAGCCATTGGCAAAGAAATCGCTGTTGTTACCCACAACCAATTCATCTACATCCGTTGCTAATACATTCGAGCAGGACAATACAATCATAGTTCCTGCATCTTCCTTCTCTGACAGTGCAGCCAGATAAAATGGTCCTACAATATCCCCATCTTCTCTGGATATATAGGATGAACTCAGATTTACCTTAGAATATGCATAATCTGAAGTGGATAACAAACCGGTAACCGTATATCCGGAGGTATTCTTAGTAGTCAGACCTTTTGCAACCGGAACAATCATTGCCAAATGATTCTCACAAAACTCATGGGTAATTTCTGTATCTTCAATAATCGGAAGAATGTAGGTCGGAGTTGCCTGCTCGGAACCGGCACCATAAATCATAGAAGCATTCTGCTCCATAACAATTCCTTCTGCCACCTGAATTCCGTAATCTTCTGTCAGACCTTCCAGATTCTCCAAGACAACCTCTGCTTCTAGAATCACATATACATTACCGCCTTGCGCCATATAGTCCCGTAGCTTGTCACAATCAGCCTTCGAGAAGTCATCCGTCGGCGAGTTAATCAACACCACATCAGCATCCTCAGGCACTGCATCTTGATTCGTTAGACTGAGATTCGCAACGGAATAATTGTCACGCAATAAACGAGCTACCACACTATCTGATAAGGTATATTCGTTATGCCCCATAGTCTGATAGATAATTGAGGTTTCTCCGTCATTTACCTGATTAATGGCAGCCGTTAATAGTCCTTCCAATTGATATTCCACATCATAGGAATAGTAATCTTCACTAACAATAATATCTACGAATTCTGCAGAATCTAAATATACGTATTTGTCACCGCAGACTACCACCATACTGTCTATATTGATTTCTTTATCCCCTGCATACTGGGAAGCAAAGCCCGGATACAAAGTTAAGTCCCGGTACACCACCTGAATATGATTGCTGTACCGCTCATATTGCTGGACGATTTGCTTGTAATCCAGAGAAAATGCATCCTCGGAACTGATAATGTAAATGGTAACATCCTGTTCTAAGCCTTGTACAATACTCTTGGTCTGCTCGGAAACGGTATAAATCTTCTTCGGCGTCATATCGAAGGAAATATTCAACGCTCCAACCAGAATATTCAAGACAATGGCAACCGCTACAACAACTACAATGGATACGGAAGACCAAATACCGAGTTTTAGTTTTTGATTCATTTTCATATCTGCCACCTCCTTATCGCCATCTTCTGCTTGCGATGACTCTTGTTGTCACAAACAGGCAGATTGCAGTTACTGATAACAGGTATACTACCGAAGACAAATTAATGGCTCCGTTAATGAATTCCTCAAATCTCTTTTCAATGGATAACCAGTTCAGAGAATTGGTTAAGCCATACTGAAACCAATTCGTTTTCCAGAAATACAATCCTACTGTAACGACTGCTCCTGCAATTACTACAACAGCAGAAATCCACAATTTCTTGGTATCCAAGTAAAATAATACTGCGATTCCGAGAATCACAATTCCAAAAAACACAAAGGTAGCAATTACACCATTCGGAAGAATTGCCACTATTACATTAATAAACAATGTAAATAGTCCGAAGACAGCACTTACAATTACGGCAATGACCGGCTCCTCTGTCAGGCCGGAAATCAATGTACCCACAGCAATCATGCAACCGGAAAATAATATAATACCTACATAACCGCTAATGGTATTGGCAATTGGCAAATTACCGTTTACCGCAATAATCACCGGGAATACACTTACAATTAACAAACCGATTAAAAAAATTGCAAAACAGGCCAGAAATTTGCCAAGAACAATTTCCCATGGGGAAACCGGTGCTGTCAGCAATAAAGTTTCTGTCTTTTGCTTCTTTTCTTCCGCAAACATACGCATCGTCAGAATCGGTATGGCAATGGCATAAATAAATATCATGTAATAGAAATTACTCAGTACATTTGCCGCAAAATCATTATATCCATAGTTAATACAAATCAACGAAAAGAACACGCCGGTCACGCATACAAATAACGCCAAATAGATATACGCCTGCATGGAGGTGAAATATGCTTTTAATTCTCGTTTTAATATTGCAATCATTCTTCCCCCTCCTTACCGGTAACTTTTATAAATACATCTTCCAAAGACATCTGTTCCACATTTACACTATAAACAATCATTTGATTCTGAGAAAACAGTAAGAATACATCATCTCGAATATCTGCATCCTGCGCGGAAATCACTTGGAACTCATAGACGCCTTCTTCTGTTTCGCCTATATACGAATAACGTTTGATTAACGATGATTCCCGGAGAATCTTGTGTATCTTCTGCTTATTTCCTTTCACAATCACTCGCAGCTGTTTTGGATTGGCATGCTCCCGCTCTAACTGCTTGGTTTCATTTACGGCTACCACCTGCCCATTATCCATAATAATGATATGGTCACAAATGGTTTCGATTTCAGATAAAATATGGGAACTAATCATAATGGTATGTGTTCCTGCCAGAGAACGAATCAATTCCCGCATCTCAATAATCTGGTTTGGGTCCAAGCCAACCATTGGCTCATCCAAAATCAACAACGGAGGATTTCCGATTAATGCTTGAGCAAGTCCTACTCGTTGTTTATATCCCTTTGACAAATGGCAAATCAACATATTCTCCCGCTCATGCAGATTTGTCTTGTTCATAATTTCTGCTACTTCCTGCTTAGCCTCACGAGGCTTTAATCCCTTTAATTCCCCAACGAATTCCAAATACTCACGCACTGTCATTTTCTCATATAAAGGTGGCTGCTCCGGAAGATATCCGATTAGCTTTTTTACCTGCTTTGGCTGTTCCAGCAAATCCATTCCTTGAATCTTAACATTGCCGGATGTGGCACCCAAATATCCCGTAATAATATTCATAGTTGTTGATTTCCCGGCACCGTTCGGACCCAGTAAACCAACAATTTGTCCTTCTTCCAGTTGGAAGTTAATTCCTTTAAGGGCTTCTTGATTACCATAATGCTTGACTAAATTTTCCACAAGCAACATACGATATTCCTCCTTATTTACATAAATTCATTCTCTCCCGGATTGCCGATTAAGGTAATACTCTGCAAATCCGGTTTGCAATAGGTTTCTAAATACTGCATCATATCTTCAATGGTGACTTTTTGAATCTCTTCTAACGTCTCATCAACGGTTACAATACGTCCCATATAAATCAAATGTCTAGCATTATTATTCATGCGATTATGGGTGTTCTCCATAGACAGCAACAGCTCAGAACGAATCTGCGACAGTGTCTGATTGACCTCCTCCACGGTTGGTCCGTGTTGCTGCAAATCAGTCAGAATTCCACACACACCTTCCTGTACCCGTTCCAGATTTTCCTCACTCATTCCGCAATAAATCTGAAAGGTTCCGGTGCGATGATACGAGCTACCATAGGAATACAGACTATAGCATAATCCTGCTTCTTCCCGTATCTTCTGGAACAATCTGGAGCTGGAGCTTCCACCCAGAATATTATTCAGAACCGACAATGTATAGCTTTGCTTATCCATATGAGAAATACCCGGATAACCAATACACATATGCACTTGCTCGGTTTCCTTATGAAACCACTTTTTTGCCGGGTGGTAGGTCGGCTCCGGCAACAGAATCTTCGGTTTACCTTTCGGAATCATGCCAAAGCATCGTTCTAATAATTCACATACAGCTTCTACTTCCACATTTCCTGCCACAGAAATCACCATGCGCTCTGCTACATAATGTTCTCGCCAAAATGCTACAACTTCTTCTCTAGTAATTCGTTTTACATTTTCTTCCGAACCGGAAATAATATATCCCAGCGGATGTTCCTGCCAAACCAGTTTCTGTAATTGCTCCTGAACCATATCCTCCGGAGAATCTTCATACATATCGATTTCATCCAGAATGATTCCTTTTTCTTTTTCCAAATCCTGTTCATCAAAAACAGAATTTGTCAGCATATCTCCCAGAATTTCCGCTATATTCGGTAAATGTTCATCTAAGACTCTGGCGTAATAGCAGGTCATTTCCTTGGCGGTATAGGCATTCATATCATCACCCAGAAGTGCCGTCGCCATTGCAATATCCCGGGCAGTACGATGACTGGTGCCTTTGAACATCATATGTTCAATTATATGTGCAATTCCATTATTTTTTTCATTTTCATAGGCAGAACCGGTTTCAACATAAATGCCCAATGCAACGGAACGCACATTGGGCACTTTTTCTATCACCGTTCTTATCCCATTGGATAATTGTCGGATTTCAATCATATAAGTATTCCTTTATTCTTTCATTATCTTCCACTTCTGGCTCTTGGATGTGCCTGCTCGTACACTTCTTTCAAACGTACTGCATTCTTCTTCATGTATATCTGTGTTGTGGATATGTCGGAATGTCCCAACATCTCCTGTACTGCTTTCAAATCTGCCCCATTATTCACCAAATGCGTAGCAAATGAATGCCGAATCATATGCGGTGTAATGTCTTTATTAATTCCCGCCATAGTAGCATAGTGCTTAATTATTTTCCAAAAGCCCTGGCGGGTCATTACTGCACCTTGGCAATTGGTAAACAGATAATCCGTATCTCTACACATTGTATGGCGTGCTGTTTCCAAATAATTCATGAGGGCCATGCCGGCTGCTTTTTCAAATGGAATAATCCGTTCCTTTTCTCCGTCTCTGCAACAGATATAACTCATTTTCAGGTTCACATCCTGTACCTTCAGAGAAATCAGTTCAGAAACTCGGATTCCGGTGGCATATAATAATTCCAGCATTGCTTTATCCCGCAATTCTTTGGCCGTGTTTCCGGAAGGCTGTTCCAATAGCAGATTTACCTCTTCCACGGTTAAGGTCTCCGGCACACGTTTCTCAACCTTCGGTGGCTTTAATTGTTCCGAAGGATCCTGTGCAATTCTTCCCTGACGAAGCATATAGATAAAAAATGCCCGAATAGAAGCTATACTTCTGGATATAGTTGCGGTTGACAAGCCTTGTCGTTCTAAGTACAGCACGTAGGTTGTTAAATTCGTTGCTGAAACTTCATCGATGGATGTCTTGCCTTGCTCTTTCATGAAATTTTCCAGTTTTACTAAGTCCCTAATATAAGCTGCAACTGTATTCTTGCTTGCCCGTTTGATTGTGCTTAAATAGTTCTCAAAGCGTTCAATCTCTACCCTCATTCAACATACCCTTTCAAAAAAGTCGATGTAAAATCTATTATAATTAGAAATCCTAGTAAAATCAAACAATTTTTGCATATTTTCTACATTTTATTATCCATTTTTTTTAAATCATGGCAATAAACTGCAAATCAATGCCGGAGACACCCAAATTTCCATGACAATTCCTACCAGAAACAGAACCAATGGCAATAAAAAAATGTATAATCGACGCATTCCAACTTCTCCTGTTTCCTGCACTTCTAATTTGCATATCAAAAACAGCAGAAACCCTATCGCATAAAACAAGCCTTGGGGCAAAAAACAACTCATTGCAAAGAACAAACCTTGAATTCCTAAGCGCATGGTTTCCAAGGACAAAAACATTCCCCAAGCAAATCCAAATAAGAATACAAATAAAAACAACAGAACCATAGGATTACATAGAGCCATAACGATAGTTGCTAAAACCCCCTGAATTCCTCGTTGGCGGATGATGTACCAAATAAAGTTCCTTTTATGTTCTAACATTTGTTCTGTAATCGTATACTGGTCTAATGCAAAAACAGTTAAACTTTCCGGGGCAATGCGTTCCATTCCGTTTGCAAACAATGTACCCAAAATGATTCCTATAAAACCAATAAGGATTACCCATGACAATTTTAACTTCTTCATACACATCCTCCAGACAAATTAAGCCATATCATGTAAGCCAAACTTTTATAAAATAGAAAAAGTCGGAGTCATGTCCGACTTTATACTATATATGCTGGAAGTTTTACGTTTATTCGTTTGATTCCATTTCAACAAATAAACTACTTCTCAATTTGATTTGCCTGCACATAAAGAATTGCAATAATGGTTTTTGCATCCACAATTACTTTGTTTGCAATCATCTGAATTGCTTCCTCTAATGGTATGTGATGAACTTCAATAAATTCTTCCGGATCTAACTTTCGTTCACAGGCTGTTAGATTCCTTGCCAGAAAAATTTCTGTCTTTTCATTGCTGAATCCAATGACTCCATAGGCCTGAGCAATGAATTCCAATTTCTCAGCCCGATAACCGGTTTCCTCTTCCAATTCTCTTCTGGCACATAGTTCGCCGGTCACATCTTCCGGTTCCCGCAAGCCTGCCGGAATCTCAAACACTTCTTTATCCAAAGCATTTCGGTATTGCTTAATCAGGACTAACTTTCCGTCTTCATCAATTGGTAACACTGCAGCACCGCCTGCATGCTTCATTAAGTCATAGACAACTTCTTCTCCGTTAGGAAGTAGCAAGTGGTCCTCGTATAACTCCACCAATTTGCTTTTGTATACCAGTGATTCCCCTAATTTTTTATAACCAGCCATATCCCTTTATTCCTACGCAAATACCATACTCTGTGTTACTGTTTAGAATCTATTTTGTCAATTTATGCTTCCAAAGTATTCAGGAATGCTTCCAAACGATCTAAGCCCTTCTGGATGCTTTCCAATGAAATCGCATAAGACAGACGAATATGATTCTCAATACCGAAATCTTCACAAGGAATTAATGCAACATTGAAATCATTAATCATGATATCTGCTAATTTTGCAGAAGTACCAATTACTTCTCCTTTGTATTTCATTGCAGTCGCCTGAGAAGCATCGACAAACACATAGAACGCTCCCTTTGGCTCTACGCATGAAATGTACGGCATCTTCATAACACGCTCTACCATGTACTTGCGACGTTCATCAAAACGCTCATTCATATAACGAATGGTATCCTGTGGTCCGTTAATTGCTTCTACGGTTGCCTTCTGTGCAATGGAATTTGGATTCGATGCACAATGGCTCTGTACACTACTCATAAGCTTTGCAATTTCCAAGGAAGAACCGGTATAACCAATTCTCCAACCTGTCATGGCATAGCTCTTCGATACACCACTAACTGTAATGGTATGCGCGAAAATGTCATCATTTAAGCTACCAATACTGATATGTTCCGCTCCGTCATAGGTCAAATATTCATACATTTCATCAGCAACCACAAAAATATCCTTTTCAACAATAAAGGCTGCGATTGCTTCTAATTCTTCCTTTGTATATAACATACCGGTTGGGTTACATGGTGAATTCAATACCAATGCCTTTGTCTTATCAGTAAAGGCTGCTTCCAATTCTTCTACGGTTACCTTATATCCATTTTCTTTCTTTGTATTAACCGTTACCGGCACGCCATCCTGAATCTTTACCATTTCCGGATAACTTAACCAATATGGTGCCGGAATCAAAACTTCATCTCCCGGATTCAAAATAGCTGAAAATACATTGACCAATGAATGCTTTCCACCATTACTGATTACAATCTGTTCCGGTGCATAATCCAAATGATTAAAGGTTCTAAACTTATTGCTGATTGCTTCTTTTAATTCAACAATACCGGAAGCCGGTGTATACTTGGTAAAACCATCCTTAATTGCTTGAATAGCAGCGGTATTAATATTATCCGGAGTATTAAAGTCCGGTTCACCGGCTCCAAATCCTACTACGTCGATGCCCTTTGCTTTTAACTCTTTTGCTTTTGCTGTAATCGCCAATGTTGAAGAAGGTTTTACAGCTTTTGCCTTGTTTGATAATGTTAATGCCATTTATTCCACCATCCTTAGTCTTATTTCTTTCACTTTGCTTCACATTTCAATCTTTCTTATAGTAATATAATCAATGAGTTTTTGCAAGTATTTATGCAGAAAAAAACCGCCATGACATTATAAAACGTCATGACGGAATAATTTCAGTTTCATGCTTCAATGATTCAATGCATGTATACTACTTAGCAATATCGGTTGCACGTGATTCTCGGATTAAGCTAACCTTAATCTGACCAGGATACTCTAACTCGCTTTCGATTTGCTTAGCAATATCGCGGGCTAAAATAACCATATCTGCATCGCCGACCTGCTCTGGAACTACGATAACACGAATCTCTCTACCTGCCTGAATAGCAAAAGACTTATCAACGCCACTGAAACCATTTGCAATTGTTTCTAACTGGGTTAATCTTGTTGTGTATGTTTCTAATGTTTCCCGTCTTGCACCAGGTCTTGCAGCCGAAATTGTATCTGCCGCTTGCACGATACATGCAATCAGCGATTCCGGTTCTACATCACCATGATGTGATTCAACGGCATTAATAACAATTGAGGATTCTTTATATTTCCGGCACAAATCTACACCAATAGAAATATGAGAACCTTCCATCTCATGATCCACAGACTTACCAATATCATGAAGAAGACCTGCACGCTTTGCCATACGGACATCTACGCCGATTTCACCGGCTAATAATCCACATAACTGTGCAACTTCAATGGAATGCTTCAATGCATTCTGTCCATAACTGGTACGGAATTTCATCTTACCAAGTAAACGAACTAATTCCGGATGAATTCCATGCACTCCTACTTCTAATGTAGCAGCTTCACCTTCTTCACGCATCATGGTTTCAACTTCCTTCTGCGCTTTTTCAACCATTTCTTCAATTCTAGCTGGATGAATTCGTCCATCTACAATTAATTTCTCAAGTGCAATTCTTGCAACTTCACGTCTGATTGGGTCAAAGCTTGATAAGATAACTGCTTCAGGAGTATCATCAATAATCAAATCGACACCTGTCATCGTCTCAAGAGTACGAATATTACGTCCCTCACGACCAATGATACGACCCTTCATCTCATCGTTCGGTAACTGAACCAATGAAATTGTCGTCTCAGCCACGTGGTCAGCAGCACATTTCTGTATTGCATTTACCACATACTCCTTCGCCTTCTTACCGGCTTCTTCCTTCGCTCTGATCTCCATTTCCTTGATCATCACTGCGGTTTCATGTTTTACTTCATCTTCAACAGTCTTTAATAAGTAATCTTTTGCTTGTTCAGAGGTTAATCCAGAGATTCTCTCTAGTTCCTGTAGTCTCTTCGCCTGGAGTTCTTCTACCTTGGCTTTCTGCTTATCTAAAGAAGCTTCCTTAGCTGCCAAAGAGGATTCTTTCTTTTCCATCTGTTCTGCTTTACGATCCAGATTTTCTTCCTTCGAAAGAACACGTTTCTCCATTCGCTGTACTTCGTTTCTACGCTCTCTCATTTCTTTATCGAATTCATTCTTGATACGAAGATTCTCATCTTTTGCATCAAGCAGCGCTTCACGTTTCTTAGCTTCAGCGGTCTTTAATGCTTCATCAATAATCTCACGAGCTTTATCTTCAGCCTTACCAGTCTTACTTTCTGCAACATTCTTGCGATATGCAATTGCAACAAACCAAGTAATAACTGCAACAACCAATACTATAACAGCACAAATTATATAATGAATCGGTTCCACAGGAGCACCTCCTTATTT
This sequence comes from Lachnospiraceae bacterium, assembly GCA_017461045.1. Taxonomy (GTDB): domain Bacteria; phylum Bacillota; class Clostridia; order Lachnospirales; family Lachnospiraceae; genus CAG-632. The sequence continues at coordinate 37,627 of JAFTZJ010000025.1, read as the reverse complement.
AATTTTCATTGTACGAATACAACATAACAATTTTATACTCATTTGTGCATTATGTCAAGTACCATTCCCATTCAGAATTACTTTTCTGACTATTTGACGAATTCGATTCCGCTACTAAAATCCACACAATTCCTGTTCTGTCGCCATTCCGTTTAGAAGTGCATAATTTCTTCGTTCTGCATACATTTCTGCATAAGTTGCCTGCATATACGGATATACGAAATATACACCTACAAAGCAACACAATGCACCAAGCATTGTCCAGCCCAAAAAGGACAAACCAACCACAAAAATATGCCATTTGTGTCCATCAGACATACTCTTGCTGATTTCAAAAGCCCGTTCCATACCAATATCCGGATTCTCAGCCAGAATATAAGGCACAAAGTAATATTCATAGGATTTAATTAATCCAGGTATAATAAACAACAAGGACCAAAGGAAAAGCCTTATATAGTACTGAAACATAACTTTTACAACCTTCATGTACTGGTTTTTACGGAATACACTAAACAAGTCACTAAATCTAGATGTTTGATTCATATTTCTATGCTTCATAAAGTACCGATACATGCCTACTGTAACCGGATATGTTACAAAACAGTACACTGCTGTAGTAATACAAAATGAAAAAATCAGTACTGCCACAACAATTCCAATGATAAGAAGCCATCCTTCTGTTGATATATTGGCACCGGAATCAGAATCTCCGGAACCGGAGCTTCCCGGCGAACTGCCACCGCCGCCGCCAAACACTCCAAATACAGACGCCAGAAGACAAACCAAAAATGGCATCCAATAGCTATGACGCAATACCGTTTTCGCTTGTTCTTTATAAGCTACTCTGTCGAAATTATCATTCATTATTAACCCCTCCTTCATGAATTATGTCTGTTTTCTTCCGAAGCACAGACCTTACTATACCATAAGAATATCCTTTTTGCATAAAGTATGCAATTACTTTTTTCTGAGTCAATTCTTCTGTAATATCTTTATTACGGATATACTTATCTAATGCCTTCTCTAATACTGCCTCTTCATTATATTCATAAAGTTCCAGGTATGTATCCAAAGTATCATTTGATTTAATTCCTTTGGCGTATAATTGTTGCTGAAGTTCTCTGCGATTCATTTTTTGACAATGACCAGCGATATACTGCTCTGTAAATCGCTGGTCATTCATGTAATTATAATCCTTCAAAAAAGCAACCGTCGTTTCTATAACTTCTTCCTCGTATCCTTTCCGCTGTAACTTGGTTCGTATCTGGAATTCCGTCTGTTCCCGATTCGTCAGACTTCGCAATGCGTATTCTTTTGCTTTTTTCAATTCCTGATTATTCAATTATACTTCCTCGTTATTCTCGGTCGTTTCTCCGTCTCCGGAAATACCGCATTTAGCACGCACTAAGTGTTCTATTTCTGCTAATACATCCGGATTCTCTTTTAAGTATGCCTTTGCATTCTCTCTACCCTGGCCAATCTTTTCACCGAGATAAGCAAACCATGCACCGGACTTCTGTACTACATCATGTGCTACTGCCAAATCCAGAATGTCACCCTCTCGGGAAATACCTTCTCCAAACATAATATCGAATTCAGCTTCCCGGAACGGAGGTGCCACCTTATTCTTAACAACCTTTACACGAGTACGGTTACCAACTACATCGGTACCCTTCTTTAATGTTTCAATTCTTCGTACATCCAAACGAACGGAAGAATAGAACTTCAAAGCACGTCCACCGGTGGTTGTCTCCGGATTACCAAACATAATTCCAACCTTTTCACGCAACTGGTTAATGAAAATCACAATACAGTTGGATTTATTAATAACCGCTGTCAATTTACGCAATGCCTGTGACATCAATCGTGCCTGTAAACCTACATGTGAATCACCCATTTCGCCATCAATTTCTGCCTTCGGTACTAAGGCTGCAACAGAGTCAATAACCACAATATCGACTGCACCGGAACGTACCATAGTCTCTGCAATCTCCAATGCCTGTTCACCATTGTCCGGCTGAGAAATATAAAGATTGTCAATGTCTACTCCAATATTCTTCGCATATGCCGGGTCCAATGCATGTTCTGCATCAATAAATCCTGCAATTCCACCCTGCTTCTGCACTTCTGCTACTGCATGCAAAGCAACCGTGGTCTTACCACTGGATTCCGGTCCGTAAATCTCTACAATACGACCCTTTGGGAATCCCCCTAATCCCAATGCTAAATCCAAACTAAGTGAGCCTGTAGGAATTGTCTCAATATTCATATTCGCGCCGGAATCTCCCAGCTTCATAACGGATCCTTTTCCGTACTGACGTTCAATCTGTGCCAATGCTGCGTCCAACGCTTTTAACTTATCATCACTTGCCATAATATCCTCCTAATAAAACATATGTTCGATTCATAACTACATCCTAATATATTTTCTGATTCCTGTCAACTTATTTTTTCTTGCCTCCTTCCTCTCGAACATAACATACTCCCATGCCATACTATGGCAAAAATATAAACTTTTCTTATTTTATCATGTAAACATTTATATGTAAATATTATTTATTCTTTTTTATTTATTTTTCCGTTGCTTTTTCTTGTATTTTCAAATTGATTTGGTTATAGTACAGATAGAGTACAGAACAATAATGAATCAAATGATTTTTAGGAGATAAATGACTATGAATATTACCGGCATCATTGCAGAATACAATCCATTTCACAATGGACACGCTTATCAATTGGAACAAGCCCGCCTTCGAACCAACGCAGACTATCTTGTGGTTGTTATGAACGGCGATTTTATGCAACGGGGGCTTCCTGCTGGTTGGAATAAGTATACCCGTGCCGCCATGGCTGTAGCTCATGGTGCAGATGCAGTCATTGAATTACCGGCATTATACGGAACTGCCAGTGCGGAGTTCTTTGCAACCGGTGGGGTCCGACTCTTACGACAGTTATCCGGTGTTCAGAGTTTATGCTTCGGTTGTGAAACGGATAATACTGAACTACTTAAAGCGATTGCTATTCATTTATTAAATGAACCGGAGGACTATCGTCTTCGCTTAAATCAATTATTATCCGAAGGACTATCCTTTCCAAAAGCCAGAGCACAGGCTGCTTGTGAAACGCTTCCAAATGGATTGGTTCCAAAAGAAGAATTGGAATTTATATTAACTCAGCCAAATAACATTCTGGCAATAGAATATATCAAGGCAATCTTACGGGAACAGAGTGATATTACCCCGGTTCCATGTCTGCGAACAGATAAGGGCTATCATGAAACTTCTTTGAACGTTTCCCCTGACAGCTTATTGGTCTCTTCCTCTGAGTCAGTTTCCGGCAACTTGAATTTGTCCGTCGCTTCTGCAACTGCAATTCGCAATGTGTATAATAAGCAAGGTATGACTTCAGAATTGGAAGCTGCATTACCGGATACATCTATTCTTAAGTTACAAAACGAATATGGAGTGCGCTCTCCGATTTCTCCAGAGGATTTCTATCCGTATTTGCAATACTGCTTATGGCGACAGGATATAAAACTAACAGATTATTTAGATATTTCCGAAGATTTAGCGAATCGAATCCACAGCGTATACCGTCCGGAATTCACCTATGAAGAATTAGTTGAAGCCATTGTTAACAAACAATACACCTATACACGCATCTATCGTTGCTTATTGCATATTATTCTGGATATGCGCAAATCAACCATGGAGACGCAGCTACGTTCAAACAGCATGCATTATGCAAGACTTTTGGCATTCCGCAAGGATTCTTCCGGTCTGTTACGTTATTGGAACGAGAATAGCGAAATTCCTGTTATCAACAAGGTTGCTGATGGTTTACGCAAATTAAGAAATCAGAATTGTAATTTAGGCGTTGATTTATTGGAAATGGATATTGCTTCTGCTCATTTATACGAACAGGTTGTGACAAAACGGTATGGCTGTACTGCATATAATGATTTTACCCAAGGGGTGATTATGGTATAGGGCATTTTAAATGCCCTTTCCTCATATATTGGAACAAATCATACCTTAGGAGGTCTTTATGTCCTACGGACATTATAAGCGTTTCTTTTTTATCAGTCTCCTGATTTTTGTTTTACTTGCAATGCTGTTCCGTGTGCCACTGGTAATACAAGGAGCACATACAGGACTTGAATTATGGTACGAATCTGTACTTCCCTCCATATTACCGTTTATGATTATCACCAGCCTGTTATTACAGCAGGTTCACGGAAATTACATCTGTTTTCTGGGCCTGTTCTGCGGACTTCCGGTAGGTGCCAATCTGGTAAATCAATACGCGCTTACACATCCGTCTTCTACAGCAACTGCAAATGCATTGCTCTGCATATGTAATATAACAAGTCCCATGTTTATTCTGGGGTATATTCTGAATCAAACTTTTTACGGACAGGTTTCTACTTTGAAATTCCTTGCTGTTATCTATATACCAATTGTCGTTTATGGAATAATTTCGTTTCTATACTTTCGTTCATCAAAATTAAGAACTAATGCCAAATCCTTAGAATCGACAGAATCCATTTCATCCTTTGAACATATTCTTAAACATTCCTTACAGGTAATTTTGATGGTTGGCATTTACATTATGCTTTTTTGTATCATCATACAATTTTTATTGCACCTTCTTCCTACCCAATTCTTATTGCCGAAAATCCTTACAGCTTTTTTAGAAATCACCAACGGAATTCATTTACTTATGACGCTACCTATTTCCTTCCAACAAAAAACAGCCCTCATTGCCGGTCTGACTTCCTTCGGCGGTATCTGTAGTATTCTACAGACCAAAAGCGTCCTGACCAACAGCGGGCTGTCTATTCTTCACTATATTGTTGTAAAACTATGTATGGGGATATTCAGCTATCTCTTAGCTCTTATCTGGCTTTGATTATTCACCGAATAATTCATCCTCTTCTTCATATTCAAATGCATCTTCTTCAGCAGTTTCAGCATATGCCGGTTGTGGGTCTGCTACCATAGCCGGTTCCGGTGCAACATACTGTGGCTGCTCCTCATATGTCGGTGCAGCATAGGTCTCCTGTGGTGTAAATGCACTATCTACATACTGTGGCTCCGGTACGATTTCCGGCTGTTGAGCCTGAATCATTGCCAAATGCTGCTCTTCGATTTCCTTACGGTTTGCATCAATTACTGCTGCATTATTCTGTAAAGACTCAATTAAATTCTCATAATTGGTCTTCTCAACTTCCATAGTTGCATGTATATATTTCTCAATATCATTCAACATACCGGTTGTATATTCCATCATACCCAGACGAATCTCTGATGCTTCAGACTGTGCCTGTTCAATGATTGCAATTCGATCCTGATTTGCCTGACGCAAAATCTCTTCTGCCTGAATGTTAGCAAGTGCAACAATTTCACTTTCATCTACCAATCTTCTTGCTTCATTGGATGCCTCAGTAATAATTGCTTCTGCACGAGTTCTTGCATCTGTCATAATACCTTCCTTGTTACGCATAATCTTCTTACTGCGCTCCAATTCACTTGGCATCTTCAACCGTAATTCATTCAGCATAGCCTCTAATTCACTCTTTGGCACATTAATACGGTCAGATGAGAATGCTACGAACTTACAGCTATCAATAAACATCTCTATTTCATTGATCATATCCTCTACGCCTTTTTTGCCCATCTCTATATCCTCCTGATTCCTAATATCTTCCTTGCAGGCGGGCTGCCTACTATCTATTCATGATTGAGATTGAATTTTGTCTCTAACAAAGGAATTACATTCTTCGGTACAAATGCAGTTACATCTGCTCCGTAGCGTGCATATTCCTTAACGGTACTGGAACTTAAGTATGAATACTCAATATTGGTTGTCAAGAAAATCGTATCCACCTCAGGTGCAACAATCCGATTACTCTGAGCAATTTGCAATTCATATTCAAAATCCGTAACTGCACGCAAACCACGTACAATTACATTAATGTCCATTTCCTTAGCAAAATCAACTAATAATCCGGAAAACGAAATCACCTTACAATTCGGTATATCTTTCGTTGCTTCTTCCAACATATTAACACGTTCTTCCACAGAAAACAATGGAGATTTCGCACTGTTTACCAATACTCCTACGATTATTTCATCAAAAATCTCTGCGGAACGCTGAATTATATCCAAATGTCCTAATGTCACCGGATCAAAGCTTCCTGCGTATATTGCTCGTCTCATGCCTGATTCCTCCTAAAAGTATGTGAACATTTTTTACGCATCCTTATACAAAAACGTATGCTTATTGGTCTTATATTCTTTCACCTTATGAATATAAAACGGCAACTGCTCAACATAATCAAAATCTGTATGCAAATCGGATTCTACTACAATCAATGTATCCTCGTCAACTAATTTAGAGGACGCCAAAGCATATAACACTTCTTTTTCCATGTCTTTATTGTATGGCGGATCCATAAAAATCACATCAAATGCTCCACGCTTACCTTCCAGCATACGTATGGCACTTAATGCATCATATGCCAGTACTTCTGCCTGCTGCTCCATTTTTGTATGAGCCAGATTCTCACGAATAACCTTTACCGCATTTCGACTATTGTCTACAAAATATGCTTTATTCGCGCCCCGACTCAAGGCTTCAATTCCGATTCCGCCACATCCACTGAACAAATCCAGAAAATCACCGTCCGGAAGATTCGGAGCCAGCATATTAAAAAGAGTTTCCTTAATCCGGTCTGTAGTTGGACGAGTATCCGTTCCCGGTACTGATTTTAGTTGTAAGCTTCTTGCGGTTCCTGCAATTACTCTCATACTTATTCTCCTCGAATCTGATTACGAATCCATTTACCGGTATCCGATAATTCTGCCTCGGTCCAACCGGAGGTCTTTGTACAGCTTGATGAAATCAAAGCAGAGGTTTCCGCTTTATTAGACAAGCTCCATGAACAATAACTTAAATTATTACTGTTAATCAAATCAAACCATTTATCAGCCTGATTAAAATCATTAGCACCATTACCGGAAGCATCACACAAACTGAATTCAGATACAAAAATCGGTAAGCCTTTGTCCAATGCATAAGTAACCTTATTACGAATATTGTCTGTATGGGTTGCTGCGTAGAAATGAACCGCATACATAACATTCTTAGAATCCTTTAATGGATTTGCTGCCACATCATCTGCAACGATATCTACATCCTGAGACCAGGTTGGTGTACCTACAATGATAACTGCATCCGGGTCATTTCCGTGAATAATCGGAATAATGGTTTCAGCGTATGGACGAATACTGCCCTGCCAGGTAGTACCGCCATTCGGCTCATTACAAATCTCATAAATAACATTGTCATAATCTGCATACTTTGCTGACATTTCCGCAAAGAACTTCTCTGCTTCAGCCTGATTTACAGTTGGGTCCAGGTCATGGAGAATATGCCAGTCAATGATTACATACATACCAAGCTCGGTTGCATAATTAACACCATTATCAATCAAGCTCTTTAATTGCTCTTTATCGCCACCGCTACAGTATCCGCCATTTTCATGGGTATACATAGCAAGACGAACCACATTACCGCCCCAATCATCCCGAATGGTCTGGAATGCATCTTTGTTCACATAAGCCGGGAACCATGCCAAACCATGAGTGCTGACACCCTTTAACTGATATGGGTCTCCATCCTCATCCACTAACTGGGTTCCTTCTACCCTTAATGCACCGTGGTTTTCAACCGGTGTTCCGGATTCCATCTCCGGCTTTACGGCAGGAGCTACCGCCTCTGTGCTTGCTTCTTCTGTATCTTCTTCCGATGATGCAACTACGGTACTACCATCTTGTTTATTTCCGTCTACATACAATGCTGAAATCGTTGGTGTTACCTGTGTCGGTGAATTCATGTTGAAACCGACATCGATTTTATTACCCTTGGTTACGGCAGCACCCCATTCGGTTGCTGTTACGGTTAATTTCGTACCATTGATTTCTGCAGTACAGCCCCAGCTTTCGGTTACATTACTTCCTTGAGGAACTTCCATCTCTGCATACCAGGCAGATACATCAGCCTCACTCTTATTGGTAAATGCAACATTATAAGTGGCACCATAAGCCCCTTCACTTCCCCAGTTACTGGTGGTACTGACCACAACGTCATAAACAGAGGACACCACCGCGGCTTCCGTCGTATCTTTACTTTCTTCCGTTGTATCAACGGTTGTACTTGCTTCAGTTGTTGCATCGCCTCCGCTTGGCTTTCCGGAATTCGCCCTTCCAATGAAAATACCGCCAACCAACGCCGCTGCAACTACTAATAAGGCAACAACACTGATAATTATATGTTTCTTATGTTCCTTAAACCACATATCGTCCTCTCCTTTAAAATCATTCTTGTTCCATAGTATACTACAAATTCAACGCCATATCTAGTTTTTCTGATAGTTTATAGTGTTGAATATTCTCAAAATCATAGTTTTCCCGTTCCAGATATTGGATTGCGGACTGTGCCTGCTTCAAAATATCTGCGTGACTGTAAATATCTGCTAACCGGAACAGCATTTCCCCACTTTGCCGTACTCCGAAAAAATCTCCCGGACCTCGTAAACGCAAATCCTCATTAGCAATATGAAATCCGTCATTGGATTGATACAATACATCTAATCGTTCCTTGGCTTCTTCTTTATCCGAGGTATTAATCATAATACAATAGGACTGATCCTTGCCTCGTCCTACACGTCCCCGCAACTGATGAAGCTGCGCCAAACCGAAGCGTTCCGCATTCTCAATCATCATGACTGTAGCATTCGGATTATCAATACCAACTTCAATTACCGTCGTAGAGACTAACACCTGAATTTCATTGGCGTAGAATCGCTCCATAATTGCCGCTTTTTCTTTTGTAGACATCTTTCCGTGTAAGTATTCCACCTGAATGTATGCACTCAGATTTGTCCGCAATTGATCTGCATAGTCTACCACATTTTCCATTTCTGTGGATTCACTGCCCTCTACCATTGGACAAATCACATAGGCCTGATGTCCTTTGCTGACTTCCTTTTCAATAAAATGATACGCTGTTGATCTGGATTGCGTCCCGACCACACAATTCTTGATTGGTAATCGGGAAGCCGGCATCTCATTCATAATCGATATATCCAAGTCGCCATATAGAATAATCGCAAGGGTTCTTGGAATTGGTGTTGCACTCATGACCAATACATGGGGTTCCTGCCCCTTATTGGCCAACTGTTCCCGTTGATGCACACCGAACCGGTGTTGTTCATCGGTTATAACCAGTGCCAGATTCTGAAAACTAATTTTATCCTGTATAATCGCATGAGTTCCTATTACGATATCAATGCTGCCATCCTGCAAGCCTTGATAAATTCGTCGTTTTTCTTTTGCCGGTGTTGAACCGATTAACAATTCCACCTGCACAGAATATGGTTCCAGCATCTTTCTAAAATTCTCATAATGCTGAGTTGCAAGTACTTCCGTCGGTGCCATAAAGGCGCCCTGATAACCGGATTCCGTTACCATAAGCAAAGCAAGCATGGCAACAATCGTTTTTCCTGAGCCTACATCGCCTTGAACCAGCCGATTCATTACAGAATCGCCGCACAAATCACGCTTAATTTCTTCCAGTACCTTTTTTTGTGCATTTGTCAGTTCATAAGGCAGATTCTCAATTAAAGCACTACATTTCTCACTCTCAGTAATGGTAAAATGATTCTCTACCTTTGCACGATGCAATTCCAACCGTCTCATGGACAATAAAAACAGAAAGAATTCATCAAATACCAGTCGATGCTTTGCTAATTCCAACTGCTGATAGTCCAAAGGAAAATGAATCTGGCGTACTGCATCTCGATATTCCATCAAACCATAGCGGTTCTGAACATCCAACGGCAAGTATTCTTCCATTTCATGAATCACTCCGCCTACCGCCTTCATATCCTTCTGAATCCGCTGATTGGTCAGTCCTTCCGTTAACGGATACACCGGCTGCAATTCTTTACGTTTTTCCAGATACTTTGCTTCCGAGTAATATTCCGGATGTTCCATAACCTTCTGATAATTTCGTATAGAAACCGTACCCACAAATATATAGGTCTGTCCCACATGAAATACTTTCTTGATAAACGGTGCATTGAACCACACCATTTTAATGCTTCCGGTATAATCCTTTGCTGTAAATGTAACTACCGTTAATGTCCGCATTTTCTTCATTTCTACATAAGAATTCACGGTGGCACGAATTGCGACTCTTTGTCCGATAGGAACATCGGCAATATCCACCGGTTCTTCATAGGTCAGATAATACCGGGGATAATGCTCTAATAAGTTCTCTATGGTATTAATTTTCAGTTTTCGATACAGGGCTGTGGTTTTCTCACCAATGCCCTTAATTTCATTCATAGAATCTGTTAATTTCATATCTTCTCCTGAAAAGAAAAAGCCGTTACATAAAGTAACAGCTTTTCATAAATGTCTTATTTGAATTTACGCTTTCTAGCAGCCTCAGACTTCTTCTTACGTCTTACGCTTGGCTTTTCGTAATGTTCTCTCTTACGAATCTCCTGCTGGATACCTGCCTTAGCACAGTTTCTCTTGAATCTGCGTAAAGCACTATCTAATGTTTCGTTTTCTTTAACTACTACGTTTGACATAACCTCACACCTTACCTCCCTCCAGTTGTATATTGTGCAATACATAACTGTTTGGGTATTTTTAGCACTAAGTTAGTGTATAACATATAGCTGTATTTTGTCAACACTATTTTATATACTTTTATTCAGAAATTTGAAAATTATACTCATAATCTACAATTTCATACGGACAATCGGTGATTTTGGTCAAGGTTTGGATAGTTTTATTGTAAGAATCTTCAATTCTCACCCAATCCTTTTCTTCCAAGAAACTATATGCTTCTCTATTTTGATAAGCTTCCACTACCGGAACGACACCGATTACATCATCCTTCCAGTACACATAGGTTGGTGCAAATCTCCAACCAACCAAAGTAGTTGTGTCTCCCTTTTTCTCGAATTCCATATCCATTACCAGACCGATATCCTTCATAACACCGGTTTCATACCGCTGACTGGAAATAAAGTTACCCAATGAATAAATCACATATCCTGTTTTGGTGGTACCGTCCGGATTGGTAATCTGACGAATTTCCATAGGTTCTACAACGTGTGGATGTCCGCCTACGATAACATCTGCACCGGCTGCAAACAATCGGTCTACACACATTTCCTGCCATGAATCCGGCATTTCCCGATACTCCGTACCAAAATGAATAATCGGCATTACCACATCCACACCGGCCGCATCCAATGCACGAACTTCCTCACACATAGCATCAATATACTGCTCTTCATATAATTCTAATGTATTTACGCAGTATGGTGCTCCGGATGGTACCGGAATTCCATTGGTTGCATAGGTATAACAAGAAAATCCAAAGGTAATACCATTCACTTCAACAATACATAATTCCTGCTGTTCTTCCGGCGTTCTTGCAGTACCTACATGATCCATACCAATGGAATCCAAATAATCTAAGGTTGCACACAAGCCATCATAGCCGGAGTCCAAGGAGTGATTATTCGCGGTTGCTACAAAATCAACACCCACATCCTGCATATTATTACCCAAAACCTCCGGTGCATTAAACATCGGATAGCAGGCATAACCATGAATATCACTATTGGAACCGTTGTATCGTCCTGCAAAAGTTGTCTCTAAATTACCAAAGGTAAAGTCTGCTTCACTCAAATACGGTTCAATATAAGTAAAACTCTCTGCATAATCAAAGGTGTCTGTACTTGCATCATAACCGCGGGTAATCTGCCACTGATGCATCATAATGTCACCAATTGCTGTCATTGTAACGTGCTTAACTGATACATCTGCCCGCATATCCTCTGACATTGCTTCCATCGAAACCGGTTCACACCATGCTACTTCATAATTGCCATGGGCCTCCTGATCTTCTTTGGTCCAAATCATACAGATGAATGTTGCCAATACCATCAAGACACTGATTTCAATTAAAATAATAATTGCTTTTGTCTTCATTTGTTCCCTCTGTTTCTCCTTTGTTACTCTCTATTATGACATTACGCCAACTGTTCTGTCAGAACCTCTGTTGCCTTTGCCAAAGCATCTGCAATACCGGCAGGATTCTTACCGCCGGCCTGTGCCATATTCGGACGGCCACCACCGCCACCACCAACACATGGTGCAATGGCTTTAATCAGGTTACCTGCATGAGCACCCTGCTTCATTGCAGCATCTGTTGCCATAACAATCAGATTTACCTTACCATCGTTGGAAGATGCTAATACAACCACACCTTCGCCTAAATTACCCTTTAACTGATCTCCCAAATCACGAAGACCATTCATATCCACACCGTCAACTGCAGTTGCCAAGAACTTCACGCCCTTCACTTCTACAACCTGACTTGCTACGTCACCTAAGGCATCCTTCGCTAACTTGCTCTTTAAGGACTCATTTTCACTGGATAATTCCTTCATTTCTGCCATTAAATGACCTAATTTCTCAGTCAAAGTAGCAGGAGTTGCCTTTACAATCTGTGCAGCCTTAGCAAGCTCTGCCTCTAAATTCTTATAATACTGGAATACACCCTCACCGGTTAAGGCTTCAATTCTTCGAACGCCGGCTGCTACACCTGCTTCTGAAAGAATCTTGAAGGTCATAATATTGCTGGTATTGGCAACGTGTGTACCACCACATAATTCAATGGAGAAGTCACCCATGGAAACAACACGTACCGTATCCCCATATTTTTCACCGAACAATGCCATTGCTCCGGTTTTCTTAGCATCTTCAATGCTCATTTCCTGTGTTACAACCGGAAGACAAGCCTGAATCTCTGCATTTACAATCTGTTCAACCTGTGCAATCTCTTCTGCTGTCATCGGTGAGAAATGTGCAAAGTCAAAACTCAAACTGTCCGGTGTTACCAAAGAACCCTTCTGCTCTAAATTAGAACCGAATACGTTATTCAATGCCTTTTGTAACAAGTGGGTTGCACTGTGATTCTTACAGGTATCTGCACGACCCTTTGTGCATACCTGCATGGTGGCAGTATCACCTACCTTTAGCATACCCTTGGTTACCTTACCAACATGACCAACCTTGCCACCTAACAGCTTAATGGTTTCTTCTACCTGGAATTCACCATCAGCAGTTGTAATGATACCGGTATCGCCTTCCTGTCCACCCATGGTTGCATAGAATGGAGTCTGTTCCACGAAAATGGTACCATGTTGTCCATCAACTATTGCCTCGGTAATTTCTGTATCAGTAGTTACCACAGTAATCTTAGACTCTGCTGTTAAATTCTCGTATCCAACAAAGTCCGTTGTGATTGCGGAATCAATCTCGTCATATACGGTAGCATCCGCACCCATATAATTTGTGGTTTTTCTGGCAGTACGAGCTGCTACACGTTGCTCTTCCATAGCTGCCTTAAAGCCATCTTCATCAATATCATAGCCCTTTTCTTCTAAGATTTCCTTGGTCAAATCCAATGGGAATCCGTAAGTATCATATAACTTAAATGCATCTGCACCAGATAAGGTCTTAACGCCTTTTTCTGCCATTTCCTCTTCCAAAGACGCCAAAATGGATAAGCCTTGGTCAATCGTCTTATTAAACTTGGTTTCTTCCTGTGTCAATACATTAAAGATAAAGTCTTTCTTCTCATCTAATTCCGGATAACCGTCTTTAGAGCCTTCGATTACAGTTGCAGAAAGCTTTGCCAGGAACATACCGTCAATACCCAACAAACGTCCGTGTCTTGCAGCACGACGAATCAAACGACGAAGTACATATCCACGACCTTCATTGGTTGGCATAATACCATCTGAAATCATGAAGGTTGCCGAACGAATATGGTCAGTAATCAAACGGATGGAAACATCCTGATTTTCGTCTTCCTTATAGGTTACGTTTGCAAATTCACATACCTTATTTCTTAATGCCTGAATCGTATCTACATCAAAAATAGAGTCTACATCCTGTACTACAACTGCCAAACGCTCCAGACCCATACCGGTATCAATGTTCTTCTGAACCAATTCAGTATAATTGCCCTTGCCGTCATTCTCAAACTGTGTAAATACGTTATTCCATACCTCAATATAGCGGTCACACTCACAACCTACGGTACAATCCGGACTGCCACAGCCGTACTTCTCGCCACGGTCAAAATAAATCTCTGAACAAGGACCACAAGGACCTGCACCATGCTCCCAGAAATTATCCGCTTTACCAAAACGGAAAATCCGTTCAGCCGGAATACCAATTTTCTTATTCCAGATTTCAAATGCTTCATCATCATCCTGATATACAGAAGGATACAGACGATCCTCATCAATTCCAACTACTTCTGTCAGGAATTCCCATGACCAAGCAATTGCCTCATCCTTAAAATAGTCACCAAATGAGAAATTACCTAACATCTCGAAAAATGTACCATGTCTCGCAGTCTTACCTACGTTTTCAATATCACCGGTACGAATACACTTCTGACAGGTAGTCACCCGCTTTCTTGGTGGAATTTCCTGTCCGGTAAAATATGGCTTTAATGGTGCCATACCGGAATTGATTAACAACAAACTGTTGTCATTATGCGGAATCAAGGAGAAGCTCTTCATTTTCAAATGCTCCTTGCTCTCAAAAAACTCCAAAAACATTTTTCTTAATTCATTTACGCCATAGCTCTTCACGTTCTTATCCTCCTGAAATTACAGTTTTCCTGCATTATTCTGCAGATTCCTGTTTTTCTTTCTTTTTATTCACTAATTTACGAACACCCACACCGGCAAACACTGCAACTACAATTACTGCCAATAATACAACTGCCTTTACTGAATACTGTACCAGTTCCGTTAAAAATAAATCCAATCCTTCCATTTTATGACCTCCTTTAGTCGTACCACCGTGGTGGTGTCTGTCATTTATTGCATCTTACCGGCGTTCCACCAGTTCATTTGTAATATCTTCCCATGTGAGTCCACATTCAACCATCAGAACCATCACATGATATAAGAAATCCGAAATCTCGTATTTCAACTCTTCTGCATCCGGATTCTTTGCTGCAATTACGATTTCGGTTGCCTCTTCACCAACCTTCTTAAGAATCTTATCAATTCCCTTATCAAATAAATAATTGGTGTAAGAACCTTCCTTCGGATTCATCTTCCGTTCTGCAATTACATCATAATCTTCTTTCAGAATCATAAGCGGATTCTTATCGTTATAATCCTTCTTTACCAGTTCCTTAAAGAAACATGAATACTCTCCTGTGTGACAAGCAGCTCCAACCTGTTCCACCTTTGCCAGAATTGTATCATTATCACAATCCAGACTCAACGACTTCACATATTGATAATGTCCGGATGTGTCACCCTTCAACCATAGTTCCTGACGGCTTCGGCTATAATAAGTCATCATGCCGGTCTCTATGGTCTTTTGATAGGATTCCTCGTTCATATAGGCCACCATCAATACTTCGTTGGTTTTATAATCCTGTACTACAACCGGAATCAAACCATCGCTGTTTAATTTAAATTCGGAAAATGGAATTGCGGATTCAAAAGTGTTTACCTGCAATCCATTTGCCAGAAATGCCTGCTTCATTTCATTGGTATGCAAACCTACCTTCGCTGAAACAACGATACCTTGCACACCGGACACCTTTACAAAGTTGCTGAGATTCGAATAATCCTCTGTTTCATCGGAAAGATGTACCAATACCGGTAAGGTACTTGCCGTACACAAATTCGAAATCGCATCCTTCTGTGCCATTGCATCTTCCGTTTCCACATACAATTGTCCATAACCATAATCCGTAAATTGCTTTGCATATGCATCTATATTCTTCACATTCTGCTCGTGAATCATACCGGAAATCTTCTCTGCACCAAAGCGTCCCACAACCTCCTTGATAACCTCTTCTTTCCGGGTCATCAGGCAAGCCGTAGTTGCTCCTGCATACAAGACCTTCTTAACGTCCTCAAATCGCTCCGGTGACATTCTCACACATACCGGTGTGTCAATCTGCCGGGTGATTGCTTTGATTGTTTCCAAATCCTGTTCGCCTTCGTATATAAAATACAACTCATCCGCTCCGGCGTGGTCAAGTGCTACTGCACTTTCTACCGCCTTGCTTCGGTCGATTTGGGATACAATTCTTATGTAATCCATAACTGCCTCCTTAGATTGTACCTTTCGTTGATAATACATCTGTAATGCGAATATCATAGGATGATGCTTCATCCAACGCCTTAGCAAATGCCTTGTAGGTAGCCTCTATAATATGATGATTATTACTTCCGTGTATTTGTTTGATATGTAAATTCATACCTGCTGCGTAAGAAATGGCATAGAAGAATTCACGTACCATCTCCGTATCAAAGTATCCTACCTGGTCAACCGTAAAGGTTTCATCAAATACCAAATACGGACGTCCGCTTAAATCAATGGCACAAAGCACCAATGTTTCATCCATCGGAAGCATAATGGAACCGTAACGCTTAATTCCCTTCTTATCTCCCAATGCCTTGCGTATTGCCATACCCAGTGCAATTCCTGTATCTTCAATGGTATGATGAGAATCTACGAATAAATCCCCTTTAACGGATACGGTCAGGTCAAATAAGCCGTGCTTTGCAAAACTATTTAACATGTGATCTAAAAAACCAATACCGGTGTCAATGCTGGTTTCACCGCTTCCATCCAGATTCAATTCAATCTTAATGTCGGTTTCACTGGTTTTACGAGTGACTGTGGATTTACGATTAGCCATAGTGCTCCTCCTATTCTTCAAAACGTACCCGGATAGAATTAGCATGTGCCGTCAACTGTTCTGACTCTGCAAATGCAATGATATCCTTATGGATTGGTTCCAATGCTTCTTTTGAATAATAAATAATGCTGGATTTCTTAATAAAATCATCTACGCTCAATGGTGAGAAGAATTTTGCAGTTCCATTGGTTGGCAATACATGATTTGGTCCGGCAAAATAATCCCCTAACGGCTCTGAGCTATATTCTCCAAGGAAAATAGCGCCTGCATTCTGTACCTTTGTCATAACCTCAAAAGGATTCTTGGTTACAATTTCTAAATGCTCTGAGGCGATCTGATTTACTGCATCCAATGCATCTTCCATATTATCAGCTACTAAAATATATCCAAAATTGTCCAAAGACTTCGTAATAATTTCTTTTCTGGATAATTGTTCAACGAACTTATCGACTTCTACCGATACCCGGTCTGCTAATTCGTCACTGGTGGTAACCAGAATAGAACTTGCCAATTCATCGTGTTCTGCCTGTGACAATAAATCAGCTGCTACAAATCTTGGATTCGCACTCTCATCTGCTAATACACAGATTTCACTTGGTCCTGCAATAGAATCAATGCCTACAAAACCATTTACCGCCTTCTTCGCTAATGCCACAAAAATGTTACCCGGACCTACAATCTTATCAACTGCAGGAATGGTCTTGGTGCCATATGCTAATGCTGCAATGGCCTGAGCACCACCAACCTTATAAATGGCATCTACACCTGCTTCACAGGCTGCAACCAATGTAGTTGCACAAACTTTACCTTCCGCATTACACGGAGTAGTCATTATGATACTTCCAACACCTGCTACCTTGGCCGGTACAATATTCATCAATACAGAAGATGGATATACTGCTTTTCCGCCCGGCACATATACACCTACCCTTGAAAGTGCCGTAACCTTCTGTCCTAAAATCGTTCCGTCCGGCTTAGAATCAAACCAGCTATACTGCTTCTGTTTTTCATGGTATTCCCGAATGTTCACCAATGCCTTACGAATTACCTCTAACAGGCTTGGTTCAATCTCAGCATAAGCTGCTTCGATTTCCTCCTTTGTCACCTGCATGGTCTCCGCTGTTAACTTTGCATGGTCGAATTTCTCTGTATATTCCAATACTGCTTCGTCCCCGTTCTTAGCTACATTGTCAACGATAGCCTGTACGGTTTCAACATAAGAGCCGTAGTTATTCGGACTCCGCTTTAACAAATCATTCAATATATTCTTCTTTGTTTCTTCTGTTAATGTTACCTTACGCATATGTATGCCTCCTATTTTACAATCAGTTCATTCAAATCATTCAGTAATTGGCGAATGCGCTGATGCTCCATTTTTAAGCTTACCTGATTCACTACAATCCGGGCAGATAACGGGCAGATTTCTTCCAGTACCTCTAATCCGTTTTCCTTCAATGTGGTTCCGGTTTCTACAATATCTACAATAACTTCTGACAAGCCAACGATTGGTGCCAATTCTACAGAACCGTTTAACTTCACAATCTCAACGGTTTGATTTTTCTTATTGTAGAAATAATCCTTTGCAATATTCGGGTACTTGGTAGCCACACGAATAATTTCATTTCTCTGCAACAATTCTCTGGCAGATGCCGGTCCGCACACGCACATCCGACACTTACCCAGATTCATATCCATAACCTCGTAAAGATTTCTTCCTTCTTCCAAAATGGTATCCTTACCAACTACACCGATATCTGCCGCACCATATTCTACATAAGTAGGAACGTCAGAGGCTTTTGCCAGAAAGAATTTTACCTTTAATTCTTCATTTACAAATAACAATTTCCGGGTATCCGGATCCTTCATTTCTTCGCAGGTAATGCCAACCTGTTCCAGCAACCCCAGGGTTTGCTTTGCTAAACGCCCTTTTGCCAGGGCAAACGTTAAATATCTCATTTTTTTATCCTCTATGCTTATCTAATAATCTACTTCTGACACTGAAATTCTTTTGTTTCATCTCCATCCAGATAAATCAAAGTTTCAAAGTGTTCCTTCTCAGCGTATGCCTGATAATCTTCCAAGGTCTTCTTGGCTGACATACGAATCAATTCTACCTTCTTACCTTCTTTACGCATCTGACAACCCATTTCAATTGCCTTTTGCTGATGCTCTCTCCGGTACAAAACAACAATGTCTTTCTCTTCGATTTCCACCGGAATTCCCTGACGGCTAATTGCATTCATTAACTCATCTACTAAAATCGCAAATCCAATTGCCGGTGCGTCTTTGCCAAACTGACGAAGCAAGGTATTGTAACGTCCACCGCTTACAATGGCATTACCGGTTCCATAGGTATAACCCTTGAATAAAATGCCTGTATAATACTTAAAATCACTTAACATGCTTAAATCAAAGCCTACATGCTTCTCATAATGATAATATGCCAATGCCTGATACACATTTTCCAAACGCTCAATAGCACGTAAGGAACGCTGATTCTGAACCAAGCCTTTCGCACGTTCCAGCATCTCCAAGCCACCAAATAACTGGTCAAAAGACACTAGTACCTGCTTCAGATTCTCTGAAATATTCAAATGCTTTACATATTCCTGCATACCGAAGAAATTCTTATTCTGAATATATTCCCGAATTGTGCTTTCTTCTTCCTCGTCCAATCCGGCTTCTTCCACAACACCCTTAAAGAAATCCACTGCACCCACTTCTATCTGGAATTCCTCCAAGCCTACTGCCTGAAAACAATCCACAACGGTTGCCAGAATTTCTGCATCTGCCGCAGAACTGTCATCATTTACTAATTCTCCGCCAATCTGTGTAACCTCACACATCTTACCCTGATGACTAATTTTGTTAATGAAGGTATTTCCTTCATAGCAAAGACGAATTGGTAATTCCTCTGTTTCGTAATACTTTGCCACACAACGTGCAATACTTGGTGTGATATCCGGTCGCAATACCAATGTATTATTGTCCCGGTCAAAGAACTTGTACATCTCATTGGATGGTGCCGAACCCTTGTCCCGACTGAATATATCGAAATACTCAAAGGTTGGTGTCTGAATATCGTGGTAACTATATAATTCCAGCACATGATGGAGTTCACTCATGACCTTCCGTTTTCTCTTATATTCGTTGTCATAAATGTCACGTACCCCGTCCGGCGTATGTAATAATTTCTCTTTCATCTGTGCTCTCCTTTGCATTTTGACATAGTATGCCTAAGCATAACTACCTAACATAGTATTATAGCATATTATTTCTCATATGCAAGCAAGAGAAGTATGGTTTTTTGAGAACATCTCACTATATATAGTAAAAAACGATCCAATCATCCGTATAGAGATTAGATCGTTTTAACACATCATTTATTAAATTAATCTTCTTTAATAATATACGAGAACACATCAATATTTTCGAATCCCAGATTCCGCAAAACCGAAACGCTATTCTCTATATCTGCTTCATCGTTGAACTCCGGAATTCTCGGTACCCGGATTCTGCATTTATGCTGATAATTATGTTCTGCAATATATTGAAGATTTTCTAGCACCCTTTGGTTGGGCAGCTTCGTATATGCTTCGTAAATACTCCCATTCATAGACTTAATATCTATAATGAATTGATGTACCGGTTCCAGCAACGGAATTACTGCATCCTGCTTTACATTTAATGACGTTTCTAAATTTACACTCACATGCTCCGGCAGTATACGAATAAATTCCTGTATGACTTCCGAATGTAACAAGGACTCTCCGCCTCCGAAGGTGACACCTCCATTGGTGGCAACAAAATAGCAATAATCCTGCATAACCACCTGTAACAAGGCATCCGGTGTGTATTCCTTATATGGTGCTTCCTTTAGTACCGTTTCGTTAATGCAATACTTGCATTGCAACGGACAACCATATAAACCTACCAAGGTTGTAACCCCTTCACCATCTACCTTCATGCGGTGTCGATTAATGGTTTGAACCTTAAACATCATATCTTATTCCTCTTCTTCCGGAACGCAAACTACATCCCCTTCCAATTCTTGAAGCTCTTCATCATCTACAGGCACCGCCATACCCTCCAATTCAACTTCATCCGGATTATAGGTTTCTGCTCCCTCATAGGTAGTATCTCCTTCCAGATAATCTTCAGTGGTAACCATTGGGTCTTGCACTTGAACATCACCATCCATTGGTTCCTGTATGGTACAGCCTACTAAGCTAACGCTCATTGCCAAAGCTCCGGTTGCCAGAGCCCCCTTTGTCAATAATGCCTGATTCAACTGCCGTTCCTCCTGCTGACACTTTGGACAAGTACCGGAACACTTACCTTCATATGTACATTCTGTCTGATGCAAATCCACACCAATCTTATCTGCAATTTTCTTGCGAATCTCCTTTAATTTTTTACAACGTTCCTTATGCATATCCATATTGAATTCCTCCTCTTTGTTTCTTATATAGTGTCAGAATCTCTCTATACTGTTGCAAAGAATTTTATTTTTCTTCCCGAGACATCAAATCCCGGCTTAAGGGTTCCAGATAATGTACCAGAATTCCGCCCTTTGCCCGGATAAAATTCTCTTTGCTTAACTCCGCATACTTAAAGTTCTTCGGATGTCCTTCCTTGATTCTCTCCACATATTTCTTTAACTCCTGAAATGGCATATAATACAATTCATTTCGTGTGGTAAAAAAGATTATCAGAAAACTAATTCCCTGCTGTGCTTCGAATTCCTCCATGAAACGATATTGGTGTTCATGAATATTCTGCATAGAAAATGTATCCGTGGTACATTCCTTTGCATCGAAACAAACCGGAACGCCTTGAACAACACCAATATAGTCTACTGTTGAATCCTTTTCAAAATAAGCTTGCGTAATCCGACTGCTTTCTTTATCAATTTTTAAGGGTTTAATAGGGGTTGGTATCTTCTGTACTAAGGCAAGACCTTTCTCCCGATACATATCGTTGGATAAGTTAATCAAATCCTCTAAGGTCGAACCCCGAAGCCCCCGACTGTTCCATGTTGCCATATCGTCCTCTTATTTTTATTATACTTGTACACCCCAAATTGCCTGAATTGCTTTATGGCACTTCATCGGCAATGGCGCCTTAAATTCATTACCGGATAATCCCTGCAATTCGCCTTCCAATTCCGGAAAGACTACCCGATATGCGTGCAAAAACTGATTTTGAATTCCGAATTTTTCCCGGAATCTACGATTTACTTCCGGTTTTCCATACTTTGCATCTCCCACAATCGGATACCCGAGATGTGCCAAATGTGCTCGAATCTGATGACTTTTACCGGTTACCAGTTTTACTTCCAACAAAGTGTAATCTTCATTCCAATACAATGGTTGATAATGCGTTTCAATAAAATCACTACCTTCTATCTTCTGTTCCGATACCACCACCCGATTGGTTTTCACATTCTTCTGCAAATAAGCAGTTACCTCTTTCGCTTCCATCATTGTACCGGAAACCAACGCCAAATAATATTTCCCCAGACTTCTGTCACGTAATACCCGTGAAAGTTCCCGACTACCGTTCAAGGATATACCTGCAAGTACAATTCCACTGGTATTTCGGTCTAACCGATTACAAACAGACGGCGTAAACGTGTCCAACTGCTCTTTGCTTAATGCTCCCTGTTCCAACAGATACCGAATCATTTGTTCATTAATAGAATCATCTTCCGCTTTTGCCTTCTGGGATAGCACCCCTGCCGGCTTGTTCAGAATCATAATATTCTTATCCTGATAAATGATTTGATTCGCATTTAGGCTACTTTCCTTTGGTGTGTTCTCTTTACGATATCGTTCTTTCTTCTCTTGATGAAACTTCTCGTAGGTTTCATCTGACAAGTAAATCTGTACCGTATCTCCAACCACCAACAGTTCTTTCCCTTCTGCCTTTTTTTGATTCAATTTGATATTCTTTTTCCGAAGCATCTTATAAATAAAGCTTGACGGTGCCTGATTCAACACCTTCCCCAACAATTTATCCAGCCGTTGTCCTGCTTCGTTTTTCCCTACTACAATTTCTTTCATTCGATCCTCTAATTATAAACACGTATCCCATTCATCTGTGCAATTACTTGTATTACCGTTTTCTACACACATATATCCAGCATACGTTTTCTTAAACGGTCACATTTTACACTTACATCCGCTTCGGAAATCGGTGCTGCTAATACCGCTTCCAATAATTCGTCCACAGAGTATACTGTGTGTGCTTCAAAATCATAGCCGGTAGCTCCGATAATTCCCTGAATATACTCCCGCTGCTTTGTTTCGTCATACTTCTTGTCATTGGAACCACCCCATAAGAGATAGATATCCCCTTGGTCAATTACAAGACAGGAAGCATAAGAAATCGCTTCATAGGAGCTAAGTGCCGTATCATATAAAACAATACAATACTCACGACCTTCCAGTTGTTCCTGAATGCGTGCCTGCTCTTCTGACTTTAAAGAATGAAACTTTGCAATTACCACCCACTGCAGCATTAACTTTGCAAATGGTAACGATAAAATAATCGGCACCAGAATCGCTACATGTTTAACCGTACCAAATATTAAGTATACTGCAACCGCTGCCGCAACAATCACCACTGCAAATATCACAGTTGCAATTCCATATTTCTTTTTATATGAATCGATATATCCATACGTTCCTTTTTCCATCTTTTCATTCCTCGTTCTTCTGATAAAATCTATAATCTATGACTGAACCAACGTTGTCATTAACTCATTATAATCCGCTATGGCATAATCTGCTTCCTGCACTTTTTCTTCCCAAATGCATTCCGTCGCTTGGTCCGCCACTGCACAGGTGCGCATTCCGGCGCTTTTTCCTGCCCAAATTCCTTGCAAAATATCCTCAAAAACCAAACACTGTTCCGGTGTCACTTCCAAATCCTCTGCTACCAGCAGATAAATATCCGGTTCCGGTTTCCCATGTGCCACCTCACAGGCCGTATGGACAGAATCCATATATTCTGCGATTCCTCGTGCCTGCAAAACCAATTCTACCAAGTGCTTGGAATTACTTGTAGCCACTCCGATTTTAATTTCATGTTCTTTTAGATACTTTAAGAATTCATAAGCCCCCGGTTTTAACGGAACTTCCTGCTCATATTTCTCCTCCGCCATACGATTCCATGTATCCTTCATGACTTCTACCGTATCTGATATAGGATAGTGCTCTTTTATAAAATCCGCCGTTTCCGAAAAGCTCATACCGGAAATCCGTTGTTGCAAATCCTCCGGCACCTCTAACCCATGCTTCTTAAAGTATTCATAATCAATGGCTGCCCAGACCCACATAGAATCCACAAGGGTACCGTCCAAATCAAAGATTACCGCTTTTATTCCTTGTAATATATTCTGAATCATGAATTACATCCATCTCCAACCTGCTAAATACTTATTCTTCATGGTACCATTCGTCAGCTTGCCCCAGCCTAACGGGTACCCATCTACACAAACCAGAACCATTCCGTTGGTTCCTTCTACATCAATGGTTTCACCCTTCAGATATCGAACCACACGTTCATCCGAAGCAGGAAGCGAAATAGAATTCTTATATTCCTCCATACGCAGTGCCATTGCAAGAGACTGACTTGGTTCAAATCGGTTTTTCTTAATTTCACCTAAGAACAAACCATTTCGTAATAAACGTAAGCCCTTTACATTAGGCATTTCCTTCGGCAAATAGTACAATCGTTCCTTCTGAAGCTCCATCCGGCTCATATCCCAATCCCATTGAATCTGAGACAAGAAATCCAATACTTCCTGTGGTAGCTTCACCTTAGACGGACGATACCAATTCACACCATACCCTTCCGAAGTTTCTTTCTTCTTAAGCATAGCAACAAAATGTCCCTCTCCTTGTATCCGATGAGGCCACAAACGACGTGTCTTTATCACATCCGGATTACCGTTTTTGCTCCACTCCGGATGTCCTGCATCAAATCCTTCATACATTGGTAGTTCCAACAATTCCAAATCCGGATCTAATTCTAATAAATAATCCATTGCCTGTTCATTTTCCTCCGGTGAAAATGTACAAGTGGAATACACAAGGGTTCCTCCCGGCCGCAGGCACTTCACCATTTCCCGCAAAATGCTTTGCTGCAGATTCACAAACATATCCACACCATTGTTTTCCCATGCCTTTACCATGGAATTTGCCTTTCGGAACATTCCTTCACCTGAGCATGGCGCATCAATCAATATCTTATCAAAAAATCCTTGAAAATGCTCTGCAATCACATTTGAAGGTTCACTTACTACCAACATATTCGGCACACCAAATAATTCCAGATTCTTAAGTAACGCTTTGGCTCTGGAATTACTGATATCATTGGAAACCAACAAACCTGTACCATGCAGTTTTGCTGCCAATTCCGTAGACTTACCGCCCGGAGCAGCACAAATATCTAACACCCGGTCCCCTTCTTCTATGGGAATCACACTTGCCGGTGTCATGGCACTTGGCTCCTGAATATAATATAATCCTGCATAATAATATGGGTGCTTTGCCGGTTGTTCTGTATCTTCATAATAGAATCCATTGGCACACCATGGTACCGGCTTTAAAGAAAATGGAGATATCCGTAGAAATTCATCTACGGATATCTTACTTGTATTCACTCTTAATCCATGAAAGGCCGGTGTATCCAAAGACGCTTCATACGCCTCGAATTCCTCTCCTAACATTTCTTTCATGCGCAACTCAAAACTCTCTGGTAATTTCACTGTCGTTCTCCTTAGCTAAGACTCTGTGCTTTGTATCCTTCAGCAATAATATCTAACTCTTTACAGAACCGTTCTAACTGTTCTAAATCCTGAGTTGAAAATACCTGATAAAATTCTTCCTGAATCTTAAGCACTTCCCGCTTATTTGCCACACTGTAGAGGTTCTGAATATTCACAAGAATATCAGAAATCATATTTGCCTTAATGGTAAACAGATTCTGAGCATCCACAATTTCATCTCGTACAGAAGACATTTCCGAATCCAAGGCTACAATTGCTTCTGATGCAGCATATAACCGATCCCGAATATGTGCCGGCATGTTGCCATTATACTTGTATTGCAACGAATGTTCAATGGTTGCCCAAAAATTCATTGCCATAGTCCGAATCTGAATCTCTGCCTGTAATCTTCGGGTTCCCTCAAGCGTATAAACATCATAATAAACAATGATATGATAACTACGATAACCGCTTTCCTTATAATTGGATATGTAATCTTTTTCGCATTTAATCTCCATATCCTTCCGATTGCGGATAATCTCTACTACCTTATCAATATCCTCTACGAACTGACACATAATGCGGATTCCGGCAATATCATCAATTTCATCTTCGATTTCTTCAATTGCCAAATTCTTCTCATTCATTTTATCCAGTATACTGGATATCTTCTTCACACGACCAACCACTAATTCAATCGGTGAGTATTGACCTTTACTCCGATACTCTTGAATAATATGGTTGAATTTTACTACCAGCTCATCAACTGCAAGCTGATAAGGCGACAATATCTCTCGCCATAACTGTATTTCCATATAACCACCCCTAATAACCTTCTAGTTTATATCCGAATCTCTTTTGTCCCC
The DNA here is from genome assembly GCA_017461045.1 of Lachnospiraceae bacterium. GTDB lineage: Bacteria > Bacillota > Clostridia > Lachnospirales > Lachnospiraceae > CAG-632. Next base: position 11,140 of record JAFTZJ010000025.1, on the reverse strand, counting down.
TCAATATTGCTTATAGTATAGCATATTTCCTAGAAAATTCCAACGGATTACCCATGAAAAATCTATGGAAAAGCCCGATTTTCCAACATTTTTCATTATTTCCGGACAGAATCCCATGAGAATCCTCAAAATACGTTAGAATCGGATACGGATTCAGGCTGATTTCCGTTCCATTTGAATCATAAACATATATTCCCAAATGCAAATGTACCGGAAACATTCCGGTAGTCCCTTCTTCTCCATAGCCGGAATCTCCCATAAAGCCAAGTAATTGACCTGCATATACCGGATTACCGATTTGAAGATTGGGGGCATAAGAATCCAAATGGGCATAATAGTAATATACTCCGGAATCGGATTCAATTCCCACTCGCCAGCCCCCCAAACGCAACCAGCCGAGATTCTTTACCACTCCATCCGTCATGCTTACAATAGGAATTTCACCCGCTATGTTGGAATTTGCCATAATATCTGTTCCCTCGTGCTTGCGTTCTCCCCCATAGGTCCGTTCCCCATACCAGGAATCCACATAATTAATTTCCTGTATATAGGATTTCTCAACCGGAAAACATCTGATTTCTTCTGTAATATTTGCTATGATTTGCTGAAATTCCATCTCATATGTATCCAAATATTTATCCGTTCTGCGATTATTATAAATATACGGTTCGCCTCGAAACCTCTCTAAAGCACTTGTATAGCGTACTTGATAGGCCTGTATTGTTAAGCGGTCTACCGCCTGCCATTCCACAATTATACAGACCATAAGCAAGGCAATCGCAAGTATGTATCGCATGACTTCTCTTCCTATATATGTCCATATTTGATTTTGCTGAACCATAAAAATACCTCCTCTGCACAATTTATGCAAAGGAGGCATCTCTTCATTCATAAAGTTAATTATTACTCAAGTACATTCGGTACGGTTAATACCGGCTGCAATGTATAGTCCATATCTCCGGAACCGGTCATTTCAACATAGTAAATCACATCACCCTGTTCCCAACCTTCCGGAACTACAAACACATAATACTCAGAACCATACTCGGAATACAATTCTATCATGGTAACATCCTTCATCCGATATCCCTGTGACATAGCATATAATGTCTGATAATCCATATAATCACGGGTGTATTCATTTGCATAACTATGGTTGTAATAATATCCGGAATAACCGGTTGCCTGGAAGGAACCATCCGAATTCAACGCTACCACCTCATAGCCTGAGTCTGTTGGAAGTTCAATCATAACGCCTGTAATTTCTGTTGAACCTTCACCAACTACTTCAAAGCTTTGCTTGATAAGACCATTAAAGGTCGTTCCGCACACTGAAGCTATCATTAGGTTTATGTATAAGGTGAATACACAAATGATACCGCCGATACCACCGAATATTAAACCAATAATTGCCGGTACTTTTTTCTGTTTCTTAATCAGTGCAATAATTCCTAAAATAATGGAAGCCAGACAAAATACTGCTGAAAAGAATGGGAAACAAATCAGCAATACGCCAATGATTGCGCATACCAGAGAAAGAATACTTAAAACCATACCTTTCTTTCCTGCCGGTTGTACATAAGTTGGAGCGTCCTGATAATTGTACATTCCCTGATTATATCCGTCCTGATTGTATCCGCCTTGGTTGTATCCCATATTTGGATTCTGATATACTGAGCCACCACCCATAACGCCCTGTGGTTGTTCGGTTGCTCCTCCATAATTCATATTCGCCGGATTCACCTGTGTGCTACGACCTAATACCGCTCCGCAAACCGGACAAATCCCCGATACATCTTCAACCATAGAGCCACAAATCATACATTGTTCTTTCATGTTACTTCCCCTTTCGTGCACAATTCAATCATTTGTTTGAATTCCGCATTTCATACTTAATATAGACATCATATCATACATTCAATGAATTTCAATACCAGAAACCTTACGATTTCTTTACTCTGTATAACCCTCATCTACCAATCTCTCTGTTCCGTCTGCAGCTGTAGTTGCCAGAGCATCGCACCGCTCATTCTGTGGATGTCCTGCATGCCCCTTTACCCAATGAAAGGTAACTTCATGGGGTTCCTTTGCTTTTAAAAGACGTTTCCATAAGTCAATATTCTTAACCGGGGAGCTGGTATTCAGTTTCCAATTCTTCTTTAACCATCCGTCTATCCAATGCTCCGTAAATGCCTTTACTACATATTGAGAATCCGAATATAAATCAATGGTACAAGGCTTTGTCAATGCTTCCAAACCGGCAATGACTCCCATTAACTCCATTCGATTATTGGTTGTTTCTATATAACCGGCTGAATATTCTCTTGTATGCAACGCACCTTTGGTATCCACATATTCAATAACCGTTCCATATCCACCGGGTCCCGGATTTCCACGGGAAGATCCGTCTGTATAAATTGTTACATGCATATGCTACTTGTATTATGTATTTTTGCAGAAATACATTAATACACTCCTTTCTTCCAGCTTTAATATATCCTAAAAAAGAACTTATATATCTGCAAACGCCTCAATACCGGCCTTTACCAATTGCTTAAATTGCTTTGCCACCCGATCTGCAGTCTCCTGTACCTCCTGATGAGATAAAGGCTCTCCGGTAATTCCGCTTGCCATGTTCGTAATGCAGGAAATACCACACACCCGCATTCCCATATGATTTGCCACAATTGCTTCACAGGCAGTGCTCATGCCACAGGCATCCGCCCCTAACAGGCCTGCCATTTTTACCTCAGCAGGACTTTCATATGCCGGACCGGTAAATTGAATGTATACGCCCTTTTCTAACGGAATCTGCAACTCTTCTGCTTTCTTTTCTAAGATTTCCTGCAAATCCTTTCGGTAAATCTCCGACATATCCGGAAAACGTGCCCCCAGTTCATCTATATTCTTACCCAGTAAAGGTGATGGTACAAAGGTAGATATCTGATCCCGAATCAGCATCAAGGTTCCCGGCTTGAATCCGGCATTAATTCCTCCTGCCGCATTGGTTAAAAATAAGATTTTCGCTCCAAGCATACCCATTAAACGGGTCGGAAGCACCACATCCGTCATCGGATATCCTTCATAATAATGAACCCGTCCCTGCATGATTACTACCGGAACCTGTCCAATGTAACCAAATACAAACCGTCCCTTGTGTCCGGCTACAGTCGATTGCGGAAACCCTTCAATTTCTGAATAGGGAATGGTTGTAACGATATCAATTTCATCTGCCAATGCACCCAGTCCTGACCCCAGTATCAATGCTACCTTTGGCTGAAAATCCGTCCGTTTCCGACAGCTTTCATAGCACGCTAATAATTTATCATATACCTCACTCATAGGCTTCTCCTTTCCTCACATCTACAGTTCTCTTGCAATCCCATTTGCAAGCCTTCTGTATAAAAATAAGTCCTTACTCTTCTAGAAAATAGTATAACAAAATTGAAGAGTAAGGACAACTAAATCCATGACTTATTTCATTGTGCTAAATAATAATACAAACCATTCCGCCATTACCGTCATTTACGATTTTCTCCATGGTATCCTGCAATTTCATCTGACTTTCATCCGTAATTTTACCGGTTTTTGTACGGATACCATCTTCCACTAACTGCTCAATGGTTTTACCGAAAATATTAACATTCCAGATGTCCTCCTGGCCTTCCTCGCCTATATATTGCACCAAATCCTTTGCCTGTTCCTCGGCTCCGACAATCGGCGCGATTTCCGTTGTGATATTGGCCTTAATCATATGAATCGACGGGGCTTCTGCTTTGATTTTTACACCAAACTTATTTCCATGCCGAATTACTTCCGGTTGCTCGATGCGAATATCGCTTTGTGCCGGTGTAACACATCCATAGCCTTTATATTTCACTGATTCCAGTGCTGCCGCAACCTGCTCATATTCCTTTCGCTTCTCAGCCAATTCCCGAAGCACCTTCATGAATTGATATTCGTTCTCTACGGCTTCTCCCAGCATTGTACTTAACATTTGATAATAGAAGGCATCATCCACATAAATCATCAGATTTACTTTGCCACTGTCCAAGGCAATTCCGTCGACCTTTACTTTTTCTATGTATTCACTGCTAGGAAAACTAAGATGATACACATCCCTTACCACATGAACCTGACTCATGATTTCTTTTGCCATGCATACCAAAGCAGACTTCACTTCCGATTCCAACTGCAATGCCTCTGCCCATTTGGGAATATGAAAATCCACTTCAACCACAGGGAATTCTAACAAAATCGCCTGGAGAATATCTGTAATATCTTCCTTTCGCAATTGATCTGCATTGATTGGTAATACCCGTACACCATATGCAGTTTCCAATTCCTTTGCCAAATCCATAGTTTCATTCGCATATGGTTTTGCACTGTTTAATAATATAATAAATGGTTTACCTAACCCCCGAATCTCCTGAATCGTTCTCTGTTCTGCCTCAATATATGCATCCCGTGGCAGTTCACCAAAGCTTCCGTCCGTTGTTACTACCATACCAATGGTAGAATGGTCATGAATGACCTTTCTGGTTCCGATTTCTGCCGCTTTGGTAAATGGTATTTCATAATCGAACCATGGTGTTTTCACCATTCGTTCTTCCCCATTTTCTTCATGTCCTACTGCCCCTGGCACCATAAATCCCACACAATCTATCATGCGGACCTTCATTTCTACTTCGTCATTTACATTGACGGTTACTGCCTCTTGAGGAATGAACTTTGGCTCCGTTGTGGTAACCGTTTTCCCCGCAGAACTCATTGGCAATTCATCTCTCGCCCTGACCTTTACCGGTTCTTCTTCAATGTTGGGAATCACCATCAGATTCATAAACCGCTTAATAAACGTGGATTTCCCCGTCCGAACCGGGCCAACGACCCCAATATACACTTCCCCATTGGTTCTGGCTTTCATATCTGCGTACAAATCATACGTTCCTACCCTATTATTGTCCATAAAAAACCCTCCTGCATATCTGTATCTATAGCTATGTGTTTTCACATCATACATTGATACAGTATATGCAGAAGGGTTCTTATTTCATGCAAGTAATTATTCTACGAATTACTTCTTAAAAATACTTCTTTCAATTAATACCAAGGCACTAAACAAACTAATCATACCTAACAGGATTGCCAGTTTCATTCGAACCTGATCTCCCGTTAATGGTGTCTTCGATATGCCGGTGCCACTGGTAATGGTCGGCTGATCAAACATCACTACGGTATTATCATCCATTAACTGATAGGTTCCGTCCGGTCCCTTTACATAAACCTGTCCGCTGCTATCCAAAGCAAAGTATATGGTTTCTGCAATTTCGTAACCATCCGGTGCCGTTAATTCCGTTAAGGAGTAGTATGACATTTCGCCCGGTTTCGGTGCTACAAATAATGTATGCGGTAATAAGGTTGGTGTATTCGTAGAAACAAAGCTATGAATCACTTCGCCGGCCTCATTCTTAATTACCAGCTTCGCACCTGCCAATTCCTTGGAATTGGTGATATCCTGCTTGCTAATCATAACAGCAAGTGCATTATCTACCATAACTACCTGTTTGCCATCGGATTTCTTACCATTGATAAACAGATTACCATCCGCATCGAACTTAAAGGTAATGCTCTCTGCATATGCATAACCATCCGGTGCATTGGTTTCAGTTAAGGTATAGGTAATACCCGGTGTAAAGGTTCCATCTTCGAAATACTTCGGTACGGTACCACTTACAAATTCAATGGTCTGGAAGTTGTCATCTTCTGTGGTTGTTATAGTAATGGTTGCTCCCGGCACTTCTGCTCCGGCAATATCCTGCTTGCTAATAGAGAACTTCGGTGCATCGTACATGGTAAGAAGATTCTCATCTACGGCAATGTAATCCTTAACTCCTGCGAGTTCTTCAATGATAAATATCTGTCCATCACGATCTATTGCAAACCTTATATCCACTGCCTTATAGTGGGATTCTGGTGCTTCAACCTCGCGTAACGTATATTCCTTCACTGCATCCGGATTCGTATCAACATCCGTCACATAACCATTACCTGCAATTAATTTACTTGTGTCCACATCAATCCGACCATCGCCGGTTGTAAACCGTACACATTCATTACCTGCAGAATCTAATACTGCAAGCGTAGCTCCTTCTACATAAGTGTTATCTAGTGAATCCAATTTATCAACTGAAAGTTTCAAAATACCATCAGCAATATAAACTGTACGATCCTTAACCGCCTTCTCAGTTCCATCTTCAACAATATAAACCTTGTTATCATCCAAACCAATCTTGAATGTAATTGGGTCTGTATAGGCATAACCATCTGGTGCTTCAAGTTCAGTCAATACATATGTACATCCCGGTGTGAATGTCAAGAAATCCCAAGTCTTAGTTTTTCCATCGCTTACCCAAGTCATTGTCTGGAAATACGGATCATCTACCGTTGTAACTTCCAACTTACAACCTGCCAATCCTACTTGCTCTTCTAATGAAACCTTACCGATTGCAAGTCCTGCCTCTTCATCTTCCATTACGATGGTATTACCATGCACTTCTACACCATCTACTCTTGTAATCACACCATCCAGTCCGATTGTAAAGACAATATCATCAGCTAACTGATAGCCATCCGGAGCTTCAAGTTCTTGTAATACATATGTTTTTCCTGCAACAAGCCGCTTATTCTCCGTTAATACTGAATTATCAACCAGTGTTGGGTTCAAATTATTTGATTCAAATTCAAAAATTGTCGGACCAACCTCACCATTCGCTACATCGTATTCTGCAATTCGAAGTTTCGCTCCCTTTAACAGGGTACCAAATCCGTTTTGCTTACGAATATTCACTGCAATACTATAATTTTCAATTGTAATTGTATCCTTCTGATAATTCAGGCAATTCGTATTACCCTCCGTAATACTTATTTTTCCAGAAGAGTCTACAACAAATACAATTTCTTCTGCCGGAAGATATCCCTTTGGTGCATTAACTTCTACCAATTTATATTCTTTATCCTGGAGTAATTCTCCACCATTACCAACAAGGAGACTCTTAACTGTGCCATCAGAACTCCAACGAACATATTCATACGGATTTCCTTCATTATCTCTAATAACAAATTCTGCTCCACCCAAATCAAGGCCTGTTACACCATCGATTTTTCGTATATAAATCGTTGATGACGGCTTCAACGTATTAAGAATTGTAATCTCACCCTTTGGCTCATAGGCACCTGTGACATCATTTATAGTATAAATCGTTCCATCATATTTTACAGCAAACTTTACCGGTGCTGCCGTTTCATATCCATCCGGTGCAGTGATTTCTTTAATTGTATACTGTGTATATCCGCTCTTTGGCGCTACCAAAGCAGTAAGATTATAAGCAGATGTACCGGAAGTAAAGCGTTCTACTTCTACTCCATTCTCATCATACAAACCAAAAATTGCACCAGAAAGTTCATTAGTCTGGTTCGCACTGTCGCGCTTACTAATGCTTAAGTCAATTTTTCGATCTCGCACCACAATGGTATTACCCTTCAATTCACCACCACTGATAGTGATTGTACCATCATTCGCAACGGTGAATCCAACCGGCTCCATATAACCGTAACCGTTCGGTGCCTGTTCCTCGACTATGTAATAGGTTGTTCCTGTCTCTAATAATGATGCCGGAATTCTTTCAACAGTGTCAGATGTTGTATAACTATAAACTATAGTTCCATCCTGGCTGTTTTTCCGAATCGACATCTGCGCACCCGGTAATTCGGTAACACCGGTTAAACTCTGCTTGCTTACATATACAAGAATTGGACTATCTTTAATTGACACCTCGTAAGTTTTACTTTCTGTGACTACAACTTTTTGTGCTGTAGTATTCAAGGTATATCCCGCCGGCGCCTTTGTTTCCTTTACATAATATGTACCAATCGGCAAGTTTGCAAATGTTGCAACACCTTGATTGTTCGTTACAACCGGATTCGTTACACCTGTAATCGATACCGGGGTAATGCCATCTGCCTCATATAATGTAATCTCTGCTCCCGGCAACAACAATGTAGATAACAAACCAGTTTTCGTCACCCAAATGTTACCAAGAATCTGTTGATTTTCAATCTCAGCATTACTTGCACTTCCATCGCCAGCCCATCGAATTTCAGCATCTGACAGCCACTTGGTTACATCGTCAGAATCCGCATATGGCGATTCAACTCTTGTTCCAAGATTAATATTTACCGAATCCATGGTATATCCACTCGGCGAAGAAACTTCCCGTACTGAGAATACTGTATCTTCCGAATAGCCTGTAACTGTAATTCTTCTGAAATAAACCATGCCACTTGCATCACTTGTCATAGTTATACCGGTTCCTACTCCATCTGCATACAATTCAAATACAGCATCCGCAAGCGGTTTGCCACTTTCATCAACTTTTTTCAACTTAAAACTGATTAATGGTGCAATGATTGCTAACTTTTTATTGACAATTGTAAGACTGTCGTTATCTGTTGTTCCAGATTCGTGTTTCGTAACCGGCGTATCCGAATTTACAACCACCTTATAAACACCCGTGTCACGAATATATCCTTCCGGAGCCTGAATCTCCTCAATATAATATGTACCATATTTCAATTCAGAGAAGGTTATCTTACCATCCGTATCCGAAAACGCTCGGTCTACGATTAACATATTTTCGTCGTACAGAATAAACTCAGCGCCTGCTACAGGATTTGGATTTGGTTTAACATCATCAACCTTTGTAATTACTATACTTCCATTTTGTTTTGCATTTTCAATCGTATATTCAAATATAAGTGGTTGTGAGTACCTAATTTTATCATCAATAACTGTCTTACTTATACCTTCTCGACCTGTCCACTTAGTATAACCTTCCGGAGCTTCCATCTCTTCCAAGTAATAGTCACCATACGGAACATCCTTAAAAATTAAGTATCCATTCTCATCGGTTATACCGCTACGAACAAATATGCCATTGCTTGTATACAATCCAAATACTGCACCGGATAATGGTTGTGCCGGCGACGCATTATCTGTTTTATTTACTACTACATCAATATAAATAATTTCGTTAACAACTGTGATTTCTGTATCATCAAGCTGATTTACAATCACATTTTGATCAGCTGCCACTTTATATCCGGCTAATCCATCTGTTTCTTTTAGAACGTATTTACCAAATGGAATATCATTGAAAACTGCAATGCCGGAGCTATCTGTTGTAACAGTATTCGTTACACCCGGAATCGATACCGGTGTATTGCCAGTTGATTCATACAATGTAAATTCTACACCTGCTAAAGGTTTTGCCGGTACATTATTGTCAACCTTAGTTACAACAATGCGTCCAACCTGTGCCTCATTTGTAATTGTAATTTCATCATGTACATCATCATTCTCTAATCCGGTTCCAACTACAAAGGAGCGAATTGTTGAATCTAATACATATCCATCCGGAGCAACACTTTCCCGGTAATAATAAGTTTTACCCAATTCCAAATCTGTAAATGTTGCCTTACCAGAAGCATCGGTTGTAACAGTTGTAATTAAATCTCTACATAATGCATCGCGATACAAACCAAATTCTGCATCCGGTAATACTTGTGCCGGACTACTTGTATCTGTCTTTGTAATAGTGTATGTTCCCAATGCCTTCTCATCAATCAGGGTACAACTTGTCTGATCAACATTTCCATCAAAGGAATACGTTACAACATAAATACCTGTACCATTCTTTTTAATACTCACTTCTACAAGTGAATTATTGATTTTATATCCGGCAGGCGGAGTAATTTCTTTCACATAATAAGTTGCGTTGCCAGTATCTCCATCTATCTTGATACCTGAGAAAACCACCTTACCTTCTGCATCAGAAGTTCTCTTCGCAACTAAGTTCGTACAGTTTGAATCCGAATACAAGCCAAACAGAGCTCCCGGCAACGCTAGTTGCGGAGTTGAATTATCCTTCTTCTGAATAATAATCTCTGTAGAGTCATTAATTGATGCATTCGGAACAACTAATTCATAATACTTTGTTCCGTCTGTGCTTGTTTTTAGATTTGCTTCCGTACAATCATTTATAATTATCGCTTTATTTGAATCGTATTGATAACCTGACGGTGGTGTATCAGAGACCTGATAACCGTCTGGTGCAATTGTTTCTTTTAATTTGAAAGTATAATTTTGTGACAAATCAAGTCCCGCACCTGAGATTTCAAACACTGCATATCCGTCATCTCCTGATACAGCTGTTGCAATCACTTCCGTTCCTAACAGCAATTCAAATTCTGCTCCGGCTAAAGGATTGCCTGTACTTGCGTCTGTCTTTTTTATACGAATCTCACGTTTTACAGAAGAACCGGCCGAAGAAGAACTAAACGCAACATTTTCAATTGCATTCGACTGATTCTCATATAGATGTCCAACGCCCTCCAAAGTGACTGAGTTCTGAATCTTCTGCCCAATCAATTCTGCAGCCAATACATTAAAGCGTGTACGGAATTTAAATACCAAACAGTCACTTCCGATATCCGGCAACTGCACTATCAATTGATTATTAATTGCGGTTGCATAATATGGTTCTGTTACCGCCGATAAATTACCGTCAGCATCCATGCGATATAAGGTACCGGACACATAATCAAAATACTCTGCAAGTTGATCTCTAAGTATTGGATTTTCTATATCCTCCATGTTGTTACGTGCTTCATTAATGGTAACTGTCCAATCTACATAATCGGTACCCGGCTTATAGCTATATTCTTTGTCGAGAGTTCCACCCGGTGTACCAGTTACCGTTGATACGGCTGTATCCTTTACTGTAATATCTCCTTCAAAATCAACGGTAACGCTAGCACTATTGGTGAAAGAGGCATCCTTTTTAACACCTGTATCTGCATCTGTAATTTTCGTAATGTATACAATTTGAAAAGATTTTGCCAAGAAAGGTGCAACACGGTCATCTGATGTTTGGAAATCATAAGCAATGGTTTCTCCATTACTTCCAACAACCGGTACAAGATAAACGCGGTTTGCATCATTCCACTCCCAAAGGTTCTGAATACAGAAACTTCCATCAACATATTCCATTCCAGCCGGAATAATATCTGAAAAGTGCATTCC
>JAFTZJ010000024.1 GCA_017461045.1 Lachnospiraceae bacterium | reverse complement strand
TTTCAAATTTGCTAATGGTATAAATTTCACAAACAAATTCCTAATATAATATATTTAGATATAAATAAAGCAGACAAGTGTTTTTGTATCTGTCTGCTTTCAATCTATTATTTAGTTATCATGCTCCAGCATGTTTTCTATGAAAATCCCATACCCCCTCGTCGGATCATTCACCAAAACATGTGTTACCGCACCCACAACCTGTCCATTTTGCAATATAGGACTGCCCGAAAGTCCCTGTATAATACCACCGGTTAATTCCAGCAGCTCCGGATCTGTCACTTGAATCTCCAAGCCCTTTGTAGCATTTGTGCTTCCCATATGAATATCCGTAATTTGAATTTCATACTCCTTCATTTCACCGGAAATATCCGAACGTATATAAGCAGTTCCAAGCACTACCTCCTGCTTTAATGCAACCGGTACAAATGTTTGACTCACATCAGCCGGTAAATGCTGAAACGCTTCTATACTTCCTGCAATTCCACATTCCGTATTGCTTTCAATGCTCCCTAAATACCCTTCTTCCGAATAATCCACCATTCCAGCAACCGACCCCGGCTGGCCACTTTCTCCCTTAGTAATTCCGATGATTGAAGCATTCCGAAGTTCTCCTGTAGCGAAATCTACCAACTCTCCGGTATCTGTATCATTTACCCCATGTCCCAAAGCACCGAACTCCTCCTCCGTAACATAGGTTAACGTTCCAATTCCCTGCATATCATCTCGCACCCAGATACCTGCTTTATAATCGCCATCCTTAGAACATACCGGCGTTATCAATACATCAATAGCCTGCTGATTTCGTTTAACTGTTAAGGTCAAGGATTGTCCTTGGGATTCCTGAATCGTTTGAATTAATTCTTCCTTTTCTGTTATATATACCCCATCCACTGCCTGAATATAATCACCGGACTGCAAGACCGTTCCTGCCGGCGCCTGCTCTACCCCCTGACTATCCACAATGGTTCCGGTATCAATTACCATGATTCCTTCTGTTTCCATATAAATCCCCACCGGACAGCCACAGGGAATCACATAGGTTTCTTCTATAGCCTCCACCTGAATGGTTTTTAGAGGAATAACACCAAACAATCGCACTTCCATTTCGTACGAACCACTATTCCATGCAGTCACAGAAAATGGCTCCTGCAATGTCCACTGTTGCTTGCCTTCTGCTATGCTTGCACTGGCCGGTAAAGAGAAATCAAAATCCGATTGACTCCCGGTAATCACTTGTATTTTGTTCGGTATACAGGTTTTATAATACTCCATCCATCCCCAACCGGAAATAGGAATAAGTCCACATATCATTGCAAATATTACAATTCTGCTTTTCATACCATTCTCCTTTCTCGCCATATATCAAAAAAAGACACTAAAAACAGATTTCTGTTCTTAGTGTCTACAATTCTCTTAAAAATCTCTTAGTATAATTTTGTACGCATTGCCATATCTTTCATCTCAGCTGCACTGGATAACACAGTTTCGGTAATTTCCACACCACCAAGCAATCTGGCAATTTCTGTTATGGATTCATCATCACTTAATTGAGCAATTTGAGTTAAGGTTTTTTCACCTTCTACTTGCTTTTCAATTTTATAATGTGCGTCTGCCATAGCAGCAATTTGTGGCAAATGGCTGATGCAGATTACCTGATGTCGGCGACCCAAAGCAGATAGTTTTTCTGATACCTTCTGTGCTGTCCGTCCGCTGATTCCCACATCGATTTCATCAAAAATTAATGTATCAATATCATCCTCCTGTGCAAGACAAGACTTCACCGCCAACATAATACGGGATAATTCACCACCGGAAGCAACCTCCCACAATGGTCGCATCGCTTCACCCACATTGGTAGAAATGATGAAATAGGCTTCTTCCAAGCCATTCTTTGTGGGTTGATCTAAGGTCTGGAACTCCATTTGGAACTGCACATCCAGAAAGTTCAAATCCTCCAATGCCTGAGCTATCATTTGCGTCAACTGCTGTGCCGCCTGCTTTCTTGCCGTTGTCAGTTCACCCGCATGAATGCCATATTCCTCCAGCAACCGCTTGCAGTCCTGTTCCAGCAACTGTCTGCTTACCTCGTAATCTTCATAACGGGCATATTCTGCTTTCTTTTCCTCTAAATAGTCCAACACCTGCGGAATGGTCTTGCCATATTTCGCTTCCAGATTATGAATACAGTCTAAACGTTGTTCTACTTCACGGTATTCCTGCTCATCAAAGGTAAGGCCACCTATATAATCCGATAATTCCCGGTTAAAATCATTTAACAAACTATCAATGGTACCCAACTGCTCCTGTAGGCTCTGTAATCCATCATCGAATTCAAGCCCCTTCGAAATCAATCCAAAGGCATGTCCAATCTGTTCTCCTGCACTACCGGATTGTTCGTATCCGGTACATTGATACACCTGTGAAATGGATTCCATAATCTTCCGGCTATTTAACATCTTCCGATATCGCTGTTCCAGCTGTTCTTCTTCCTCCGGTTGCAGATTGGCACCTTCAATTTCCTGAATTTCAAACTGCATAAAATCCATTTTACGTTTTCTGGTTTCCTCGTCCATCTGCATCGCTTCCAACTCTGCCTTCTGCTTTGCATAAGACTCGTAATCCAATCGTACCTGTTTCTTTTTCTCTTCTATGGTATCATGTCCAAAACGGTCCAGAATATTTAAATGATTTGCTTTTTTTAGTAATGACTGATGTTCATGCTGGGAATGAATATCCAGCAACACTCCGGCAATTTCCTTTAGCTTTGCCACCGTTACCATTTCATCATTTACCTTGTTTACCACTCGGTTCGGATAAATGCGACGGCTGATAATCAACACCTGTTCATCGGACATTTCAACATCCATCTGCTGCAGCAACTGAATACTGCTCGGCTCATTGATTTCAAATAGTAACTCGACCAAGCCATATTCGGCACCTTCCCGCACCATTTCTTTACCGGTTCTTCCTCCTAATGCAATATTTACCGCACCTAATATAATCGACTTACCGGCACCGGTCTCACCGGTCAGTATATTCAAGCCTTCCTCAAAACTCACTTCGATTTCATCAATCAAAGCCATATTTTTAATATGCAAATTTCGTAACATATCAGTTCCTCCATCTATAGTAATTACTTTGATTCAAATAATTACAACACCTTTACAGGTCACTGTATGCTGTTTTCTCAATATTGGCAATCACTTTCTGGGACATATCCTTTGACCTTGCAACCGCAATGATTGTATCATCACCGGCGATGCATCCCATTAGGCCATTAATGTCCAGATTATCCAATGCTGCACCGACTGCCATTGCAACACCGGATACGGTTTTTATTACAATTAAATTCTCTGACGCTTCCATTGTCAGGATGCCTGCCGCTAATACCTGACGATACTTCTTCCAGATATCCACATCCTGAGGTTGCTGAATGGCATACTTGGGCTTACCGGAAGCAGTTGTAATCTTCGTCAACTTCAATTCCCGAATATCTCTGGAAATGGTTGCCTGGGTATTCGGAAAGCCTGCCCGACTCAGTAACTCCGACAATTCCTCCTGGGTCATAATGTCATATTCTTCAATTAATTCAATTATTTTCGATTGTCTTGCTGATTTCATTGATTTGTTTCTCCCAATTTGCGCCTTAACACCTCATAGAAACTGGTATCATAGATTTTTACCAATCGTGTAGTCTTTGGTGAACGACGAATACAAATCCGGTCTTCCGGCTGTAATTCCACATATCCTCTTCCATCAAAAGTAGCAAATGCTTCTTCCTTCTGACTTTTCCGTTTTGGTACAATCTCTACCTCAATTTGGTCCTCTGCTGAGAACACAACACTTTTACTTGTCAGGGAATGTGGAGATACCGGTGTTACCAGAATTAAACTGGTATTCGGACTCACAATCGGTCCTCCGGCAGATAAATTATAAGCAGTGGAGCCGGTTGGTGTGGATACAATAACACCGTCTGCTTCATATACATCTAATAATTCTCCATTTACATAAATTCGAAGACAAATAATCCGGGAATAACCGGAACGTGCAACTACAATATCATTCAAAGCGGTTTCTGTTGCCACCTCTTCCCCTTGATGGTAAATGGTACCGGTCAGATTCATACGTTCTTCAATCCGGAACCGATTCTGCAACAAGCACTCTAGAGCTTCCTCCATATTGCAAGGATCAACATCTGCCATAAAGCCCATAGTACCAAGATTAATTCCAATCATCGGAATTTCCTTCTCTGCCAGCTTGCTGGAAGCTAACAACATGGTTCCGTCTCCCCCAAGCACAATGGCACATTCTACATTGCAATCCTCCGGTATATTGTCTGCATCTACACAGATATCACCACTTCCTCCATTGGCTTCCAGATATGCCTGTACTTTCTTGGCAAGTACCAGATTTTGATCCTTTGTTGAATTGGCTACAATTATAAATCGCTTCATACTCTCAGCCTTTCCTCTTACGATACTGATAATTCCTGATGGGATTGCTCAACAATTGCTTTCACATCCAGAAACTCCGTTGGAATGGTTTTATCTTTTGTCATATGTAACAAATACTCAATATTCCCTTCCGGTCCTTTTATTGGTGAGAAATCAAGATGTAACAAATGGAATCCAATGGACTGTGCATACTCCATTACCATTTCAATAACTTCCATGTGGACATTCTTGTCCCGTACAACACCCTTTTTCCCAACCTTTTCTCTGCCTGCTTCGAATTGTGGTTTGATCAGACATACCACTTCTCCGTTGGCAGTCATTAACTCCTTTACAGGTCCTAACACCTTTGTTAATGAAATAAAGGATACATCAATAGACACAAAGGCAGCGAGCTCAGCAATATCCTCCGGTGTTACATACCGGATGTTGGTTTTTTCCATACAAACCACTCGCTCATCATTCCGCAACTTCCAGTCCAACTGACCATGTCCCACATCCACAGAATATACTTTTACGGCTCCGTTTTGTAACATACAATCTGTAAAGCCTCCGGTGGACGCACCTACATCCATACATACCTTGTCCTGTAAGGTTACGCCAAACTGCTCCATCGCTTTTTCCAGCTTTAAGCCTCCGCGACTCACATACTTTAAGGTATGCCCTTTTACTTCTATTTTTGCTTTCTCTGTATCAAAGGTAGAGCCGGCCTTATCTTCTCTCTGTCCGTTTACAAATACAATTCCGGACATAATTATCGCTTTTGCTTTCTCCCGAGAGGTCGCAAAGCCTTGTTCTACCAACATTACGTCTAAACGCTGTTTCATTTTTTATCAATCGTCCTTTATTCCTTGGTTTTTTCATTTCGAAGCTGTAATAAACGATTTGCTACACTTTCTCCGTCTATATTCAGCATATGTCGAAGCTGTGCTACACTTCCATGCTCTACAAACTGATCCTGTACCGCAATCGGTACAAATGTCACATCCGCATGCTTCTCCATATAATAAGCACTCACTGCCTGTCCAAAACCACCGTGATATACATTCTCTTCCATGGTACATATTATCTCATGCTCCCGAGCCAACGAATCTAACAATTCACAGTCCAATGGTTTTACAAATCTTGCATTAATTAAGGTTGCCTTAATACCATGCTCCTGCAGGCACCGGCAAGCCTTCCACGCTTCCTCAACCATGTTACCTACAGCAACCAAAGCAATTTCGCTTCCCTGCTGTATCATTTCACTCTTACCATATACGATTGGTGTCCGCATTTCCTTCCAGTCATCACAAGCGGTTCCTCTTGGATAACGAATTGCCACCGGACCATCCCAGGCAAGCGCGAAATCAAAAGCGTCCTCCAACTCGTATCGATTCTTCGGAGACAACACCGTCATATTCGGAATTTCCGACAAATAGCTGATATCAAAAATACCCTGATGGGTGGAACCATCAGCTCCAACTAAACCGGAACGATCAATAGCAAAAATCACATGCAAATTCTGAATACATACATCATGTAATATCTGGTCATAGGCACGCTGCAAGAAGGAAGAATACACTGCCACTACCGGAACCATGCCGGCTGCTGCCAATCCCGCTGCAAAGGTTACCGCATGCTGTTCCGCAATTCCTACATCAAAGAATCGCTCCGGATACTTCTCCCGAAACCGCTTTAACCCGGTTCCTTCAGCCATAGCCGCAGTAATCGCAACCACCTTCTGGTTATTATCCGCTACCGACAAAATCTTTCTTGCAAAAATATCCGTATAATCCGGCTTTTCTTTTTTCGCCTTCACCTTACCGGTTTCCAAATCAAATGGTCCAACCCCATGAAAATAACATGGATACTTCTCTGCATACCGATAGCCTTTTCCCTTCTTGGTCTTCACATGCAGAACTACCGGACGCTCCAACTCAATAGCGGATACCAAGCTATCCACCATCTGCTTAATATTATGACCATCAATCGGTCCAATATAGGTAATTCCCATTTCTTCAAAGAACATACCCGGTACAAATAATCGTTTAATACTATCCTTCGAACGTTTTATCGATAATGCAATATCATGACCGGCAACCGGAATCTGCAAAATGGACTTTTCCACTCCTGCCTTGAATTCATTGTACTTCTGACCGGCACGAATCTTATTCAGGTAGGAAGACATTCCTCCTACATTCTCAGAAATGGACATCTCATTATCGTTCAAAATCACTACCATACTGGATTTCAAACGTGCCATGTTATTCAAGGCTTCATATGCCAATCCACCGGATAATGCTCCATCTCCGATTACTGCTACAATGGATTCATTGGTTCCCATAATTTCCTTGGCCTCTGCAAAGCCCAATGCCGCAGATATGGAAGTAGAACTATGTCCTGTATCAAAGCAATCACAAGGACTTTCTTCCTGCTTCGGGAAGCCACTCATGCCGCCAAACTCCCGCAGGTGTTCAAACTCATCCTTACGACCTGTCAAAATCTTGTGGGTATATGCCTGATGTCCAACGTCCCAAATCAATTTATCAACCGGAAAATCCAACACCAGATGCAATGCCATAGTTAATTCTACGGTTCCCAGATTCGATGCCAAATGTCCTCCGGTCTGACTTACATGTTCTAACAGAAATTCCCGTATCTCCTCTGCCAACTTCGGATATTCAGATTTATTTAACCGTTTAATATCATTCGGTTTTTTAATTTTATCTAATACACTCATATCCTGCCTCACTTCATGCTATTCCGCATGTTATTATCCCTAGTTTCTACGATGTACTAATGCCAGAATCAATTCTCTTAAAAATGGATTTTCCTTGGAAAAACCATCCAGAATTTTCACCGCCTGCTGGGACAAATTCTCTACCTCAGCCTTGGCAGCTGTTAATCCATGCAAAGTAACATATGTAACTTTGCCGTTTTCCTCATCACTATGCAACGGCTTTCCTAACTCTTCTTCTGTACCTTCCACATCCAGAATATCGTCCTGAATCTGAAATGCACGACCTACAATACTTGCCAGTCTCTCGATTTCTTTTACTTCCTCCACTGTTGCATTTGCCAGACAGGCACCAATCATCATAGAGGCTTCAATCAAAGCACCGGTTTTATTCTCATAAATATAACTCAAATCTTCTTCATTTACCGCCTTACCGGTTAACTCCACATCTGCTGTTTGTCCACCAATCATACCATAGATACCGGGTTTCCGGGTTAAAATGGTATACGCCCGTACCACCGGTTGCAAATCCTCTGTCATCGGAAAGGCCTTCGCTGCTGTCTCATATGCATAATTCAACAATGCATCACCTGCCAGAATTGCCATAGCTTCTCCATAGACAACATGTGCGGTCTTACGCCCTCTTCGATAATCATCATTATCTAATGCCGGCAAATCATCATGTACCAGAGAATAGGTATGTATCATTTCAATTGCCGCCATAAATGGTTCAATCTCCCTGCCATTGCCGCCAAACATCTTGTATGTCTCCTGCATCAGCATTGGTCGCAACCGCTTACCACCTGCATTCATGGTATAATTCATAGCTTCCATAACAGTTGCTGCCGGGCCTTCCGGCTGTGGCATATATGATTGAATAATCGACTCAATGGCCGCTACCCGTGCCTTAAGATTCTCCATTTGGTAGTTCTCCTTCTTCTGTCAACGTAATCATTTCTTTCTCAATCTGATCCAATGCCTGTTTGCATTGATTTAACAGTCCGATTCCTCTTCGATAATACTCCATAGATGCCTCTAATGTTACATCCGGCTGTTCCATGCAGGTTACAATTTCCGATAATTGTGCAAATGCCTGCTCCACAGTCATAGACTGTTCGGCATCTGTCTGTATTTGTTTCTCCATATTGTTTCCTTTCTATACGATTTCCTCTACCTTAGTCAGGATTGTACCATCGTGAATGGTGATTTTAATGGAATCCCCCGGTTCTACCTGCTGTACAGAAGAAATCGGCTTGCCTTGCTTCTCCAGATAGCCATATCCGTGAACCAACTTACCAGTTGGGGAACACCCATGCAACCGTTCGGTTAATACAGCTAACTGATGCTTACAGCTTTCATATTTACGAAGCATAGCCCCATCCAAACGATCCCATAATTGATCCAGATACTGCTTTTGCTGCTCCAGCTTCGAAACCGGATTGGCATACTGAAGCTTTGTTTCATAATGCTTATATTCCAGCTTCGCCATCTCCAGTTGTTGCCACATCCGTTGTGTCATTTTTTCCTGTAAATGTTCCAGATTTCTCCACGTACTCATATAATCCGGAATCGCCAACTCACAAGCTGCGGAAGGCGTTGGTGCCCGCAAATCAGCAGCATAATCGGCAATAGTAGTATCCACTTCATGACCGGTTCCCGAAATAATTGGTGTCTTGGCTTCATAAATGGCACGGGCAACCATTTCTTCGTTAAATGCCCACAAATCCTCTATGGAGCCACCACCACGACCGATGATAATGGTATCAACTCCCATCTTGTCCAAGACCTGAATACCTTTTACTATGGTCGCTGCCGCCCCGTCTCCCTGCACCTTGGCAGGATATAAAATCAATTGTACATATGGGTTTCTCCGCTTTGCTATATTGCGGATATCCTGAATCGCCGCACCGGTAGGTGCTGTTACAATACCGATTCGTTTGGGAAACTGCGGAATCGGTTTCTTAATATCGAATTCAAATAACCCCTCTTCATATAATTTTGCCTTTAAGCGTTCGTATTCTTCATATAAGGCACCGGCGCCATCTAAAGTGATTTCCTTTGCATATAACTGGTATTTTCCATCCCGTTCATATACCGTTATATTCCCTCCTACGATAACACATTGCCCGTCCTGTAATTGGAATTTCAAACCGTTTCGATTGCCCTTGAACATGACACATCCAATCGCACCGGTTTCATCTTTTAAACTAAAATAAATATGACCGGAGGTGTGATACTTACAATTCGACACTTCTCCCTTCATATATAATCCGGATAACAAATAATCCCCTTGAAACATATTTTTAATGTAGGTATTTATCTGTCCAACGGAATAAATACGTTTCTGCATACCCGTTCTCCAAACTGCTTTTAACTATGCCTTTGTTAATTTTCCTAATACAGCGTTTACGAAGCCTTTTGCATCTTCATCGCAATACTTCTTGGTTAATTCTACTGCTTCGTTAATTGCTACCCCTTGTGGTACGTCTTCATCCATGCGAATTTCATAAACTGCCAAACGAAGAATTGCCAGTTCTGCTTTTCCGATTCGACCCAGTTTCCAACCTTCTGTATGCTCGGATATTGCAGCATCGATTGCTTCTAAATTGGCAATTACAGCTAACACCTTATTCTTTACATATTCTATATCTTCTTCCTTCGCAAAGGAAATTGTACCATCTTCCTGTTCCTGCTCTGCCAGCTCCTGCAGATATAACTCTACCTGTTCTTCCCGCTCCGGCTGCTCAGCAAATTCAATTCGAAACAATGCCTTAAAGATGTTCTCCCGTAACTGTCGTCTTGTCATAATGATCCTCCAATAATACCCGTTGTATTTTCATGGAATGAGGACACACCTGCATCGCAGATCTGTCCCCATACTCCAAATGCTAATTCGGTTCTTTATTTCTTAATAATCTGAGCACTCCGATGTGATTTCTGATTCTTTACCGGCTTCTGTGGTTTATCAATAGCCACGCCCACAATACGAACATCTACACGCTCAACAAATAAACCGGTCATGCTCTCAATGGCACTCTTAACCTTTTCCTGTACCTGCTCTGATACCTTTGGAATGCTGTAACCATACTTCATCTCTAATGCTAACTCAATTCCAACGCTTTCCGGTGATACTTCAACCTTCACACCCTTGGAAAGATTCTTCATTCCCAACTTACTTACCAACTCGTTTGGAATGTTGCCACTCATCTTCGCAACACCTTCCACCTCCAAAGCTGCTAAGCTGGAAATAATAGCAACTACTTCATCTGCAATCTGCACTTCACCAAACACACCACCGTCCGGTAATTTATATCCGTCTTTACGTTCAATATCAATAGCCATACTCTATCCTCCTAACGTACTTTACCTATAACATTTCCTTTATTATATCAAATTATTACACTTTTGCAACCAACTTTTAGCTATGCTATCACAGAATCTGTAATAGAAAACTATTATAAAAACCATCTTTTATTCCGTAACCATAGTAATTACAATTTCTGACACATCACACTCCGCTTTTCTTGTGACAATATCCTCAATTTGTGCCTTTTCCACTTCTGTCAATTCTGTCCGGTTTACCGTAACATCTACACAATCTTCACTAATCAATACTACGCATTCATCAAAGCCTTTTGCCATTAACTGTTGCTCACAAACCGATTCTTTTTCCATAACAGCGGTCATGGCTACCAATTCATCAATTGCCTGCTGCTTTGATTCCTGGTCCAGACTTTCATTATTTACAATTTGCATCAGCAATTCCTGATTCTTTGATCGGGTTTGTTCCCGATTCAGTTTCGCATTTACAATGGCATCTGATGCTACGTTCACCGTCTGGGCATTGGTCAAAACCGCTTCTCCAATACTGTCATTCACCGGAGCACTTACCTCTGCATCATCTGTATTTCCCTCTGCTCCTTCCACCAATGCCACATCTTCACCAACGGGAACTTCCGTTCCGTCCTCTGCGCCTTCTATCGCTTCCGTACTGACTTCCTCTAACACCTGTGTATTACCATCTGTTTGAATGGTTTCCTGTACTGCTTCATCTGTCGCAGCCAGATCAACCGGATTGCCATTCTCATCAATAATACTTACTTCCTTGCTGGTAAAGCTTAAGTACCCGGCAACAGCAATCATCACTGCCAATGCCGTAATTATGATTTGATTCTTTTTCATCACTTTCTTCATATTCACCCTCCAGATTATTCAACCATTTTACATACTTTGATTTTATGCGCTGCAATCGGAAATAATGCCTGCGCCGCCTCCATGATATCTTGCTTTACCTGTGGATAATCAGCCCCCTCTGCAGCTACAACAACACCTTCTATCTGATTGTATTCACCATTCATAGTAATCATGACTTCTACTTGCCCAACCCCTTGCACATTTTCTAATAATTCTTCCAACCGTTGCTCCAAAACCTCCGTTTCGGATTCTATGGTTACTTCTGTTTCCGCAGGCTCATAGTCTGTCATTTTATTCTTTTTGTTTCCGGTTGGGATACAAATAACCAATAAAAACACCCCCACCAGCAGGCATAATAATTTTTTATCCAAGCCTGACGCTTTCCACTTTTCCATTGATAGCCATTCTTTCATATTTTCACCAGCCCCATCTTTCCTGCCAAATCAAGCATCATACAGATATAAACCAATCCAACTGCAAAACGGGCGTATTTCCGATATGCCTCTGCAGGTAACAACTGCATACAGAATGCTGCCAGCACCGTATAAATCACAACATTTCGCACGAATTCCCGTATTACGTTAATCAGTTCCATATTCACGCTCCCTTGCTTTATTCATTAACCGGAATAATAACCGATATTCGTTGACACTGCTACAATTGCTATAGATAAGAGAAACAATACAATAACGGTTAATACTGTAGAAATCAACAGTTGACCACCGTCACTAATACTTTGAATTCCTTTTATCATCCGTTTATCGGAAATGGGTTGTAAAATGGCTGCAATGAACTTATAAGAAAGAATAAAAACCGTCATCTTAATAACCGGTACGCTCACAGCGAAAATAATCAATAGCATACCGCCCACACCAATGGCATTCTTAATCAACACACCGGAACCGATTACCACACCGGATACAGCATTGACTGCCTGACCGCCCGGAATCGCAGAAAAACCCCGTTGCAATGCAGCAGAGGTTACGGAATCCGTCACCGGTGCCAGCATGCTTTTTACTGCATTTAATCCAACCACAAATGCCAATACCGTCTTTAATATCCAGCGGATAGAGGTCTGTAAGAGTTCGGAAAGCTTTGAGAAGAAATCTTCTTCCGTCAGGTTATTTACCAAGCCTAACAATACAAATAGTTGTATCATGGGAAAAACGATTTTCTGAACCGCCCAGGAAACTGCCGTAATTCCCATAACCATACTTTCTTGAAATACCGTAGAAGACGTCATGCCGGAGCTGAATGTCACTGCCAACATATAGGTTGGAATCAAGGCCTCCATTATATATAGCATTTCTTCCAAAGCCTCCTGTGCCACCTGATAAATCAAATAAAAGGACGACATAAGTAAAGCAGTCATAATCAGATATGTTATGTAAAAACCATTCTCATGAATAAACCCTTTTCCCATGGAACCGCTTAGATTCGTAAAGACCGCCGTTATGATTGCCAATAACAACAGCTTTATTAAAATTCCCTGATTTGCAGCCAATTCCTCCAGAAAGAACTGATACAGATATCCCAACCAACTTTCTGTATCTCCGGGTACATCTCCCTCCATTAAGGTTTGTACCAGATTTTCAAAGGTTTCACCCTCTGCATTCCAGACATCTGCCGTAACTGTATTCAATTCCTGAAAATCATATTCCTGTAACAGTTCTTCCTGAACCGTTTCCGGTGTAGATTCTTCCTCCGTTGTCTGCTGTGGCACCACTTCAGCTGTAGAACTTAGGGTTACAATCCCCAACCAAACTATACAGATTCCGGCAATCATTTTAACTCCCCTTCTATGACATAAATGCACTAATTGTATTAATAATTGATTGAATCACCGGTAAAGAAATAATCATCATGGCAATTCTTCCTGCCATTTCAATTTGACCGGAAATTGCCTGATACCCGGCATCTTTGCAGAGACTTGCGGCAAATTCACAAATGTACGCAATTCCAATTAGTTTCAGAAGCACTCCCACATATTCCAGATTCATAATTCCTGCAATCTGCTGAACAAAGGCGACCAACTCATCAAAGGCTTGTACCATGAAGAACATCAGAATTAGACAGATTCCAAGACTGATAATGGTACTGACCTCGGCTTGATGCTTCTTACAAAGCAATGCAATCAGCATTCCAATCACTGCTAACAACGCCAGTTGAACAATGGAAAGTTCCATCTCTTTCCTCCATTTCATTTATAGGGCGAAT
The DNA here is from genome assembly GCA_017461045.1 of Lachnospiraceae bacterium. Classification (GTDB taxonomy): domain Bacteria; phylum Bacillota; class Clostridia; order Lachnospirales; family Lachnospiraceae; genus CAG-632. Next base: position 72,436 of record JAFTZJ010000024.1, on the reverse strand, counting down.
CCCCATATTCCATGACACAACTCTAAGCCTGTCCCTAACCAATCTGAAATAACGCCTGTATGGTCGTAAACAAGTCATATATATACGGCACAATCCAGGTTAATACCAGAATCAAGCCTGCCAAGCTTACCAGATACGCATGCTCCTCTCGTCCGGAATGCTTTAAGAACTGGTTCAACAGGGCCACCAGAATCCCCACTGCAGCTATTTTGAAAATCAATCCCATTGTCATCTGCATTCCTCCTCTATATCAGCAAAATTATCAAAAACACACTTGATAGGATCCCCAATGCTGTTCCCAGTTTCATCTTTCCCGGCAATTCTCCTGTCAAATGCTCCTCTTGTTGCTTTATTCGCTGACAATATAGCTGTATGGCTCCCAGCTGTGTTTCTTTATCCGGATAAGACAGTTGATTTCCTAATCGCCGTAAATCCTCAATATTGGCAGCATTTAGCGCTGTTTCCTTCTGCAATGCCTGAAGCTGTTGCTCCCAAATGGTCTGAAACGGAATCCCCTCCATATTATTCAATCGTTTTCCGGTGTCTGCCAGCCACCGTCCACAGATACTGGACACCTGATTTCCGCAAGTCAGAAAGGCTTCCGGTAAAATGCTGCACTGATACTGGATTTCTCCCTGCAATAACAGCATTAACTGCTGTAATTGTCGTAGCTGTTCCAACCGCATACGTTGATTGCGACTGTACGCCATGCCACAACCAACACCTGCCATCAGAACCAAACATGCTCCTAACAATTTACAAACCATTTCCCTGTGCATCAAAAATTCGTTCAATGTGCCCGATTCCCCCCTTGTTGTTCAGCACCACGTACCGTTCAAATATCCGTTCCTCTACTAACCGTCGTAATACCGGCTTGTTCCGAATATCTTCTATGGAATTACCATGTACCGTTGCTAAAATAGAACAGCCTGCATTAATCACATACTCAATGGCTTCAATATCCTCCCGACTGCCAATCTCGTCCACAGCCACTACCACCGGCGACATGGAGCGAATTAACATCAGCATTCCGTATGCCTTCGGACAACAATCTAATATATCCGTCCGCTTTCCCAAATCATTCTGAGGAATCCCCTGATAACAGGCTCCGATTTCCGAACGTTCATCTACAACCCCCACAGTCACGCCCTGCCAATCCTGTGTGCCATCGGACAATAACCGAATCAAATCCCGTAATAATGTGGTTTTGCCACAACGAGGCGGTGAAATAATTAACGTATGTCGGATGCCGGTATCATCCCGGACAATCGGCAACAATTCTGAACCGCACCCCTTTACCTGATGAGATAGACGGATATTTAAGAATGCAATGTGACGAATGGTCTTAATCCCCTGGGGGTCCATGACCACCTTCCCTGCAATACCAACTCGGTGACCACCCTGTATAGTAATAAAGCCTTGTCTGATTTCATCCTCATATGCATACAGGGAATAGCGGCTTATAAAATCCAAGGTACTGCGAATATCCTCCGGTGTAACTCGATAAATATCATTCATGCAGGTACTTAAACGTCCTGTTTCACCTACAAAGAATTCCCGATTGTCATATATTACCAACAAAGGCTCCCAGACCCGCAACCGAATCTCCTGCAACCGTTCAAAATCAATATTCATATTCATTAATATCTGCCGTAGTTTCAGTGAAAATACCTTCCATAATTCCTGTTTCTTGTCCATGCTTCCTCCTCCTTTCTTCTAAATATATGAAAGGCAGTAGAAATTAGAACAACCAAAAAAAGAACTCTCTTCCGAAGAAAAGAGTTCTTTTACTTATCTTATATTCTATCAAATTATACTCTTGATAAATATTCACCGGTTCTGGTATCAATCTTGATAACATCGCCCTGATTTACAAATAATGGAACCATTAAGGTAGCACCTGTCTCAACAGTACATGGCTTAGTAGCACCTGTTGCAGTATCACCCTTAACACCCGGCTCACATTCCGTAATCTCTAACTCAACGAATAATGGTGGTTCTACAGCGAATACATCACCCTTGTAAGACATAATCTTAACCATTTCGTTTTCCTTAACGAACTTTAATGAATCACCAATCTGATCGCTATTCAATGCAATCTGGTCATAGCTTTCCATATCCATAAAGTTGAATAAGTCACCATCATTATATAAATACTGCATTTCCTTCCGGTCGATGTGTGCCTTACCACACTTCTCTGTTGGACGGAATGTCTTTTCGATTACGCCACCACTCTTGATATTCTTAAGCTTGGTACGAACGAATGCAGCACCCTTACCCGGTTTTACATGCTGAAATTCAATAATCTGATAAATGTTACCTTCAAATTCAATGGTAACGCCATTTCTAAAATCGCCTGCAGCTATCATTGTATATTATCCTCCTTAAACTTGTGGAAATCTCTCATTTCACTATTTTATAATAGATATCCATATTTTTCAAGCCCTTATTTCACCAGCTCTATCATTGCTTCCAATGCTAACTCATATCCCATAAGCCCCATACCAACAATCTGTCCATTACATACCGGAGCAGTTACTGAAACATGGCGGAATTCCTCCCGCTGATGAACATTGGAAATATGTACTTCAATCTTTGGCATCTGCACAGATGCTAAAGCATCACGCAAGGCATAGCTGTAATGGGTGTAAGCCCCAGGATTAATAATAATTCCCTGAGTGCCATCAGCGTAAGCCGCCTGAATCCGGTCAATCAATGCTCCCTCTGAATTATTCTGGTATACTTCTGCTTCGATACCCAATGCATCTGCCTTTGCCTGGATTCGCTTGCATAAGCTCTCGTAATTATCCTCTCCGTAAATCCCTTTTTCCCGAATTCCCAGGAAATTTAGATTTGGTCCGTTCATAACTAAAACTTTCATATGCTTCCCTTCCATTCTTATTTATTCTCTCTTAATTGAAATTCATATATCTCATTGGCAATCTCAGCGATCTTCCGTCCATCTGTAGGAATGGTAACATGAGCGGCTCTCTGATAAATGGGTTGCCGGTTCTCCATGAGTTCATGAATACGTGCTTGCGGATTCTCACATTCCAACAACGGTCGATTATGACTATCCTTTACCCGTTCCCAAATGGTTTCTTCCGTTGCATTCAGGTAAACAACCGTTCCCAATTCCCGCACCAATCGGGCATTTTCTCTTCGTAAAGGCATTCCTCCACCGGTAGCAATTAATCCATGATGGGTATTCGCAATCATTTCCTGTAATACTGTGGTTTCCAATTGTCGGAAATAGGCTTCCCCTTTCTTTTCAAAAATCTGTGGAATACTACAGCCTTCCCGCTCCTCAATATATGCATCGGTATCTATAAACGTATAGCCGTATTGTTCTTCTATAGCACGTCCAATGGTGGATTTACCGGAGCCCATGAACCCAATCAATACAATATTATCTCCTGTGGGATGAATGGCTTCATACAATGCATCATATACCAGCTCTGCCTGTTCATCGGTTACCTGCACCTGATTCCATAATTCATATGCAATAATCCCCTGATACAACAGCATCTTCAATCCATTGTAGGCCTGACCGCCGGCAGCGGTTACCAGCTTCATAAACCGAGTTTCTGCCGGATTATAAATCAAATCCACACCTACTTCAACATTCTCATAGAATTCCTTGGCTTCAATTACCGCCTGCTCTGTGTTCGGACTTAAGCCTATAGATGTACACTGGAACACAATCCACGATTCCTTTGGTAATTGCGTCCACTCCTCCATAGCCAATGCCTGCATCGTCTCACAATGGAATTGTTGATTCATACTCTCAGCAATGGATTGTGCCTTCTCTACCGTCCGATTCAGCATAAATACTGCCTTTGCCTGTTCCTGCAGACACATATAAGCAACTGCTTTTGAGGCACCACCGGCTCCCAGAATTACCACCGTCCGGTTTTTTAATTCAATTCCCTCCGATTGTATCGCCCGCAACAATCCCGGCATATCGGTATTGTATCCTTTGTAACCATTTTCTGTCCGAACCAATGTATTCACAGCTCCAATGGCTTTCGCTGCCGGGTCTAAATCTGTCACATAGTCCATTACCTGATTCTTATGTGGCACAGTTACATTCATACCCAGAACATTCAGCGCGAATGCACCTTCTACTGCTTCCTTCAACCGGTCTGAAGTTACATGAAAGGGTACATATACGGTATTTTTTTGTAAATGCTTCCCTAAGTTATTATGAATCACCGGAGATAAGGTATGTTCCACCGGATCCCCTAATAATCCTAACAATCTGGTCGTTCCATTTATTTGTTGTTTCATTTATTCCTGCTCCTTTAGCGGTAACGCTCCGGTATATTCGCTTCATATCCGCTTCGATTCGGGCGGTTTCCCTTATACTTCCGGCTTTTACGGTAAAAGAATACCCAAATCCGTTCCAGTAACCGCTTCATAACAATCCAAAAATCCTCATTCTTCTGTATAGGAGCCACTAAAATGCTATGATAACCGGCTCCGTTTGCGCCAAGTACGTCGGTTAATAATTGGTCACCCACAAACAAAATCTCTTCCTGCTTTGCTTCCAGAATCTCCGCAGCCTGTAGATATCCCTTTTTCAATGGTTTTCCGCCATCACAAATAAACTTTGCCTCCATGGCCTCTGCAAATGGCTTTACCCGCGCCTCTCCATTATTGGATAAAAAACAAATCCGGAAGCCCATTTCCTTTAACTCCCGACACAACTGCATCGAGCGTTTATCCGCCGGTGCCCCATGGGGTACTAATGTATTATCAATATCAAAAATAATGGCCCGATACCCTTTTTCATAGAACTCATCAAACGGAATCTGATAGGCAGAACCATATTCCTCATTTGGATAAAACACGTTCTTTCCTCCATATACTTACTAATATTTTTTAATTGTAGCACAAAACCATATGTGATACAACGAAAAAACACCTTGACAGTCAGTCAAAACAGACAATCAAGGTGTTTTTCTAATATACAATTATAATTGAAATCAACACATATTCTACATGCAGAATCATTTAGCTGATTCCGTAGTACTATCTGTTATCACTTCAGTAGTTACCTCTTCTGTTGTAACTTCCGTTGTAGACGGGGTTACATCCGTCGGTGCTGATGTACTGTTATCAGTTGTAATCTCCGGTGCAGCTTCTGTAGTTGTATCCGTTCCTTCCGGTACTTCTGTAGTTGTTTCAATATCCGGTGTCTGAGACATGGTCTCTACTACGACTGTTGAAGCATTCTCACTGGTACCTACATAACGATATACCTTTACATAACGCTTACCATAAATCAATGCATCCTGATGACTTGCAAAATAAATATCAATACGGTTGCCCTTAATTGCACCACCGCGGTCTTCTACTGTATATACTTTACCATCCATAACTACCTGTGTTCCGAATGGTAATACTCTGGTATCTGCCGCAATTGTATGATTAGCCTGAGCAAGTGCACCACTGGCAGTGATACCATTGGTCTTACCACAACAAGACATACATGCACAGTAACCGGTTGTTAAAAATGTTCCGATGCATTCATATCCATTCATAGATGGGTCAGCATATACCGGAGCTGCAGATACTGCACTATGTGCCTGTGCAACCATTGTGGTTTCCTTTTCTTCCATCTCAGCATTGTCCGGTTCAATTGCGCTTGCAGCTACAAATGCTTCTGCAATCAAAGCATGGTTCTGAACCGTTTTATAATCTTCATGCTGTATATCACCAAACGCGTAGGTCTGATTTTCATGTGTACATTCGCTTAATGCTACCTGTTTGAAAGGCAGAACATTCTTAGCAGCTTCTCCATTGACTGTAATTAACGCAGCACATGCAAAAGAAGCAGTTACCATCATGATCATCACACGCTTGCAATATGTTTTTACGTTATTCATAAGTTGTACAAGTTGCTTTTCCATTTCTAAATTCCTTTCAAGTATTACTTACTTGTTTCAAAATGTTACATAATTGTTACATCTGTGTTGCATTATAGGCTGATTTTAAAAAAAGGTCAAGCAAAACTCGCTTTTTTCGTTTTTTTTAACATGAAATGCATTCGTTTTTGTTTAAATTGCCAGTCGGAATATATCGAATAACCACAATATGTTGTGGTTGCTTCCTATCCGCCCATTTTGTGCCAAAATATTCCTTCTTTACAAATATATCTTCAAATGCTAAAATTCCAAGGTGAGTCGGACAGATGATCGCGGCTGCAAGTGCCGAAAGGCCGCAGGTGAGGAAAGTCCGGGCTTCATAGGGCAGGGTGCCGGATAACGTCCGGTGGAGGCGACTCCCAGACTAGTGCAACAGAAATAAACCGCCAGAGGTTCTCTGGTAAGGATGGAAAGGCGAGGTAAGAGCTCACCGCTTGACTGGTAACAGCCAAGGCTCTGTAAACTCCACCCGAAGCAAGACCGAACAGAAAGCATTACAGTTGCCCGCTGTGCTTTCGGGTAGGTCGCTGGAACCGTTTGGTAACAAACGGTCTAGATAGATGATCATCCACGACATAACCCGGCTTATCGTTCGACTCACTTTTCTATGCAAAATAAGGGTTGTCCTTTCTTAATCTTAGAAAGAGACAACCCTTTTTCTACTTATACATGTGTCATTACAGCATACATTTCTTTAAGCTATGACTTTCTTGCCAAGCCATACAATTCGTCAACAATAGTTTCGATGTGTGTGGAAACTTCTTCAGCAACGATTCCTTGGTATTCGAATCCTCTTCCACAGCAAGAATGATTGCCTGCAGTTCCTCTACTACGGCTAATTTCATATTCCGGTCCATGTAACTCATAATATGTCTCGTTTTTCTTGGCAAAAATGGAATAATTGACCGTAATGCCGTGTCACTGTCCACCGTTATGTATCGACGAATCAAATCAAACATAATTGTCTGTTCATCGAATGGAATTCCTGCATGTCTCGCCACTGTTCTTTCACACTTCTTCATCAAATCCCCGGACGAATCATAGTAATTATCAAGCCCAAAATCATGAAAACACTCTAGGAACATGTCCAATTGGTGCCGTTGAGTATATTGAGACAAATCATCAAACATCTGGAATATTTCTTTATTGAATTTTCGATATTTTTCATCCCAATATATGTAACTATAGGTCCAATAGATTGCAATACATAACATAAAATCATCTGCAAAATTACTACTGTTGGCGAATGCATACAGGGACTTTAATTTGATTCCCAAGCGTCGGTAATCGTTTTCACTCAGTTCCAAATCGCAGATTGTATGTACAGCACGAATTTCCTGTTCGAAACGCAACTGCATCTCATGTAAATCAAGCTTTGGTTCCTGGATACCCATATACATTCCTCCTTTACATAGTTTTACATTACATTATATTCTGATTCCTTTCCAATTATGACTCATTCATATATTAATATTATACGACTATTTGCCGAATATGTCTATATTGTTGCATAATTTAATCACATTTCCATATTTTAACCAAAAACTATACAATAAATCATTAAATTATCCGTCTGTTTTGGTCAGTTTAAACGAGAACCATTTTTCTTGCTCTTTCCAACTCAATATACTACAATTATATAGATAAAACGAATGAAAATGCCACTCAGGCGAATAAATAATAGGAGACACATTATGGCTGTTTTACCCGGTGTTTCAACTGCATATCGCAAGGATGGAAGCTGCTATTATCGTGCTTCTGTCACCTATAATGGCAAGCATATCAGCTTAGGAAGCTATTCCAATCCGGAACATGGCAATGCTGCCTATCAGGAAGCATCTTCTATTCTAAACGGGCTCCGGACAACAGTTGAAGCCTATCCGGCCAATAGTAAGCTAGCCTTTGGAAAATACGTATCTCTGGTAAATCTTCGTAATAACGGTCTATATATTAAGACTCCTATTTACTTATATCCGGGATATTTTTTGTATTATTTCAGTCCGAATTATGCCATCAAATTCGACCGGGATGACTTATTCTTCTACTCCTCTCACACCATCCAGCGACGAGGCGGATACCTTTTTGTATGTCATTACGGAAGTCAATACGGAATCCTATCCCGTTACGGAATCCGCAGATTTGCTGTAGAAGGCAGGGATTATATCTTTGTAAATGGAGACAACCAGGATTATCGATATCAGAATATCAAAGTCCTAAATCATTTTATGGGGGTCGTGGAAGAACAACGTAAGGGCAAAACCCTCTACACTGCCTCGATTCACATTAACGGAAATTATATTATAGGGCGCTATAACACAGAGGAAGATGCTGCCATTGCCTATAACAAGGCTGCAGACACCTTACAACACAAAGGTTCTTCCAAACAATACATCCGGAACTATATTAGTTCTCTAACCAAAGAAGAATATCTGGAACGCTATCAGCAGATTTCCATATCCGACAAATTATATACAGTAATAAATGAAGCAACTTCCTCATAAACTAACTACAATAAATGAGGAAGTTGTTCTATTATGAAACAAAAAAAATCTCCGGACGCCCTATTTCCGGAAATCAATACCTCTTATATGCAAACCATGACAGTGATTCTCCTAACTGCCGTTTGTCTCTATGTAGCATCTGCAAATCATTTGCGTACTACAACTTCAGCTCAAATCACACCAACCTTATCCAATCCTGTCCGTTCTGAATTACCGATTTACAGCGTGGAAACTAACAAACCGGTTGTTGCACTTACCTTTGATGCCGCTTGGGGAGATGAAGACCTGACTGATATTCTGGCAACCTTGGAAGCTCACAATGCCACTGCTACCTTCTTTGTCTCCGGCGATTGGGTGGAACGCTATCCGGATGCCATTCAAGCAATCCACGCTGCCGGACATGAGCTTGGCAATCATGGTACCAATCATTTGCACATGCCTCAAATCACTCAGGAGGAAATGACCTCAGAAATCATGACTTGTCACCAACAGGTCTATGCCCTTACCCAAACCAACATGACTGTATTTCGTGCCCCATATAGCGATTGGAATGATCAGGTGGTAACAGTTGCCAAGTCCTGTGGCTATTCCAGCATCAATCAAAGCGTGGACTCCGTTGATTGGAAGGATTATGGTGTGGAAAGCATTATTCATACCGTAATGGAGGATCCGGATTTAGAAAATGGTGCCATTATTCTTCTGCATAACGGTGCCACTTATACCGGTGCGGCACTGGACGAACTCCTGACACGTTTAGAAGCCGAAGGATACTCATTTGTTACAGTTTCTGATTTGATTTATACCGATAACTATACCATTGACCATACCGGTCGCCAGTTTCCGGCATCCTAAATCAAATCATTTTTTAATTAGCAATTACTTCCTTTTTAAGAATGATAGAAATGGCTCATACTATTAACACGACAGAACATCCTTTTCATTCTGTCCTGAAAAATATACAAAATGCAAAGGAGTTATACTATGAAAAAAATCAAACAAATCATGGTTTTATGCGGTTGTCTTGCATTACTTGCATGTACATTCACCGGTTGTAATCGTAACAAAAACAATGGTTCTACTAACGATTCTTCCATTATGAACGATACAACCAATACTGAAAATAGTGCAGACACCACCAACGACAACAACGGCACAACAAACGACAATGCCGGAACCGGTGTAAGCAACATTATTGACGATGCCGGAGAGCTTGTAAATGATGCTGCAGGCGGCGTGGGTGACATGATAGATGATGCCGCCAACGGTGTAGGAAACATGGTAGATGATGTCACAAATGGTGGGAACAATTCCAGAAGCATGGACAATAACTATCAAAATGTAAATGATGTTACCAATGGAACTTATAATTCTACACAGAACGATACTTCTATCAGCACAGAAGAAATCAATCAAAGCCGTTAACAAAACAGGAAACAGGGTTATAATCCTGTTTCCTGCTATTTTAAATGACTTTATAAGCTACTCAGCGTCCATTTGATTTGTCTCTTTTCTCCGCTCCATCTCATCATACTGCTCATACATATATTGTACGCCGTTTTCCAGAGTATAATAATGCATAATATATGGAACCAGAAGCACCAACAATGCAATCAGCAGAATTACAAACAATAACTGCTGCGTTATTACAAGTGCAATAAATACAAGCACCGTTAACAGAGCAAATAGCACCATTACAATCTCATGAACCAACCGCTCATGCATAAAAAACTGTATTTGTACCAAATGCTTCTGTTGCTCTTTCCCGTAATCAATTCCTTCCGGCGGTTCTGCCAGCAGGCTGTCAATCCTTGCAATGTAGTTTTGTATTTTCTTTTTCATTGGTTCTCCTTACTTTCCATAAATTATTCGTTAAAATCCGGCTGTTGCAGTTGTTGAAAGGTTCCATATAAATCCAAGGTTCCATATCCCCACTGAGGATTCGGATAATTCAAATCGGTTCTTCGATTGGCTCCCCGTATCAAATACCGTTTTACTTTTACGCCATTCATACGAACTATATCTGCACGGGTTTCTGCCCATTCCATCAAGAGTGCTGCAGCACCAACTACATGTGCAGTTGCAATGCTGGTTCCGCTTCTTCTGGTGTACCGATAATTCCCATCAGGAGTTCGTTCTATGGAGGGTCCATATACATTTACTCCCGGTGCCGTAATATCCGGTTTAATGCCTCCAATTGTAGTATACCCCCGACCGGCCTCAATGTACAGACTGTCTGTGGTATGATTATAGGCCGTTGTTCCGGTTGGTCCCTCAGCAGAGGAAGGCTCTGTTAAGGTGGTATCCGGCTCCGGTTCCAGAAAAAAGGTATTATCCGATACAAATTCTCGAATCGGCAACCACATATGAAATTCATTCTGTCCATTCCCGGTAGCATAGACGCGAATGCGCCAAATCCCTTCTGTAGGATTTTGAAAACGCAAAAAAATCAACTGCTTTCCGGACAATTCTTCTACTAGCACATAGGAAATCTCCACCTTTGCTCCTTCCAGCAAAAAGTTAAAATCCTGATGATACAGAAAATTAGGAGGCACTCGTTCAATAATTTCTCCGAAAGGGGATTCCAAACCAACTGCATAGGTGTATGGCGTCTCCCCCCATAATTCCAGTACAAATCCCGACTCCTCTGCACCCACATTAATCTCGACTGTATGATAGTCCTCTTCGGCATCCACCCTACCATAATAATGATGACGTGCATTGCCCTCATTTCCTACAGGAACTGCCACAAAGAATCCGGGAAACAAATTCACACGATTTAAGTATTCACTTAAAGCGCCTTTTCCTGCGTGGTCGCCACTATTGGTTCCCATTCCCAGATAAATACATATGGATTGGTCAAACTTAGCCGCCTGAAGTCGCATATAATGGATTGCCATCATAATATCCGTTTCCTGGTATACCTCTTCTGCATCTATAGCATAAAATTCCTTTAAATATTCCTTTGCCTGTTTCAATTTTACCACCACCAGCTCTGCCTGAGGTGCTGCTCCCGTAAAATCATTATCTTCATCTTTCCCGCCGGCTATAATTCCGGAAACAAAGGTTCCGTGTCCGTTCGTATCAACGGACGGGACAATCTCCAATGGATTCTCCGACTGCAATGCCTGATTTATCATTGCTTCCGAATATTCGCTTCCATATTCCAGCCCCTCCGGCGGTTGCCCACTTTGGATGGTTTGATCCCATATAGCTTTAATTCTTGTGCTTCCGTCTTCATATTGAAATAGTGGATTGCGATAATCAATTCCCGTGTCAATAATTCCCACCAGAATCTTGCGTCCACGCAAGGATAACACCGGCTGGTTTTGCACCTTTAGAATTCCGCTTTCTTCCATGCTGGTGGTGTCCATAGGTCCATAGCATTTGGGCACCATATAATATAATTGCGTAATAACCGTCATCAAATCAATATCCAAACGTTCAAGGTTCACCAATGCCAGATTGTCATCTAATACCTTCACACATTCCCCTTGAAAAAATGAGCGCAACCCATCTGCGTCTCCATTATTGGACACAATGTAATCTGCATAATCATTGCTAAGAATCCGTTCCTTACAATTATTGGGAGGTATACCTTCTCCCACTCGATTCATATCCATATTCGAGCCATCCATATTATTTCTACTTATTATATGCAAGAAATAAGGTAATTCCAATCATACATAAAAAATACACCTCTAAATGTCAGCCTTCTAACACTTAAGGTGTATTCTTAATTACTATTTACAGGAATGTAAATCCTTCATCATCATCGTCATCATTGCCAATCAGCATACTTTCATCAACCACGATTTCAACTTCACCGGCATATACTTCATCTTCATCAATAACGTCTACACTGGAAGCAGTATTATCAACGGTTTCTGCCGCAGCCTCCTGCTTTGCTTCCTTTTCCTTCGCTGCCAAATCCTTTAATTCAGCAAAGATGTCCTTTGGCTCTTCCTTCACAGGCTCTTCTGCCTTCGGTTCCTCAGTCTTCTTCTCTTCTGTATCAAAGATTGGTTTTGGAGTAAAGCCCTTGGTTTCTTCTACCTTTGGTTCCTCAGTCTTCGGCTTCTCTGCTACTGCAATATCAGCTCCGGTCTTAATCAAGTCATCGGTCAGCTTACTAATCCGCTTCTCAGCTGCATCTAATTCCCGACGCAATGCTGCATTCTCTTTCTTCGCTGCTTCCAACTCTACGTTAGCACGATCTGTCTTCTTCTGTGCTTCTGTAATATCATTCTGCAAATTATATAACTTTAATGCATTCTCACGGTTAGAATCTGCCAACTTATTGTTCTGATCCTTTAATACCTGGATCTGCAACTGCAATTCTTCATACGCACTGCTTACTTCATTCAGATACGAATATACTTCTGTCTTATTCAAACCTAAAATTGCACGACTAAAATGTCTCTCGCTGGATACTACGATCTCATTCATCCCACATTCTTCCTTTCTATGTTAAAATACACAAAAATTTTCCCTATTTTCATATAAAATGATTATAACAAATTCATTTTAAAACTTCAATACTTGCTTTTGGGTTCTTGCTCCATAATATATTCGTTTATTTCGCCGCCCCATAGCACCAGATTCATCATTAAATAAACCCAGACCATTGCAATGGCAATTCCGGCCAGACTTCCATACAATCTGGAATAATCACTAAAATGATTGACATAAACAGAAAACCCAAAGGAAACCAATATCCATGAAACTGCCGAGAATAAAGCCCCCGGCGCCGCCTGCCGCAATGTAATCTTGTGATTCGGCAACCCCTTATACATAGCAACAAACATTACGAATAATAACCCAAATCCGGCAATTACCCGCACACTTAAAATTGTACCGGCAACCTGATTCAGTAAGGGAATCTCCTCGATTACCAACTGATAAATAGAATTGCCAAACACAAAAACTACCAATAAGACTACCAGTGCAATTGCTACAATTAATGTATGCAACGTTGCGATACTTCGCAACACGAAGTAATTTCTGGATTCTTCCGTACGATAAACCGAATTCAAACCATTGCTAATGGATAATATCCCTCTGGAAGCAGACCATAACGCAATAATAATGGAAAAAGATAACATCGGCCCCCCGGAATTGAAAATCATATCCAGTAACACCGACATAATCAGACTTTCAATCTCGTTAGGTAAGAGATAATGCAGTGCAATAATCATATATTCCTGTGGAATCGGTAATACCTTTACCATTGTTAAAATCACTCTACTGAAAGGAAATACTGATAAAATCAAAAAGACAGATGCTGGTGCTGCATAGGCAGATACATGATCCTCTTTAATTCGTTTCAAAAAATCCCGAAATATACGAATCATCCTATTCATCTAATTTCTCCTTTGAAATACATTATCTATCCGTTGTCGCACACCCTTCGCCTTATAAGCCAGCATTATATCTAGCGATAAATATTAATAATCTCCACGCCGGTATAATAATGCTTAATAATTTCCTCCGCACTATAACCCAGTTCTGTCATTGCTTTCGTTCCATTTTGGCTCATACCAACTCCATGGCCAAACCCGCCACCTACAATTACGAAGTTACCGTCACCATTCTTGGTTACATAGTAAAATGGACTAGGAATCAATGACCATTCTACGGATTCCGAACCATCCTGTCGACGAATAGTTACCTGAATCGGCGTCATTAATGCACGAGCGTTGGTCTGTCCCGTTGCTTTCACAGTCGCCTTTGAACCTATCACTGTAATTTCCTTTACAATACCGCTTTTGCCACGTGCTGTTATCTGAATGTCCTGTACTTCTCCAACTGTTGTAATTGGCTGACTCGCATAGGTTCCGTCACTTTGTAACGTTAAAATACGCTCCGGATTACTTTCATAACGTTGCTCCAAGGTTGCATCAATGGCTGCTGTCATTTGTTCCGGTGTGTATTCTATATTCCAACGATACATGGAATAATCTTTCTCATAAGTATCATATGCACTACTATCATCTATAAATGCCCGAAATGCAGTTTCATCTGTAAAGTTCACTTCCCCTGCATTCTCACATTCTAATTTATCTGTCAGATACGGTAAGGCCTCCCCTTCCCAAACATCTCCATTATTACAAGTGGTTCCGCAAGAAGTGGAGAAAAAGTATGCCTGAATCACTTCACCGTTATAAAACGGAACCATGCCATAAGTGTCCTTAACCGCTAATATTGATTCTTCACTTTCTTCAATGGCATTATACACCTGGGTCATTGTACTGTCGTCCAAATGGGCACCGTACTTGGCATAGGTACCATCCAACATCTTTGCGTAGGCATATCCTCTGGCACAAATTGCCTGTACCTGTAATGCCTCAGAACCATACGAGGTCGGCATCTCACTTGGTACTACTGTATATAAATACTCTTCTAAACTCAGTTCATTCACAATGGTCAACCCATTCTCTCCATACGGTGCAACTTCAATGGTTCCCCGGTAGGATGGTTGTTTGCCATTTCTGGTTATAGATAGAACCTGAATACGTCCATTTTCTTCATTTGGTGACAAATGTACCCGTCCACCTGCCATATAACCACAGGTCATAGTTAATGCAATCTCTTCGCCTGCCTCGAATACCATCGTCTGCTCATTGAACTTCATGGTAAACGGACAATCCGCCGTCAGTACCACCTCATCATGAATCAGTGAAGTATAATCACTATTTCCCAAAACCACACGAATATGATCCGCCTGAATTGGCTCCGTTATCAAAGCGGCTTCGATTTTACCATCTGCCACTACAAAATTCGTTGTAGAATATCCTACCAGAATCTGGGAGGTAGGCTCTACCGCTAATTCACCATATACCTTGTAAATACGATAATTCTCAGAAAGAGCCAGTTTTCCATAGCCTTCTACTTCTACACTATCTTCTCCTACAGCCAATACCTTTGCCGTAATCACATCGGATTTCATAAAGATATCCGACACTCCTTGTGCGGATATACGGATATCTGCCAAGGTGGACTCTACCTTTTCTCCGTTTTCCAGATTACAAGCATAGGTCTTATGATAGCCATTGATAAACACTTGTAGCTGTGTATCATCCGAAGACTCAATCCACACGTTAGATAATAATACGGAATCTGTTCCGTCTCCGGTATAATCGAACACACGACCTTCCGTAGTGTAAACTTGTACTAAAGAATCCTCTGAATCTATGAACTGCTTAAGCAGCTTCTCTTGTCGCTTTTCATCGAAGGCCTGCACCAACAGTTTTTCCTCTGATGTAATCAAATACAAACGGCTGGTTCCATCCTCTAATTCCTCTTGCACGGTATCTAAAATCAAGCAAGACTTTACCTGCACCATCTGAGTTCCGCTTTTCTCAATCAAATATTCATAAAATGCTTGAAACTCTGTCTGGGACAGCATAACCTTATCTCTTGCATTATATAAGAAGCCAATCGGAGACACTGCATCTGCATGAGGTGCTGCTTCCTTCTCAATGGTCGCTTCATCATAGTCCAATAAGACTTGTAAAACATTCTTCGCATCACCTACGGTAAAACCGCCCTTATCTTCCGGTTCCAAATTGAGAACGGCAGTTCCTTCATTCAACTGCTGCAACATAAGTTCTGCTTCCTGACGGGTATAATATACATCTGGCTGAGAAATGGAGAAAAACATCTTATGAATCAGTCCTCCTCCAACAACGCCCAGCACTGCCAAAATTCCAATAATTAATATAATAACCTTACTCTTTGCTTTCAACTATGTAATCCTCTAACTTCCTTGTAATCTTTTCCACATATATGATTACATTATTCTAAAATTCACGTATTTCCTATCCGTATGCATAGAAAGATAAAAAGCAGCATCTCTGCTGCTTTTTATCTCTAAGTAACACCCAAAATGCCGGTTCCCTCTTTTGACTCCTAGCATAGCTAGGTGGGTGTCCGCATCTGGCTTCCTGCCTTCCACTGCAAACGGAGGCTTGACATTCCACCATGAAATATAGGTCTCCCGTATCAATGAATGTAGGTTCAAAATTAAGGGAATTATCGTACATCTCAGGCTTTAATAGCCGTTGTAACAAAACCAGCAACCTGTGTCACCTTCGTTACTGCTATTATACCTTATTCATATGTAAAATACAAGTTGATTATTCATCCAATCAATAGTCCCTTATATTACCAAACAGACAAACTCACAACCAAAATCAAGTTTTCGAATCTAAACTCTTACTCCGGACTATGAATCAAAATCTCCACATCCTTATGTCCGTAACTCATAATCTTACTACGAATGTGAGACTTCATCTCCTCATTACAATTCACGCTAACCATATCATATAACTGCATAACATATTCTGTCCAACGATCATAAATCTCTGCACGAATCTCTGCATCATCCGCTTCCTCTGCAGATGCGGCAACTTCATCATCATCCTGAAGCATTAATTCTTCCACTGCTTCATCAAAATCATAATCGAAATCATCATATTCATCATCAATCTCGTATGGATTCACAATCATCTCTACAGGCTTTGCCTCGCCATATGCAATCCGTTCTAATTCTTCTGTCCGAACCAACGCACAATCATACATCTCAATAATCAATGCTTTAATGCATTCCTGTTCTGTTTCAAAATAATGATACAGACGCTCTACCGGCATATCCTGCGGACAATCTTCCACTTCACGAATGTTATACCAGTAATTCTTTGCACAAGCAATGGTTCGTTGACGAATCGACTTCTGCTTCTCCCGAATAACCACACTATGCTTTTCCTGCTGTTTTGTAAGTCGCTTTATTATAAACTTACAGGTCCATATGATCAAATAAACCAATACAACACCGAGTGCTACGGTGCAGATTGCATTTCCGATTGTATCAAACATAACTGTACCTCCATACATATTCCATAATATTATACAACAGAGTGAATACAGATTTCAACAAAAAGAACAGCTGCATTTGTATTTCTACAAATGCAGCTGCAAATTACTTGGTTACATTTAATCTTATTAAGTTAAATTCAGTAATTCTCTTGTTAAAACGACTTTGATTCGTTTTGTAATTACAGTATTCTTGTCACCTTCTGTTAATGTTACACGCACTACCAAATAGGTATATTGACCACCATATGGTTCGAAGTATGAACGCTGTGTAATTAATCCCGGACAAGTCTCACGATTAATTAAGTAAACGCCACCTTCATTCAGAATCTGTAATACATCATCTGTAGTCGGAATCAGAATATGCTTATCTGCTCCAATACCTTCTGAAACATACATATCATTCTCTTCATCTGTCTTCGATGCATCATAATCCAAATCATAGAATACCTGAACATTTGTTACAGACTGAGAATTATTCTTCTGAATACCGAAACCGAATTCCGGATAATCTACACCAGAATTTACATCAATGTAATATCCGTGTTCTGCATTTCTCTTAACTACTTCACCAGGAGCCGGTGTTGTTCCATCCGGATCAAACAAGACAATATCTTCTGCCTTCTTATTGGACTTACCGGTCTTCTGTGCCATATTTACCAATACGTTCAAGAATAACCGACGCTCGTCATTGTTATCACGCTCATCACCGGTAATTAACGCATGTCCGGCACCACAGTAGGTAATATTACCAACAGAATAAATATAGTAGTTATCTACACCATCCTTTGGTGTTGCTGCATAGAAGGATGAATTTTCCTTCATAACAGTGTAATTCGTACCACCGGAAGTTCCGGCTTCACCACCTGCATCTGCAGCCAAGGTATACCATACAGTTACATCTTCATCTTCCAAATCCAATGCAAATGCCTGACTATGTGTATTAGAAATACGCAAATCAGAAGCAATGTAGAATGGATATGTGGTTACTACACCACGGTTTACCTGAGTTGCTTTCGCTGTACCGGTTACTAACAACGGACCGGTAACCTGCATATTATACTTAATTGATTCTTCAATCTGGAATTCTGCATATGTGTAACGTAAGGTTCTACCGGTATTGGTTTCATATACATTAAATACATCTGTATAACCCTGTAGATTGAAAGCTTTACCGCTTCCCTTACCAGCCTTGCTCATCCACTCATTAGCAGTTGTATTCCATGTAGCACCTGAATTAGTACTTCTCATGCTCAAATCATAGTTTGCATCAGAAGACATATTAGTTAAGAAATAACGGTCTGCATCTGTACTTGAGTACTTAGAAAGACTATTATTTTCTGTTCCTGCAGTACGTGTTAATTGACTATATCCTGACATACCCATAACATTTCGCATGGTTGCTGTTAATGTTACTGCATGACTTGCGTCATAAGAATATGTCATATTATCATGGGTCATCAATAAGCTTCCGCCATTTGCATCCCCTTCTTCATCCACATAATTAGTGAATGCTAACAAGTCATCGGTTGCATTCTGACTAAAGTCTGTAAAGTTACCATTATAATCATCCAAGAAACCAACTACAATTACATCATAGTTCTTTCTTAAGTATTCTTCCGGACCATATGCCATCATGCTGTAGTGTCGATATGCTCTGTAAGCTTCTACCATCTCATCATGAACTTCAATGTAAGGCTTATATGCACCAAAGTATACCAACGCAGCTGCCTGACAATAATTATCACCATGATATACTGATGTATTCAAATAGAAGAATCGGAAGTAATCTCTGGATTGTAACATATTATCAATACCATATGTCTTATAATCGCTTGTTGGGTAAGACATTGTTATCTTAGACGAATTACCCTGCCAATCTATAACTTCATAATCCGCTGTATAGCCGTTACCATCACGAATACTAATTAAGGCATTTCGCATATTATCTTCAGCGGCTTTTAACTGATTATACTCAATTGTACCCGGTGTAATATATGCTTCATATAATGCATATGCTTCTTCCGCTTTTGTCAAATACGCCGCCTGTTCTTCTTCGGTTGTATTTCGAGCAGCATTTGCATAAAACTCAATATCATCCATATACATGATGTCCAATGAGAAATCAAACTCATCCGATACCAAATCCATATAGTTGTAATCACGGTCTTCATGTCCGGCTGCACTATCATATCGGTTAACACTTAAGGTTGTCATATACTTACCCATATTAACATCAGATAAGCCTTGATAGTTACCGTCTTTACTTGCCTTTGCAATTAAATTACTGTTAAAGTTCAATGCATCGCTTCCGTAAGCATCTGGACTATGTACAATTGGACAATAACCATATTCATCTGCCTTAGCCGTTCCATAGCTGGAATACAAATATGGGTTACCACTACTCTGCTGATAATTCTTATCTAAGTAGAAGGTATGACCATCCGGTGAAGTTGGATTCGTAGACTGACAATTTGCCTGTGTCATAGGCATAATCTCCAATACACTTGCCTGCTTCTTTGGCTGATCCTCTAACTTCTTAAAGCATGTAATTGCTGTATAGCTACCAGCAGCCTGATTGGTAATATCTCTTACGACTATCTTCCAGCTAAAAGCACCGAATTCATCGCTTGGATATGTATAAGCCAAGCTTGCTGTATCACCACTAAAGTTCGCACTTGTAACCTGCTCGCCTTTATCCATTGGACCACTACCCAGTGTAAATACAGCATTGTCATCTGTATCTTCCAACAGAATTGCTTCATAAGAATGTCCGTCAATTGGATTTAACAGTTTTACTGTCCAAGTAACACTTCTCTCCTCCAACTCGGTTTTACTGTCACCTTCTACATAAGGAATTGCCGTTGTATCAATAACAAACTTTGGACGAACACTAGTATCATTACTGTATACGCAATTCATTAACTGATTACTAAGCGTATCACTGTATATTGTTACTTTTGATGATGAACCATAGAATCCGGTTGGATTATCTATTACTTCTTCCTCATTTGCAACATAGTAATCTGCATAGAAGTTTGCATTGCCACCGCCAGCATAAGGCTTGCGATTATTCCAATTCAACAAGATGGAATCATCCACCAACCCAGCGTCTTTTGACTCTGCATATGCACACAACTTAAACATGTTACAATCCGGATCCATATAACGGTTCTTGTAACCATCTGCTACGGCTGCTTCATATGCCTGCCAAATCTCGTTACTGAATACAATTGGCATACCTGCATCAATATATCCTTGCAACTGTGTTAAACGATCATAAGTAATATCATTACCATTCATAACTGTGTATGTGTATGGGTTATTACTTAACAGTCGCTGACCTGCAATCGCTGTCATTTCACCGGTATGTGTATACATACTGAATACGGTTTCGTATTTACACCACTCTGCTGTACTGTAATAGCTTGGTGAATAACCATATGCCAAATTATTCTTAAATGCTGACATATTACCGCCGATGTAAATTAAGTCAAAACTATCGGTTACATCTGCTTTTGCAGTAATGTACTCATCCGTAGACATCTGTACTAACTCAATCTGGTCTGCCTGCATATTCAAAGCATAGGAAATCTTTGCTTTTGACAAATCCCATTTGTAATACTCAGCGTCCATTACCATAGTATCTGTATTTTCATCATATGTTGAATAATTATCAATTTCTGATGTATTCAATACATTGGATGGAATAGTGTAATAATTACCAAGTGGTTTTTCAGGGTAATAATTACCATCAGAACCGGTATATTTACTTAAACTCGTATTAAAACCGGTCTGGTTTGCCGCCAACTCCTTATCAATCGGATAACATGGCTGAAGTTCTAATACACGGTAAGCAGTTGTTGATACAGAACCACTTCCGCCACCGGCACCACTACCTGCATATCCACGATAGGTACTCTTATTAATCAAAGTTACAATGCTGGAAATCTTCTTCGGATTTTTATCCGGATTTCCTGCCATGGTCTTCATATAATCGAAACCTACTACTAAGATATTATTCTTCTTTGAATAACCGTTGGTGGTAATTGATAAGTCAATCAATTTACCAAAGTTAGTAGTTGTATCAATTACAAGAGTTTCTCCGCCGGCTGTACCACCACCGGAATTGCCACCACCACTGGTAGTCGCACCTTCCAAGGTACCAAACAAGATATAGGTTAATCCGTTGGTATCTTCAGACAACTTATTTAATTCTGTTCTTACTTCTGTCGAAATATCATGATTTGCATATGTATCCGGAGCAATGAAAATATAGTCATATTTCTTCACTTTCACCCCATTAACTTCTGCATATAAATGATTAACTGTTAAAGCATCTGCCTGCAAAGTATCTGCTATTGCTACGGTTGGCAAATCCTGATCTGCACTCGATGCTCCAAATACACTATCCTGACCACCATTAGAATTAACCATCCAATTTGCCAAGTCGTGCATATCTGATACGCTTATAACAGCACTAGCATTATCACCATAAATATATAATACATTCAAGGTTGGATCTGCTGTTCCGGTTCTCTTCCAATAATCCGCCCAACTTTCATAACCAGTCGGAATTGTCAAACGGTTCGCCTGATAGGTAGTATAGGTAGAACGTGGGGATGAAATATAGGTTTCAATCGTACTGATTGCAGCTGCTGCATCTGCAGTATTCTTATCCCACGCACTAATATTGGTTGTCTTAGTTCTCTTCCAACTGTTCTTAAAATCCTGTGTGGTCATAAAGAACATCTGTGAATCAGAACCGGTTACTATAGGATCTTCTACATCAGGACTGCTACCACTATTAGTTAAACCATAATTCATAATTAATGGCTTTAATGAACCAAATGCATAATTATGAAGTGCTTTATACAAATCTTCTGAAATAGCATTACCACCGGAATATGCTGCATTAGAAGCAGCATACACATAAATCAAGTCTGCCTTACCAATTTCCGTTGCAACGTCAGCGGAAGCATTTAACTCACCAACTGTCTTTACAACCGGAATCACTTTTCCTTCTGGCATGGTTTCCGGAATCGTTCTGTAATCATTTACAATGTAATCCTTAAATCCGCCATCTGCAATAAATGCATTTAAATCAGTCATTACGGCTGTCTTTCCTGCATCATTTGGAACAATGATGTAGAAATAATAATTACTTGTATCATACTCATCGCTTGCATCTGTATCTGCAGCATTCGAATTCTCGATAATATGATCAATCTGTGTCATGGTAGAAGCACCATCGCTTGATTCCGCTAACATCTGATAATTGAAATCATCTACCGAATTCGATTTTAATGACATGGATGCCCAGATAGAAGCTGCGACCAGAACACACAGTGCAATCACTGCGCCAATTATGATTTTTACATTTTTATTCTTTAACATAATTTGCTCTTTCCTCCCTTTCTATCTAATCATCACTTGGGTCATCTTTTGGTACGAGAACATAACTGTTACGAATGGTTACCATTCCTTCGGTTGTGTTAATCGCGTTCTTCTTTTCCATATCCAACTTCATATACAATGCATTTTCTTCTGGAACTGCATGTATATAAAAGCCTTTCACATCTTCACATATCAAAAAGTCTTCTAAATCTGTTAATGCCGATGTCGAATTAATACAAGCATTCATCCAATCATCAATTGCAGTTCTGGAATCACTTGCATTCAAAGTCAGCTTTGGTTCATCACTTAGGGAATTATCATAGGTAGAATTGCCTCGCATTCCACCAGTACTCCGCATTAAGTATACATTGTTATCTTTGAAGTAGAATGTATCAATAGTTGGTCCATACTTTGTTCCAACTGTTGTGTCATAATAAATACAGATATAATCAATACTTGTATCTTCTTCTGTTAAAGCATTAAAGGAATACAATGTTGCTCCCGGATGAGAAGTAAATGGTGCTGTACCATTCGACAACATTAATTGTCCGTCTGCTTCTTCCTGTGTTGATAAGTTGGTACCCAGAATCGCATATTCCACTCCACCACGACCAACACGTATTTCTTTTGCTTGCATAACTTTATCAGAAATTAAATCATACAATTCCTGACTTGTCTGCTGAACTGTAATATCATTCTGTGTACGATTATACATTCTGGTTGTAGAATTCAAAAATCCACCAATTGCAATCATAATAATTGCCAGAATCGCCATCGCCAATATCAATTCTACCAATGAAAAGCCTTGATTGTGTTTCTTCTTCATGTTTCAACCTCCCCTTTCATTAGTATGATTCGGTAAACAAACCGGTTGTTGTGTTGATTTTAACATTGGTTACCAAATCACCATTTCTACGTGTAAACGTATAGGTTCCGCCACCTTTTGCTGTCGAGATCGAACCGTCACTCTTATTAAACTGGATAATAATACCATTCTCATCAATAACGGTTCCATTAAATGAAATTGAACCTTTTTTGGTAACACTAACCGGATTTGAAGTACCCTGATACTTATAATAATCCGAGTTAGCTAAAGCAGTTCCATCTGTAGGCTGTGCAAATGTTGTTCCATCATACACGCCACGCTCGATGTAATATCTTCCATCATCACCTAAGTATAACTTCATTGCCATATCCTTACTTTGAGCCATGGTTGCTGTACGCAGTGTACGCAATTCCGATTCAAAGGTTGATACCGACTTTTTATAATTTGCCGATTCCACGGAACGCCAAGTTACCAGTGATAATGCTGAAAGAATACCAATAATTGCTATTACAATTATTAATTCCACTAACGAGTAGCCTTTGTTGTTGATCTGTTTTTCTCTCTTCATACAATCACCACCTACTCTACATTCTTCTTCCAGTTTTCATACTGAATTACATCACCGACTTCAATCATTCCTACAGAGGTCGAACCTTCTTCTCCTCCGGAATCTTCCGGATCATAATCCTTGAAGATTTCACAAATAACAGAATAATCGCCTACCAGATTTCCCTTAGTTGCATCTGCTGTACGAAGAATCGTCTTAACAATTTCAGCATTCGCAACGAAATCCATTGGGTGATCTACTTTAATCTTACTACCTGTAATAACAAGTCCTTCAAATCTGGTAACTGTATCATCTGCAAAGGTTACATCACCCTTCGCAATTACAAGACCCATAATCTTACCATCGGTACCAGTCGGTGCTGTGATTTCCACATCCCCATCAGATACCCATACGTAATAATTACCAATCTTGGTGCCATTCATATTAACTCCATTTAACTTAGAGTAATCCAAGTAGTAATTAATTGGTGTTACTTCTGAACCGCTCATTGCAGCAATATCATTCTTTGTTTCTGTCATCTGAGTTAATATCTCATCCGCATACAGATTCAAATCAATTGACTGTAATGTGTATTTCATTTCCATATAAGTCTTGTTGTAATTCTGTGCAGTACTGTTAAAGTTCGGAATCGTCTCTCCTGACTCAAACAAATCGTCATTGTAACCGGTAACTGTCAATGCCTTATTCTGTGCTACATTTAATGCTCCTGTGGTATAAGCACCAGAGGTTGTAACTACAGTTGAATTTGTAACATCAATATTACCAACATTAAAGTCAGAATATTCCCGTACATTTGCAATATCTGTTGCTAAATCATAACCAACCATATCCGGCATTTCATTAGCATACCAATCAAAGAACTCTGCTGAAGCAGTTGCACTGGTAAAGTTCAAGAAGTAATATGTATTACCTGAAATCTCCTGACTGGTTACCATGGTTTCTGCATTTACCCAGCCCTTATCTTTTACAATTACGTCAATAATCTTGTCATTAAATGCCGGTGCACGATTCGTGAAAATTGGTTTTCCATCGCTAACACCTAATGGCATATATGCAACCTGATTACTCTTAACTGCAATAGATTCACCGGTCTGCACGTCACTATTGCCTTCAACTTCAACATAGCTTGTGGTAACTTCCTTCTTATCATCTGAAATTTCAACCTGCATGGTTCTTGAAGTTTCAATATAAGAACGACCAGCTACATATAAATTCTCTAACCCCGAGAAATCCAAGTTTGCTGCATTACCATTAACAATAATTGCACTACTGTTAAAGTGACCTTTTCGTAATTCACCACTAATATAAGCAGCATCTGCGTATTCTGATAATACACGTTCTAACTCATCAGTCTGTGAGAAGTTGTATCCATAATAATTACCGGATAATTCAACATCTGCATTATCATTATTAATTTCCATATCATCGGAAATATAAGCATTTGCATATAAGGATAATGAACCTTCATCCATATTCAATCCAACCGTTCTGGTTGATGCAGAAGCAAGTACAATATTATCTGCCCATACCTCAGCCAAACCGGAACCGGTTGCGATATTACCCATAATGCTGGCTTTACCATCATTAATTACAGAAATGGAGCCTGGTACAATTACCTTCTCTGCCATGATACTAACATTACTGTCATTTACATATATTCCGGAATAACGGCTGGAATCATTTAATCCATTACATGCTGCCAACTTTGTTGTGTTGGTTCCGTTGTAATAATTGGATACTCTTGTTCCCGCATCTTCATTATATTCCTTATTATAGTAGTCGGAACCGGCATATACATTACCTGTGACAGAAACTACTTCGTTATCACCTGTCGCTTCATTGAATTCAACACCCATATCCGCAATCATAGAGAATTCATAAATTGCATTGGTTGCACTTCCTACACCACTAAATGAAACGTCAAATTCCGGTTCTGTAATCTCAATATCTGTTGTAATAGATTGTACATAACCATCCGGTGTCTCACGACGAACCGTAATATTATGAATTACAATCTTGTCATAGGTTGTTACAACATTGGCACCACTACCGGTAGTGGAAGCAACTACTTCCATATATAATCTTGGTTCTGTAACCGGTACGGTTGCAGGATCTACCAATTCAATATCCGGTGTTGTAATAAAAGAATCCAATCTTTCATACAACTGTTGTTGTGAAAAATAATTCACGTCTGTTGCCATACGTTGTAAAAACTTTTGTTTCATAATCCGATTAGCAGCTGCTGTATCAATACGAACATAGCGCCCGTTATCATAATACACCATTACTTCTACTGTATCAGAATATGCCTGAATCAATGCACCTACGGAATCATTACCGACACCTGTGTAGATTTCATCAATCGCCTTTTCTACATAATAGAAGTTATTACGATTTTCTAAATCTGTATATTTTGCACGATAATAATAACCGATTGATGCAAGAATAACTCCGATCAAAATACCCATACAAGCTAACGTAACCATGATTACAATGAAGGTATTACCTTTGTTATTCGATTTTTTACTAGATAACTTCTGCATTAGTAATCCCCCTTTGATGTATCAAACGTTGTTACTATACCTGTTTCTGTATTCGTTAATGTAATAACAATGTTATATATACGTCCTTGTTCTGAATACCGTTCATCCTCTTCCAAAGGTTTCACAACTGATTCAGTAGTATTCGTACTAATTTTGGTCAATCTACTAACTGCACCATTGGTAATATTGCTCACCTCAGTACCAGTCGGTGACGGCTGTGTTAACGGAATATTAGTATATACTTCTACATTATCCGTTACCGTGAATTTTGTAATGTACATATAATTTGCACCACTCTTAGCATCACGATACTGTGTGGTTTCATCCGGAATTAATTGATCCGGAAGTAATGAACTACCGCTTTCCGGTGAAACTACATCCTGTACATTGGATGAAGTTTCTACTGTTCTTACAACATAAACCTTTGCCGTTTCTGAATCCAAATTGTTCACAATCTGAATATCATCATCACCATAATTCTTGTTATACAAGAACTGATTGTACATCAAGTACACATCCGGTAATTCCTTGTACAACTGATTATGTACCTCATATTCTATATGAGATGCATCTGTAGGAACATCAAAATACGTAGAAATATAACTGTTATCATATATCAGTTTACATACTACCTGATACTTATATCCATTTGGATCTGATGTTACTTCGTTCACTTCAATGTGTATTGTCTTAGTTGCCGAATCATTCAAGCTACGAGTACCATTCTTTAACTGTACCGCAAGCATTGCATCTTCTTCATTGCCGGAATTCTCTAAGGAAGAGATTACTGCATTGAAGAATGATACTGATACCGGTGCATCATAATTGGATGCATCTGTAATAATTGCAGTTGTTGAAGCATCCAAACTTGACAAATTACCCAAATTAACAGCATTTAAGTCATAATTACTTGTTGAATTCAAAGCACTCAATGCATATGGAAGTGTGTCCATATCAATCTGTACTTCGTACTCACGATCATCAACTTCAGCTGTTCCGGTAAATTGATATTGTCTTACCACCGCTTCCGGTGAAACACCGGATGCCTTGTTTGCTGTATTGACAGCCTGATACATTGCGGTTACGGAAGAATAACTACCTCCGGCAGAAATTAACTTACTACCTTCCGGTATTACAGTTCCTGCTGAACCATCCGCTTTAACTGAGTAGTAAGAATTCGAATATGTCAGTGAATCCATTTGAAAGTCATCCGCCATTTGGAATAACTGTGCATCTGAATACTCATCACTCAATTCCATCTGTTTCACGGTTTCAGCAATTGATTTTGCATAATCCGTAGCAGCCTGTTGATCATCTGCCTTCTTGCTGATTCGCATACCAACCATTAACTGGCTGACAATCGGAGTAATACATATTGTGAAAACAACAACAGCAATCAGGATTTCAATTAAACTGACACCCCTATTGTTCTTTTTCATAAAATCACTCCATTCTACTTATAAACAATTACACTACCTGCTCTGTTAACAATCTTAATTCTTCTAGCTGAAGTATCGTCTGCAACCTTTACATATAATGTCTTGTCTGTTGTATTCTCAATTGAGATATTCGCTGTATTCACATCAGAAGCATCCTTAATATCTGAAGACTGGATTAATAATGTCAAATCTTCACCAGGAGCAAATTCCTTGGTCTGCTTCTCTGTTCCGATACCATAAATTACAGTATAAGTATCGCCATCCTGTGAAACACTGATTTCAATTGCTTCTGCTTCGTTCTTGCTACTGGTTACTGTACTTCCGCTTGCAAGACCTACGACCTTACCAGATGTATCACTAGATGTAGGATTTACTGCCACATATAAATCGTAGTCAGAAATAATCGCTGCACCATTATCTGCTGCATACTTAGATACAACGCCCTGTGCACTTCCGCCACTAAAGATATTATCAACACCGGTTTCAATATCTGTTAAATCAATATCATCCTGCTCTGTTCTGTCTAAGCCGGTAATGTAATACTGATTTACAGTTAATTCACCCTTATAATAATCCGGTGAAGCATCATCTGCTGAAATTGAAACGTTATCAATTGTCATACGATATGGGTAAGCAGCTACATGGTCCACAAAGTCCTTAACACCTGCGTAATCACCTACATACTCCAATACCATGGTCTGTGTATAACACTCATAATGATCTGATGCGGTTGCATCTGCGGTTGCATCTGCTGAAGCATCTGCGCTCTGCACTGCACCGGTTCCACCTAATACATAGTATGCGGTTGGCTCTGCCATCATCTGACCTGTTACATTGTATACAATATCAGGATTCTTACGAACCTTCTCTACAAATTCAATCTGATATTCCTGATCCCAGTTTGAAGGGAACTCTGCTAACTTATCTTCAAATAATGCTAAATTCTCAGCTGTGCCATCTAAAAATTCCTGACGTCTTGCCTCTTTTGCCTTCAAATCATCCAAAGTTGTCTGTAATCTCTGTGTTTCAGATTTGATTTTCTTTGTGTCATCCATATTTGGCTTCATTACCAAGAAATATGCACCGGCGATTACAGCTACGCTGACACCACCAAGAATAATTTTCTTTGTTGTCTCATTCATAGTTCATACCCTCCTATTCTATGCTTTCCTCTGCTTCAGTAGAAGCTTCTGTCGAAGCTGCTGCGTCAGTACTTGGTTCTGCAACTACTGCTTCATACTCAGGAAGAACATAGTTACATTCAACTGTGTACTCATAAATAACTGCTCCTGTTCCTTCTTCAGAAACCTCATTAATCTGAGCAATCCATGCATTTTCAATGCAATTCAATCCACGCAACTCAACTACTAATCTTGCAATTGAATCATAGTCGGTACTCTCCATCTTAATTGAAACATTTGTAGACGAAGACTCAATAGCTACTACATTTACATTCTTTGGAATACATTCTTCTAAGCTGTTCCAGAATTCCATCATGTACTCATTAGAAATCTTAGTAGAGTCATATAATACTAACATATCATTATAAGTTGCTTCACTCTCTAAATATTCGTCATAAATCTGCTGAATATCCTGAATCTGTGCAATCTGAGACTCAACATAAGCCTTGTGAGTCTTAGCTGCAATATTCATGACTGCCGTAACAATGATTCCACCAAGTGCAATCAATATTGCAAGTACTAAGATTACAATAAAGATAACCAGCTGGCCACGGCTTGCTTTCTTAGCAGCCATTTCCTTCAATACGAATCCCATTGGTTCCATAGCGGCACCAATCGAACCGATTAAATATACAGGGTTATAAATATGTGTATCAATCTTGTCGTCAAACTTAACGTTGTACAAGCTATCCATAACCTTGGTTGATACATTCAACTGAATCTTAAATAGACCGTCAATACCACGGATTAACGCTCCGTCACCAGTTAAATATACATCATCAATTGGCTTGTCCGGATTACGTGATGCATAGTAATCCATTACACGTCCGATATTGTTGATTAAGTAACGGAATGCACCTGTAACTGCATCATCATCAAAATCAACTGTGATCATACGCTCACTTTGCAACATACTCAATGCTGTTGCTGCATCTACTTCTTTCGATTCCATAACTTCAGCAACTACACCATTAATTCCATATGGTACTGTTCTCTGAAGTAATAAGGTATCACCTTTTACAATATTCAAAATTGTAGCTTCACTACCAATCTGAACTACCATGGTAGTAGCATTATCACTTGTCTGTGTTTTAATTAACTGAAGCATTGCATTACCCATGTAATCAATTGACTGCACAGTTAACCCCGCCACGCTTGCTACTTCATAATATGTCCGAATCATCTGCTGTGGAACTGCAACTACAAGTACACGCTTGTTCTTAGCGCCATCTTCGCCAATTACATTTTCCAGCACAGAATGCGAAACTACATAATCCTCTATATTAACAGGGAAATATTCTGTTGCGTTCGCATTAATAATTCCAGGGATTTTCTTATCCGGTACTGACGGAATCAAAACTTCCCTACTTACAATCTTGGATGATGACAATACGAAGATAACATTCTTGTTTGCCACTCCATTTGAATTTAATTGTTCACGAATTGCAGCACCAACTGCATCCTTATTTCTGATAAAACCGTCTTCATAAGAATCTTCCGGTGTATCAAAAATCATTGCGTTATGTATAAATGTCTGTTTCTTTTGTGAAGCTGTCGCTTCTACAATGGTAATACTGTCATTATTGATGTCTATTGTTAAGACTTTATTATTTGCCATTTTCGTAGCCTCCCTCGCTAATCAGTGTATATTTTTAGGGCTACAAGCCCATTATACCTAGGTACCAGCTCATAAGCTGTTCACCACATATCATGGCGATATAGATGCCCATCGCTAAGTATGGGCCAAAAGCTAACTGTCGTTCGCCTTTGCCTATCTTCATGATAATCAGATGTATGATACTTCCACCAATACATCCCATCATAAATGCTACAATATTCAGTTTCCAGCCTAATAATAAGCCAGCCGCTGCCATGAGCTTAATGTCGCCGCCACCTATTACGCCATCCCGGTGAAGGATTTTCGATCCAACCCAATTGACAAGTAATAGGAAAACGCTGACTGCAATCAGACCTATTAACCGTTCCAACCAGTATTCCGGCGTTAGGAACAATCGTATCAGCCCTAATAGAAAAATGAAAATATTAAATTCGAAAGGAATATATTGTGTATTCCAATCGACATACCCTATATATATCAATGCTGTTGTACATAGACAAAATAGGATTGTTTCCATTGTCCAACCATATACCCAGGCCAGACCGGCATACAAAATGCCGTTTAAAATAGCAAGAATCAGCATGTATGCCTTTTTCTTTTTCATTACATACATGCATTTCTTTCTTACTATTAAATAAGAGGTGTATGTAAATTCCGTTACCCAGTTGGATTTACCAATGGGCCTCATTGCCAAACACGTTTTCTTATCCTTACAGGAGCCGCATGCTGTATCTTCATCTTCTAATTCGTTTATGAATTGAACTAAAGATTTAGCATGAATAAAAATCACTCCTAATAGCAAGCCCGAAACCAAGAAAATTATAAGCAATAACCATTCATTCATTACACTCACCTATATACACATATGTAACACAAGCCATTTACGGCTTGTGTTACACAGTGAAAACATATTAATTATTCACTTAAAGCAGTACCTACACTAGGTGATACTAAGTAATCTGCTGTAGTGGTACCATACCATACGCTGATTGCATCAGTGTTAGGGTCAACCATCATGTAGTAGCTCTGAGTAGAAATTACTGTACCGTTTAAGTCCTTCTTAGACTTACCACTTACCTGAGTAACTGCTAATACTTCAGCAAATTCTGAAGCAAAGCTGTTGCTAGATGCAGAACCTAAAAGAGTATTAACTTCTGTAGCTGTTGTGTAGTTGGTAGAATCATCATTAGCAGCCTCAACAGCCATTGCAGCCTGAGCAGCACTTGCGATTGAAGTACCGGTTGTGATATCAGTACTTAATCTTGACTTGTTGATGTACTTAATCAAAGCTGGAGCTAAAGCAGCAGCTAAGATAGCCATGATTGCGATAACGATAATTAACTCAACCATTGAGAAACCTTTGTTTGTTGTTTTCTTCATAATAATTCTCTCCTTTTATTATATAATATTTATTAACATCCGCCGATGGTTTCGGTCTCGGCAGAGATTAACCGTGAATTATAGATTGTCGATACCTTCGTACATTGAAAGCATTGGTCCGTATACACCGGCAACAATAACACCGACAATACCCGCTAAGACTACCATGGTTAAAGGTTCCATTGCAGTGGTAACCGCTTCTGTGGTCATATCCACCTGCTCTTCATAATAATCAGCAACCTTATCCATCATGTCTTCTATATTACCTGTTTCCTCACCAATCTTAATCATCTGAGGCAACATGGTAGGGAACAAACCACAGTCACGAATCGGTTTCGATAAAGGAACACCCTTCATAACCTGGTCTTTTGCATTCAACAACGCTTCCTTAAACCAAACATTATCCATCATGTTCGATACCGCTTCCACTGCATCTACCAACGAAATACCGGAAGCCATCAAGGTACTAAGTGTACGAGAAACATTTGCAGCAGCCTGCATAACTGTCAACTTACCAAACAATGGCACCTTGATTGCAATCTTTCCATATACATGCTTACCTACGTTCGTAGAGCCAAAGCCTTTGTATGCAGCCACAATAGCCACTACAATCATCAGCACTAACCACCAACGCTTAATAAACAAATCAGACAACCACAGTAACAGTCGTGTTGCCAATGGAAGATCCATACCCATATCCTTGAACATATCAGAGAATGTAGGAATAACTGCAACTACCATTACAATAATAACAATTACTGCAATAATACATACAATAATCGGATAGGTCAAAGCACCTTTAATCTTGCCCTGTAACTTACCCTGCTTTTCAAACTGGATTGCCAAACGTTCAAAACATACTTCCAAGTTACCGGACATTTCACCCGCCTCAATCATACTAATCATGATTGTAGGAATTACTTTCGAATGCTGACGGAAACCATCCGCCAAGGTACCACCCTTTTCTACATATGCTTTCGTCTCACGCAACACCTTCTGCATAGTCTTATTTTCCATCTGATCACTCATCATTTCCAATGCTGTGATAATGGTAACACCTGCATTCAAGATACTGGCGAACTGTTTACAGAACACACTCAAATCTCTTGGTTTAATCTTACGATTGATATTGATTTCAATATCTTTATCCATTGCTCCTGCTTCATCACAGGCTACCACGGTAAATCCGTCAGATTTCAGCTTATTAACCGCTTGCTCTTGGTTTTGTGCTTCTATCTCACCCTTCTTGTTTTTACCGCTTGCGTCTACGACCTTATACTTATATACTGCCATCGTCTTTCCTCCGCACTCTTATTTCTGTTAATATTTTGTTTTTATAAAGATTCAACCAAATTATGAACAAAATATTAACACTACTCTAATTGAATCATACCGCATAATTCAGCACAATTCAATAAAAATTTACAATTTTTTTACAATTTTGTGCACTTTGCACAATTAACCCAATTTCTTCCGCAATGCATCTAATTCCTGAGCATAGGTTAATGCCATATCTCTTGTAATAACACCACCCTGATACAATTCAAAGAGTGCATCATCCATGGTAATCATACCCTGCGCCTTACTTGTCTGCACGGTCGCCTGAATCTGATGTGTCTTCGCATCACGAATCAAGCTTCGAATCGCCGGATTTGCAATCATTACCTCAAAGGCTGCCACTCGACCCTTACCGTCTGCGGTCGGTAACAACTGCTGAGAAATAACACCAACCAATACCATAGACAACTGGGTACGAATCTGTTGCTGCTGATGAGGTGGGAATACGTCGATGATACGGTCAATGGTACTTGCCGCACCAATGGTATGCAATGTAGAGAATACCAAGTGACCGGTTTCTGCCGCAGTTACCGCAATGGAGATCGTTTCGTAGTCACGCATTTCTCCCACCAGAATAATATCCGGATCTTCACGAAGTGCAGCACGCAACGCATTGTTGTAACTCAAGGTATCCATACCAACCTCACGCTGGTTAACAATTGATTTCTTGTGTTTATGTACATACTCGATTGGGTCTTCCAGTGTAATAATGTGGTCGGTACGATTTTCATTTGCCTTATTAATAATAGAAGCAAGTGTTGTAGACTTGCCGGAACCGGTTGGTCCGGTTACCAATACCAATCCTCTTCTTCTCTTATATAATTCTACTACCGAATTCGGAATACCCAACTGATCCGGTCTTGGAATCTCAGTATCTACTCGACGGAACGCTCCGGCCATATTACCTCGATCCATGAACACGTTTACACGGAATCGACCACATATTTGATGTGCATAGGAGAAATCGACCTCACCACGTTCCCGTAATACTTTTTTCTGCTTATCATTCATGACACTGCCAAGAACTTCAGCAACATCTGCCGGCATCATCGGATCCATTTCCAATCCAACTAATTTACCATTAATTCGAAGCTTCGGTGGAATACCTGCTCCAAAATGAATATCGGATGCTTTGTTTTCTACTGCAAAAGCAAGCAGTTCATTCATATCTAACATATTCGTCTCTCCTCTTAATATTCATCTCCAGCTTCATAAACAATCTTCTTCATTTCGCTGATTGATGTAATTCCATCTTTTACTAATCTGGATGCTGCAAGTTTCAAGGTCAACATACCTTCTGATAATGCTTGTTTCTCAATCTTATCTGCTGTTGCACCACTTGCAATAACCACCTGCAATTCTCTGGATACCGGCATAATTTCATATACACCAATTCGTCCAACAAATCCTGTTTCATTACAAAGCGGACAACCCACCGGTTCATAAATACCGAATTCCTCATCCTCCGGAATTCCAAGCAGTTTCTTCTCATTATCTTCTGCATAACGTCCCTGCTTACACTTGCACAAACGGCGTACCAGACGCTGAGCAATAACACCTACAAGTGCATCGCCGGCAACATATGGTTCAATACCCATATCAATCAAACGGGTTACTGTACTTGCTGCACTGTTGGTATGCAGTGTGGAAACTACCAAGTGACCGGTAATCGCCGCCTGTACCGCAATCTTCGCTGTCTCGCCGTCTCGAATCTCACCGATCATGATAATGTCCGGATCCTGACGCAAGATAGAACGAAGTGCTGCTGCGAAGGTCATATCTGCTTTCACATTTACCTGAACCTGATTGATACCATCGATATTTGCTTCTACAGGGTCTTCTACTGTGATAATATTTACATCTTCTGTATTCAACTCACTAAGAGAGGTATACAATGTTGTTGATTTACCAGAACCGGTAGGTCCGGTTACCAGGATAATTCCATGCGGATTACTCAGGATACCATCAAAAGCTTTCATTTCCTGTGGTCCTAATCCCAATCCACTCTTTGGCTTTGTCAAACCATCTTTAGAGGTAAGACGCATTACGACTTTCTCTCCGTATACAGTCGGCAGACAAGATACACGGATATCAAATTCTTTTCGGTCTACAAAGATGGAAATACGACCATCCTGTGGTTTTCTCTTTTCTGAAATATCCATACCACCGATAATCTTGATACGGGCAACAATCGCCGACATCAAAGAATAATCGTATGTCATAACCTTCTTCAAAGCACCATCAATTCGATAGCGAACCCGAACGCTGGTCTCTAACGGTTCAATATGTATATCGGATGCTCTCTGACGTACGCCACCTTCTAATATCTGTTTTACCAATAATACGATTGGCGAATTATCAATTTCTTCATTTACCTGGTCTTCTTCAGCCTGCGATAAGCCTTCCTGTTCACGTTCACGGCGGTACTGCTCTGCCACTTCCATCGCCTGCTGATTACCATAATACTTACCGATTGCTTCTGTGATTTCCTCATCACTGGTCAACATCGGTTCAATCTGCATGTTTGTCAAAATCGCCAAGTCATCGATAGCGATAATATCCATCGGGTCCGACATAGCAACCTTCAATACATTCGGATTGTATTCGTCAACCTCTACCGGAACTGCACGATAACGCATAACTTCCTTCTCCGGAATCATACGCAACACATCGTCTGTTAATTTACACGAACGCAACTCGATATAATCAATTCCCAACTGCTGTGAAATCGTCAGATTCAAGAGTTCTTGGCTAACCAACCCCATCTCAACCATGGCTTGACCAAGCTTAAGGCCTTTTTCTTTCTGAAATGCTATCGCTTCCTGGAGTTCTTCTTCTGTAATAGCTCCAGCTGCAACAAGCAAATCACCTAATCTGATTTTCTTTCTTCCTGCTGAAATACGCATAGTATACCTACCTCTCATTCACCATTATTAGTATAATTTTAACATAATCAAGTTTGAATTACTACTGTTTGTTTTCGTCATTTTCAACAATAATCCTTGTTTATAATTATACATTTTTCTTGTTTTTCGCACAATTTATTATGGCTTATTCTTGGAAAAGCACTTTTTTATTATGCAAAACATAAAATAACATTAACAATACTCCTTCCGAGGTACGTTTTGCAAACTTTTCAACAACCACTAACTGCGGAAGAAGAGTTATATTATTTGAACAAAAGTCAAAAGGGTGATTTGACCGCAAGGAATCTTTTGGTCGAGCACAATCTTCGCCTTGTGGCGCATATTGTCAAGAAATATAATAGCCCGGAACGGGATATGGAAGATTTGATTTCCACCGGCACAATCGGACTCATCAAAGCAATCAATACTTATAACCCTTCCAAAGGCAACAAGCTGGGCACCTATGCTTCCCGTTGCATTGAAAACGAATTACTGATGCTTCTTCGTCAGGAACGTAAGACTTCCAGAGAATTATCCCTTTACGAACCAATCGGTTCCGATAAAGAAGGGAACGAAATTAATCTAATGGATATTATGGAGTGTACCAACGAGGATACATTGGAGGAACTGATTACCGAATATCATATACAGACCATCTACCGGCTTATTCATACGATTCTTTCTTCCAGAGAACAAGAAATTATCATTCTCCGCTATGGTCTGTACAATCATACCCCGATTACCCAAAGAGATGTCGCCGAAAAAATGGGTATTTCTCGTTCTTATGTAAGCAGAATCGAGAAACGTGCCCTAGAAAAGCTTCGCAAACATTTGGAGGAGGATTAATCATCCTTCCTCCGCAAAATACATCCAATCGGCAATTCCATTCCTAAATCCACATGTAGGATTTGCTTCGGATGAGGTGCTGATTCCATCATTCTACCATCTTCATCATGAATTGCCTGTACCGTAAGTTCCAGATTACTTCCATCAAAACACATAGCTTCGATAACTTCACCAACGGTGAATTTATTTCTTTGCTCTAATACAATGCATCCGTCTGCATCTATTTCATTAACCATTCCCAAATAGGTATATTCTTTTATATACGTATTATTATCGTAAATCTGAGATTCTGAATTGGTTTTTCCAAAATAAAATCCGGTTGTAAACTGCCGGTAAGTACACTTGGCAATTTCCGTCCGATAATATTCCATATTTTCACGATACAATTCCGGTGATTTTTGAAAATCATCAATAGCCTTACGATAGGTTCTTGCTACAGTTGCCACATACAATGCAGTCTTCATACGTCCTTCAATCTTAAAGCTGTCAATTCCGGCATCTATCATTTCCGGAATATATTCAATCATACATAAGTCCTTTGAATTGAATATATAGGTTCCTCTGTCATCTTCATTGACAGGCAAATATTCACCCGGTCGCTTTTCTTCTACCACCGCATACTTCCAACGGCATGGGTGGGTACAAGCACCCTGGTTGGCATCTCTTCCCGTAAAATAATTACTAAGCAGACATCTTCCCGAATAAGAAATGCACATCGCACCATGAATAAAGGATTCGATTTCCATATCTTCCGGTATGTTGTTACGAATTTCTTTGATTTCAGCCAAAGATAATTCTCTCGCCGACACTACTCGGGTAGCTCCCATTTGATACCAGAAGTTATAGGTTCCGTAATTGGTATTATTTGCTTGAGTACTGATATGAATTTCTTTTTCCGGCAACAATTCCTTGGCCATCATGACAACTGCCGGATCTGAAATAATCAATGCATCTACATCTACATGCTTCAATTGTACAAAGTACTCCCGTATGCCGGCCAAATCTTCATTATGGGCAAAAATATTCACTGTCAAATAGACTTTGCAGTTCTGTGCATGAGCGAAGGCTACGCCTTCTTTCATTTCATCAATTGTAAAGTTATGGGCTTTTGCACGCAGCCCAAAATCCTCACCACCAATATAAACTGCATCTGCTCCGTAACGAACAGCTGTTTTTAACACTTCCAAACTACCAGCCGGAATTAATAATTCTGTTTTACGCATGGTTTTCTCCTCTTTTATGCACGTATCCGTGTACTAATTGCTACTCCATCTCCAATCGGAACAATGGCTGTTTCCAAATCCGGGTGATGCTTAATGGTATATAAGTATTCCCGCATCCGACTATGAATCGTCCGATTCCGCTTAGTAATTGCATAATGAGATTCCAATACATCTCCATCCTGCAGTACATTATCCGATATTAAAACTCCATCCGGCGCCAGCAGTCGAATTACATCCGGCAAAAAATGAATATATTGCCCTTTCGCCGCATCCATAAATATCATATCAAACGGTTCCTGTAATTCTTTCAAAATCTCTGCCGCATCGCCTTCCAACAGAGTAATTTTATCTTCTACTTTTGCCTGTTCAAAGTTCACCTTGGCCTGTTGTATACGAGGCTCGTATTTTTCAATGGTTGTTATCTTTCCACCCTCCGGAAGATATTGGCTCATGTATATAGCAGAAAATCCAACTGCCGTACCTACTTCCAACAACCGCTGCGGTTTCTTCATGCATACCAGCACCTTCAACAGTTCTTTGGTTTCTGTCCGTACAATTGGAACTTCTTCTCTTCTGGCTTCCCGTTCAATACGGGTTACCAATTCACTATCTTCCTGATTCAGGGAATTAATGAAAGACACCACTCTTTCATTCACGATCATTCTGACTTTTCCTCCTCATCGTTGGTCCCTGTAATTGTTTTCATAATTTCGTCCTGTGTCATGGAAGGACTTAATGTATAGGTTCCCGGCATCATTTTTCCGTGATAGCTGGATAAATATACCTTCGCCAACATAACATATCGATCCTGTACTAAACCTTCTGCTACTAAACCATCAACAATCTCTATGGTTGATGAATCCGGTTTGATTTCAAAATGAATCTCTTCTTTACTAGTCGGATTCATACAGTTATCTGTAAACACCTTGTAACTGAAATTATAAGCAAATGTAAACACCTGTATCAATAACAGAACAATGACTGCATTAATCAATACCTGTAACACAATCCGTAATGCACTTTTCATAGTTTTATCCGTCATATCAACACCTACTTTTCCAAATACTCATAATCCATTTCCAGGCCTGCCGCCAAGGAAGAATATATCTCTTGCATGGTAGAGCAAAACCGCTGTTCCGCCATAATAAAATCATTTACTAACGAATCTTGAAGAATTGTATCATATTCTTTCACTAAATTAAAGACCTCATCATAAAGATTACTATCTCCTTCACTAAATTGCAAATCATAGTTCCGTCTGCGGAATTCATTGAATCTAGCATACAACTCCGGCTCATTACGCAGTTTATTATCTGTTTCTACATAACGACGATATTCTTCGCTGTTCTTAATTGTCTCATTCAATTGTACTGCCAGCTCCATCGCTTTCTGCATTTATATTCCTCCTTTATACTTCCGTGATAATCGGTAGTATCATTGGATTTCTCTTCGTTCTTCTCCATAAAAATTCACTTAAATCATCCCGGATTGTAGTCTTGATTTTGCCCCAATCTGTAACATTATGATTCAGACATCTTGCCAATGCATCATCTACAACATCCCGGCATTCTTCCATTAGATTCTCAGATTCTCTTACATAAACAAATCCTCTGGAAACAATATCCGGACCTGCCAGCACTTGATTGCTGCCACCCTCTAAAGTAACCACAACAATAATCAATCCGTTTTGCGACAGCAACTGACGGTCGCGCAATACAATATTACCTACATCACCAACACCAAGTCCATCTACCAGAATCCCTTGTGTCTGCACAGAACCTGTTACTTCTGCATAATCATCGCACAATTCCAATACATCACCACTGGACAAAATACAAATGTGCTGTTTATCAATACCCAGACTTTCTGCCAATTCTGCATGACGTTTCAGGTGTCGATATTCACCATGTACCGGAATGGCGTACTTTGGCTTTGTTAATGTATAAAGCAACTTAATTTCTTCCTGGCACGCATGTCCGGAAACATGTGTATCTTGGAAAATAACCTTAGCACCCTTCATTTCTAATTCATTGATAATCTTGGATACTGCTTTTTCATTACCCGGTATCGGAGTAGAGCTTAAAATAACCGTATCACCCGGTTTAATCGATACCTTACGATGAATATTTGCTGCAATTCTGGATAGCGCAGCCATGTTTTCACCCTGACTTCCGGTTGTAATCAGCACCGTCTTTTCATCCGGATAATTCCGCAATTCTTCAATATCAATCAAGGTATTGTCCGGTATCTGAATGTAGCCCAATTCACTGGCGACAGAAATGATATTTACCATACTCCGTCCCTCTACCACAACTTTTCTGCCGTATTTATATGCAGAATTGATAATCTGTTGTACACGATCTACATTCGATGCAAATGTAGCTACGATAATTCGGTGATCCTGATTATCTGCAAATATATTGTCAAAGGTCTTTCCCACTGTCCGTTCAGACATGGTATAGCCCGGACGTTCTACGTTGGTACTGTCACACATCAGTGCCAGAACACCTTTCTTTCCAAGCTCTGCAAAGCGTTGCAAATCAATCGCTTCTCCAAATACAGGTGTATAGTCTACCTTAAAATCTCCGGTATGAACAATAATGCCTGCCGGCGTATAGATTGCCAGAGCTGATGCATCCGCAATACTATGATTTGTCTTAATAAACTCTACACGCAAGCAGCCCAGATTAATAATCTGTCCGTGTTTTACTACCTTGCGTTTAATATTCTGCATTAAATTATGTTCTTTTAATTTTCCTTCAATAATACCCATTGTCAGCTTGGTTGCATAAATCGGCATATTGATTTCTTTTTCAACGTAAGGAATTGCACCGATATGATCCTCATGTCCATGAGTAATTACCAATCCCTTAACCTTGTCTGCATTTTCCTTCAAATATGTTACATCGGGAATTACTAAATCAATTCCCAACATTTCATCATCCGGAAACGAAAGACCGCAGTCAACTACAACAATCGTATCTTCATACTCGATCGCTGTAATATTCATACCGATTTGTTCTAATCCTCCCAAGGGAATTATCTTAACCGGGGGTTTGTTTTCAATTTTCTTCATGTTCTAATTAATCCCTCCAAAATTCTGTCCATTCTTGTTGTCCTATTGCTTTCCGTACATTTATGAATACATCTGCCTGATTATAATTGAAAATCCACGTCTTCCATAAGCTCGGCAAATAATTTTGCCACAGCCTGAAGTTCGTTCTCATCCTCAACTACATCATAAACCGCAAACTCATCTTCCTTTGATTGTTTCTCTTCTTTCAAAATGGTAACAAATGCTTCTTCGCTATCATCTTCCAAATCTTCTGTAACTAATATATAGTGAATGCCTTGGAGCGTTGTCTCCTCCAACACATACATTTCAACAACTTCACCATCTTCTGTTGTAAACGGTACGGTTCTTAATGCTTCTTTTTCTTCCATATTGCCTCCATTTGCTTCTGCTGTATGCATTTGCAATTTATCCATTCTATTCTTACACTTCATTCTGTTTTAATGAATCCATATAACTTTGCAATATTAATACCGCTGCCATCTGATCAATGACTGCTTTCCGATTCTCCCGTCGTACACCACCAGCCATCAAAATGCGTTCCGATTCCATAGTAGTCATACGTTCATCCCATAAGATTACTTCCAAACCGGTTCGGCGTTCCAAATCTTCCTTCAAGGCTTCACAGGCTTCTGCACGTTCTCCTATTGTATTATTCATATTCTTAGGATAGCCAAGAACGATTCTTTCCACACCATATTCTTCAATGATAGCTTCAATACGCGCCAGGGTCTGACGCAATTTATTCGCTGATTTTCTGGTGATTGTTTCTATCGGTTGTGCCGTAATCATTAAGGCATCACTAACAGCAACACCAACTGTTTTGGTGCCGTAATCCAAACCCATTATCCTCATGATGTACCTCGTTTCCGTTCCTTATTTCAGTCTGGTATTAATATAATTCTCTAATAATACTTCAATAATCTCATCACGCTCTGCTTTCATAATCAGACTACGAGCGCCTTTATAACTGGTGATATAAGTCGGGTCACCACTCATAATGTAACCGACAATCTGACTAACCGGATTGTAGCCTTTTTCCGATAATGCCGCATATACCTCTGCTAATATATCCGTCACATCTAAAGCATTATCCTTCATAGCGTCAATATGTTGTGTATTATCCATAGTCTCACATCCTTTGCTTTCTATGTCTTTTTCAATTCCGTTCCCTTACTACTAGGGTTGATTATACAATGCTTTTTTGAAAATAGCAAGTTAGATAGAGTCTTCTTCCTCTTCTTCAACAGCCGCATCCGCTTCAACTGCATTTTCTTCCTCAACGCATGTATCTTCTACAGACTTTGGTTTCTTCCGTATTTCTAACTCTTGCTCAGTGTAACAAATACTTAGCTTTGCATCATCAAAATCATCAGAGTTTTCTAATAAATAATCCTTTTTCGTCTTACGTGTATACAAGCAATATAATATCAACAACAAAATCACCAGCACTGATAAAACAATTCCTGGAACCAGTCCTTTTTGTCTGTATTCCAAACGAATTTCATGCTCTCCTGCCGGCACTTTTGCAGCCACAAGAGACTTATTCCACAGTGGGAGAATTTCCACTTCTTCTCCGTCTACATACATATGCCAGTTCTCATCATAAGCGATACTGGTAAATAGGATACCATCTTCCTTTGCATTCACAGTTCCGATAATTGTATCGGAATCATACTCGGTTACTTCTAATTGCTGTTGGCTTAAAATATCATACGCTTCCAGCCACTTTTCCTCATTAAATTTATAGAATTCTATATTATTAGCCTCATATTCATACTGCATAAATTTTTCTCTTTCAATCTTTCGAATGAAAGCAAATTCTTCTCCTGCTTCTACATAACCAATGTTAGACATTACATTTCCAAGCTGAACAAAATACTCTCCATCTTCCTGTGCAATATACTTTACAATCACAAAAGAAT
Organism: Lachnospiraceae bacterium; assembly: GCA_017461045.1. Lineage (GTDB taxonomy): Bacteria > Bacillota > Clostridia > Lachnospirales > Lachnospiraceae > CAG-632. Next base: position 28,871 of record JAFTZJ010000024.1, on the reverse strand, counting down.
CTAAGGTTTCATCATATTCCGCTTCTGGAATTGCACTAATTGCGCCTTCCTGATTCATATCAACCCCTTCCAGCATTTCTTTTGATACAAGAAGGCTGTTATCCATAACTCCCGCAATACAATTAACACTTTCCAGTCCGTATAGCTCTGCTTCCACAGGTTCAAAAACACCCGACACACCACTTGCTTCTTCTACCCAATGATTTACATTCTCACTCACATTCAAACCGGTTTCCTTAAAATTCAACATTGATTCATCAAAAGCATCTTCCGCTTCACTATCAATCATATAAGCTACTGACAAAACTGTCGGATTGTGATAAATATATACTTCATCTTCTTCATAATGTACCGGATAATTATCATAAACATTCGGGTTCGCAGAATATATACTTTCCATCTTACCTAATGCCGCTACCCGCGTATCAATAAACACATATTCTATATTTAGTAATGACATCGTAGCCGGGCTGTAGGCAAAAGACCAAATAGAATTACCCCCGGAAACAATACCTACATTCGTATAGAAATATAGTGAATTGTTGATTGAGCTTGCAAAAATCGATGGCGTCTTCAAACCAAAACGTAAGCCAGCATTCGCCTGCATAATACACTTTGCATCTAAAATTCTGGAGAATCCATTGGTTTCTTCCATTTCAACACCATCTAAGTATTCTTCTGTTTCAGACGTTACAGTGTTGTAATCCACAAGCGAAATTGCTGCACTTCGAAATATACCGGTATAAGCAAAGCTAAGTAGCAACTCCAAGCAACCAATTCCGGCTAAAATACGCGCTTCCTTCCCTTTCAAATATGGCAACAATAGCATAGCAACCATATAAAACATAAATATCATAATACTGTAATAGTATGTAAATTGATATTCTACTTCATTGGCAAACGCAAAGCACAACACGGCCATAACTGCCCATACAATTCCAACAATTACACCTCTTAAAACCGTTAGATATTTAAAATCTGTTTTTTCTAATGTTGCCCATGATTCATATGCCAAAATCACACAATAAAATACAAAGAACAGAGAAAAACGATTTGGATACCAAGTCGGGTAATGGAATAAGTGCAGAACATAATTCAAGCCATTCAAATTAAACGCCAGCAAATATATTCCGGCCACCGCCAATTTCTTTAATCGCACACTTCTCTTAATCTTTGGATTCAGAAAATAAAAGGATGCAAGCATCAATGGCAACAAGCCAAAATACAAGCTTACTTCCCCATAACTGGTCATAGTTGTTCCCGCACCAATACTCTTATTGAATATCAAGAAGTTCTTAAATATATCAAAATAATTTGTAAACCAGATATCCGTTGTCATTTCACTGGTTGTATAATCCTGATTCATCATCTGCACAGCCGTCGGAAGCAGCAATACCCCTGTGGAAGCAATAGCCGCAATTGAAATTCCGGCAATCTTTAATGATTTTTTCAAAAAGATTTTGAAACTACCAAACTGCAATGTCAAATAATAAAAAATGATAAAAAAGCAGAACAAGCCTGCAAAGTAATAATTACTAATAAATGCTGCTGCCAAAGAAATGAAATACAACTTCCAACCTTTATTTGCCACAAAATTCTCTAATCCTAAGATAATCAACGGAAAGAAAATCGCACATACCATAAAATACCAGATATTTGCATTGGCAATCACATAAATGCACAGCGCATACGACATGGAAAACAGCATATTTATCAGCTTATTCTTAGGTATTCTCTCACCCGGACGATGATTCAGATAATACAACATGGAGCAATTCATTCCAACCAAAGCAAGAATATATACTATCGTTCCGGTTTGCAACATCCAATCGTTTGGCACCAGCAAAAATATAATCAACATTGGATTAATCAAACCAAACGAAATAATACTTAAGAAATTCGTACCAAATCCAGCGTTCCATGTATAAACTAAACCTTCACCGGTAGCCAATTTTTCCTTTAGTTCCACTAAAAATGGCCATGTTTGAGATATATAATCCCCATTCAACAGCATCGCTTTCCCGAATGGCCAGAAATGCTTTAACGCCAACACTGTCATAACTACTGCTATAACCAGCAAACTTGACACGACATAAACATAATTTTTTTTCCACCAATTTAAAATCGGATTTGAACTCTGTTTTTCTTTCATTACCTTACTCCTTATCATTCAGTCTCCACAGTTGAATTGTACAAATAAAATTTCTGTAAGTAAATCGGTTGTTCCGCATAATTTAAAAACTGAATACGAACATCCGTTATCTGCTCGTTCACCATAAATACATAATACATTCCATTTTCCGCTTGACCACATGGCATTTCAACTAGATATGATTGTCCATTTTCTTTGAAAGCCATCAGGCACTGCAAGTTTTCTAACTGTTCACCTTCAACCTCAAGTATATATTGCCCTTCAGATAATTCCAATTTATTACCTTCTATTGTGCTTAATGCTGGCACGCAGATACCATATCGGTTTTCAGTATTTACTGTCATGTATGGATCAAAATAGAAAAATTCGTTTTCCTCTACCTTCATAGAAGATAATTCCGCAATAGGGTGCGCAACTCCAAAGATACATCCTTCCACATTATAAACATACAATCCATATGCATTCTGACTTCGTGTCCCATTCAGAATATAAATGGTATTATCATCTACCTTACCTTCTAACAGATCTTGTATAATTACCTTTCGATTCGTGATGGTGTCAATACTATTTCGTGACAAATAGAAATCTGATACAGTCATATTATGGGTTGCTGCAAATAAACCTATTTCATTCTTCAACTGGTCACCAGTATATCCCAAATAAACCACCGAACTATATTGCTCTAATATATCATAAATCGCCAACGGTTCATTTATAACTTCATTTGTATACTTTTTATACTCAAACCAATAATTTCCATCCCATATCTGCAGCCCACAACAAATCGCAAGTATACCTATTATTATCGGAGTTTTTTTGAAATTCTTCATTAATAATACCAATGCAATAGCATAGAATATATATACTGCTACCCAGATCATACGACCAGAACTTCGAAAAATCTGACAAATACTCATTAACCAATTCGGTAGCGATATTTTCCAAATCTCAACTACTCCCAAATAGCCATTAATACCAACTGCCAAAATAAAAGCTATTCCAATCATGCCAACTGCAGAACATAACCACGATAGCACATTTGAATCTTTATACCATACCAACTCCTCTGCGGTTATCAGTTCCGTTTCTTTATCAAGTTTATCTTCTGCCAATACTTTCGTTGAAGTATCTATTTGGGATAATTTCATTTCCTTACGCACGCGATTTATAATACCGGATACTATACCAATCAAAAGCATTACTATCAATCCAAGTCCCAAATATCCAAACCCTTCATATTGATATTGCAATACCTGCATGGATGGAATCAATTCACCAAATCCCAACGGATTAAACAAAGTATTAAGATTTGCATTGAAGGTTCCAAATCCAAACGAACCACTTGCCACCTCTCCGTAAAAGCCGCCAACAAACCATAGCAAGAAGAGCGCCGACAGACAGAATGTCAGTATTTGTGCACCACACTGCCACCAAGTCTGTTTCTTAGTAATCATACGCTGCGCACAATATCCAAGAAGCACAAGACCACACATCGGAAGAAAATACATTTCAATCCCCACGCACAGAATACCTAATATACCCCATATTACCAATCCGCGCTTCCAGTTAATTTCTTCTGTCAACCACACATATAAAGCAATCAAAACCAAAAAATGTGCAGATAACGCAGTATGATAATACATCCGATGTAACATTACCGGACACATCACAAATAAAACTGCGCCTAATACACAGCCAACTTTTGACTTAATAAATTTTCCTGTAATAACGCTTCCCATGCCTCCCTGCATGATAAAGCAAACCAACCCAAAGAATCCAAGATACTGGAATTGTTCCGGCAACCAATTTCGAAATAGTTTTAGCGGAATCGCAATCAACGGAATAGAATCCGTGTAGAACACTGACAAACTCGATGGATATGTCATTCGATTGGTTAAACCCAACGGAAACTGCCAATCTCCATTCCGAAAGAAGCACCAGCCTGCATAATGCTGCTGTATATCAACACTGGCCTGTTGCATCCAGGCAATTTCTGTTACATTCAAAGGTGCCAATCCACATATCAGTATATAGAATAAAAGTCCTACACCTGCACCCATTGCAAACAATAAACATATTCTGTTTCTTTGCTTCTTTTCTTCCATCGTTTTTCTCCATCATCTGCAGAACACCTGTAGTTTTCATAATTTCTATTTTACAATTTCTATCTACTCTTCCGTTTTACCAATGAACAGTTACAATCCGGTTGCAAATATCCTCAATCGATGGTATCTCAACCTTCATATATCGTTCTGTATGACCAGTATACCAATTGCCTTCTTTGCCTTCAACCTTTTCCTCAATAAGCACTTGAAGTGTCTCCCCGCGAAAACTATCTTCATATGCCTGCTTCTGTCTTGCCGTCATCGCTAATAAAACTTCACTTCTGCTGTTTTTTACAGACTCCGAAACCTGATTCGGCATTCCTTCAGCCACAGTTCCCCGACGTTTGGAATACTTAAACACATGCATTTCATAGAGATTCAATAATTCCAGATTCTGACAGGTCGTTGCAAATTCCTCTTCCGTCTCACCCGGAAATCCCACAATTACATCCGTAGTCAATGCCGGACGGTCAAAAGCACGACGCAACCGTTCACAGCTTTCCATATATTCTTCAATGGTATATTTTCGATTCATCCGTTTTAAGGTATCATTGCATGCGCTTTGTAATGACAAATGAAAATGCGGACAAAACTTCGGTATATCCTTAAGTTCTGACACAAATTCATCCGTTATAATTCTCGGTTCTAAAGAACCCAGGCGAATTCGCAAGATTCCTTCAATGTCATTAATCGCCCGAATCACTTGAAGCAACGGTGTACCATCCAACTTACTGCTGTTTACCTCCTGATCCTGCCAGTCTTTTCCGTAAGAACTTAAATGAATTCCGGTTAATACCACTTCCTTGCAACCATTATCCGCAAGATTCTTTACTTCTTTAATGATTTCCTCTAGCTTACGGCTACGAATCCGACCTCGCACGTAAGGAATAATGCAATAGGAACAGAATTGGTTGCACCCATCCTGAATCTTAATGTACGCTCGTGTGTGCTCCGACATGTGAGAAATCTTCATGTTCTCATATTCTTTTGTTTGATTAATATCAATCCATTCACAAGCAACACAACTATTCGCCGTTTCCTGTAATGGTTGTTCCTGCACACATCCGTCATCACAGAGGGATTCCAGATATCGTTCTATCAACCGTACAATATCCTTCTTGCAATTATTTCCAATCACCAAATCCACAGCCAGATCTTTCTGAACCTCTTCCGGCACTGTTTGCACATAACAGCCGGCTGCTACTACAATTGCCTGAGGATTCAGTTTCTTTGCACGGTGGAGCATCTGACGGGATTTCCGTTCCGCCATATTGGTAACCGAGCAGGTATTTACCAAATAAATATCTGCCGGTTGATGAAACTCCACAAACTGACAACCTGCCTGCTCCAATAATTCACGCATTCCATCTGTCTCATATTGATTTACTTTACAACCCAACGTCAGGGTTGCCACTTTTTTATGTTCCAGTACGGAAATGGATGTTACCATACACTCATAACCTCTGCTGTTTCCAATGCTTCTTTCATCAAATCATCAATAACATCTGCTAATAATGTTTCAGATGCCTCAATATCCTCCAACTTCGGCTTCGTTACCGGATGCTTTGCTACGAAGGTCGTACAGCAATCCTCATAAGGAAGAATTGAAGTTTCGTAGGTATTTATCTTCTCCGAAATATCAACTATTTCCTGCTTATCCATACCAATACACGGACGGAATACCGGATAGGTACACACTGCATTGGTTACCTGTAAGCTATAAATTGTCTGACTGGCTACCTGACCAATACTTTCACCGGTAATCAGAGCCTGACAGTCGTTTTCTCCTGCTAAAATCTCTGCAATACGCATCATATAACGACGCATAATAATTGTAATCTCATCCTCCGGACACTTATGATAAATTGCCTCCTGAATATCGGTAAAATGCACGATATGAAGCTTTACCGCACCGGAATACTTCGATACCAATCTTGCTAAGTCTACAACTTTCTGCTTTGCCTGCGGACTAGTATGCGGAGGTGCATCAAAATACACTGCCTCTAAGTTCACACCTCGTTTTGACACCATATATCCTGCAACCGGGCTATCAATACCACCGGAAAGCAAGAGCATTGCTTTACCGTTGGTTCCAACCGGCAACCCACCAGGTCCCGGTAAGGTTGCAGAATAAATATAAATATTATCGCGTAATTCAATATGAAGCATAACATCCGGCTTATGAACATCTACCTTTAATTCCGGAAATGCATCTAACAATACAGCACCGGTTTCAATGTTCACATCCATGGAATGCATCGGATATTCTTTATTTACCCGTCGACAGTTTGCCTTAAAAGTAAAATGCTTATCTTCATAGCTTGCATCCACAAACTCAACGATTTTCTTGGAAAGTTCCTCCCATGGCTGGGTTGGCACTACCAACACCGGACAGATTCCTACAATACCAAATACATGCTGCAATGCGTTTACCGCTTCATCAAAATCATAATCTTCTAAACAATCTACAAAAATACGTCCATACTCTTTTCTTACAGTAAATCGTCCATCCACCCGCTTCATGGCAGAACGGATATTTTTACATAAAATATCTTCGAATACATATCGGTTCTTCCCTTTGGTTCCGATTTCTGCGTATTTAATTAAAAATGACTTGAATTCCATTCTTATTTCCTCACTCTTATTCTTTATTATCTTTTTACAAATGCCCGACGTTTCGGCAATTCTTCAGCAATCACCTGCACTGCATATTCTGCTTCCTCAACAGTTGAATATACGGAAAAACTAAATCGCAAGGTCGCCTGTAACAATTCTTTTTCTAACCCAATTGCCTCCAATGTACCGCTGATTGCCGGATGATTAGAGGAACAAGCTGAACCGGAAGAACAATACACTCCCTTAGCTTCTAAGGCATGCAATAACACTTCCGCCTTTTCAATTCCTTGAAAACTAACACTTGCAATATGCGGTGCTTCTCCGGAATGCTCTGTAACACCTTCTAATTTCGTAACCCCTGCCAAAAAAGCATCTTTCACCTGTTGAATCCCTGCAATTTTGTCATTATGATTCGTATACATTAGCTTTGCTGCCATACCAAGTCCTGCGATACCAGGAACATTCTCTGTACCGTAACGCATGTCCTTCTGTTGTCCACCACCATATATAATCGGTTTTACCTTTACTTTATCCCGGATATATAAGAATCCGATTCCTTTTGGACCATGTATTTTATGGCCACTAACCGATAACAAGTCGATTTTACAACGTTTTGGTGCAATCCGCATCTTGCCGTACGCCTGAATGGCATCCACATGAAACAAAATGTCCGCATTATAGTTTTTAATCAATTTACCAATGGCTTCAATAGGTTCAATTGCCCCTATTTCATTATTCACCATCATAACCGATACCAAAATAGTATCCGGTCGCAAAGCATTTTTCAATTCTTCTAAATCCACAATTCCTTGTTCATTTACATTCAAAAAGGTAATTTCATATCCGAACTCTTCCAGAAATAGCAGCGGATTATAGACAGAGGCATGTTCAATTCTGGTAGAAATAATATGCTTACCTCTACGTTGATTTGCCATCGCACCACCAATCAAAGCTAAATTATTGGACTCAGTACCACCGGATGTAAATACAATCTCCTTTGGTTCTACCTTCAAGGTGTTCGCAATCACTTCCTGTGCCTGCTTCACATATTGTCCTGCCTCTAAACCTTTTTGATGTCTGGATGAAGGATTCCCGTAATCAATTGCCATAACACGTTCTACCAGCTCCCGCACCTCATCTGCCACACGAGTGGTAGCCGCATTGTCAAAATACGCTTCCATGCTTGTCTCCTTTATCTAATCTTGCTCTAATTCAAACATTACTATGGATAGCACCGTCATACCGGCCGTTTCCGTTCGCAGAATCCGGTGTCCCAGGGTAATGCATTCCGCACCAATTCCTATAGCCGCCTGTACTTCTGCTTCTTCAAAACCACCCTCCGGTCCAATAAAAATTCCAAGGGTCTTCTTACCAACCACCTGTCGAAGAACTTCTTTTGAATGTTGCATACCCTTTGCGTCTTCATAAGGAATCAGATTCATTTCTAATCCCCTTGCATCCTCTAAGGCTTCCTTCATGGTCATAATCCGGTCCACAACCGGAATAACGCCCCGCTTTGACTGCTTTGCTGCACTTAACGCAATCGCATTGTACCGTTCCAGCTTCTTCTCTGCTTTCTTGGCATCCAATTTCACAATTGTACGCTTGGTCATTACCGGAACAATCCGACTTGCCCCCAACTCTACTGCCTTCTGGATAATCAACTCCATTTTATCGCCCTTCGGAAATCCTTGATATAGCGTAATCTCCGTCGGTAATTCTGCACTACTATCCAGTATATCCAGTATTTTCACAACTGCTTCTGTTTCTACATATTCGATTATTTCACAAATATACTCCCGGTCTGTTCCATCACTTACGGTTATCTGTTCTCCACACTTCAAACGCAATACATTCTTCATGTGATTCCAGTCATCACCACCAATTCGGATACAATCGCCCATACAAGCAGACCGTTCTACAAAAAATCGATACATCTCTTACACTTTCTTTGCGGTAAAACTTACCCAATCCTTCATGTACGTTGTTTCTATAATTTCAAATCCGTTAGAAAGCAATGCTTCCCGAACAGCATCTTCCTTCATGTTAATAATCCCCGAAGATATAAATACTCCATCTTGCTTCATAAATGGTGCAATTTTTGCCGATAACGGAATAATGACATCTGCCAAAATATTGGCAACTACTACATCATATTCCGGAAGACTACCCTCTGTCTGTAGCATGGTTTCCCGAAAATCCGCATCACCAATCACATTGCCCTGCATAAAATTTGCCCGGCTTCGATCAATTCCATTTACTTCAATATTCTCATAGCTTGCCTCAACAGCTAACGGGTCAATATCTACACCGAAAACGGTTTTTGCACCTAATTTTGATGCAATAATTGAAAGAATACCGCTTCCACAACCAACATCAAATACGGTCTCTTCTCCGGTTAAATACTTCTTCAGCTGTGCAATACAAAGCTTAGTTGTTTCATGTGCACCGGTACCAAATGCGGTTCCCGGATCAATTTCCACCATAATATCTCCGGCTTTTCGCTCCACTTCGGACTCCGGAATCCAAGTTGGTTTAATCAGTATATTATCTAACCAAAACGGATGAAAGAATTCTTTCCAGTTGTTAATCCAGTCTTTATCCTCAGTTTCCCCTATGGTTATGGTTCCTGAACCAATCTCCATAAACTGACGTAAGTCTTCTAAGTCTATGTTAATTTTTTCCACTAAAGCTTCCACATCTGTTTCCGGATTGTCAATATAACAAGAAATGAGGGCAATTCCATCATCCGGCGGAAGTTCCGGCAAAATATCAATATACATTGCCTGCTTTTCCTCCTCCGTTAACGGAATCTTGTCCTCAACCTCAATACCCTCGACGCCTAATTCGCCGAGGGTATAACTTATCATATCAACTGCTTCAGTGGTTGTTTCTATGGTTATTTTTTTCCATATCATTTCTTTCTACCACCAAATCCCTTTTTCATATGATCACCAAAGCTAAATCCACCAGAATCTGTAGACCGTCTGGCTGTTGCTCCGGTTGCCGCATCATACTGCTTCAAAATATCTGTTTGCTCTGCGGTTAATTTATCCGGCACCTGAACCACTAAGGTTACATAGTGATTACCGCGAACATTCTTGTTCCGCAATGTAGGAACACCCTTACCCTTTAAGGTTATACGAGTGTCTGTCTGTGTACCCGGACTAATGTTATAATCCATCATACCATCAATAGTGTTAATCTGGATGGTACCGCCCAACGCTGCCTGTGTAAATGTAATCGGCTCAGAAGAATACAAATCATACTCCTGACGTTGGAACTTAGGATGCTTATCAACCAATACAGAAACTAATAAATCACCACGTTCACCGCCATTGGTTCCCGGTTCACCCTTACCACGAATACGAATGCTCTGACCATTATCAATACCAGCCGGTACAACAACCTGAATCTTCTTCTTACTCTTTACATAACCGGTTCCGGCACAGTGACTACACTTGTGGCGGATAACCTTACCTTTACCGGAACACTCCGGACAAATGGTAGCACTACGTACCATACCAAATAAAGACTGCTGGGTTGTAACCACCTGACCCTTACCATTACATTTTGGACAGGTTTCCGGACTGTGTCCAGGCTGTGCACCACTACCATGACACACTTCACATTCATCCTTTAACGGAAGCTCTAATTCCTTCTGGGAACCAAATACCGCTTCCTCGAATTTCACACGAACGGTTGTCTTGATGTTCTGTCCCTTCATTGGGCCGGTGGATTGACGGCTACTTCTGCCACCACCAAACATATCACCGAAGATATCTCCAAAGATATCTCCCATATCATTCATATCAAAGCCAAATCCACCTTCAAATCCGCCTGGACCGCCGCCTTGTTCAAATGCTGCGTGACCGAACTGGTCATATCGAGCCTTCTTCTCCGGATCACTTAACACTTCATAGGCTTCGGTAGCTTCCTTAAACTTTGCTTCAGCTTCTGTGTCCCCCGGATTCACGTCCGGATGATACTTCTTAGCCAAAACACGATAGGCTTTTTTCAATTCTGCGTCTGTGGCACCTTTTGTGACGCCTAACACTTCATAATAATCTCTTTTATCTGCCATCGTTTATCACCTTATCATACATTATTCATAAATCTCTCACTATATAAGATATGCAGGATTGCTGCCTATCTCAACGCGAGATGCACAGATGCATAATATCATACATCTGTGCATATTCGCAAGTCTTAAACTTCTGTATAGTCACCGTCTACTACATCGCCATCATCTGAGTAATCCGGGCTGCTTGTTCCGGTACCTGCATTTGCTCCAGGACCATTCTGCTCGTATAACTTAGAGAATAAAGTCTGTGCACTATTCATTAACTTTTCTCTGCCAGCCTTAATTTCTTCAATATCAGAATCGCTTAAGTTCTCAATATCAGTCTTAGCAAGTACATCCTTCAATGCCTGTAAATCTTCCTGAACCTGTGCCTTATCAGAATCTGATAATTTATCACCTACATCTTCCAAAGCCTTCTCTGTCTGGAATACCATAGAATCTGCATCATTTCTTGCTTCAATGCCTTCCTTACGCTTCTTATCCTGTGCTTCGTATTCAGCAGCTTCTTTTACTGCCTTTTCGATATCATCATCTGACATAGATGTGCCGGATGTAATGGTAATGTGCTGCTCGCTTCCGGTTCCTAAATCCTTAGCAGATACATTTACGATACCGTTTGCATCAATATCGAAAGTAACTTCAATCTGAGGCACACCACGTCTTGCTGGTGCAATACCATCCAAACGGAAACGACCTAAGCTCTTATTATCTCTTGCGAACTGACGCTCACCCTGTACTACGTTAATATCAACTGCATCCTGATTATCCTGAGCGGTTGAGAAAATCTGGCTCTTCTTAGTCGGAATTGTTGTATTTCTTTCAATTAAGTGTGTAGCAATACCACCCATTGTCTCAATAGACAAGGTTAATGGGGTTACATCCAACAGAAGGATTTCGCCTGCGCCGGCATCACCAGCTAACTTACCACCCTGGATAGAAGCACCGATTGCAACACATTCATCCGGATTAATACCCTTGAATGGTTCCTTGCCTGTTAACTTCTTAACCATATCCTGTACTGCGATAATACGTGTAGAACCACCAACTAACAATACCTTATCTAACTCTGATGCAGATAAGCCCGCATCCTTTAATGCAGTCTGTACCGGCACTTAGGTTTTGTCTACCAAATGAGCAGTTAACTCATCGAATTTTGCTCTTGTTAAGTCCATATCGAAATGCTTTGGACCTTCTGCTGTTGCAGTAATGAAAGGTAAGTTGATATTGGTTGTTGTTGCAGCAGATAATTCCTTCTTTGCCTTTTCAGCAGCTTCCTTTAATCTCTGCATAGCCATCTTATCGGTAGATAAGTCAACGCCTTCCTTATTCTTGAATTCAGATAACATGTAATCGGTAATTACATTATCAAAATCATCACCACCAAGCTTATTGTCACCGGCAGTTGCTAATACTTCAATAACACCGTCACCAATTTCGATAATGGAAACGTCAAAGGTACCACCACCTAAGTCATAAACCATAATCTTCTGCTCATTTTCATTATCCAAACCATAAGATAATGCAGCAGCGGTTGGCTCGTTGATAATACGCTTTACATCCAAACCTGCAATCTTACCGGCATCCTTGGTTGCCTGACGCTGTGAATCTGAGAAGTAAGCAGGAACGGTAATAACTGCCTCTGTTACCTTCTCACCTAAGTAAGCTTCTGCATCTGCTTTCAGCTTCTGTAATACCATAGCTGAAATCTCCTGTGGAGAATACTTCTTATCATCAATTGCTACCTTGTAATCACTACCCATATGTCTCTTAATAGAAGAAATGGTCTTATCTGCATTCGTTACAGCCTGACGCTTAGCAGGTTCACCTACCACACGCTCACCGGTCTTTGTAAATGCAACTACAGATGGTGTTGTTCTTGCACCTTCTGCATTTGTGATAACTACCGGCTTACCACCTTCCATAACAGCTACACATGAATTTGTTGTTCCTAAGTCAATACCAATAATCTTTCCCATTTTATTTACCTCCAAATATTAGTTTGCAACTTTTACCATGCTGTACCGCAGTACAGAATCTTTGTACATATAACCCTTTTGCATTTCCTCTGCTACAACATTTTCGCCGTATGCTTCGTCTTCCACATGCATTACTGCATTATGCAAATCCGGATTAAATTCGGTGCCCTCTGCATTCATCGGTGTAACACCAATTCCTTCCAGAGTGGTCATCATTTGTTTATAAATCTTATCCACACCTTGTTCGAAGGCACGTTCTTTGTCTTCTTCCGGTATGGCTTGGATTGCGCGTTCAAAATTGTCTACAACCGGCAGTAATTTTTCCAATACCGCTTTGGCACCCACATCATACATGCGAGTCGCTTCTTTGGCTTCTCTGGCTCTGGCATTCTCAAATTCAGCTAACAATCGCTTATACTTGTCTTGCCATTCATCTGCCTGTTCCTGAAGCTTTGCTTCCCGGTCAGAAGCTGCCTTGCTTTCCGGTGTTGCTTTTTCCGGTATTTCGGAATCTTCCACTACTTCGACTTCTTCCTCTACACCGGTTGCAGTTACTTCAACTTCTTCCTCCGGAATTGGATTTTCATTCTCTTTCGTTACTTCCTCAGAAGTTTTTGTATCCTTCACCGGTTCCGTTGCCTTTGGCTCTTCCGCAGCCTTTGGTTCTTCTGTAACCTTTGGCTCTTCCTTTGGCTTTTCTGTAACCTTTGGCTCTTCCTTCGGTTCTTCTGTTGCCGCCGCCTCTTGGGGTTGCGGACGTTGCGGTACTTTGCCGGCACTGCTCTTTTTGCCGCCCTTTTTGAATTTCGGACTCTTCTTTGGCATAGACGCTTCGCCTACCGGCTCTCTTTCATAGATGTCACCATCTTCTGCTTTTTCTACTTCCGGTTTGTGTTCTTTTTCCGCAGCCTTCTTTGCCTTTTGATCTGCTTCAAAGCGTTTTGCACTTTCTGCCCGCTTTTCAGCCTTTTCTTTGGCTTCTTCCGCCTGCTGTTTTTCTGCAGCAGCCTTCATTTTATCTGCATCAATTTTGGCTTTTATCTGATTAATGATTTCTTCTGCCTCAGCTTCTGCTTTACGTTCTGCTTCTTCTGCTGCTTTCTTTGCCGCCGCTTGTTTTTTCTCGTCTTTTATGCGTTCTTTTTCCAGCACCTTCAATAATCTTGCTTCTTCTGCTGCTTCCGCTTCCGCTCGTTCTTTCTCTGCACGTTCAAAGAATTCTTTTTGAAGTTCGTTCATCCCCTAACTCATCTCCTTATACAATTAGTCTTTTTTGTTGAATATCTCATCCAATTCAACGGTTAATTCCTTTAAGGTACTAACTACTTTTTTATAATCCATACGTTTTGGTCCGATAATACCAATGGTTCCTTTGGCACCATCCTGCAATTCGTAGGTTGCAGTAACCACACTTAAATCCTTCATATTCTGAGTTGGCGCTTCATTTCCGATATAAACCTGAATACCTTTTTCATTACTATTCAAGGTTTCTTCCACCAATTCGTTCAGCATCTGTTTTTCTTCAAAAGCTTCTAACAAAATACTGGTTTTCTCAACATCACCAATCTCCGGATACTTCAGAATATTGGTTGCTCCACTGGTGTATATCTGTCGTTCATCCGCTGCCTTTACTGCTTCTACAACACCACTTAGTATACGATCCAGCACATCTGCATAGACACCTGCCTGAACCTTCATGGTCTGAATCATCTCGATGTTAATATCCGTTAATGACGCTCCTTGCAAGAAGGAATTCATCAAAATACTTAATTTCAACACTTCATCATTCGCAAGTGGTTCTTCCACCGGAATCAATTGGTTCTTAATTACGTTACCATCTACAACGATTACCGCCAGAATATGACTGTCATCTACCATAGTCAGCTGAATGAACTTTACCCGAATCTCCTGATTCTTCGGTGCGGCAATCATAGCTGCATAATTCGTATTATACGCTAACACCTTAGCCACTTGTTTGAGCATGACTTCCATACGGTCCACGCGTTCCAGCAAGCCTTCCCGCTCCTGTCGCATTTCTTCCACTTCATTGTCCCGTTCCTGCATTAACTGGTCTACATAAACCCGATATCCTGCGTCCGTTGGAATTCGTCCGGCTGAAGTGTGCGGCTGTTCAATATAACCGCTTTCCTCTAAGTCTGCCATCTCGTTCCGAATGGTTGCTGAACTCAAATTCAAATCTGTATACTTTGAAATTGTACGAGAACCAACCGGCTCACCTGTTTCCAAGTAGTTAGCGACTATTGCTTGAAGAATCTTCAACTTTCGTTCGCTTAACTGCTCCATGCAATCACCCTTTCCACGAAAACACTATTACTTCTCTCTTTTTGGGGGTTATTAGCACTCATTTATTCTGAGTGCTAACATCTAGATATAACTTAACACTCCTATTTTGCTTTGTCAAGGAGTTTTTCATGAATTATAGAAGTTTTTCCTACTAAGAATAATTCCCGAAGATTATTGTTCATCTAACAAAAAGTCTGCCATAATCACATTACTGACATCAATTCCTGCTTCTGTCAATTTCAGATATTCTCCATCCCAACACAGAAATCCCTGCTCTACATAATCTTGAATCACTGTACCATAAATATCCGTCATAGGGATACCAAATCGCATTTCAAATTCAATCTTTGACACACCTTGCATCATGCGAAGCCCTAAAAACATGAATTCCTCCATGCGACTGTTCTTCGTGTCTTTTATCACATTTTTACGAAGATTTTCATCGGAACCACTCAAATATTCTTCCCAATCCTTGGTATTTTCAAATCGCATACCATTCCAATAAGAAGCAGCACCCAAACCAAACCCCAGATATTCTCCTCCGGTCCAATATACCTGATTATGCCGGCAAGCATATCCCGGTTTCGCATAATTGGATATCTCATAGCGGTCATAGCCCATACTGTTCAATATTGTCTTAGTGTACTTATACATACGACGTTCCATCACCTCAGAAGGCAGACTCGCTAACAATTCCTCATTTTCAGCAAACGGAGTTCCTTCCTCAATAATTAAGCTATATACTGAAATATGCTCCGGTTGCAAATCAACGACTTTTGCCAATGTCTTACCAAAGGAATTCTGTGTCTGTCCCGGTAATGCCGCCATAATATCTACATTAATATTGCGAAATCCGGCTTCTCTTGCCAATTTAAAATTAGCAACAAACTGGTCATAATTATGAATCCGGCCCAACAGTTTCAACTCTTCATTATTGGCACTTTGCAAGCCAATGCTTAATCGATTCACACCGCAGGTACGATATTCTGCCAGTTTTCTGGCAGTCAATGTGCCGGGATTGCATTCCAGCGTTACTTCTGCATCTTCAGCCAACTCCCAAACGGAATAAAGCTGATGAAACAATTGTTCCATCAGCCCTTCCTGCAACATTGACGGAGTTCCGCCACCTACAAAGACAGACTCCACCTTATATTCTTTTGCAACTTCCTGATAACATGCCATCTCACGAAATAGCCGTGTTAAATACGCTTTCTGTTCTTGCTCCGAACAACCTCCAAAGGATAAAAAATCACAATAATCACACTTCTTCACACAAAACGGAATATGAATATATAAACTAATTTTTTTCTTCATGAATCTTTTCCTTTATCCTTTGTAATCCTTTTATTCTGTATCCAGCTTCAACACACTCATAAATGCCTTTTGCGGAATTTCTACATTACCCACCTGGCGCATACGTTTCTTTCCTTCTTTCTGTTTCTCTAACAGCTTTCTCTTTCGGGAAATATCACCACCATAACACTTTGCCAATACATCCTTCCGCATGGCTTTTACAGTTTCACGGGCAATTACCTTACCACCAATCGCCGCCTGAATTGGAATCTCGAATAAGTGTCTCGGTATCTCTTCCTTTAGTTTTTCGCACATTTTGCGACCACGCTCATAAGCGCCATCCGCATGCACAATAAAGGATAATGCATCCACTTCTTCTTTATTAATTAAGATATCCAGCTTCACTAACTTCGACTGACGATATTCTTTCATTTCATAATCAAAGGAAGCATAACCTCTTGAACGGGATTTCAGTACATCAAAGAAATCATATATAATTTCATTCAAAGGCAGGTCATACTTTAACAGAGCTCTGGTTTCTTCCATATACTCCATGCTAATGTATACGCCACGCCGTTCCTGACATAACTGCATAATCGGTCCCACATAATCCTTGGTCACCATGATTTCTGCAGACACAAACGGTTCTTCCATATATTCTATCTCAGACGGGTCCGGCAAATTCGAAGGATTGGTCAGTTCTATCATCTCACCGTTGGTTTTATGCACTCTGTAAACAACGCCAGGCGCAGTGGTCACCAAATCCAGATTATATTCCCGTTCCAAACGCTCCTGAATAATCTCTAAATGCAACAATCCCAAAAATCCGCAACGATATCCAAAGCCTAATGCAATGGAGGTTTCCGGCTCAAATTGCAATGCTGCATCATTTAACTGCAATTTTTCCAATGCATCACGCAAATCCGGATACTTGGCTCCGTCTGCCGGGTACAAACCACAGTACACCATCGGATTAACTTTTTTATAACCCGGTAATGGTTCTGCACATGGTCTTGCTGCATCTGTAACCGTATCACCTACCTGTGTATCCTTAACATTTTTCAAGCTGGCAGTAATATAACCTACCATTCCGGCTGATAATTCTTCACATGGCAGAAATTGTCCTGCACCAAAGGTTCCAACCTCAACTACATCTTCTTCCGCTCCGGTTGCCATCATGCGAATCTTGGTTCCCTTCTTTACGCAACCATTCTTTACACGACAGAAGATAATTACTCCCTTATAGGAATCATAAATGCTATCAAAAATCAATGCCTGTAAAGGCGCTTCCGCATCTCCGGAAGGTGCCGGTATCTTCGTTACAATCTGTTCCAGTACCTCTTCAATATTTACACCTGTTTTCGCTGAAATGAGAGGTGCATCATGAGCTTCTAAGCCAATAACATCTTCGATTTCATTTTTTACCCGCTCCGGTTCTGCACTTGGCAAATCAATCTTATTAATAACCGGCATTACCTCTAAATCATGATCCAATGCCAAATATACATTCGCCAATGTCTGTGCTTCAATTCCCTGTGCCGCATCTACTACCAGTATTGCACCCTCACAGGCTGCAAGGCTTCGAGAAACTTCATAATTAAAGTCTACATGTCCCGGTGTATCAATCAGATTAAATATATACTCTTCGCCATCTTGCGCCTGATACACAATTCGGACTGATTGGGCTTTGATGGTAATTCCACGTTCCCGTTCCAATTCCATGTTATCTAATACCTGAGCCTGCATTTCCCGGCTGGTAAGCAAACCTGTTTTCTCAATGATTCGGTCTGCCAGTGTGGATTTACCATGGTCTATATGTGCGATAATGCAAAAATTACGAATTTTACTTTGGTCAATGTGAGACATGTCTCTTCCTCCATCTTGTTTCAATAGGGCTAGTATATCACAAGAAGTATTTTTTTCACAAGTAGCGTGCAAGATTTTCCATTTTTTCTACCGTATAATTCCGGTTATTTTCGTAAATCCTTATGTTACAAGTCATTTTTCAGGAGGAAACCTTATGGCTCTGAATAAAGTGGATTTATGCGGAATGAATACCTCCAAACTCCCATTATTAAACAATGAAGAAAAGGAACAATTATTTGACCAAATCGAACAAGGCAACGCGCACGCCAGAGATTTACTAATTGAAGGAAACCTGCGACTGGTTCTAAGTGTAATCCAACGGTTTTCCAACAGTGCGGAACAGGCAGATGATTTGTTTCAAATCGGTTGCATCGGACTTATGAAGGCCATTGACAACTTTGACCGTTCCTTAAATGTAAAATTCTCCACCTATGCTGTTCCTATGATTATAGGTGAATGCCGCCGATACCTACGGGATAACAATTCCATTCGTGTGTCCCGTTCTTTACGGGATATTGCTTACAAAGCCATTTACGCCAAGGAATTGTATATAAGAACCCATGACAAAGAACCTACCATGGAGGAAATCGCCAAGGAAATCGACATTGACAAGGAATCCATTGTTATGGCTTTGGACGCCATTGCCAGTCCTATGTCGCTTTATGAACCTGTTTATCAGGAGGGTGGCGATAATCTGTATCTTATGGATCAGGTTCGAGACAAAAAGAATACCGAGGAAGCATGGGTAGAAGACTTGTCCTTAAAGGATGCCATGCACAGACTAAGCGAACGAGAATATAATATTATTAAACTTCGATTCTTTGAAGGCAAGACTCAGACAGAGGTTGCAGAAGAAATTGCAATTTCCCAAGCCCAAGTTAGTCGTTTGGAGAAGGGTGCACTAAAAAATATGCGAAAGTATTTATCAGAGGGCTAATATCAGCCCTCTGTATCACTTTTACTTTCGATATATACTCCTTCGATTGTTGAAATAGATCAGGATGCCATTTCTCTCTTTAAGCGCTTGATAATTTTCTTTTCCAAACGAGAAATGTAAGACTGGGAGATTCCAAGCATATCTGCCACTTCCTTTTGTGTTAATTCCTCACCACTCTCCGAATTCAGTCCAAACCGCAATTCGATTATCATTCGTTCTCTAGGACTTAAGACTGCTAACGCCTTCCGAAGCATTTTCCGGTCCACTTCGTCTTCAATATCCCGATAAATCACATCTTCATCTGTTCCCAGAATATCGGAAAGCAACAGTTCATTTCCATCCCAGTCCACATTTAACGGCTCATCGATGGATACTTCCAACTTTGTCTTATTGGTACGTCTTAAATACATCAAAATTTCATTTTCAATACATCTGGAGGCATAGGTTGCAAGCTTGATTTTCTTATCCGGTACAAATGTATTGATTGCCTTTATCAATCCTATCGTTCCTATGGAAATTAGATCTTCTACTCCAATTCCTGTATTATCAAATTTCTTTGCTATGTACACAACTAATCGAAGATTATGTTCAATTAGAATACTCTTAGCAGATGCTTCCTCAGCTGTTCCCAACTTCGCCAATAACGCGCGCTCCTCTTCTGCCTCTAAGGGCGGCGGAAGAATCTCCGTCCCTCCTATATAATGCAACTCCCCCTTCGGTGCAAAAAATAGGCTGGTAAACCGCCCTACCATGGATAATTTGAATTGTTCGTTACTTATAATCTGCAACATTGTCATTCCTCCCCTATTATGTCTGTATGTAATAACACCTGATACTTCTTACGATTTGTAATCGGCGTTCGACTAACCCCCACAATTACAGCTTCCCGGACTACACAATGATTTTTTTGCCGCAAAACCATTTTCCGGCACTGTACTCCCAGCATTTCTTTCTCTTCTTCCCCAACCACCTGATAGGGAATCCACTTTGCCTTGGTTAATCCATGCGCTGCAATCCAGTCATAGTCAATCTTACCATTCTCTATGTAACGATTTAGCAACTGTTGGTACGGTTCCGTAAGAATCGGGAGCAACCAGTCTGCCTCTGCAACCACCACAGGCTTTCCACTAATCGGTTCCCTGAGAAAATTCCCTGTATCTACAAATCCGATTCCATATGCATTATCTCCCTCAAAATATAGTGAAATACGATAATAATCTCCTTGTCTTTGTTTCTGAAGCTGACGGTATCCATTGGTTAATATCAAAAGAATCAAGACTGCCATGAGAATCAGTATTGCAAGTTCTCCCAATTGAAGCCCCTGTTTGTCAAACATGGAATTTAACCAAGTTCCGATTGAGGTATTGAAATACAGCCAATTGGTAGCACCACCAAACAATAAGGTAACCATTAGCTGACAGCCATAGCACTTCAATACCCCCCTTATTCCCTCCGGCTGAAAAGCAATGCAACACATCCCCATTCCGATTCCGGCATAAATTAATCCATACAACCAACGAGAATTTATAAAGGGGAGCCATAGTGTAATCAAAAAAGCAACACTTCCTGTAAGAGCACCAATCAAATATCGCCACCAGACTACAGACTGTCGGCATAAGCGGGCTGTAAAACGAAGAAGCAGGAGATCCATAACAAAATTGATAAAAAACAAAACATCCATGTAAATGGTATAACTCAAATCTCCTCCTCCTTTCGGAATCACCCTTGGTTTTGAGTGTACCTTGTTTTCCTTGCGATTTCTGTCCATTTCTAGGGAGGAATTTCGACATGCCATCATGCAGAAAATTATTGTCTTCTAAATTCCTTGCAATATAAAAACTCCCTCGTATTTCTACGAGGGAGTGCTTGTTCCAATTACAATTAACAAATTAATTATTCTATTATTAATTACAACCGATTACTTTCTCTTCAAAAATTCAGGAATCTCAATTCCACCATCCGCAGATGGTCTTGCCGGTGCCTTACGTTCTACCGGCTGTGGTGCTACGGTTGTTGCCGGCTGTGCCGGTGTTGCAGTTGCTGCAGCCCCATTCAAGAAGGATGGTTTTGCTACCGGTGTCGGCTGAACAGGAGTTGCCGGCTGTACCGGACGTGGCTGTGCAATCGGCTGACCGGAATATGTAGGAACACCTACACCCGGCATAGCAGGTTTCATAGTTGCAAATCCACCAACAGTCTGATTCTTCGGTGCATCAATACCGGTTGCAATAATGGTAATACTCAATTCATCGGTTGTTGAATCAGCATCAACAGTACCGAAGATAATATTCACATCATCACCGGCAATCTCAGAAGCGTAAGAAACCGCTTCACTGGTATCCATAATACCAACATCACCAGAGAAGTTGATAATAATATCGGTTGCACCGGATACGGTAGTTTCCAACAATGGGCTCTCCATAGCAAGCTTGATTGCTTCTACTGCCTTGTTCTCACCGGATGCCTTACCAATACCAATATGAGCAATACCCTTATCACGCATAACTGTCTGAATATCTGCAAAGTCCAAGTTAATCAAACCAGGCTTGTTAATCAAGTCTGTTACACCCTGAACACCCTGCTGTAATACTTCATCTGCCTTCTTCAAAGCTTCCGGAATGGAAGTATTCTTGCTACAAATCTGCAACAACTTGTCATTCGGAATCACAATCAAGGTATCTACATTATCCTTTAATAAATCAATACCGGATAAAGCATTGTTCATTCTTGGCTTTCCTTCGAACTTAAATGGCTTCGTTACAACACCAACAGTTAAGATGCCCAAATTCTTCGCCATCTCTGCAATCTTCGGAGCTGCACCGGTACCGGTACCGCCACCCATACCACAGGTAACGAAAACCATATTTGCATCTTTCATTAAATCAACCAGTTCTTCCCGGTTCTCTTCTACTGCTTGTGCACCAACCTCAGGCTTTGCACCTGCTCCAAGACCCTTGGTTAATTTCTCACCAATCTGAACCTTGGTGGTTGCCTTGCTAAGTGCCAGAGCCTGCTTGTCTGTATTTACAGCAACTAACTCTACACCCTCTACATTCTCATCTATCATTCTGTTGACCGCATTATTACCTGCGCCACCTACACCAATTACAAGAATTTTAGCAGGTGTTCTCTCTTCTTTGGATTCGATTTCGATCACAGTTGTTTCCTCCTTAAAATTAGATTCATATCTTAATGTCTATTAAAAGACACATATACCTACCCTCTATAATATAATTATTTCGCCAAAATTTCAACTGAAAGTTAATCATTTTCACGAAAAATTACATCACCTTTCTCAATTGTATAATCTTTCATATACAATGTACCCTTTTTTCCTTCAATACTTTGCAAAATATTACCCAATTCACTGATTTGTTCTTCGATATTACTTCCATCTCCCAGAAGAATCTTAATATCCTTATAATACATAATAATTTCATTCTGAGATGTAAACCGAATATCATCAATTGCTAATTCATATTTTTGCAGCAACTGGGTCAACGTCAGTACCGTTTGAAAAAAGTCCTTGTCCTCAATAGGAAGTGGTTCATGCATTACCATGGTATCAAATTTGATTCCGGTAATACACGGAATATCCGACATTTTTTGGGTGGAACTTTCCAAAACCACTCCGTCTTTATCAAAATACATATATTCATTCATGAATTCCACGCAACCGGCCAAGGCTTTCTCATATACCGTAATGGTAATAACATGATTGGATATAAATTCCACATCTACTTTTTCAACAAATGGTATTTCTTCCACAGGTTGAAGCTTGTACCGCAAATACAAAATCAAGGAATTCTGCCCGGAATGCTCTCCTACCACCAAATCAATAATTTCTTCGTCGGTATAATGCACATTTCCGGTAACTTGAATGGTTTCAATATTGAATTGTGTCATGATTACAATTCCACACGCCAGCAACAGTGCGAACAAAACACCGGTTATTATCCAACCTTTCTTAATTCTGGGCTGTTCTGACAATGTCTTCTGTGTTTCTTTACTCACAGCATCACCTTATCCAATATTATTTTCGAATCTTTATCTGCCGTGCCACCGACAGTACAATTCCCATTTCTGCCAACAGGAATATCAACGAGGTTCCACCATAGCTAATGAACGGTAACGGTATACCGGTATTGGGGATGGTGTTCGTAACAACGGCAATGTTAATCAGTACTTGAACTGCCACATGGGCCAATACACCAACCACCAATAAAGAACCATATAAATCTCTTGCATTTATAACAATTAACATCAATCGCCATATCAAAATAATGAATAGTAAAATCAGGCAAACGCCACCCACAAGACCAAGTTCTTCACATATTACTGAAAAAATCATATCGTTATGTGCTTCCGGAATGAAATCCATCTTCTGAATACTCTGACCCAGACCCTTTCCCCAGATTCCGCCGGAACCGATGGCATACAACGCCTGTAAGGTCTGGTATCCCTTTGGATGTGTTTCCAAATTCAACCATGCATCGATTCGGTCTACACGATAACCGGCTGTTAACAGGAATAATACAAATGCCAAAACACCGGCACCTCCTACCGCTAGGAAATGGGAATATTTCGGACTTGCCACAAACAAAATTGCCACAATAATTACTACACAAATGATTGCAGTACTTAAGTTTTCAATAGCAATAAATACAATCAAAATCAACGGAAATAACATGATTTTTAACAATACTTTCCAATCATTTAACTTCCACACTTTATTATTGGTAGCATGAGCTACATACATAATAATTGCCAACTTTGCAAGTTCCGAAGGCTGAAAGCGGATTGGACCAATTGCCAACCAACGGGTAGAACCGCCACTGGCACTACCAACCACCATAACTGCCAAAATCAGAATTCCGACTCCTATTAGTGCTAACACTGTCAATTTTTTCAAAAAATGGTAATCCACCTTCGATAAAAACAGCATTCCCACGATTCCTATTACTGAAAAAAAGGCTTGTCGCTTAAAGAAAAATGCCGGATCACCGTAATCCAAGGATGCAGTATACGAGCTGGTGCTATATACCATTACCAAACCAAACCCCACAAGAAACAGCACAATGAATAACAGTGAATAATCAAAGTATTCACCGGGATTCCAAAACCGTATCCGTTTTCGTTTTGGCAGATTTTGATTTTCCTGCATTTCGTTTCTCATTCTGCTACTCCTTTATTCGCAACTTGAGGGTTCTGCCTCTAATCTTCCGGCAGGTTATGAACGTATTCTTTGAACAAATCGCCTCGTTGTTCATAATTATCAAACTGTCCCCAGCTGGCACAAGCCGGTGAAAGCAATACTGCTTCTCCCTCCGTTGCCAGTTTATGACAGGTCACCACTGCCGATTCTAAGTTATCTTCAAATATAATGGATTCAAATCCATACTTTTTTGCTGTTTCTGCAATTGTTTTCGCTGTCTGCCCGATTAAAACCAAATAGCGAACCTTATTATCAAAACTCTGAATCCAATCATCAAACGGGACTTCTTTATCATAGCCGCCACCAATTAATAAGGTCGGTCGATTCATAGCCTGAATTCCTTTTATAGCAGCATCCGGATTGGTTGCTTTTGAATCATTATAATAGTTTACACCATTTACGGTTTTCACAAATTCAATACGATGTTCAACACCCTTGAATTCCATACATGCCTTCCGAATCACTTCAACCGGAACACCCATGTAATATGCAATTGCGATTGCTGCCATGTAGTTTTCTACATTATGGTTGCCCAACAGCTTCATTTCGTCAATGGTTAATACGGGAATTTCTGAACTTTGGGTCCGAATCACAATACTTGTTCCCTTCAGACACACGCCTTCCTCTAATTCCTCCAAGCGGCTAAAGAATACCGGCGTTGCCGATATCTGTCCCGCCATATTTCTGGTATGCTCATCGTCATAATTCAATACACAGATTTGCTCTGAAGTTTGGTTCACAGCAATTTTCTGCTTTGTATCCCGATAGCATTCAAAGGTATGGTGCCGGTCCAGATGGTCCGGTGTCACATTCAATACTGCACTTACTTTTGGTTGAAAATCAACGATGGTTTCCAACTGAAAACTACTGATTTCTGCAACCACCATACTATTCTCTGTGGTTTGATCTGCCACTTGTGTATACGGAATTCCAATATTGCCTACTGTAAATGTTTCAGAACAAAAGGCACTACAAATCTCTCCTACCAAAGCAGTTGTTGTTGTCTTACCATTGGTTCCGGTAATGGCAGCAATGCTTCCCTTTGATACTTGATATGCCAACTCAATTTCACTCCAAATCGGAATATTTCTTTCCCGAAATGCAGTTGTAAATGGAGCCTCAAAAGATATACCCGGACTAATTACCATTAAATCGATGGTGTCCAGCAAGGCTTCATCTAAGGTTCCGATTACTACACCAACCTTCTCATAATCACCTAATTTATGTAGAACCTCTAACTTATCTGTCTTGTCATTTTGGTCAAAAACAATCACCTCAGCGCCATGCTCTAATAACAGCTTCGCTGCACCAATACCGCTTTTTCCGGCTCCTGCCACGACCACTCTTTTGTTGAATTCCATATCTACCTCCACACAGACTTACGTCTGTTATCGATTATCAGATTCTTTTCTATCATTCTATGCCTTAAATTGCCAAAAGTGCAATCAGACACAGCACGGTTGTTACAATGGAAAAGATTGCAACCACCTTGGTTTCCGGCCATCCACACAATTCAAAATGATGATGAATCGGTGCCATCTTAAACGGACGTTTACCGGTAGTCTTGAATGCAGCCACTTGGATAATAACCGAAAGCACCTCAACCAAATATACCAAAGCCACAATCGGAATAAATAATGGCATTTCTAACATGTATGCAGTAGCAACCACAAAGCCGCCAAGTGCAAGAGAACCGGTATCTCCCATAAATACCCTTGCCGGATATACGTTATATACCAAGAAACCAAGTAACGCACCAACTGCCGCACAAGTAATCGGTTCAACTCCTGCCTTCATACCAATTGCAACCACGGTAAAGAAAGTCGCAATTAACACAGTTACCGACGATGCCAAACCATCCAATCCATCCGTAAAATTCGCTCCATTTACAGTACCAAGCACTGCCAGGAACAAAATCGGAATATACCAGTAGCCAACTTCCAAGGCATGACCACGCCAAAATGGAATCAGCATGCTGGTTCCAAGCTCCGTCTGCGTCATCAGATAATAACAGAACACACCGGTCACCACAATCTGCAAGCCCATCTTCTGCCATGCCCGAAGTCCCATGGAACGCTTCATAACAACCTTAATATAATCATCCAGAAAACCAATTAAACCAAATGCTAATGTCACAAATAAAATCGGTAAAATTTTCGGATAATCTTTCACATAAATCAATGCTGTAGCCACAATACTGCACAAAATAATCAATCCACCCATAGTTGGTGTTCAGGATTTCTTCAAATGAGATTCCGGTCCCTCTTCCCGAACAAACTGACCAAATTTCAGTTTTTTAAAAAACGGAATAATTAATGGACTGGAAATCACACTAATTCCAAAAGAAATCAAGATTGGCAATACAACATCGTAATTTAACTTCATAATTTACACCTCGCACTTTTGTACTTCAACTATCCTAGTATAATGCTTTTCCCTATGATAATCAAGCCTATTCCCTACTACTTCTACTGCCCTGTTTCGCCAGAAATGGTAGCATTTTCTGCTTCCTGTTCTGCCTCATATACAGGTTCAATTCCAAGATACGGAAGTATATTTTCATAGATTCTCTGAGCCACCGGAGCTGCGATCGTTCCTCCGTAGTATATACCCGTAGGCTCGTTAATTAGCACCAATGTTATTACCTGCGGATTATCCGCCGGTGCCACTCCAATAAAGGACGAAATGTATTTACCATTCCCTCTTGGAAGCTTCTCACTGGTCGCAGTTTTACCACCAATCCGATAGCCTTCTACCTGTCCGCGCCTACCACTTCCTTCTGCAACAACCGCTTCCATCATTTCTCGCATAATGGCGGAGGTTTCTTCCGAAATCACTCCGGTTTCTACCGGATACTCGTAGGTTTCAATGCGGTTTCCATCCACATCCTGAGCATATAGTCCAAAATGTGGCGTTACCAGATTCCCGCCATTGACAATTGCACTGACTGCTGTAATCAATTGAATCGGTGTTATCTGAAAAGACTGACCAAAGGACATAATGGCCAAGTCCACATCCTTTACACTTTCTTGATTATGTAAAATAGAACCTGCTTCCCCCGGCAAATCAATGCCGGTCCGACTGGTAATTCCCAACTGCTCATAGGTTTGATACATATTATCAACGCCAACTCTGGCTCCTACATCCATAAATACCGGATTACAGGAATTCATAATTCCCTGTCGAAAGGTTTCCTGACCGTGTCCGGTGGTCTTGTGACACCGAATCGTCCTGTCTCCAACTATCCGGTAACCGGGACAAGAAAAGGTATCTTCCACATGCAAGACACCTGCTTCAAAAGCTGCAGTTGCTGTTACCGTCTTAAATATGGAACCCGGTTCGTAGGTATCATTTATACAAAAATTACGCCACATTCGATTCAGGGCGTCTTGTTTCTCATTCTCATTGTTGTAAACAACATCCGTATTTAAGGTATACGGTTCGTTCAAATTATACTCCGGCGCATTTACCATGGCGTAAATCTCACCGGTTTGCGGATTCATAACTATTATTGAAACACCAATTGCTTCCTTGGCAATCAAAGCCTTTTCCGCTTCCTGCTGAACATAAGACTGAATATTCGCATCTATGGATATATACAGATCATTGCCTGCAACAGGCTCTTGTCTTGCCTCTGCGGTGTTCGCTAACTCAATTCCATTGGCATCTGTTACCGTTAAAATGTAACCATCGGTTCCTTGCAAAACCGAATCATACTCCACTTCTAATCCAACGATTCCCTGATTATCTGCTCCGGTAAATCCGAGCACCTTGGAAGCCATATCATCAAATGGATAGTAGCGCTTGTAATCTTCATCCACCATAACCCCATCCAGGTCATAGGCTCGTATAGCATCTGCTATCCCTTTATCCACATTACTTTTTATCTTTTCTCTGGAAGAAACCTTCTCCACTTTTTCCCGGATTTCTTCCTCGGGCAGATTCAATTCCCGACTTAACACTTCAATTACTAACTCCGGGTCTGTTATCTGGCTATGAATAACAGAAATGGTGCATACCGGGCGATTTCCTGCCAGCACTACACCGTTTCGATCCAAAATCCTGCCTCTTGGAGCTTTGATTGCCCGCTCCCGTTCATGCAGGGCTTGTGCTTTTTCCGAGTAATAATCACCTTGCCCAATCATAATGTATCCCAATCTTCCGATTAGAAACATGGCCGCTGCAAAAATCATGCAAAACATAATCAGCATCTTTTTCCGTTGATAGGTCATTACCCGTTATGTATTGAATTTCCTATCCATTCTCTGCTTCCACTGTCTGCTTTATTTTCTCTATCAGTATACGTACTTTATGAAATGGATA
>JAFTZJ010000023.1 GCA_017461045.1 Lachnospiraceae bacterium | reverse complement strand
GTTATTGCGTATGAGTATTTAGGCTATGCTATTACTCAGGCACAGGTTGTCGTAGATGATCCGGATGAATTCATTTACATTACATATACAATGTTTGACGAAGAAGGTTATTACGATGCATTTGAAGAATCAGTAGGTTCTCTCAGATACGAAGCTAAATAATGAATTTTGGAAAAGAGGCAGAATTGCCTCTTTTCTTCAATACACGGTAATGAGGTGTGGAATGAAAAAGAAAATATTAACTGTATTATTAGCAGTGTTCTTGGTATTTGCCATGAGCGGGTGTGGTTCTGAGGACGGTTCAACCGGCGGAAGCGGAAGCAATTATAACGGTGGCGGAAGCAACTTTAACCAGAAAAATGTATGCGCAATCTGTAACGGAACAGGTATGGTAAATCAGGTTATGTATTATGACATGAACGGACTGCCTGTGTGGGGAATGATGAGCTGCGGTGGTTGTGGCGGCATGGGTTATTATTAATTTGCTTAGCTTTGCAATATCAGGCGGAGACTATGAGTGGCTGTAAAGAACTGTTATGATAGTGACTTTGGGACGTGATGCGATTAAGTGTCACGTTTTTTTATGCTTGGAGATGTGCTTCTGAAATGTAACCATACAAAACCCATAAAATATGTGCATTTTACACAAAATTAGGATGAGAACGAATATATTTCTTGACAATTTGACTATATAATAAGACAATGGAAATAAGTTCTACAAGCTGTCAGACGGATTATGACGTGCTGGAATGGAGGGGACATATGAAGATAAGTGATTTTATGGATATGAATGAGTTGCAAAAGATTCAGGACCAGTTTTCTGATGCAACAGGCCTTGCTGCCATCGCAGTTGATGCGGAGGGTAACTATATTACAGAGGGAAGTAATTTTAATGACTTCTGCATGAAATATACACGTAATTCACCGGAAGGTAACAGACGTTGCGTGAAGTGTGATAATGAGTGTACCGGTACATATTATTGTCATGCGGGACTTATGGATTTCGCTTCTGATATTGTGGTGAACGGCGAAAAGGTAGGTGCCATTATCGGTGGTCAGGTATTGCCGAGTGAACCTGATGAAGATAAGTTTAGGGAGATAGCTGAGGAACTTGGCATTAATCCTGACGATTATGTGGAGGCTTTGAGAAAAGTGCCGATTCGTACAGAAAAGTCAATCCGTGCGGCAGCAGCGCTTTTGGCTGATGTGGTAAATCAGGTAGTGAATCTGGAATATATGAAACAGAATAGCAGAAAGCGTCTTGATATTTTTGACGAGGAGCTTGATACGGCGACTGCCACGGTTGAGATTATTAATGTAAAGACTAAGGAACTGGAAGGAATTGCATCTAAACAGAATATTTTAGCATTGAATGCTACCATTGAAGCGGCAAGAGCCGGTACAGCAGGCGCAGGATTTGCGGTTGTTGCTAAGCAGATGGGTGAACTTGCAAAAATTTCTACCAATATTCATAACGAGATTAGTGATGCGGCAAGACAGATTAAAGAGTCTGTTGAAAAAATGAATAGTAAAACCAATCAATAATGTGAAAAGGAGAACGAAGAATGGCAAACAGAT
>JAFTZJ010000022.1 GCA_017461045.1 Lachnospiraceae bacterium | reverse complement strand
TTTATCTACAATTGTCAACTTACTTAAGTCCACATCTTTACCAAACACATCTGTAATAACACGATTTAAATCTGCATTTTCCAGTTCATTCTTCAAATCACGCTGAGCATTGCTCGGAAACATCAGATCCATCATCTTTTCTTGGTTATCATTAGCATAAGCTTTTGCAAATGCATTTATTGTTCGATTTAATCCTCGACCGGTAAAAATCGATATTCCAATAACAACTATTAATACTAATAAGCAAACAGAACCACCTACAATAAAAGGAATCTTATTTATTGTTTTAATTTTTTCTTTAGTAGTATTAATATTATTCTTGATTTTAGCTTCATTTTCTGCGTTACGTTTTGCACGCTCTTCACGTTCTTTCTGTTTAATAGCATTTTCTTTTTCTTTTTGGGCTTGTTTGATTACTTTTTCATCAATCTTTGAACCACATGCATCACAATAAATAGAATCATCCGGTAATTCCTTACCACATATATTACATTTCATCTTTATATCCTCTTCTTATATAATTATTTATTTTTACCACAACTAGCACATTGAGTAACATGTATTTTATTCTTATAGCCACACTGTCTACAGAACCATCCTTCTTCCGGTTTCTTATTCAAATCAGCCTCCTGAGCAATTTTTGACAAATCATATCCACTATTGCCTGATGAGCCCATACTATTTGCAGAAGGAGTTCCGCATCCTGTACAATTTTTATCGGAAGCATCATTTGTAGTACCACATTTTCTACAATACCAACTTGATGAAGTATTATTACTTATTGAAGACTTTGCCTGCACTTCCCCATAATGATTTATCGATTGAGCAATCGTTTTGTCACTTTGTATTGCGTTTCGTATATCTAATACATGATTACACAATTCGACAAACATTCCAAAGGCCATCAATAGAAATGGACCAACTAATACAATAATGATTGAAACTGACCATCCATCATCAACAAACAAAAAAATAAGTGCCAGAAGAGCTAAAGCTCCGACCAAAAACCATAATACTCCTTTTGAAAATCTTGTAAACATTTTCATCCTCCTGTAAAACTATACTTTTTCGAAGCAAAAGAAAAAAGCCACGACAAATAAATCGTAGCTTTATAGCTTCGATTTCTCACTCGATACTCCAAGAGACAGACTGTCAGTCTGCCTAAAAGAGTATCTGTGAGAAATCAAGAACAGGGTGTTCGTATGCGTCCACACAAACACCCTGTCATATTATCTGAAGGAATACAAACCTTTTCGCTTACCACTTTTATCTACTTGTAAATCAATTTAGATTACTGTAAAATAAACTTGTGTGTATCGCAGACTCAGTCTGTATTGTGTGGTACCGTGTATACCAACTTTGCCCTAGTAGGCGGCAACCTGCTAGGGTGTTACACCACTTTTTGCTCTTGAATTCTCATGTATATTTTAGCACAGTAAATTTGTTGTTACAAGTATATTTTCCCTGCTAATACTAATATGTAAAATCATTATATTGATAAAAAACAAAAAAACCTTGAAGCACTTATTCAGTACTTCAAGGTTTTCATTATATCATCCTACTAAATTTGGAAAATTACATGCCCATTTGAGCTGCTACTTCAGCTGCGAAATCTTCATTCTTCTTTTCCTGACCCTCACCGGTCTCATAACGAACGAAGCTCTTAATTGAGAAGTTAGCACCATTTGCCTTAGCAACTTCTTCTACATACTTGCCAACGCTCTGCTTGCCATCTTCTGCCTTAACGTAAACCTGATCTAATAAGCAGATTTCCTTCATTTCCTTCTTGATACGACCCATAATCATACCCTCGATAACCTTCTCTGGCTTCTGAGATTCCTTTGGATCGTTCATAATCTGAGCCTTTAAGATTTCCTTCTCGTTATTGATATAATCTTCGCTGATTTCCTTGTCGCTGATATACTTTGGTGACATAGCTGCAATCTGCATTGCAATGTTAGTCATTGCTGCCTTGATGTCATTGTTTACAACATCTGTAGCTGCCTCAACAACAACACCGATACGACCTTCGCCGTGTGTGTAGGATACTACGATACCTTCTGTTGCTGTAACCTTAGTGAATCTATGAATCTTTATGTTCTCACCGATAACTGCAATCTGGCTCTTTAACTCTTCTTCTACAGTCTTAGAAGAATCGCCAATCCATGGCTCTGCTAAGAAAGCATCCTTATCTGTACTGTTAGTTGCTAATGCCTGCTGAGCAACTAATGCAACATAGTTCTGGAATTTCTCATTCTTAGCTACGAAGTCTGTCTCAGAGTTTACTTCTACAACTGCTGCTGTCTTGTTATCATTGCTAACGATAACCTTACAAAGACCTTCTGCTGCAATTCTGCTAGCCTTCTTCTCAGCCTTAGCCATACCCTTTTCTCTTAAATACTTCACAGCCTCTTCCATGTTGCCATCTGTTTCGCCCAATGCCTTCTTACAATCCATCATACCTGCACCGGTCATTTCTCTTAACTCTTTTACCATTGCTGCTGTAATAGCCATTTTCATTTCCTCCATACAAATTTATTCGTTTTCTTAAGAAAAGCCTTAGTCATTGAGGCTAAGGCTTCAAGTTCATCTTATTGGATTACTCTTCGGTAGCTTCCTCAGCTTCTACTTCCTCTACAGGAGCATCTGCACCCTGATTTGCTTCGATAACAGCATCAGCCATCTTAGAAACGATTAACTTAACTGCACGAATAGCATCATCATTACCAGGAATTACATAATCTAATTCTTCTGGATCACAGTTAGTATCAACGATACCTGCTAAAGGAATACCTAAAGTATGAGCTTCCTGAATACAGATTCTTTCCTTACGTGGATCTACAACGAAAATCATATCAGGAAGACCCTTCATATTCTTAATACCGCCAAGGTTCTTCTCTAACTTTTCCATTTCCTTCTTAATCTGGATAACTTCCTTCTTAGGAAGAACTTCGAAAGTTCCGTCAGCTTCCATTGCTTCGTACTTCTTTAATGTTTCAATACGAGTCTGGATAGTCTTGAAGTTTGTTAACATACCACCTAACCATCTCTCGTTAACATAGAACATACCACAACGCTCAGCCTCAGACTTAATAGCATCCTGTGCCTGCTTCTTAGTACCTACGAATAATACAGTACCACCTTCTGCAACACAATTCTTAATTGCATTGTAAGTCTCATCTACCTTACCTAAAGACTTCTGTAAGTCGATAATGTAAATACAATTACGCTCTGTGTAGATGTATGGAGCCATCTTAGGGTTCCATCTTCTTGTCTGATGTCCAAAATGTACACCAGCTTCCAATAACTGCTTCATTGAAATTACGCTCATTTTTCTTACCTCCATGGTTTTAATCTTCCTGAAATTTCTTCTACCTGTTTACCATGAGCAATGGCACCATACAGGCAATCCATTCCAGTGTTTATTTTTACACCAAGTGGTATTTTATCATATCACTTGGTTGTATGCAAGATATTTTTGCTACTTTTTTTACGTTATATCAATAAAATCAACGTGTAGTCAGCATTTTTGCAATACTCTCATAATCTGTTCCGACTGCTACGGAGTATTCTCCGATATTAATCTTAGAAGAATATCCATTGGCTACTAAATATGCATCAAAATCAGATGCATCTTCAATAACGCCCTGATCACGTAAAATGGTTGCTACATTCCAAGAACTCATACCACTAACCACTGTAAAGGTTACCATTCGGCCTTCTTCACCAGATGTACTGGAAGCAGCTTCTGTGGTTACTTCTGTTGTAGCTTCCGTTGTAGGCTCTTCTGTGGTTGGCTCCTCGGCAGTTGTATCCGTAGATTCCGTATCACTATCGGATGTATCCGATGCAGATGTATCTGTACTATCGTTAGTACTGTTTGCTTCCGAGTCATTCGCTTCCTGAGTGTCTGCCGGCTTTGTAAGATTTTCCAATGCAGATTCCGAATATACCATTCCTAATTCTTCTGCCCGGTCCATAATCTCTTCATCTGTCATTTTCTTACCGCCAAAGACACTATACGCCGTAAATAATACAATTGTCGCAAAGAGAATTCCTACACCAATTCCCCTGATATAATACTTTCGCTTCATAATCTTAACCTGCATTTCCCTGATACAAATCTACTACCAGCTTTACTTCACCAACGCCTAAGCCCAATTCTCTGGCAATCTCCATAATACTCATACCATTTTTCTTCATTTCTAAAATGATATCATTGGTGTTGTCTTCTTCGACTACAGGTTCTTCCTCAGTGAAGTCTATTGTGTCTTCCGGTGCTTCCACTTCTAATTCTTCCAGAACCTCTAAGGATGGGTCTGTATTTACATAAGCATCCAAAGCTAAATCATTAACTTTCTTAAGCTCACTAGCTTTACCGTCAGCTTCTGCTACTAATTCCTTTAATTCCTTCTCCTTATCGTTCAGCATACTGTACAAGAACATAACTTCCTTGTGATTCTTCTCGATTTCATCACAAACCGTTACTGCATAATCACCCAATGCCATCATCTTTTCGTTGGTCATTGTTGACAAGGAATTATCCGCATTATAAATAATATCATTTACATCATTAGATATTTTTTCGCTTACCTTTCGCTGTAAAACTGCAACTTCCTCTTCATTTAATTCATATTCATCTGTGATTCGATTCTGGATGGTACCTGCTTCTGTAGTGTCTTGTTCATTCGTCGTCTCCTCCGGGCTTACCATCAGAAAACTTACTACTATGCATACAATACCAACAATCGCGACAATCAATACTGCAATCATCTTTTATCTCCTGTCATACCTTTATGTCAAAATTCACCCAACCACCTTCCGGCTTTGAGTGTTGTTTTTCTTTTTCCTTTGCCTCTGACTCTTCTCGTTTTTTACGACGTTTCAAAAACTGTTCGTCATAGGTATTATTCCCCTTTTCTTTTGCATCATATCGATACTCCATCAAATCCGGGTCTTCTTTCGGAATAATCGTTTCCGCCGATTCTTTTACTTCTTTAGCCAACTGATTAGCGCCCTGTGCACTTTGTACCGAGGCATGTTGATTTGCATTATGTTGCTGCATACCAACCTGATTCGCCTGTGGTAATATCATCTGCATCTCAACCGGTCTTATCATACACAACGCCTCCTTACTACAAATAACTATCGGACACGATTTCGCCGCCACGTATATGGAACTGACAATATTTTAACTCATCTTTTACCACATACATACTATTTCCAATCATAATTCGCACACCGGAATGTATAGTGTCACTAACTTTCAGACGTCCTTTATTGCTAGATTCCAGCAATAACTTTGTTTCTTCAATCTGTTTCTCTAATTCCTCTTGTCGTGCTTCCAGACTCTGTTTATCATTGCCGGCAGCTTGTATAACTGCAACCTTATCCGGCGGTATCTTCTGACCACTTGCTAGACGTTTCTTAAATAAAACTAATACCTGCTTACATTTATCGATACTTTCAATGTTCTCTGCATATTCTTCTTCCATGGCTTTCAAATTGTCAAGTACGGAAGCATCAATACCGATTTTTACATTGGTAATGGTTCCCATTTGGTTTCCCATCGTTTTTACATCAATCAAATTCCGTGCACTTAAGTTGCCGCCAATTACAAAGGACTTTCTTCCTTCACATAAAATGGTATCTCCGGCATCTATATTACTATGCAGGATAGAACCGGAACGCACATTACCACCGGCTTTTACTGTAGCACTTTCAATAAATTTTGTAATAATATCCCCTTGTGCTTCTAATTTGCCTCGATTCATTCCCTGAATTCCACGACTTAAGACAATGTTGCCACCTGCATATAAATCAGCACCTTCTACAACACCTTTAACCTGTATATCGCCCTTTGCATGAATACTAAATCCGGTACGAACATTACCATTTACAATCACATTGCCGTCATAAACAATATCACCGGTGGAAGCATCCACATCTGCTGCAACGGTATAAGAATCCGATACAAATACCGTATCTCCTTCTAACTTAACATCACCGTCAACATCACTAAACATCTGCAAATGATCTTCCGACAAATGGATATTCCGACCACACTTTAACATTGCCTTTTTAATCTTATGTGGTGCTACCGAATTGCCCAATACATCCATGCCCGGTTCACCTAGGTTTTCCGGAATTAAGGTAGCCAACAACTGACCTTTTTCTACTCGGGTAAATATATTTAACTGATGAAAATCTACCGTTCCGTCTTCGTTTAGTTTTGGTTTTGCCAATGGTTGGGTTTCAAAATGATACTCAATACGAGCATCTGAACCTTCCGTAACCGCTTTACCTTTGGCGATAACAATATCATGACAATAAAGCGGAGTCGCTACCAATACATTTACTACTTTTTCAATAATACCGAATTTTACCCCTGCCGTCTGCAATTCATCGATAATTTCCTGTTTCGTAAATGTTTTCCCCTTATTTGATGGTGCATACAATCGAATGGTTGCTGACATTTTATCTGCAGATACCTGTATTTTGGCTTTTTCATTAACCGCTTCTATGGTTGAGTTTAATAACTTCACCCGTGTTGGCTCGTGCAAACCAATTAAGACACGATTCAAACCATTCAAATCATATTCTGTGATTTTAACCATGCCTAAATAATCCATTACATCTGAAATTGTAATCGCTTCGCCACCTTCTGATGGTGGAACTAATTGGATATATACTCCATGTTCTTCAATTTGAAGCCGAAAGAAACCATTTCTTTTTGCCATGCATACTCCTTATCCCATTAATATTTCATAATGTACTCCCAATATTTTCTTCATCTTTTGTAGTGCTTTCGTATGTAACTGCGATATACGAGACTCCGAAACATCCAAAACTTTACTTATTTCCTTCAAAGTCAATTCTTCGTAGTAATAAAGCAACACTACCATTCGTTCTTTTTCAGTCAAACCTTCAAGCGAGCTTGCTAAAAGTTCTTTCATCTCTTCCTGCTCATATGCCTTTTCCGGTTCGTTATTGGCATACTTGTGAGAATCAAAAGCTTTTACTTCAATACCCTGATCCACAAATTCATCAATGGACGCAATATTGGTTACTTTTGTCTGCCCCTGCCAGTTAAAGTACTCATCCATTGAAATATTTAATTCTTTTGCAATTTCCTCGTCGGTAGCAACTCGATTTTCTTCTGCTTCAATCTTAGAAATTGCTGCTTCCATCTGCTTCTGTTTTTGTCGAACAGAACGAGGAATCCAATCCATTTTACGAATCTGGTCTAAAATAGAACCCCGAATACGTAAGCTGGCGTATGTTTCGAATTTGATGCCTTTTCCATAATCAAACTTATCAATAGCATCAATCAAGCCGAATATACCATAACTTACTAAGTCATCATATTCAACCGTATATCCTAAATACATGCTAAGCCGGCCGGATACTACCTTAACCAACGGCACGTATTCCATAATTAATTCTTCTCTTATGGCTGGGTCACGTTTTTTACTATAAGATGCCCAGAGTTTTTCGCGCTTAGCTTCCTCCATGCCATACACCCCTTAACATTATGTTTCTGACTCTTCTGTTGCTTCTTCCTGCTGTTCTTCCTCATCTTCCGGAGCTTCACCTTCCTGAGGATCATTCTTGGAAACTGCATTCATGGTATGATCTATAATACTGGTCCCAATACTTCCAATAATAAAGAATACAATAATCACAACTAACAACAATATTAGTGACTCTACTACCGGTCGTTTTGCTATGATATTGCTAATACATACTATCAATGCCGCTGTCAACACAACAAATGGTCTTAACCACCTTAGTTTCATACCATCACCTTTTCTATACAGAAATCTCGTCAAATAACCATTGGCTCTTGACCAATCGCTTTGATTTGCAACTCATTTGACGCCGGATCGAACACAATGGTTCTACCGTAGTTCTTTCCTGTATCTTCAGCAATCAAAGGAATTCCCAACTGCTTTAATACCTGCTTTGCTGCCTGCACATTTTGATATCCTACGCTGGTGTTCTCATTATCATCAATAAAATCGAACATCTTAGCTCCGCCTGCAATCTTAGCCATAAGCCTTTTTCGATTCACGCCTGCCTGTTCCAGCTTTTTAAGCATATCTTCCATACCGGTATCCACAAACTTCGAACGATTGCTATTATTGCGGATTTTGGTGCTATCCGGCAACATGGCATGAAGCATACCGCACGTTTTTGAATTCGTGTCGTATACTACAATACCTACGCAAGAACCTAATCCAATTGTTGTAATTTTCTGCGGTTCACTGCAGATTGAATAATCTGCCATCCGTACTTTGACTACTGACTCCATCTTTCACATTATAATCCCAATCGACTCTTAATTATCATGTATGATTCTGTATCGGCAATAAACATGATATGACCGTCGATGGATAAATCTTCCCCTTCAAATTCTGACTCAATGCGTAACACTTCGTCATGTTCTCTACTGTTAATAATTGCCGGAAAACTTAGAATTGCACCTGCCATGTCAATTGACATTACCGGGTTCGAAGGACGAATATTGATTCCTGTTAACGTTCCAATGGATGATAAATAGGATCCAATTAGAATATTTCCAATCTCTTTTACTGCTGACAAATCAATATCTGTAAACATTTCTTCTTTTGATAAATCAATTCCACGCAACCGGTTCACTAAGCGGTGAGCATCGCGGATGTCCATAGCAAATAAAACAAATCCTTCTATTTCTCCAGTAATATTGCTCATAACACCTGCGATAACATTTTCCGCACCACCAATACTCTCAACAAAGTCATCAAAATTCATAAAAGAAACTTTTGG
The DNA here is from genome assembly GCA_017461045.1 of Lachnospiraceae bacterium. Taxonomy (GTDB): domain Bacteria; phylum Bacillota; class Clostridia; order Lachnospirales; family Lachnospiraceae; genus CAG-632. The sequence continues at coordinate 87,120 of JAFTZJ010000022.1, read as the reverse complement.
TATTCTCATTGATAGCTTTGAATCAAGCATAACTGCAAGCGATGTTGTTGCATTACCGGCACCAATGGTTCCAATTTCTGTAAGTATATCTAATTCTGTAGCATCCATACGTTCCATAGGCTGCCTCCTGTTCCAGCTTAATCGCTTATAATACCATTTACATTAATTAACGAAATCAATGTATCTTTATACTTTCCAACACCTGTCACATAGTAATTAGCATCATCACGACCATTGTCGTATGAAACCTTCTCTACATCTTCTTCTGACAATGTTACAACTTCTCGTACTTCATCTACCAACAAACCAAGTAACGCTCCTGTTTCCGGTTTGATAATAATAATACGTGTCGTATTGGTAACTGCACTGTCATCCATGTCTAATTTATTCCGAAGACTCATAACCGGAATAATTTCACCACGAAGATTAATAACACCTATAAAATATGGCTGGGTTTTCGGTACTCGGGTTACCTTTTGCATACGTACAATATTATCTACATATGAAATATCAATTCCGTATTGTTCACAGCCAAGTTTGGCTACAATGTATTGTCTGATTTCATCATTGTTTTCTAATTCTGCCATGTTATGCACCCCCTAAACCAAAGTATTTGCATCAATAATTAATGCAACTTCACCGTCACCAAGAATAGTAGCACCACTAAACATCTTATGAATGTAAATGTACTTACCTAAAGGCTTAATAACGATTTCCTGCTGTCCAATCAAGTTATCAATTACAAGTCCGGCCTGCTTGTCGCCCTTCTTGACAACTACAACAACCAAACTTTCACTATCTGACTCACTTGGTTCCAAATCAAGCATCTGATCCAATCGAACCAATGGAATTACAGTTCCACGAAGGTTAATTACTTCTTTATTCTGAACTAATTTCACTTCGTCAACCATAATGTCTTCAATACCAACAATTGAATTTAATGGAATTGCATACTTTTCATCTTGAATTTCAACCATCAAAGCCTGAATAATTGCAAGTGTTAATGGAAGTCTTACAGTAAAGGTAGTACCCTCTCCTAAAACAGTACTTACAACAACATCACCGCCTAAGCCTTCAATCTTACTCTTAACAACATCCAAACCAACACCACGTCCGGATACATCGGAAACCTTTTCTGCTGTTGAGAATGCCGGTTGGAATAACAAATCAATTGCTTCTTTATCTGACATCATTTCAGCCTGTTCTTCACTGATAGCACCCTTACGAATTGCAGAAGCTTTTACCTTCTCAACATCAACGCCGCCACCATCATCGCTTACTTCGATAGTTACATTATTACCATCCTGGTAAGCATTCAGACGAATGGTACCAACCTGTGGTTTACCCTTCTTAATACGATCTAAGGTTGGTTCCAAACCATGATCTGCTGCATTACGAAGCATATGCATTAATGGATCACCGATTTCATCAATAACGGTACGATCCAATTCTGTTTCTTCACCAGTCATGATTAATTCCATTTCCTTGTTTAACTTCTTTGATAAATCACGAATCATACGAGGGAAACGGTTTACAACACTTTCAATCGGAACCATTCGAACCTTCATAACTGACTCATGAAGATTGGTAGTGATTCTCTCTAAGTACTCAATCTGCTCGTTAAACTGCTGTGCCTGTCCATGTTCTTCATAAGCATTTGCTGATACCAAACCATTCTTGGCAATAATCAACTCACTTACCAGATTCATTAAATCATCTAACTTCTCAATATCTACACGTACAGAACGGTTAACAACCGGCTTTTTCTTAGTATCATTTGTCTTTTTCTTTTCCGGAGCACTTTCCTTTGATGCTTCTGACTTTGTCTCCTCAACAACCGGTGTTTCAATTTTTTCTTCAACAACTGGTGTTGCAACCTGCGTTACAGCACTTCCCGGAGTATACGGTTCGATAACAACTTCTTCAATTTCAGAAACGTTTGCAATTACTTTCTGCACCTGCTCTATCGGTTTATCCGAAATAATAAACAAACTGAAGTCAAAATCAAAACGTTCATCCTCAATATCTTGTACACTTGGTTCAGACTTAATTACCTCACCAACCGACTCAATTCCTTTGAAAACTAAGAATGCTCTTGCCGCCTTCAAAATACATGATTCCTGTATATATACGGTTGCACCATAGACATTCATTCCATTTGCAACGGCTTCTGTCATTGCATTAATTTCAAATTCAGCAACCGGAAGTTGAAGGAACTTACGCTTATCCACACCATCTGCAGCCGGAACTGCTTCTGCAGGTGCCGCTGTTGCAATCGGTACAGTCTCATCCAATTCATCCGGAATATCCGGCTGTCTTACACCGCCATCCATAATTGCATTCAGAAGGTTAATAATTTCTTCATTATCTTCCGTTCCCTCATCAGCAGATTCCTGAATATTGGCAAGATAATTCTCTAAAGCATCTAAACTCTTAAATACAACATCTACGATATCCGGTGTAACCGACATCTTGCCGTTACGAATTTCAGAGAATACATTTTCCAAGTCATGCGTCAAGCGTTGCATACGTTTGAAGCCCATGGTTCCTGCCATACCCTTCAACGAATGAGCAGCACGGAAAATTTCATTTACTGTATCCGTATTGTCCGGATCCTGTTCCATGATCAAAACCTGATCATTTAATGTCTGTAAGTGTTCTTTTGTTTCATCAATAAATATTTCCAAATATTGACTTAAGTCCATTTAACACACCCCCGTAATATTAATTATCGATTTCGCTATTTTATTAAGCGAAACAATTTCATCTGATAGTCCGGCTTGTGCAATCATCTTTGGCATACCATAGACAGTACAACTTTCTCTGTCTTGACTAATGACATACACATTCTTTTCCTGACTTAACTTTCCAATACCCTTGGTACCATCTGCACCCATACCTGTCAAGACTACACAAATAATTTCATAATAATCTGACTGTGTCAGGCTCTCGTACATATAATTAGCAAATGGCCGTAATCCACTAACCGGTTCATCATCTCCAAGTTCAATCACATGTTGTCCTCGTTCATAACGAATCCGTAAGTGCTTACCACCCTTCGCAATATATACATTTCCGTTTCGTAGAACTTCTCCATCTTCAGCCTCTTTAACGGTTATTTTACTAACATCATTTAAGCGGTTGGCAAGTGACGCTGTAAATCCCTCCGGCATATGCTGTACTACAAGAACCGGTGCATCCAAATTCGATGGCAAATACGGTATCACTTCCTGCAGAGCTCTTGGACCTCCGGTAGAGCATGCAATTGCTACCAATTTACCACGCCCCATTGTGGTTTGTGTTCGAACTCTTGGTGCACGCTCCTTAATAACCATTGCCGGTTCTTCATCCGAACGTTCAATAATTGCAAATACCTTCATGATTTTCTCACGAAAATGTTCCATATTAATCAGAATATTTTCCGGTTTCTTAAGAAAATCCATGGCTCCCAGTGATAATGCTTCTATGGTCTCTGCACTGGAACGTTCCGCTACGGTACTAAATACAACTGTCGGAATTTCTATCTTTTCACGTCGCATAACTTTTAATAATTCAACACCACCCATCTTCGGCATGTTGATATCTAAAAAGATCAGAAAAATCTGTGGTTGTTTTCGTAAAATTTCCAATGCTTCCAACCCATTCGAAGCAGTATACGCCACCTGGTACTGTTCAGTTTTATTAATTATATCAGATAATACTCTTCTCATAAGTGCAGAGTCATCTATAATCATAATATTTTTTTTCATTTAATTTAAGCCTTTATCCCTTGAGATTTTTTTGCGCTCCTCGTCAAAAATGTAATGAATAATTTGCTCCCGGTCTTTGTCTCCGATTTGCTCGAATTCCACTCGTTGTTCGTACAAATTCGCTACATTTTCTCTTCGAATAGAAGCAATTAATTTTCCAAATTCTATGAATTCACGAAGTTCACCTTCTAATTCCAAAACGAATCGGATTTGTATAATCTGATTCGCTGTCTCATGATGTTCCGAAACCATACGGAGTCCTCCTCCGCTAATATCCAGAATTACCCCTTTCTTCCAGTCAATTGGCGAATCCTCCTCTTCTAAGCCCAGTTCCTCTTTTTCAGAAATCATACGGTAACTGGCCGGAATACGACAATCATGACGAAAGAATTCTCTTCGTTGTACTTTCTTCAGGGGACGTTGCATCTCCATATCAGCAAGGAACAAATTACCTTCCTTTAATCGACGAATTACCACAAACTGACTGGCATATATACCGCGATCAGAAAATATGGTCATTTGGTACTGATCACCAACCGATAAAGGAACAATTCTTCCTTCATGAAACGGCATGGAAATCCGGACGATACTGTCACTCGGAATATCCATAACTCTGCAACTTAATACACGTCGCTTCGATTCATCTTTTTCTACATTGCCGTGTACAAGTGCTTCCATATCCACTTTGTTACCAATCGTAATAATCTCCTGCATACTCATCCCCTAATACTTCTTTTTCTTTTGCCGAATAAAATCAAGAAAGAACTTCGCAACGCCCTCCCTAGGTTCTTCGACGGTTTCATCAAGCTCCAATAACTTATTACAAATTTCCTGATAACATTTGGTTGAACCGGAATTTGGAAATGCCAAAGATACCGGTTTCTGTTCAATAACGGCTTTCGAAGCATTACTGTCCTGTACAATTGCTCCCAAATACTCCATCTGTATATTCAAGAATTTTGTTGATACAATGTTCAATTTTTCGTAGATTTCTTTTCCCTCTTCTTTACTGCCAACCCGATTTGAAACGATCTGAATCTTTTTCTCATCTGCACTAAAGTTCTTATTCCGATTCACTGTTTTCAACAAAGAATAAGCATCCGTAATGGAGGTTGGTTCCGGAGTTGCAACAATCAATACTTCCGGACTACTTAATACAAACTCCAAAACTGAATCTGAAATACCTGCACCGGTATCAATAATAACAACATCTGCAATGGTATCCAAACGCACCAATTTCGAAATCATCACACGAACCTGTTCTTTATCTAGATTCACCATATCCTGAACACCGGATCCTCCGGAAATAAATCCTATATCCATAGGTCCTTGCGTAATGATATCATCGATATTCTTATCATTGTAAATCAAATCCGCCATATTATATTGTGGGCGAATTCCTAACATAATTTCTACATTTGCCAAGCCAAAGTCAGCATCAATAATAACAACCCGTTTCCCTTTTTTACGAAGCTGTATTGCTAGGTTTACAGCTAAACTGGTTTTGCCGACTCCCCCCTTACCGCTTGTAACTGCAATTACACGGGTGGAACCATTATGCTGAATCTGTTGGCTGACGCGTTTTCTTAACTGTTCTGCCTGATCCATTATTCATTTCCTCCTAATAATTGCTTTGCGATAAACTGAGCATCTGTTACACCTATATCATCCGGTACATTTTGACCAAATGTTGTATAAGATAACGGTTCTTTGGTTAGCATCCGAATATTCAAAATATTGCCCAAAGCTCCGGTTTCATCTGTTTTTGTAAACAGCAAACGGTAATTAGAGATGTCTGAATAGGTCTGGGTGATTTTTACCAAATCCCGATACTTTGTAGTTGCACTAATTACCAAATAAATCTCCTGATTATAGTCTCTGGCAATTTCTAACAATCGCTTGACATCTTCCCGTTGTTCCTCATTTTTATGAGACCTGCCGGCTGTATCTATGAATATTAAATCATATTCCTTATACTTATCAATTGCCTTTTCCATGTCCTCTGTGTTATATACTACATCAATTGGTACTGATAGAATATTCGCATAGGTACGAATCTGTTCTACCGCTGCAATTCGATATGTATCCGCTGTTATGATAGCTAGCTTACATTTCTTTTCCAGTTTGAATTTTGAAGCCAATTTCGCAATAGTCGTTGTTTTACCAACGCCTGTCGGCCCAATGAAAAATACCAGTTTAGGCTTATCTTCACTTAATTCAATGGTTTTCATCTGCCCCAGCTTCAACACAATTTTTTGATATACACTTGCAAGTAAATCATCTAATTGTAGCTTAGCACCACTATTATCAATTTCACTTATAATCTCTCTGGCATTTTCTTCGGTCACTTCATTATTAACCAATTGATCAAACACCAGCTTTACCATACGGGAATTCTGATCCAGAGTTTCTTCCTGTTCTTCATCTGCATCCTTCATTTGACGTTCCAATAACTGTGCTAAATTATCCAGACGTTCCTCAATTGCCGAAGTACGCGTTTCTGCACGTTCCTCAACCGTAGTAGCAGTCTCAGTGATAATATTTGGGTTCGATTCCCGTACAAAATCAGAATCCTTAACCTCTGAATTCTTTGTTTTGCTACGTTCACGCTGTGTATTGGTTGGTTCATCAATTGCTGCAGTTACTTCTACATAACCTTTTTTAAACAATCGACGAATGCCTTTTTGTTTTACTATTTTAATATTCATTATGACTGCTTCCGGACCTAACTCTTCCTTTGCTTTCATAATTGCTTCCTTTTCGGAAGCCCCCTGATATCTTTTAATTATCATCGATTGTCACCATCCCAACTGACTGTAATTACACATTCGATTCGATTTCATTATATGAAATAACAATCAAATTCTTAAAATAATCACTGGTTAATTTTTTATAATACATACGAACAATCGGCGAAGTAATGATAATCGCAGTTTGTCCCGATTCTTCCAGTTTCGCAATCTCCTTTTCTGTAGATGCAAGTATTTTTCTTGTTTTATCCGGATCCAAGGTTAAATATGCTCCCTGTTCCGTCTGTTTTACAGATGCCATAATATCCTGTTCAATCTTCGGATCTAAGGTCACTACGGATGTAGTTTCTTCACCACCAAAGAACTTGCTGGAAATCGCACGTTTCAAGCCTTGACGCACATATTCCGTTAACACATCTGTATCTCTGGTATTCGCAGCATGGTCTGCCAAAATTTCAAAGATTGTTACTAAATCCCGAATCGAAATTCCTTCACGCAGCAAATTCTGTAATACCTTTTGAATCTCACCAACATTTAACAACTTTGGTATCAATTCATCAACCAATGTCGTATTATTCTCTTTCACATTATTAATCAGGTTCTGAACATCCTGACGGGTTAGCAATTCATCCAAGTGCGTTCGAATAACTTCCGTTAAATGAGTTGCTATAATCGAAGGCGGATCAACTACCGTATATCCGTAGGATTCTGCCCGTTCTCGCTGTGATTCTGTAATCCACACAGCCGGCAAATGGAAGGACGGCTCAAAAGTTGGAATACCGGTAATTTCCTCTTCTACATATCCCGGATTCATAGCCATATAGTGGTCAAACAGAATTTCACCTTCGCTTACCTGAATGCCTTTAATCTTAATCACATATTGGTTTGGATTCAACTGAATATTATCACGCAAACGAATGATTGGTACAACTGCACCTAATTCCAAAGCAATTTGTCGTCGAATCATAACAACTCGGTCTAACAAGTCACCACCTTGATTTACATCTGCAAGCGGAATAATACCATAACCAAACTCTAATTCAATCGGATCCACCTGAAGCAAGGTATTAACATTTTCATGCCGTCGTACCTGATCTGCCTCTACTTCTTCTGCTTCAACCTCTTCTTCAATTTCAGCAGTTTCTTTCTTTGCACTGAGCAGTCGTCCCAATACAATTAATCCAAGTCCAAGTCCCATATAAATTACAATGCCGCCATCACGCTTTAACGGTGTCACGATTACTAGGAAAATCAAAGCAGCACCAACAATATACATAACCCGTGGTGATTGGAATAATTCAGAGAATACAATATCTCCGATTTCTGCTTCCTTGGATGCTTTTGTTACAATTACACCGGTAGCCAGAGAAATCATCAAAGAAGGAATCTGGGAAACCAAACCATCACCAATGGTCAAAATAGTGTACTTTGTAAGCGCTTCCATTAGTGGTAAGCCCTGTATCAACATACCGGTTACAATACCACCAACAAAGTTAATGGCTGTGATAATCAATCCGGCTGTAGCATCTCCTTTTACATACTTAGTGGCACCATCCATGGAACCAAAGAAAGATGCTTCTTCCTGTATCTTTTGTCTACGAACGATTGCTTCCTTATCCGATATGGCACCGGAACTTAAATCCGCATCAATTGCCATCTGTTTACCCGGCATAGCATCCAAGGTAAAACGTGCCGTTACTTCAGATACACGTTCAGAACCTTTATTAATAACCATCATCTGAACAATTACCAGAACAATAAAGATAATGGCTCCGATAATCAGATTACCGCCACCAACGAATTCACCAAAGGTCTTAACTACGTTTCCAGGTTCACCTGTCATCAAAATCAAACGTGTTGAAGAAATATTCAATGAAATTCGAAAAACGGTAGTAAATAACAAAATCGTCGGAAAGCTGGACATAGACAAGGTTTCTTTTGCAAAAATACAGTTAAACAAAATGACCATTGCCACTGCCAGATTAAATGTAATCAAAACATCTAAGAACAGGGAATTCATCGGTACAATCATGAATATTACAGCTGCCAACAAGTAAATTCCCAAAAAAATACTTGAGGAAAATTTGATATTTTTCATGATGCACCTCCTGTCCTTCTAATTCTCTGTCTTAACCCGCATTCTTCAAGTTGTATACATATGCCAGAATATCGGCAACTGCCTTATACAATTCCGGCGGAATTTCTTTATCTAAATCAACATTATAATAAAGCATTCGTGCCAGTGGCTTATTCTCCACGATTTCCACTCCATGCTCTTTTGCCACATCTTTAATCTTGGCAGCAAGAAAATCCGTTCCCTTTGCAGTTACCACCGGAGCCGAATGCTCATTAGCATCATACTTTAATGCAACGGCGAAATGCGTCGGATTGGTAATAACAACATCCGCTTCCGGAACACTTGCCATCATACGTCGCTGAGATGCCTGACGCATTCTCTGCTTCTGTTGTCCTTTAATCTGCGGATCACCTTCAGTATTCTTGAATTCGTCCTTGACCTCCTGTTTGGTCATTTTCAAATCCTGTTTGTGTTTGAATTTCTGGTATATAAAATCCACAATACCAATACAAATCATAAGAATACTGATTTTCAGGCCTAGTTCCCAAATAACATCCATTAATAATGCCAAAGATTGGTTAATGGACATATCATATAACGTATAGATTTCTTTCGCATGATCCTTCAAAATACTATACGCCATATATCCAATCAAAATTACTTCTACAACGGCCTTCAACAAATCAAAAAGCGCACGACCGGAAAATAACCGCTTAAACCCGTTAATGGGGTTAATCTTGTTCAACTTAGGCTGCATTGGTTTAGCTGTAACCATCCATTTGAACTGAATTTTGTGTGACATAATTCCAACAACCAGACCAACTAGCAAAAACGGGGCTGTTATAATTACAATATCGAATGTAACCTGCGACAAAGTTTCAACCATTGCACGTGTATTAAATTCCCCATTTGCCATGGAACTAATATGCATATAGTACGTATTAAAAATCCGTACCAAACGCGGTCCCACAAATTTCATAGCAAAACGCAATGTAAGAAATAATGCTAGTAATGTTATACCGTTTGCCAATTCCTTACTTTGGGCAACAGAACCCTCTTTTCGGGAGTCTTGTTGCTTTTTGGGGGTCGCTTCTTCTGTTTTTTCTCCTCCGGGTCCTTCTTTCGCAAAGAACTGGAGATTAAAATCCAAAGCCATTATTTATCCTCAATCAATACATTGTTTTCAACAAACTCAAAACAATATCTTCGGTTAACTGTTGTAAAAAATCAGCGATATTCGGCAATACCATGATAGTAGCTACCATAACCAGTAAGCCAAGTATCAATTTCAACTCAATACCAACCGAAAACATATTCATCTGCGGGGCTGTTTTTGCCAAAACACCTAAAACCACATTACATAAGGTAATGGATATAAAAATTGGCAAAGCAATTCGAAATGCAACCACAAAATACTCCTGAATAAAGGCAAGCAAAATTGCATAAACAGCATCGCCGTCAAATATGGCGCCACCAACCGGAATCACTTGAAACGAATCGCAGATTGCAGTGATAATAAAATGATGCATATTCGAACATAACATGATAATTAGTACCATGTAGTTATACAAATCTGCCGAAATCGTGGTGCTGGCATTGGTCATCGGATCAAAAGCCGTTACCATTGTCAGACCAATTTCCCGGTCAATAAACATACCTGCAAGATTCAGTACCGACATACATAGGGTTGATGCAAGTCCAACAGACAGGCCAACTATCAATTCCTTTATTAACAAAAATGTAAACTGTAAAATTGTTGTGTATTCTAGTGGTGTATAACCAATGGTAGTTGCTACAATCAAACCGATACACAATCCAAATCCGACACGCACACGAATCGGCACACCTCTGGTTCCATAGATCGGTGCAGTACTGACAACCCCGGCAATTCTTGCAAACACCAACAAAAAAAATTCTAAATGATAGATGGAAAAGCTCGTTGAAAGCATACGCCACCTCACATATTCACGTAAGTGCCAAACATTTGGTAAAGAGTCACAATAAACTCGACGATATTATGCAGAATCCATCCACCTGTTAACATCAACGTCAAAAAGATCCCCAGCATCTTTGGTACAAACGTTAACGTCTGCTCCTGAATTGATGTTACTGTCTGAAATATACTGACCAGCAAACCAATAATCAAAGAGACCAAAAGCATTGGTGCGGAACATTTTATAATCAGCCATAAGGCTTCTCTTGCAATATCAATTACAATTTCTGAAGTCATTTAACTGCCCTCCCGTCAGAGAACAAAGGACTGCACTAATTGTCCTACTATCAAACTCCAACCATCTGCCATAATAAACAACAACACCTTAAATGGCATAGATATGGTGGTTGGCGGCAACATCATCATACCCATGGACATTAATGTAGATGCCACTACCATATCAATGATAATAAATGGGATATAAATTAAAAATCCTATGATAAACGCTGCCCGTAATTCACTAATAATAAATGCCGGAATTAACACTGTTGTGGGTATATCATCCCAGTCTGAAACAGAATCAATCTCCGCAATATCCAAAAATAGTTGTATATCCTGCTCTCTTGTCTGATTAATCATAAACTCACGCATCGGACCCATAGCAGCTTCAATGGCTTCTTCCTGGCTCATTTCTCCGGCTGTATAAGGTTCAATTGCTTCTGTATTAATCCGAGAGAATACAGGGGACATTATGAATAATGTCAAAAATAAGGAAAGCCCTATCAGTACATTGTTAGGGGGTGTTGATGTTAAACCCATTGCCGTCCTTATAAAATGCAATACCACAATAATACGGGTAAAGGACGTCATCATAACAAGAATTGATGGAGCTAATGAAATGACTGTTAATGCTAACAGCATTTGTAATGTGCCCGACAAAGTACCTTCTTCTTCCCCTAAGGTAAGACTGAGATTTAATGGTTTTGTTACATCCCCATCATCAACAGTGGTTTCCGGGGTTTCAGTAGAATCTGTAATATCGGTGATATCAGTCGCATAGGACTGTGTACCACAACAGAGCACCAAAACAAAAACCACTAAGAATACTGTCAGACATTTTTTCATAGTAATCCGAAAAGTATTAGTTTTCATCTGTATCATTCTCATCCTTTTTCTTTTGAAGCTGAGAGAGAATATCCTTAAAGCTTCCTTGCGTTCTATTCTCCAGAGCGTCCAAATTTAACTCTTCTTCGTCTAGTTCCGTTAGGAATGTTACATCATCCTTGCCAATTCCTAACACAATATACCGCGTTCCAACCTTTACAAGCTGAATATACTTGTTATTGGCAATACGTGCCGTTTCAATCACACGTATATTGCTACGGCTCTGGATATTACTCTGAAAACGCCCTGCAAATCTGGCAGTCAGATAAGCCAACGCCAGAACAAACAGGAACATTATCAAAACAACAATAAGTTGTACTACGCCATCTACGGCATTTGAAAAACCGGTAAATACCATCTTTATTCAACTGCTTTCTTAACTGCTTCCAGTACACGATCCGGCTGGAAAGGCTTAACAATAAAGTCTCTTGCACCAGACTGAATGGACTCAATAACCATTGCTTGCTGACCCATTGCTGAACACATAACAACACTTGCATTTGGATCCAACTGTTTAATCTTCTTTAATGCCTGGATACCATCCATCTCAGGCATGGTAATATCCATTAACACCAAATCCGGCTTAGTCTCCTGATACTTCTCAACTGCCTTTGCGCCGTTCTCTGCTTCAGCAGCTACATTGTAACCATTCTTGGTTAAAATATCCTTAATCATCATTCGCATAAATGCTGCATCATCACATACTAAAATATTCTTTGCCATATCATTTCTCCTCTTTAATCACTAAATCATTTTTGTTTTCACTATATCTGTAATACGGATACCAAAGCTTTCTTCAATAACTACTACCTCGCCTTTGGCAACCATCTTACCATTTACTAAAACATCAATTGGCTCCCCTGCAATCTTATCCAGTTCCACAATGGTTCCCGGTGCAAACTCCAAAATCTCCTTAATGGACATTTTCGTACGTCCTAATTCGACTGTAACCTCCAGCGGAACATCCATAATCAAATCGATATTCTCTTGCTGGGTAATTGGATTCACACCTGGTGCAAAGCTTTGGAACTGCACCGGTTGAACATTCACATCCTGCATTGGTGGTGCATATCCATATGGCATTTGACCGTATGGTTGCATCTGTGGTTGCATCTGCGGTTGCATTTGCGGTGCCGCTGCCGGTTGTGGTTGTGGTGTCGATTGTGCCTGCGGTTGCGGTGCTGGTGTTGGTTGCGGCTGTGGTGCCGGTTCCGGTTCACTGGTACCGCCCAGACTTGATGCAAAAGCTTGATGTAATTCTTTTGCAAAATCAATCGGATACAACTGCATAATATTTGAATCGACTAAGTCGCCAATTTCCATTTTCAAAGAAACTTTGACAAAACTCTGTCCTCTAAAGCGTTCTACTACACTTCCCAGTTGATCAGCTCCGAGTTCTAATCGTTCAGCTTCAGGAGGACTAATATCAATCTTCCGATTCAACATAGAGGACATGGACGTCGCTGCGGAACCCATCATCTGATTCATAGCTTCACAGATTGCACTCAAGTGCAAGTCAGATAAAACATCCACCAGATTGGTACCGTCTCCACCCATCATCAAGTCAGTGATGATTTTTACATCATCTTCCATTAATATCAAAAGATTGTTTCCTTGAATTCCTTCAACATATGCAATGTTGATGAAAACACAAGGCAATCCGTATTCTTTTGCCAAATCATCCCAAGAACAACACGCAACCTTTGGTGTACTTATGGATACTTTCTGATTAACAAGAGAATATAAAGTTGTTGCAGCCGTACCCATACAGATATTGGAAATCTCACCAAGTACGTCTTTTTCTTCCGGAGATAATTCGTCGTCTACGGATGAAGCGGCAGGAGCAGATTCTTCTGTCAGTCCACCAAGTAGCGCATTAATCTCTTCTTGCGATAACATTCCGTCCATACTTTACTCCTCTCTGATTATTTTCGTAATCTTTACCGCATAGTTCTCAGAAGCCGAACCCGGTAAAGCTTTGAACTTCAATATATTACCCACATAAATCTCTAATTCATCTTCGTATTGTTTGTCAACCTTAATTATATCACCTTTTTGCAGATTTACAAAGTCATTTACGGAAATTGTACTATTTCCTAAAACAGCCTTGATTGGTATCTGCGCCTTTGCAATTGCTGTTTCAATAACATCAAAGTAAGCATTGGCTTCTGCAGTCTGCATGGTTGAATACCAGTATTTCGTATTCAGCTTGTCCATAACATCCTCTAAGGTCATAAACGGAAGACAAATATTCATTAATCCCATTACTTCACCAATCTTCATATTAATCGTAACAATCGCAATCATTTCACTTGGTGAAATAATCTGTGCGAACTGGGAATTCGTCTCGATTCGTTCCAGTCGCGGTTCTATCTCTACTACATTCTTCCACGGTTCTCGCAGAAGATTAATACAAATTGCGAATATTCGTTCTAAAATCGTCAACTCGATTTCTGAATAATCACGAATTTTTTCTAAGGGCTCTCCGGTTCCTCCTAACATGCGATCTACAATTGCAAATCCCAAATTAGAAGCAAACTCAATTATTATATTACCTTTTAGAGGTTCAAAATTCACAATACCAAACAAAACAGGATTGGATAACGCATTCGTAAATTCAGAATATGTAACAGCTTCCGAATTCATGACTTCCATCTGAACATTTTTACGGAGATAAGCCGGCAGATTGGTAGATACCAGTCGTCCAAAATGCTCGAAGATAATCTCCAAGGTTCTTAAATGTTCCTTTGAAAACTTTGCCGGTCTTGCAAAATCATAATCTTTAATTTTCTGGGCAGGTTCGTCGGAGTATTCATCCATGTCCAACTCACCGCTACTTAACTGTTTCAGCAGATTGTCTATCTCATTTTGTGACAGTACCTCTCCCAAGCTTACTCACCTCCTTCACAGTTGATTGTCATTCCACGCTGTCTATTTCACACTGCTATTGTGCAGTAAACTGCTGTGTTGTAAACTGACTAAATGTTACATCATAAATACATTCAGTCTGATACTTTTCCTGTAAGCCTTCGGTTATTTCCCGTTTTACAAGTTTCTGAATCTCAGCATCATTAATTTCTGTATAGGTGTATTCCTGTACCACGCTTCTGGTTACATCAAACACCCAACTTTCCGTTTCACCAAGCTTTGTACTAACACTCTCATAATCTTTTGAGCTTCCATCCATAGAAATAGAAACGCCAATAATTGCATAAGCATTGGTTCCGGTTCCATCATTCTTCAAATTAATAGTAGTTGCCTCTGTTAAGGTATATATCTGAACATCTTCTATGCTAGGTTGAATTACTCCATCACCGTCTTCACGCAACTCAAGATTCAAAATAGCTGCAATTTCAGTCACTAAATTATCTGTCTTCTTAATTGCCGGTACAAAAACAAATACCATCAATGCATTTAATACCAGATTTACGATACATAATGCTAAAATAATAATGCTAATTAAATTCTTTCTCATTTCTTTCTCCTATTCCTGTGACGAGCTTAATTGATTATAAATCTTAATCACAACTCTTCGATTTCGGGCTCTTCCCTCTTCAGTGTCATTAGATGCAGCAGGACGACTTTCTCCATATCCCGCCACCTTCATATTTTCATCAATTAAGTCAGCATTCTCCATTAAATATTCATATACATTTGTCGCTCTTGCCGTAGACAAATACCGGTTACTCTCATATTTGGCTGTATGAATCGGTACATTGTCTGTATGTCCTTCAATTTCAATAATGCTATCCCGATAAGTTACAAGAATCATGGCAATTTTGTCCATGAATACGTAAGATTCTTCTTTCAACTCTGCATCACCGGTATCAAACAGCAATGCTCCATTCATGTCCAATTCCACATATTGATAATTGTAATCAATTTGCACTCGTTCATCAATGGTATAGCTTTCCAATGCCTCCGAAATCTCCTGATACATTTCTTCCGATTGTTCTAATCCGGCTTGTTCCATTTGATTTTGCAAGGCTTCCATATCTAATTCGCCATCGTTTTCAGTGGATGCAACTCCGCCGCTTTGTCCGTTTTCTTCACCATCCAAATTCTGATTATTGGAATCTTCAGCAATTGGATCATTTCCATTCGGACTTTCAATCGCTTTTCCAACTTCTTGCATCATAGACTGAACATTCTGTAGTTGCGTGACGCCACCACTCACCATCTGCCCATTTTGCACCATTTGTGTGGTCTGGTCAAAAATAGAAAAGGATATATTCTGGAAGGATGCAGCAATCTGCTGAATCTTTCCTTCATCCATAGTTGAACTGGCAAACAATAATACGAAAAAGCACAAAAGTAAGTTCATTAAATCACTAAACGTGGACATCCATGCCGGCGAACCCTCATCCGGTTGTTCTTCTTTCCGCTTTGCCATTATTCCTCACCTGCACCTTCTGACATCTTATTTCTAATTGTCGGTGACATGAAGGATTTTAACTTCTCTTCAATTACACGTGGATTCTCACCAGCCTGAATTGATAATAATCCTTCAATCATAACTTCTTTCATCATAATCTCTATTTCATTATTGGTTGCTAACTTCGTTGCAACCGGAGTTGCTACCCAGTTTGCCAACATGGAACCGTATAAGGTTGTAATCAATGCTACCGACATATTCGGACCAATAGAATCCGGATCTGACAAATCCTTCAACATGTTAATCAAACCAATCAGAGTACCAATCATACCCCAAGCAGGACCCATAGCAGCAACGTTCTTCCAAAAACCAATCAGTTTCTTATGTCTGGAATCAATATTTATTAATTCTGTTTCAAGAATGTTGCGAACCAATTCCGGATCCGTACCATCCACAATTAACAGAATACCCTTTCTCATAAATTCATCATCCAAAGAATTGGCTGACTCCTCCAATGCCAGAAGACCTTCTTTTCTTGCAATATTTGACAAGTCAATAATCTGACGAATGATGGCAGCTTCATCTACCTTTGGTACCTTTAATATCAAAGTGAATGACTTTAAACCACTAACAAAATCCTTTAGCGGTGATGACGCCAGTACACACATAAAAGTACCGCCAAACGTAATTAACAAAGACGGAACATCAAAGAAGTTTCCTAACTTTGACATCACAACACCTGTGTTTTTATCAAAAACAATACCGAAAATCATCAGTACGCCACATAAAATCAAACCTAAAATACTAGCTATATCCAACTTCCGTCACCTCTTTATCCTAAATCCAGATTCTTTCCAGAAAAAACTTCATATCTGTATAATTTTACTAAATTAGACACCTCTTGTCTACTCTCTTTTACAATTATTTTCTTACCGGTAGTCAATGTAATGACAGTATCCGGTGTTTCTTCAATCATTTCTATTTTCTCAGCATTTAATGTGAATTTCGTCTCATTATATCTGGTTAATTCAATCATTTGTTCACGCCCCTTTTCCACAAATAATTGTTCTCAATTTCCATTGTACTACAAGATGTAGTAATTCGCCATAAGTTTTTGCTTTTTTCGTGTATTTTCCATAGAAAATCTGAAATGAATACAACCATAAACAATAACAAACACGCACACAACTGCTTTTTCGCAAATTGTGTGCGTATTGCCACTCCGATTTTTGACAAAAACCGGAGATTATATTCTATTAACGCTTCAGGTTGATTAATTCTTCCAACATAGTATCAGATGTTGTAATAATACGAGAGTTTGCCTGGAAACCTCTCTGGGTAACAATCATATCTGTAAACTCTGTTGAAAGGTCAACGTCAGACATTTCAATAACACCCTGTGACATAGTTCCGCCACCTTCGGTTACCTCTTGTCCGATACCATCAAAATCACCAGAGTTCTGAGTAGTCTGATACATACTGTTACCGATTGCCTCCAAACCTGCAGGATTCGCAAATTTAGCAACTGCAATCTGTCCTAACAGCTTCTCTTCACCATTATCATACACACCGTAAATCTTACCGTCTGTATTAATACTAACCTCATCCAATTTACCAACCTTACGGCCACCACCTAAGCCTTTTAAGTCACCCTTGTTTAACTTAATGGTTGATGACGCACTGGTTGCATACATGGTAGAGGTACTGAAATCAATGCTAATCGGCTTGAATGCATCATCATTGATTGTCAATGTAATGGCATCACCGCCACCAATACTCTGGAATGCACCGGTATCCGGGTCAAATACCAACTGATCGCCACTTAACTGATAACCGGCAGTAATCGGTACATTGTTACTATCCGTAATACTCTCAATACTTACTGTATATGTATTCTGGTCAGCTGTATTGTTCTGTCTTACATTCATCTTTACATTGTAACCATAACCCTTCTCATCATAAATGGTTACATTCATAATCTTAGCACCGCCATCTTCAAAAACAGCATCTGTCTTATCAATATTACCGGAAACATAGGCAGCTGTAGTTGCCTGCGGTTCTGAATACTGATTTTCCGGAGACTCTACCTGTAATGCAGAAACGGTATCTTTACGAATCTGAGTCGGATCGTCCGGATCCACCTGCCATCCCATTACTAATTCACCGGTTCCGGTTACAAGATATCCGGCACCATCCATCTGGAATGCACCTACTTTTGTAAAGTAATTCATATTTCCACGACTAACGATAAAGAACGAATCACTATTCAACATTAAGTCGTACGGGTTATTGGTTGTTTCAGCAGAACCGGTTCCGGATAACTGCTTGGTAATACTTGCGGTTGTTATACCCAAACCAATCTGCTTTGCATTGGTACCACCGGCACCATTTGCCGGATTCGAACCGGTTGCACGCTGTGATGTCTGGTATAAAACATCCATAAATTGAACGTTACTTCCCTTAAAACCAACGGTATTAACGTTAGCAATATTGTTACCTATTACGTCCATTCTGGTCTGGTGTGTTTTCAATCCTGCTACACCAGAATATAATGATCTCATCATAATACATGACCTCCTTCGTTTTGCTGCATGGATTCCTTCTGTCAGTCGGGAATCTTAAGCTTCCTTATCGGTCCAGCTTAAATAATTACAGCTCCATCAATATTTGTAAAAACGTGATTTGCATCTCCACCCTGATCTAAGGCGGTAATTACTGTGTTATTTCTAACATTTACAATGAACGCCAGGTTATCTAACATAACCAGTGACTCATTAATATTTTTATCTCTTGCCTGCTCAATCCCTTGATTCAGCCGTTGCATCTGCGTTTCTGTCAGATGAATATTGCGACTATGTAATCGTTCACATGCGTGCTTGGAAAATGAAACGGATGTCGCTTCCAGATTTCGTTGAAAAGCACCTTGTTTGTACTGCAACACCTCTTGAAAGGATAGCGTACTTGACGATTCCTTTGTCGTAACCTGAGTTTTCTTCTGTTTTAGGTATTCACCTGCCAGCTGATCAATGGAATATACGGGATTTCCTATCTGGTTCATTCCCACCACTCCTTTCAGCATTTATCAGAATGTACTACTCAGTTGCATTTTCTGTATCTACAGTTGTGTCAGCCTTATCGCTATCCTCAGTGTTTTCTGTCTTAGTTGACTCATTTGTTGTACCATTCTGATTATTTATGTATTCTACGTAATCCCAATCCACAACAGAATCAAATTCATCCATAGAATAATACTCATCATTCACACGTAACAGTGCCTGATTATTATTAATGGTAACATACTGTACCAAACCAGCAACCTGCTTCAAATTACCGGATGTATCTGTGGTATTCAATAATACATATTCACCAACCAGATTCATTGCCTGAGTATGAGAATACTTTGTATTCAGATTATTCATAGCTTCCATCTCAGAGAACTGTGCCAACTGCGACATATACTCTGTATTATCTGTCGGTTGTAACGGATCCTGATGCTGCATCTGAGTAACCAACAACTGTAAAAATGCATCTTTATCTAATGCGCTGTTTTCTTTTTTGTCTGTCTTCTTGGTTAAATCTGCCGCCATAGAAGTATCAATTCCACTTACTGCCATATTTTTCTCCTTTCGTAATAATATATTTTGTAAGTACTATGCTGTAAATTCTACACTTGCACCCTGTGCTTCCAGTCGTTCTGTAGTTGCCTGTTCTTCTTCTGTCAATTCATCAACCGGCATTCCAAATTCATCTAATCGTAGTCTTCTTCCTCTGGACTGGGTTCCCTGCTGTTCTTTAGCGGAATCCTGACGATCCTGTTCTCTTTGGAAATTAGAAGTTCCAACACTTACTTCTACTGCTTCTACATGGATACTCTTCTCCTGGAAGGTTTCCTTTAACTGTTGAAGCTGACTTTCAATTGCTTCTTTTGCCATTTCTGTTTCTGCATTAATTTGTGCAGTCATCACACCATTCTTCATCATTACCTGAATCTGAACCCGTCCCAAATGCTGTGGATACAACTGAACCTCAATCCGATTCATATCGTTTCCGGAAGTCACACGAATCTGTTCGATAACCTGCTGAATGATTTCTGCCTGACGTACATCTGTGCTAAAGCTTACTGAAGTCTGTTCCAGTTCATTCACTGCCTGTGAAAGTTGATTTACAATATCGCCTGCAATGCCTTGCTGTGTCTGTTCCAGATTCTGACCACGATTCTGTCCTGCACTCTGACCTTGTTCATTCTGATGACTCTCCACCTGTACTTCAATCCCCGTAGACTCTTCCGTTACAGTAAATTGTTCCGGTGTATCAGTGGTTGTCAGATTCTTGTCTTGTGGCAATCCTTCCTCCGGTACGTCTTTCGGTTGAACTGTTTCCATCTGTATGGTCTGTTCATCCGTCTGCTCCAATCCTTGTTCCGGTTCAATTACTGATTGTTCTGTTTTTACATCCTTCGGTAACGGTTGCTCCTGTGATTGGTTTTGAACTTCCGAAGTATTCACATTCGTTTGTTCTAACAGTTCCAGTTCATTTGTAACAATTTGCTCTAATTGGTTGGTGTCAATATTCATTTCCTGTACCAATGTTTCCATTTCTGTGTTCATTTGTTGGAATACATCAATTAATGAGCTGTTAGTTAACAAATCAATTGGTTCATTTTCAGTTGCAGTTAATAAAAATTCTTGAAGATTCTCCGGTTGTAATAAGCTTAGAAGACTTAAGTTGGTGGTTGCCAAGATTTCATCAATCTCTTCATCCGTCATATCTAAAGCTTCTTTCAAAACATCCCGAATTCCTTCCTGTAATTCAGCAAGGTCTTCTTCTGAAAGTTCTTCTGCTACTGTATCCCTTGGCTCTTCCACAGAATTCTGCACTTTTTCTTTGCTAACGGAATAAGAATCGGTAGATACCTTTTCTTTTTCATACGCATCCTTGTGGCTGGTATCTGTAGTTGGTTTTGTCGCTTCTACATTCGTTGCAGATACATCTTCATTCCAACGCTGATTGCCTTCGGTTACAAAAGACTGAAAAGATTCTGCTAACCCAGGTGCTACGGTTTCGGCAGTCCGTTCACTGTGAATGGTAGTGACAAGATTTGCTAAATTCGTTCTCTGTGTCAACAATGCAATTGTCCTCCTTTCTTTCATTGTATTTATCCAAATATGCACCGCATATTGGTAACGAAATTAAGGCATGAGTTTCTTTGTAATATTCGCCGCAAAATTCGGGTCCATAGCTTCCAGAATCTCTGCTTTATCTGTAGAAGTCATGTTATCCATAATCTCTGCAACGGTATCCAAATTCCCTCCCATGGTTTGAAGAATTTCTGCAGCAGCCGCCGGATCCATTTCCGCGTATGTATTCGCTAATTCTTTGATTTCATCACTGGATGACTGCTGAGCAATCACCTGTCGATAAATCTCTTCCGCAGCTTCTGCATCGATTGATTCATACCACTCAATATATGTATCGGCATCTGGTGCCGTATTTCCATAGACCACTTCACTATAAAATTCACTTTTTATTTCATTAAATGATTCTTGTTCGTCTTCAAACACTCTTAATCGGGCAATTTCGTTGTCTTTTTCAAGAAGTTGTTCCTGTTGTTCTTGAATTAATACTTCATTATCTGCATTAATTGCTTCCAATGCTTCAATCCGTTCCAAAGCATCAGAAAGGTTTTTATATGGCAAATCCGTTTCCATTGCTGCTTCTTCATCGGAAGCAGGCGGAAGTATCAGTTTTACCACCGGAACATCTTTCAGCACCGGTCTCAATATCTGACTACCAAAATTACCCACATCTAATTTAATCAATATAATCATGGCCGCAATCCAAACAACCACTATAAGAAATACAATGACTACAGCAAGAAACTTTGCTCCTGCCTTTTCTTCTTTGTTCTTTGCCATGGATTATTCTCCTTCCTTACCGGCACTATGCTGGTAGCTGACCAATTGGTCAATTTCCTTCATCTCTTCCGCATTCAATTCCTGTAAAAACGCTTCAAACTGATGCTCCTTCAGTTTTTCATGGGTTTTACGTTCCTGAATGATTTCATTCAATTTCGCTCTGGCTTTGTCCATTTCAGCCATAGCTCGGAACACCACCTCTTTTTGTTCCTGAATCATTTCCTCAAAAATATCAATGGATTGATTACACCGTTCCAATTCCATAACATTTAATTTCTCTTTTGCATATTCCCGCATTTCTAAAATGCAGGTCTGCTTTCGTTGTTTTAGGGATTCTAAAACATCAACTTCATGCTGATATCGACTCTGGGCCTGAGAAAATTCCTGCTTCGCCTGTTCTTCTAATTTGTACTTAATATTCAAAATGTTCTGCATTCGATAGAAAAACTTTGCCATAGAATCTCTCTTTCCTAGTCTTCAAAGATTGCCTTTAACTGTTCCAATTCTTCTTCAAACAAGTATTTACTGTCTACATCCTGACGTAAAAATGAATTCACCGTTTGAATCTTAGAAACCGCATAATCAATCTCCGGATTGGAACCGGCTTTATATGCACCAATGTTAATTAAATCCTCTGCCTCACCATAGGTTGCCAATACATTTTTCAACTTACCTGCAAATTGTTTATGTTCCTTTGTTGTTATCTGACTCATACAACGGGAAATACTTTGCAATACATCAATGGCCGGATAATGATTCTTATGTCCTAATTTACGCGACAACATAATATGTCCGTCCAAAATACCTCTTGCTGTATCTGTAATCGGTTCATTAAAGTCATCACCATCTACCAGGACTGTATACAATCCGGTAATGGAACCATTTTCCGTATTACCTGCACGTTCCAACAACTTCGGCATCTCCGAATACACGCTTGGTGGATATCCTCTGGTTACCGGCGGTTCTCCAGAAGCCAAACCAATCTCTCTCTGTGCCATTGAAAAACGGGTTAAAGAGTCCATCATCAACAAAACATCTTTTCCCTGGTCTCTAAAATACTCTGCGATTGCTGTAGCAGTCTTTGCCGCTTTATTTCGAATCAAAGCCGGCTTGTCTGAAGTTGCTACAACCAAAACTGACCGTTGCATACCTTCCTTGCCCAAATCACGTTCGATAAATTCTCCAACTTCTCTTCCTCGCTCGCCAATCAAGGCAATTACATTAATATCTGCTTTTGTATTTCGGGCAAACATACCAAGCAATGTACTTTTACCAACACCACTACCTGCAAAAATACCAATTCTCTGACCTTTGCCAATGGTTAACAAGCCATCTACCGCTTTTACACCCAAGGGCAATACTTCCGCAATAATTTTCCGTTTCATAGGGTCTGGCGGTTCACATTCTACCGGATATGTATTCGGAAGCACCAAAGGCTCGCCATTCATAGGTTGTCCAATACCATCTAAAACCTGTCCCAACAGCTCCGGTCCTACATATACCTGAAAAGGTTTGCCGGTGTTCTCTACCGTTGCACCAATTCCAATTCCCTCTACAGAATCAAAGGGCATCAGTAAAATACGATTATCTTTAAATCCAACCACTTCGGCAGACACTTGATGTCTGCCGTCTTTGGATGTGATAACACATAAATCATTCAATTTCGATGCCGGTCCGGCAGACTCAATGGTCAAACCAACCACCTTTGTTACCTTCCCCAGCTCTTTTGTAAAGGACTGCTCTAACAGCACCTCATACTTTTTGAAATCCAGCATAGTTTCTCCTACATCTGTGATAACAATTTTAACGATGTAATTAAGTGATTTAACTGTTCCTCTAAACCACAATTAATAATTCCGGTTTCTGTTTCAATATAGCACTCGTATTTGGCAAGCTTAGTATCCGCCACCAATTCAACCTCAACATTAGAATTCACCTGTTGCTGAATCCAATCAAAGCGGCTGTATACATCTGCATAGTCATCTTCAGAAACTTTAATTACTAATTTTCCGCTTGCATCCATATCCTGCAACGTACAATCAATCATATGCACTACGACATCCTGATAATCCTCAACCACAACTCCGGTAATCTTGTGTATCAACCGACATACAATATCCACCAGCTTCGGTTCAGCTTCTTTCAATTCACGTTCGTAATCCTCCTCCAATTGCTGGCGAACAACTTCGTAATGCTTTTGTAATTCTGACTCCTGTGCTTCTAATTGCGCTTTTGCATCCTGCAGACCTTTTTGATAGCCTTCTTCAATCCCGGTCTGTCTGGCTTCTTCCTTCAAAATCAAAGCCTCTGCCCTTGCTTCCTCCAGAACTTTTTCAGCTGCAATTCTTGCTTCTTCAAAAATGGCATTTGCCTGCTCCCGCACATCAGCCATATCAATATTTTCTACTTCAAGGTTATGAAACCCATCTGTATTTTCATCTGCTTCCACACCATCTTCACCTTCCGGTGTTTCCGCTTCCTGCTCTTGTCTTTGTTCCTCAATCTGCCGAATCACACGATTCTTATTTGCATCAATAACCAACATATTCTGTTCGGAAAATGACACAAATCCCGACTTATATAAATTAGACAATGATTTCGTCACCTCCACCACGAGAAATAACGATTTCTCCGGTATCCTCCAGCTTTCGGATAATATTTACAATCTTTTGCTGTGCATCTTCTACATCCTTCAAACGCACCGGACCCATATATTCCATATCTTCCTTTATCATAGTTGCAAGACGGGATGACAGGTTGCTGAAAATTGCATTCTGAACATCCTCATTGGCGTTCTTAAGTGCAATTGCCAATTCATTATTATCCACTTCACGAAGAACCGTCTGAATTGCACGGTTATCCAGCGTAAGAATATCTTCGAATACGAACATCTTTCTGCGGATTTCGTCTGCCAATTCCGGTTCCTCGATTTCCAAGGTCTCCATAATATGTTTTTCTGTACTTCGATCAACAGTATTTAAGATATTTACAATTGCATCTACACCACCAACAATTGTGTAATCCTGGTTTACTAAAGAAGCCAGCTTTCGTTCCAGAATATCTTCCACTTCCTTAATGACATCCGGAGATGTACGATCCATAGTTGCAATACGTTTCGCTACATCTGATTGCTTCTCTAACGGTAACGCACCAATTACTGCTGCAGACTGACTGGCAGGCAAATATGACAGTATCAAAGCAATTGTCTGCGGATGTTCATCCTGAATAAAGTTCAACAACTGACTGGCATCTGCTTTTCGAACAAACTCGAACGGACGCACCTGCAATGAAGCAGTCAAACGACTGATAACCTCCTGTGCACGTTCCTCACCCAATGCCTTATCCAGCAAGTCTTTTGCATAACCAATACCACCTTCGGCAATGTATTGTTGTGCCAGACACACTTCATAGAACTCATCTAATATATCATTCTTTAAGGTCGGAGAAATACTGCGGGTGTTCGCAATTTCCAACGTTAACTGTTCAATTTCATCTTCTTTCAGGTGCTTAAAAATGTTTGCTGACATTTCCGGACCTAATGCAATTAACAACACTGCGGCCTTTTGTATACCTGATAATCCACTACTACTAGACATGTCATCACTCCCAATCGTCATCATTCAGCCAGTTACGCAATAAGTTGGCAACTGCTTCCGGGTTCTCTTCTACAAACTTCTCGATACGCTGACGGGTTGCCGTCTTTTCGCTTAGTTCGATATCTTCTAATGTCTGATTTTCCTTTGTTGTTGCCAAAAGTGCCTCCACAGATAACTCCGGTTCCAATTCGGTAACTTCCGCCGGACGCATACCCTTTAATACTACAAAAATCAATAAGGCAGCAATCAAAACTGCTAATACGATCTGTAACACATTAGAAACCTGCACTGTACCGGTTTCTTTTGGATAGAATAACGGCACTTCATATGCAATGATGGTTATCTTGTTGGTCTTAATACCAGTTGCATTGGCAACTGCATTATACATAGACTCATCGACTTCAATTTGTATAGTTTCGCTATTTTCCGCCTGGAATTCCTCAAAAGTTGTACCGGTTAACAAGCCCTGTTTTTTCATCAATACCTCATCGTATTCTACATATCTGGTTAAAATAATTGATACTGACGAGTTTGCCGGATTTACTGCACCAATTGCCTTTTTTGTTGTAGTCACGGTTTTATCTGTATCATAGGTTTCCCGAATAACCTGAATTTGAGAATTTCCATACAAATCATCATCAATATCATAACTTGGAATATCCTCATCATTGGCATCTGTACCTACAACACCGCCGACACCATCCACATTCTGTGCATCATACAAGTAATAAGAGTTCTTTGGTCCAGTTGCACCATCTTGGAAGGTATCGTATTCTGTCTTTTCAATTACAGTTTCATCCAACTGAATATCCAAATTGGTCATAACCTGCGCATCATCATATTCGCCGGATACGACCAAGGAACGAATGTTATTTTCAATACTGTTTATAACTTCGTTACGAATCTTATTATTCGAATTAACTGAACCGGTAGAGGTGTCACCACCCTCAAATAATAACTGACCGGTCTGGTCTACAATTCTTATATTGTCTGTATTTTCATTTCCCAAGGCATTTGCCACATAATCCGCAATACCTTCAATGCTTTCCTGGTCAATTTCCGTGTTGGTTGTTAGCATGATACTAGCTGACGCATCCAATTCATCTTCAAACAGACGATTGCTGTCCGGCAAATTAATACGAACCGCCGCCGATTTAATACCGTCCATGGAACGAATATCCGTTGCCAACGAATTTTGTAACGCAATCTTTGCCTTTAACTGACGTTCTGAATCCGTTGTGGTAAATGTATTATCGAATACAGATGAATAATCCTCTGTTGCAATTTCAGATACACCATTTTCACCAAGTACTAAGCGTGCCTCTGACAGCTGCTTTTCATCTACCATAATCGTTAACGCATCGCTAGATAACTTATAATTAAAATCAATATCACTATCCTCCAAATAACCTCTGGCTTCTGCTGAATCAGTTGTACTCTCAAAAGACGCCAGTGTTACATACTGTGTCCTTGAAAATAACCAAATCAAGGCTACCAGGGTAAATATTACCACTGCCAGCACCGAAATAATGATTGTCTTTTGTTTACTTGTGTACTTATTCCAGAACTCCAACGCTTTCGGTGGAAGTCCTTTGAAAAATTCCAGTATTTTGTCCATCTTTTTACCAAGAATAAGTTATCCTATAATTGCATATTCATAATTTCCTTATAGGCTTCTAAGAACTTATTCGTTACCTTTACTGTGTATTGTAATGCAATATTTGCTTTTTGCTGTGCCAAAGCAAGGTCATGGGTGTTATCTGAATAGCCCATGGCAAAATTCATTTCTGCCTGTTCTGCCTTCTTTTGTAAGAGGTCTGCATCTTTGTACATACTAATTGCAGAATTAAGCAACGAACTAAACGCCTCTGTATTATCAGAGGTCACTTTCTTTTCTGAAGTTGTACCAATGCCTATGCTTTCATTTAAGGCAGTAATTGATGTAATATCCATAGGTTAACTCCTTTTTCATCCTGTCCGTCTCTTACTTAAACAACTCCAAACCCTTAACGGCAATTGCTTTTGCTGCATTAAACGCAGTTGCATTTGCCTCATATGCACGGCTGGAATCAATCAAATTCGTCATTTCCGTAACGGTATCCACGTTTGGATACATTACATAACCATTCTCGTCTGCATCCGGGTGTGTTGGATCATAAACCATCTTAAGGTCGGATTGATCTTCCACCACCTGTGACACGCGAACACCATCCGGACGATACACATTCAAACTGTTATATAAGGTATCGCCAAAATTCAAAGTGTCTTTCTCCTGAAATACAACTGTCTTTCTGCGATATACTTCCCCGTTCTCATCACGAGTGGTATTAACATTTGCAATATTTTCAGCAATTACATCCATATGAAACCGCTGTGCAGTCATACCGGATGCACTTACATTCATTCCATCAAACATACTCATATGCTATACCCCCTTCTATGATGATAATACAGTCTTATAACGACCGAATTCCTGTGTCATCTGATCTACTAAAGCCTGATACCGAATTTGGTTCTCAGCTAAATAAGCTTGTTCCTGATCAATGTCTACATTGTTACCATCCAAACGATAAGATAAAGACGAATGATCCGTATAAACATAACTATTTAAATCATCTAAATTCATATTTACCCGCTCTACCATTTCCCCAAGGGTTTCACCACCGGTAGCCAAAGACGCTTGTAAAATGGATTCAAATTGAACATCTTGACGCTTATAATTCGGTGTACTGTTATTGGCAATATTATTGGCAATAATATCATTTCTCAAATATGCCGCATCTGCCGCCTTATCCAGCACATCTATGTAGTTGTACATGTTAGAATTAATCATAGGCTTCTCCTTATCTATAAATCCATAAACATATGTTCCTGTATATATGGGTAAAAGGATTCATGAGAACTCTCACAAATCCTTTTGCTTGCTCGGAAATCCTTTTCCCATTATATTCAAATAATTACTATTAATTGTTCTTCAGTTTCTTTAATTCATCAAATACCACATCGTTCATAACCTTAATGTATGTACCCTTCATTCCGGAAGAACGGGATTCAATAACACCGGCGCTTTCGAACTTTCGTAATGCATTTACAATTACAGAACGGGTGATACCAACGCGGTCAGCAATCTTGCTTGCAACTAATATACCTTCGTTACCATCCAATTCTTCAAAAATATATGTAATCGCTTCCAATTCAGAGAACGACAACGTGCTGATTGCGGAATTCACAATTGCTACCTTACGGCTCTCTTCTGCATTCTCTTCGTTAACCGAACGCATCATTTCCAAACCAACAACTGTTGTACCGTATTCACCTAAAATAATATCATCAATCTCATATGGATGATTTTGACGATACATAAATACTGTACCCAAACGTTCGCCTGCAATATCGATTGGTGTAATCAAGCCTTGATAGTTCTCAATTCCCTCACGTTCAAATCCCAAAGTTGTTAGATTCACGTTCTCTTTGGTGGATAAAATCCCCAACAAACGCTCATTCAGCATTGGATCAATATGTCCGCCGATTTCGTCTACTATCAGTTCCCGTAAGCTTACAATATCATCACGATTCTTGATACCAAGAACCTTTCCCTTCTTACTAATAACCAATACATCCGATACCATAATCTCGGATAAGACTTCACAGATATCGTTGAATACCACTTTATGAGAATTATTATTGTGCAAAAGCTTATTTATTTTTCGCGTTTTGTCCAACAATTGTACGCTCATAATTCCCTCCTACGCAAATAAGCATGATTTATCATCATTTTGTATCATTTGTATGATATTTCGCCGAAAAACCATCACATTTAGT
This sequence comes from Lachnospiraceae bacterium, assembly GCA_017461045.1. Lineage (GTDB taxonomy): Bacteria > Bacillota > Clostridia > Lachnospirales > Lachnospiraceae > CAG-632. The sequence goes on along the minus strand of JAFTZJ010000022.1, from coordinate 57,739 downwards.
TAAATTGTAACACAAGCAATTGAAAATAACAACCGAAAAAAACAATTTTAGACGGTGGTCTCCTTTTTATCCATAACATGTGCACAATCTTCTTTAATACATGCCAGTTTATTCCCTTTTTCCACCGTAATACCTCCACACTTTGGACATGGAGTAACAGCCGGTTTTTGCCAGGTCATAAACTCACAGGTCGGATTATCTTCACAACCATAGTATTTTCTGCCTTTTTTCGTTTTACGAAGGACGATGTCTTTGCCACAATCCGGACAGGCTACGCCAATCTTTTCGTAATATGGCTTGGTATTTCTACACTCCGGAAATCCCGGACATGCCAGAAACTTTCCATGTGGTCCATACTTGATTACCATCTTTCTGCCACATTCCTCACATTCTACATCGGTTACTTCGTCTTCAATCTTAACGTTTTCTAAATCTCTTTCTGCTTTTTTTACTGCTTCATCCAAATCCGGATAGAAATTCTCGATAATCGTCTTCCAGCCAATATTTCCTTCTTCCACACTATCCAGTAAGGATTCCATATTAGCAGTAAATTCCACGTCTACAATAACCGGAAATGCCTTCATCATCATCTGATTAACTGCTTCTCCCAGTTCCGTTACATAGAGATTCTTTTGTTCTTTTACTATATAATGGCGATTCAAAATCGTTGTAATCGTTGGTGCATAGGTACTTGGTCTTCCAATTCCTAACTCTTCCAAGGTCTTAACTAATAATGCTTCCGTATAATGTGCTGGTGGCTGAGTGAAATGTTGCTTATCCTCCAAAGATTGAAGTTTCAGTACATCTCCCTTCTTAATTCCTTCCAACGGCAAGGATGTGGTTGCTTCGTCATCGGTCTTATACACAGACATAAAACCATCAAATTCCAATTTTGATGCTGAGGCTGTGAATTTTTCTCCGGCAGCATCCATTTTTACTGATGTGGTCCGATAAGTAGCGCCTTGCATCTGGCTGGCAAGAAAACGATTATAAATCAACTGATATAACCGGAATAAATCCCTGGAAAGATTCTCTTTTACAATCACCGGTGATAAATTCAAATCTGTAGGTCGAATTGCTTCATGGGCATCCTGAATTCGCTTGCCCTTACCATTTTCAACCTTAATGTCACCTACATATTCCTTACCATAATGGGATTCAATATATGCTTTTGCTGCCGCCTGTGCTTCCTCTGAAATACGTACAGAATCCGTTCTTAAATACGTAATCAGACCAATGGTACCCTTTCCCTTAATGTCTACACCCTCATACAACTGCTGTGCAAGCCGCATGGTCTTTTGTGTAGAGAAATTTAATTTCTTAGATGCTTCCTGCTGTAATGTACTGGTAGTAAACGGATTCGGTGCCTTCATAACACGGGTACCTTCCTTTACTTCCTTTACCGAAAACTCAGCACCCTTCAGTTTCTTCATTACAGTATCTAATTGTTCCTTAGAACCAACTTCGCCGACATATTTTGCAGGAATTGGTTTTGCAACTCCGGTAGCCTTTAAAATCGCTTCTAATGTCCAGTATTCTTCCGGAATAAATGCATTAATTTCATTTTCACGGTCACAAATCAAACGCAATGCTACAGACTGAACACGACCGGCACTTAATCCCCGTTTAATCTTAGCCCATAATATCGGACTAATCTGATAACCTACCATACGGTCCAGCATACGACGTGCTTGTTGCGCATCCACCAGATTCATATCAATTTCACGGGCTTCTTTAATCGAATTCTTGACAGCCTGTTTCGTAATTTCATTAAAGGTAATCCGTTTATACTGCGAATCATCTAATTTTAGTGATTGGGACAAATGCCATGATATAGCTTCTCCTTCCCGGTCCGGGTCCGTTGCAAGAAATACACGGTCTGCTTTTTTTACCTCTTTACGAAGCTTTGCAAGAATATCACCTTTGCCTCGTATAGTAATATACTTTGGTTCGAAATTATTCTCCGGTGAAACACCCATCTGACTTTTCGGCAAATCCCGAACATGACCGTTTGATGCAATCACCTCATAATTTGTTCCCAGAAATTTCTTGATTGTCTTCGCTTTGGCCGGAGACTCTACAATTACCAAATTCTTCGCCATTTTACTTACGGACTCCCTTCTAAACACTACCCAAATTCTATTTTAACTCCATTCATCCATGGAATTCTATCTTCTGTAACTATATCTTACGATAATAGTAATGATGCGGATTCTGTTGGACAATACCTTTCATTTCCAAATCTGTCAGAATCTGTATTCCTTCCCAAACAGGAAGCTTCAACTGACATAAGATTTCATCAATGAATTTCGGTTCCAAACGCAGACAACTATACACCATTTTTTCTTTTGGTGCAAGCCCTAAATCTGTATTCACCTTGGTTGGTTCAATCCTTCGTTTTTGAAGCATTCCGCTGTCCATTAATTCTTCCAATACATCTTCCGCAGATAAAATACATTTGGCACCTTGCTGAAGCAATCGATTGCAGCCGCCACTTACAATATCACAGGGGCGTCCCGGTACTGCGCCAATGTCTTTTCCTTGTTCCAAGGCAAAATCAACAGTAATCAGAGAACCGCTTTTTTCTTTTGCTTCTATAACCACTAAAAAATCCGCTAATACACTGATGATACGATTTCGTCTCGGAAACAATAACGGGAGCGGTTTGGTTTCGTATGGATATTCCGTTAAAATGCCCCCTTTCTTTCGCATTTCAATAAATAATTGATAATTGGATTTTGGATAAACATTATGGATTCCGGCTCCCAGAACGCCTAAGGTAAATCCACCGCCATCCAGACACCCCCTATGACTAGCTCCATCAATCCCTGCCGCCAGTCCACTAACCACAATAATCCCCTGTCTTCCAAGTTCCCTGGCGATTTGATAAGCAAGTTCCGAGCCATAAATGGTACAATTCCTAGCACCAACCATAGCAACCACCGGTCGTTCATTTAATGATGCTATTTCCTCCATACCTTCGTAGTATATACCAAAAGGTGCATCCTTTAACTCCAACAACCGTTTTGGATACAAATTACTATTATATGGTAGAAACTGATACGGATTTCCTTTTATGTTTAACCACTTATCATGAATATCCGTACGCTGACGCATTTGTTCAAAATAAATCTTCTCTGCTTCTGTTAACACCTCTAAATCGGCTATATTTGCCTCATACAAGCTCTTTACACTTCCAAGCTTATGAACACTCGCCCATAGCTTAGAAGTAGGAATTTTAAGCAAGTAGGTAAGCCAGAAGGCATAGAAATTATCGTCCATACATCTCGCCCCCTCTCTGCTCCATATGTTCAAACAACCGATACGCAACCGCCTCTTGCAAATGAGGGAGTTGTATAGAGGTTGCCTCTTCCATATCCGCAATGGTACGAGCCAGCTTTAATATACGAAAATAAGCTCTTCCGCTTAACTGATGCCGTTCATAAATCTCTTGCATAAACGATTCTCCGGTCTCATCCAAACCACAATATCGTTTTATTCCATCCTGGCTTAACTGAGAATTAAAGAGTATTCCTTGCTCGCGATATCGTTTCCTCTGAATTGCATGTGTCCGTTCTACTCTTTCTCGAATGGCAGCAGAATTCTCCCAGTTTTCTTTACTAACCATTTCTTCATAGGATATTGGCAAAACAGACAAATGAATATCCATACGATCCAGGATTGCCCGACTAATTTTTCCTTGATAATTCTGTATTTGTGTAACCGAGCAATTACAGCGGCTTCGATCCGGATAGCAACCACAAGGACAGGGATTCATTGCCCCCACCAGCATTACATTTGCCGGAAATTCAAAGGTCTGATTCATCCGACCTATCAATACTTTACCGTCTTCCAATGGCTGTCGCAGAACTTCAATTGCATTCCGTGAGAATTCAGGCAATTCATCCAGAAATAAAATACCATTGTGTGCAAGACTGATTTCACCCGGCTTTGGTATTACACCTCCGCCTACTAAGGCGCTCGTTGATATAGTATGGTGAGGTGCTCGAAAGGGTCGGTGCTGCAACATACTCCCTTGCTTTGACAACAAGCCTTTCACACTATAAATCTTGGTTAATTCCATTCTTTCTTCTCTGGTTAAATTCGGAAGAATACCCGTAAGACATTTGGCTGCAAGACTTTTACCGGAGCCCGGCGGCCCGCTCATTAGAATGTTATGCATACCGGACGCAGCAATTTCCATTGCACGCCTTACAAGAGGCTGACCTTTTAAATCACCAAAATCCCAGTCCGCCAATTCATCTGCTTTCCCATCATAACAGATATCACTTTCATCTGATGACCTATAGACTTTCTCAGAGGGAATCGCATCACTATTTAGCAAATCTATCAATTCCCGTAAGGATTCCACCGGCAGGATGCGAAGGGTTTCAACCATAGCTGCTTCCATTTGATTTTCTTTTGCTACTATCAGGTATTGGTAGCCGGCTTTTGCTACACAATCTGCTATGGACAATACGCCATTGACCGGCAAAATAGAACCATTAAGTCCCAATTCACCAATCATCACCATTCCTTCTACCCGTTCTTGTGGAATCATTTCCATGGATATTAAAGTTGCAATTGCAATGGGTAAATCAAAGCCGGAGCCGGCTTTTCGAACATCGGCAGGTGAAAGATTCACCACAATCCGTTTGGGTGGTAGATAGCACCCGGAATTACGCATCGCTGTCCGTATACGTTCGCTGGATTCACGAATCTCGTTAGATAGACAGCCTACCAAATGAAATCCAGGCAGTCCGTCGGACACATCTGCTTCTACCTGAATTAACATTCCTTGGATACCAAACGTGGTTCCGCTAATTACATGACTATACATACTGTTCCTTTCCTCGCCCGGAACAGACTCCACAATCATTGTAATCTGCGAAACCACAATTTGTCAATTATTATTTGACTTATCATTTCTAAAATTCTATTAGCAATTTTAATTTCAGTATCCATTCAGATACCGTTCCTATTTATCTAAAATCTTCTTTAATTCATCCATAAAGGTATTCACGTCTTTGAATTCACGATAAACAGAAGCAAATCGCACATAAGCAACCGGATCCAGCTTCTTAATCTCATCCATTACAATCTCACCAACAACGGTACTCTCTACCTCTTTTTCTTCCAGATTAAATACCTTTGTCTCAATATCATCTAAGCACTGTTCAATCTGCTCTGCCGAAACCGGACGTTTATGACAAGACTTCAGAATACCGGAGGCAATCTTGGAACGATTATATGGCTCCCGGTTCTTATCCTTCTTAATAACAATTAAAGGTATGGACTCTACCTTTTCATAAGTGGTAAAACGTCTTCCACAGGCATCACATTCCCGTCGGCGGCGAATGGAATTATTATCATCTGCCGGTCTGGAATCAATAACGCGAGTGTTATCAACAGCACAAAATGGACATTTCATATTACTTTTCCTCCGTATACTATCATCAGTGTTCTTTCTTTTTCTCTAAGGACTCTACCAAATCAATGTCCACCAGAATAATATCCGGACCAATTCGTATGATATGGCAGAACTTAATTATATATTCCGTTGCCGGACAAAAGCATCCCAGAATTTTACCGGGACCCGGCACTACCAGAGCTTCAACCTTGCCGGTGCAAGAATCAAAAATAACATCCGAAACAAATCCCAGTCGCTTGCAATCTTTACAATTAATAACTTCCCGTTGCTTCATATCAGAAAATCGCATATGTATACTCCAAAATAGAGATTATGATTAAGATATGCAAGGATTGTTAATTGTTTCCTATTGTTCCTTAGTATACATGATTTTTTTCGGATTGGAAAGTAATTTTTATCAATTTCCTGTAACTGTTTAACTATCATATTTACGTAATGTACATGTGTAATTGAATTTAGAAAAAAATTACATTAAATTCATATTTATCTTCCCCATAAACATAAAAAATATGCTACAATTAGAAAAGCATTTTGCAAATCACGAATTATTCGGTCATGAAATTAACGGAATTTTTTTACTGGGAGAAACCAAAATGGACAAAAATTTAGCAAAAGAAAAAAAGGCTCTTAACGATATAGAGGCTCTTAAAAAAGACTCAATTGTCACCGAAGACTCATTGGAACTTCAGGATATGTCTCGAAAGGAACGTCGAAACTATCAATGGAAGCAGGAAAAGGAAAAACTAAAGGAACTAACATTCTGGCGCAAGGTACAATATATACTGAATTATTACGCATGGAAATTCCTGGCTGTGGTAATAGCCATTGGAATCATATTGATCATCATTCAGCGCATCTATATTGCTACCCGACCGGTTGCTTTAGATATTGTATTGGTGAATGATCCAGGTAACGTTACTTTTGAAGAATCTGTTACCAATATTTATACTAGTTATTATGAAGTACCTGATGACGCAGTATTCATTATTGATAATAACTTTGAAATTTATCCAGATAGAACTTACACTTCTCAAGACATAGCATATTATAATAAAATGATGGCTGCTTTAACTGGTGATTCCACACAAATTATAATTTGTGACGCCAAAGTTGTAGATTATTATGCAGTCGACGGCTACGTCCTAGAATTAAAGCATTCCTTACCGGAAGATATTTTTACAGCAATCGAAGCTCAAGAACGCTTATACGAATGCGATGGTCCCGTTGAAGATTATGACTTCTATGCCATTGATATATCTGATATGGAATTTACCAAGAGAACAAATATTAATTTAGAACAACCATATCTTTTTATACCTTCCACATTAGGTGATAAGAATCGTGAAATTGCATATAACTTCATTCGTATTCTTTTAGAAATGGAAAATGAATAAAGAAAATGGTCTGTGCTTAAAACGGAATTTATCAATTCCAAGCACAGACCATTTTTGTAATAACAATATACTTCCTATCGCTATGTTATAGCATCATGTAATAATCTTCACCGGACACTTACTTTTACAAGCACCACAGTTCGTACACTTCTCGTAATTAATATGTGCAAGATTATCCGTTACCTCTATAGCACCTTCCGGACAATTTCTAGCACACAAACCACATCCAATACATCCTGCCTGACAAGCCTTTTTTACATCTATACCCTTGTCCTTGGAATTACAAAGCACAACATGCTCTGATTCATACGGAATCAATTCAATCAAGTGTTTTGGACAGGTAGCTACACATTTTCCGCATGCTTTACACTTCTCCTTGTCTACCACTGCAATGCCATCGATAATTTCAATAGCATCAAATGGACAAGCCGCTTTACAGTCGCCAAATCCGGTACAGCCATAAGTACATGCTTTTGCGCCTCCATTGGGATTATTCTGCGCTAAACTGCAACTCTTTGGTCCAACATATTCATATTGACTTACAGCTTTTTCACAGGTTCCTGCACATCTTACCACCGCAGTCATTCGGGTTCCCGCTGTAACCTCTGTTCCCATAATTGCTGCAATTGCTTCCGCTACTGCTTCGCCACCAACCGGACAAGCAGATACCGGTGCTTCTCCTTGTGCAATGGCAGTAGCCAGACCATCACAGCCCGGATAACCACATCCACCACAATTATTACCCGGAAGTGCTTCGCGGACAGCAATTTCCTTCTCATCCACTTCCACCTTAAACTTTTCACCGGCAATACTTAGTAACACTGCAATAATAACACCTGTAAGACCTACAACTAAGGTGGCAATTAAAATTCCTATTATGATTTCTGTCATTACTGCCACCTCCTACAGTCGAATCAAACCGGAAAAACCGATAAATGCAATTGCCATAAGTCCGGCAGTCACCAGTACAATTGGCATTCCCTGGAACGGTGCCGGAATATCATTATCTTCCATTTTCTCACGCAAACCTGCTAAGATTACAATGGCTATGGTAAAGCCTATCGCAGTTCCTACACCATTAACAACGCTTTTTACAAATCCATAATTATCCGTTACATTATTCAATGCAACACCGAGCACAGCACAATTAGTTGTAATCAACGGAAGATACACACCTAATGTTTTATGCAAAGCCGGAATTACCTTCTTCAAGAACATCTCTACAAACTGAACCAATGCGGCAATTACCAGAATAAATACAATGGTCTGTAAGTATTCAATATGAAACGGCACCAATATAAATTGATAAATCAAACTGGCAACTGCTGATGAAATAGCAATTACGAAAATAACCGCTACTCCCATACCGGCAGCTGATTTCATATTCTTGGATACTCCTAAGAACGGACACAGTCCAAGGAACTGACTGAGGACTACGTTATTCACAAGTGCCGCACTCACAGCAATTAAAATAATTTGTGTTACTTCACTCATTTGCGCTTTCCTCCATTTCCTTTTTTCTTAGACTTAGAACGTCCTTTCCCATTCTTTTTTCCTTGGGATTCTATCGCCGTTTTAACGGCTTTTTCTTCATCCTGCTCAGTTTCTTCTTGTTTTGGCTCCTCTACCTGCTTCGATTCTTCTGCTTGCTTTGGTTCTGCTTCCTGCTTCGATTCCTCTGCCTGCTTTGATTCTGCTTCCTGCTTCGGTTCCTCTGCCTGCTTTGGTTCTTCTTCCTTTTTCGGTTCCTCTGCCTGCTTTGGTTCTTCTGCCTTTTTCGGTTCCTCTGCTTGCTTTGGTTCCTCTTCCTTTTTCGGTTCCTCTGCCTGTTTTGGTTCCTCTTTCACAGTTTCTGGTTTCTGACCTACACGGCCAACTACGTCATTTTCACCATCGAAATCAAAGAACTTACCACCACAGGATGTATTACCACAATGGGCACAATCCTCCATACGACATACGGTATCATTGGACGCTGTCTTCTTCTTACGCATTTTTCTGAAATTCAAGAATGCAATCAAGAATGCCAGTACCAAAAACGCTCCCGGTGACTGTACAAAAATTGCAATTGAAGTATATCCCGGAATTTCAAATCCAAATACAGAACCTGCACCAATTAACTCACGTACCAAACCAATCGCAGTCAAACCAACCGTAAAGCCAAGTCCCATTCCCACACCATCAAAGACAGATGGAATCACAGGATTCTTAGAAGCGTATGACTCAGCACGTCCAAGGATAATACAGTTAACAACAATTAACTTAATATAACCACCCAAGCTCTCAGAAAGACTTGGTATAAATGCCTGCAACAAGAAATCAATAATGGTTACAAAAGAAGCAACAATTACAATATATGCAGGAATCCGAACACGATTGGGGATTACATTCCGCAAAGCCGAAATCATCAAATTACTCATAATCAAAATGACGGTGGTACTTAATCCCATACCCAGACCATTAATTGCAGATGTGGTAACGGCTAAGGTAGGACACATACCTAATATCTGAACAAAGGTAGGATTCTCGGTTACGATACCATTCTTAATACGCTCTATGGCTTTATTCATCGCTACCACCTCCCATCTCTGTTCCTTCCAAGCCCAAATTCTGTGCATAACAGATACCTGCATTCACTGCATTGGTAACTGCATTACTGGTCACAGTTGCACCGGTTAGGGCATCAATTTCATTCTCAGCAGAAGCACTGCCTTTTTTTACAACAAAAGCACCAACCTGCTTGTCGGAATATTGTTCATAGAATTCCGGATTTTTAGCTTCCATACCAAGGCCGGTAGTTTCATTCAAGGTTAAGAACGAAATACCGTTTACCGTTCCATCCATACGGATACCCATAGCAATGGTTAATTCACCACTATATGCTTCCATGGAGGTGACTGTCATAACATATCCTAATGCATTCCCCGCATCATCTACTGCAAGCTGCACTTCACCAATGGCATACTTCTCATATCCCGCTTTAGCCAAAACATCTGAAGCATTTTCTATATCCGCTTCTACCGCTTCAAAGCCGGTTGCATCAGAAAAGACTGCCTGATATGCTTCCTGTTTCTTCCGCTCCTGAGCGGCTGCAATCGGATCCTTGGTAATCGCATAAACTCCACCCAGCAACAAACCTGCAATTAAAGTAATAGCAAATAAAATAAGCGAATCCTTAATCATCTGTTTATTCATGTTTTTCAGCCCCCCTTCCAAAGGATTTCGGAGCTGTAAAACGCTCAATAATCGGCACTAATAAGTTACCGCACAAAATCGAATATGACACACCCTCTGCGGCTGTTGTCGGATTCCATGGGCTTCGCAATACAAAGGTTAATATGCCAAGTATTACACCATAAATCCAACGACCCTTGGATGTAATCGGTGATGTTACATAATCGGTTGCCATAAAAATAGCACCCAACAGCAAACCACCACCACAAATATGTGCCACAATATAGGTCCAATCCAAACCTCTGCCACTGGCTAAAGAATAAATCAAAATGCAAATCGTAAAGGTTCCAATATAAGATAACGGAATCCGAATATCAATGACACGCTTAAACAGCAAATATGCACCACCAATTAACAGTGCCGCTGCAGATGTTTCACCAATGGTTCCGGCAGTACTTCCCATAAACATACGAAGCAAATCCACGTGTTCTCCTGCCTTCAACAAAGCAAGAGGTGTTGCAGTAGTAACCGCATCATATGTAAAGGTAGTCATCGGAAGTGTAAATGAAATCAACAGAAAACATCTGGCTGCCAAAGCCGGATTCATGAAATTCTGTCCAATTCCGCCAAATAACTGTTTTACAACGATAATTGCAAACACACTACCCAAAACTGCCATCCACCAAGGCAAGCTCGGTGGTAAATTCAATGCCAATAATAAACCGGTTACAATAGCACTGAAATCTCCGATAGTAATCTTTCTCTTTGTGAAATATTGAAATGCCAACTCACTGGCAAAACAAGTCGCCATACAAACAAGAATCAATATAAAGGCAGAAATACCAAAATTATAAACACCCATAATCGTAGTCGGCAACAAGGCAATAATGACATCAAGCATAATGCTGGATGTGCTATCCTCCTGTCTCACATGCGGGGAGGAGGAAATTTTCTTCAATTCAGCCATAGTGATACCTCCTATTTCTTACGGCTTGCCAGAATGCTTTTTCTGGTTGCCGCTATGGTTTGTGTTAAATGACGCTTAGCAGGACATATATAGGAACAACATCCACACTCACAACATTCCATGCCATCCTGTTCTACAAATTCGTCTATCTTACCCAATTCTGCTAATTTTGCCAATTTTGAAGGATTGACACGTCCCGGACAAACAGACACACATCTGCCACAGCGAATACAATTAGACGGTTCACATGCCGCTACTTCATCCTCCTGCATACAAAGAATTGCAGAAGATCCCTTTACAATCGGAATATCTGTGCTGATAACAGCCTTTCCCATCATTGGACCACCAGCAATAATCTTCTCCGGTTCATCTTTCTTATAACCGCCGGCCGCATCAATTAATTCCTGGAAATTTGTTCCCAACAATACCTTGTAATTCTTTGGATTTACAATCGCATCACCAGTTACCGTTACAATTCGTTCAATTAATGGCTTTCCATTATAAATCGCCTCATAAATAGCAACCAATGTATCAATGTTATGTACAATACAGCCTGCATCTGCCGGCAACATATTCGAATTAATGTATCGCTTGGTATTTGCGTAAATCAACTGGCGCTCTGCACCTTCCGGATACTTGGTTTTCATCTTATTCACTTTTATTTTAGGATTATTCGCTACCATTTCCTTCAACAATTGAATAGCTTTCGGCTTATTGTCTTCAATCGCTATAATACCGGAAGCGTTGGGAAACAACTTTAATACCACTTCCAGACCTTTTACTATTTTCTCCGGTACTTCCATCATTCTGCGATAATCCGATGTCAGATACGGTTCACATTCAGAACCATTTACAATTATATAATCAATGGCTTCGATATTCTTCGGAGAAAGCTTCACATGGGTCGGAAATCCCGCACCACCCATACCAACAATACCTGCTTCTTGTATGGCTGCAATAATATCTTCCCGACTCATATCCTCTAATGGCTTCACGTTGGCGCTATAATCCACACTTTCAAATGCTTCGTCATTCTCAATTACAATGGAATTCACCTTATTTCCACCTGCTGTTAAGCGGGATTCAATACATTTTACCGTACCGGATACAGAGGAATGAATATGTGCAGATACAAATCCTCCTGCCTCTGCAATCTTCTGTCCCGCCAAAACACGGTCTCCTTTTTTCACCAACGGCTTCGCCGGTGCTCCAATATGCTGACTCAGCGGATAAACCATATCACCCTTTGGCAAATACACCTCAATTGGTTTGTCCATGGTCAATTCTTTGCCTTCGTAAGGATGTATACCACCCTTAAAAGTAAGCAAACCCATACCTACTACCTCATTTCCTTAGAATATTATAATTTTAATACAATTTACCTTGTTATTCAACCGATTTCCTTTGGAAGATGCTTATGCAAAAATGCTCCTACCAATCCGGTCAGCACACCGGCAATCACACCGGATACAACCAAAATCGGCAAATAATATAGGATTACCGCATTTTCCATCAATACTGCAGCCACAATCAGTTGCCCCATATTGTGCATAACTCCACCAATTACGCTAACACCAACAATGGAGAATTTGTCTATTTTCTTTAGCAATACCATTGCCAGCAAACTCAATACCGCACCTGCAAAACTGTATATGACTATGGAAAGATTTCCAAACATGACACCGGATAATCCGACACGAAGCAGATTAACGCAAACTGCCTCCTTCCAGCCGAACCGATACAGAATCAGCAACCCAGTGATGTTTGCCAAACCAATCTTAATACCGGGTGCAAATGGTACCACCGGCAACAGAGATTCCAGCCATCCTAAAACCAATCCTAATGCTGTAAACATACCGAGAAACGCAACCTTCTTTGCCAAAACAACTCCTCCAATCCTATTCGGACTTTCGGTTTATGTATGTCGGCTCGGATTTTGAATATACAATTCGCTGACTCTTATATAAGCCCACATAACCGGAAAGCATATAACAAATTGCAATTACAATCAAATAATACGGCATTCCTTCCATGCCAAACAACTCAAAGCTCAAAAACAGAGATGTCATAGGACTATTGGTTACGCCACAAAATACACCGGTCATTCCTGCCGCAGCACAAAGCATTGGCGAAATACCAAGCAACTGTCCCATTAAACAGCCAAAGGTTGCCCCAAGGAAAAAGGTTGGAACAATCTCACCACCCTTGTAACCGGAACCTAAGGTTAGCGCTGTAAACACCATTTTAATCAAAAAGGCCGCAAAAAACACTTCTCCCTCTTCCACTGCACGTTGAATAATTTCCATACCTGCACCATTATAATCGGTTCCGAAAATTGCTGTTAAGATAATAATTATCCCACCGCACACGGCAATCCGAATATATGGATTCTTCAGCCATACACGAATCCGTTTTTCTGTCTCATGCAATACGATACAGAATACAATACTCAAAAATGCACATAAAATCGCTAAAATTCCGATTTTGGCAGTGTTCACCACTGTAAATTCCGGAATATTCGATACCACAAAATGCTCTCCGTGCATACCACAATACAAAGCAATCTGATTTGCAACTAAAGATGCAACCGTACAAGGCACCAAGGCTGCGTAATACATAACTCCGATACTTACCATTTCCATTGGAAAAATAACCGCTGCTAACGGCGTGCCAAATACAGCTGAAAATGCCGCACTCATACCACACATGATGATAATTGTACGGTCTTTTTCATCAAACTTAAAAATACGCCCGATGGACTCACCAATACTGCCACCTAATTGTAAGGCAGCACCCTCCCGTCCGGAGGAACCTCCACATAAATGAGTCAAAATTGTTGATACGAAAATAAGCGGTGCCGTTCTGGCATGAATCAACTCATCCGTCCGAATGGCTGTAATAACCAGATTGGTGCCCTTATGATGTTCTTGATTTAACAACTTATAAAGAAGTACAATCAATAAGCCGGCAATTGGCAATAACAACACCAGCCAGGAATGTTCCTGACGCACTCGGGTCACATATGTCATTGATGCTGAAAAAACAGTTCCAACCACACCTACAACAATACCTGTAATCAAGGAAAAAATCAGCCATTTCCCAAAGGTAAGAAGATGTGCACCTTCTTCTTTTGCAATTTTCTTTGCAGGTTTCATCTATTGTACCTCCACAACCAATTTGTGTGGTAAACACACAATGGTCTCACCCTTTTTATTAATGGATACATGCTCTACACAAATTTGGTCTCTACAATCCGCTTCTAAAATACGGACTTCACCATTTTGAATCTGTAAAATATTATATCCGGCTTCCGTCTGAATCGGCAACTGACAATCCATAGTTAATTCCTGTTCGAAGATAACCCTATCGTTTACCATAACTACTGCTTTCGTACCGGAACCTTGGAAAAACACAAGCCAAACAACCACTGCGAGAATGGCAATTCCAATCAGAATACCGACAATTAATAATATATCATTTCTCTTCTTATTATTTTCAATTGCATTATCTGCATTGTGTTTTATTTCCGTTTGCTCCATTTATTTACTCCTTAATCTAGGGTTGTAATTCATAGTTTTCATTGGTTAATGAAAAGGCTGACCGTAACCCTTCTGTAACAATCACTTGATTCTCAGTTGTTACAAAAATAGCCTCTGCATCGTATTGTTCCAATAAAGGCAAGCTATTTTCATACCCTAATACAAAACAAGCCGTAGATAAACCATCGCTTACAATTCCCTCTTCACACACAATGGTCACTGAGGATAATCCGGATTCTGCCGGATATCCGGACTTCGGGTCTAATATGTGATGATATCGCTTGTCTCCATCCATAAAATAACGTTCATAGTCACCGGATGTTGAAATCACACCATTCTGCTTCATTGTCAAACTTCCAAGAATTTCACCTTGGACGCCTCTGGGATCTTGAATGGCAACAGTCCATTCCTCTACACCCGGTTTCTCTCCGTATACCAGAATCGTTCCCCCAATGGATATCACTGCACCATGGATATCTTGTGTTTCCAAATAGGAGCGAATCTCATCAGCTACAATTCCTTTTCCTACGGAACCCAAATCAATCGATACCGTATTCCTATCTGCATATAAACTTCCTGTTTCTGTAATATGTAACTGTCGGTAGTCTGTCTTTGCCTGCGCATCTGTTACCTGCTCCTGTGTAGGAACAACAGGACTGTCACTTTCAATCCCCCATACTTCAATTAAGGGATGAATTGTAATATCCAAAGCCCCATTTGAGTCTTCACAGATTCTCAGCGTCCTATCTAACCATTCAAATTCCTGATTCGTCAATGGTATAGCTTCCCCTTGTGCCAGACGTTGATTTATAACATAAACGGAAGAACCATCTGTTCTCCAAGACAGTTGTCTTGTGTCCAGCATTTGGATTTGTTCCTGTAAAACCTCTACAGCCACCTCACAGTCTTTGCCATATACAACTTCTGTCACTACCGTACCCATGGCAAAATCCGTCCGCTGTGCTGACTTAGAATTCACATAATGAAACAATAATGCGACTCCACAGACTTGCAGTAGTAAAATTAACGGAATCCCGATTACAAAGCTTTTATGCTTTGTTTTATGCCGAAACACCTGCATTCCCACAAAGCTTCCGATGCTTCCTCCAAGAAATGCAATGGTGAACAAGACTCGTTCCGGAATGCGCCATTGTTTCTTCTTAGCCCGGCTCTTATCCATTCCCATACTAAAGAATCCAATGATATTCATGCATACCAAATATACAATTACGATTTTTAGCCAAAGTTCCATGTATTTATCCTTTACGCACATATGAGGCTTGCAAAAAACACCCGTTTTCGTAAGCCTCATATTCTTACATATCTTATTTTAACACAACTTATGCTCGTTTGACAAAGTATTCATCATACCAAAGCAAAAACATAAATACTGTCCATATTTTCCGGCTGTTATCCATTTTCTCTGCTTTGTGCTGATCTAATAATTTCATCAAATAATCTGTATCAAAGAACTGCTTTGCCGCTTCTCCCGTAAAAGCATCCTTAATACGATTATAATACTTCTCTTCTCGCATCCATACACGAATCGGTACAGGGAATCCTAACTTCTTCTTATCTGCCACTTTTTCCGGCAACAC
The DNA here is from genome assembly GCA_017461045.1 of Lachnospiraceae bacterium. Classification (GTDB taxonomy): domain Bacteria; phylum Bacillota; class Clostridia; order Lachnospirales; family Lachnospiraceae; genus CAG-632. The sequence continues at coordinate 41,636 of JAFTZJ010000022.1, read as the reverse complement.
TTCAACTGCTGTTTTTCGGAAAGCCCGCTTGGTAATCTCCCCTTCCACTTTATATTGCCGTGGAATTCTAGACGCCACCTCAAAAACTTCTTTATCCAAGAATGGAACCCGCACTTCCAAAGAATTTGCCATGCTCATTTTATCTGCTTTTAGCAAAATATCATGAACCATCCAGACATTAATATCCAGATATTGCATTTGGGTAACAGTATCCTTTCCCTTGGTGCGCTCCCAATACGGACGTGTAACATCAAATGGATTAACACCATTTCGCTCTTTTAAGAGACAATCTTTTTCTTTCTCGTCAAAGATAAACGCATTTCCCACATAGCGTTCCTGTAAAGTCTTTGAATGACGTACCAGAAAATTAAATCCTCTCTTTTTCGGGAATAATGCTGCGAACTTACCAATCAGACGGCGAATCGGAAACGGAATTACATCATAAGCCTTGTTTTCCAATGGTTCCCGATATATATTATAGCCACCAAACAGCTCATCAGAGCCTTCACCGGACATAGCAACCTTTACGTGCTTTGCGGTCTCATTCCCTAAGAAATACAACGCAATTGCCGAGGCATCCGCCAAAGGTTGATCCATATAATACTGTATCATAGATAACTTGTCCCAGTATTCATCCGGGGTAATAACTTTACTGATATTCTGCACCTGGATAATGTCCGATAATTCCTTTGCATACGAAATCTCGTTATATTTCTTTTGTTTGAATCCAACTGTAAATGTCTTGTCCACATTTGCAAGACAGGCAATATAGCTGGAATCTACACCACTGGATAAGAAAGAACCAACTTCAACGTCACTGATTTTATGTGCCTGAATCGAATCTTCCATGGCGGCACGAATCTCATCTGCCCACTGTTCTAAATCCTTGCTTTCATCCGGTTCCTGAAACTCCGGTTCCCAGTAACGGGTTAATTTCACATTACCATTCTCATATATCAAATAATGAGCCGGTGGCAAACACATAACCCCTTCAAAGAAGGTTTCTGCAGATGGACTATACTGATAAGTCAAATAGTTCTCCAACACGTCATGGTTTAACTTCTTATCAAAATTCGGATGATGTAAAAATGCTTTGATTTCGGAACCAAACATAAATGTTCCATTCATATGAGCATAATACATTGGTTTAATACCAAAGAAATCTCTTGCAAGAAACATCTTCTTTTCATTTGTATCCCAGATTACAAAGCTGAACATACCACGAAGCATATTCAACATATCGTAACCATATTCCTCATATGCGTGAATTAAAACCTCTGAATCGGACTGTGTTTTGAATATATGTCCTTTTTCAATCAACTCTTCTCGTATTCCTTGGTAATTGTAGATTTCACCATTGAACATTAACACCAATGAACCATCTTCATTATAAATTGGTTGATCCCCGGCGTTTAAATCAATAATACTCAATCTACGAAATCCCAATGCAATTTCATCATCTAAATAAGTTCCGTCACTATCCGGTCCCCGATGAATAATTGCATTTTTCATGTTTTCAATCACTGTTGCCTTTTCCGGCAAATGATCTACAAATCCTACAAATCCGCACATGCCTTTTGCACCTCTGCTATATTATTGCACGAATTTCACCGTGCTTATACACCTATATTCTTGTACATTATGAACTGAACCCAATGGGTTGTCAAGTTTTAGAATCCCCACTTGGACAGCCAATCCTGAATCGCTTTTATAATACCTTGGAAGAACTGTTGAATCTTATTGGTATCAATCTGTTCTTCTATTTCGTCAATAGCACTGGATGCTTCATCAAAGGCACTGGAGGCCTCGTCAAAGACACTATTAAATTCCTCGCTATTATCCTCCCATTCTTCTGAAGCAGAAGAACTAAACTCGTCGAATTCATCTTTGGCATCCTCGAAAAAGTCTTCCATATCCCCCCAAAGGGAATCGTTATCGCCGGTTGCTTCCGTTGTTGTCGTTGCTTCATTTTCCGTATCAGTAGTAGCTTCTGTATTTACCTCTGTTGTTGTCTCAGTTGCAGGTTCTGTACTCGCTTCCGTTGTTGCCTCAGTTACAGGTTCAGTGCTTACTTCTGTTGTTGCCTCTGAGGTTACCTCTGTCGTCGTCTCAGTTGTACCTTCTGTACTTGCCTCCGTTTCGGTCTCAGTTGTAGCTTCTGTACTTACCTCCGTTTCGGTCTCAGTTATAGATTCTGTACTTGCCTCCGTTTCGGTAGCAGATTCATCAGTGGCATTTCCCGGAATATATACATTATCATTCGAAGGGTATATTAATACCGTTTCCTTCACAGGATAAATGTTGCCATATCGTTCTGTATCATGTGCACACACAGAAACCACATCACCATCTGCGTATTTTACATCAAACAAGAACAAATACTGAATCGTATTGGCAATATTATTCCGTTCTTCTCCGTCGGAAACATATGTATCTACATACAAATGCACATCATAAGAATATTCCGTGTCATAGTTAGCTTCAATTCCACTAAAGGAAATACCTGTTTCCTCATACGCTAATATGTCATAAGTTCCGGAATAGAAATTATCTGTAAAATCCCCTTCCTTTTCAACGTCAATAAAGGTTCCGTCACTATACAGATATAATACACTTCCATCTGTCGTTCTTCTCCATGCCGTGTCGGTTAATTCCACATCAAATTTGTTAACATTATGAAATACTCCACCAAAAATTATGAAGATAACCAGATAACAAAGCAAACTGATGACACCCATAATAATTCCGGCATTGCCCATTTGCTTGCCGTTTCCTCGTGCGGAAGCAACAATACCAAGAACTACCGCAACTGCTCCTAACACCAGCCCTAAAATCGGATTGCAGAACAACAATATAGACAGAATACCTAAAATCATCGCTGTTACACCCAATCCCACAGGTTTCTTATTCTTCTTAGAAGTTCTTTGGTTGCGTGATTGGTTCGTTGATGACTGATTTGTTGTCTCATCCAACGGAATCCGATCCAATTCATCCTCATCTTCATAATCTTCCGACAACTCCACCATAGCCACCGGTTCTTCGACCAATGATTCCTCCGGTGTAATTACGGTTGATTCTACTTCTTCTGCCTCATAGGACTCGTTAAAAACCACTTCATCAATTTCATTTTCTTCCGGTTGTATATTCGAATTCTGATTATTGCTCATGTTCGTCCCTCCTATCATTTATAATATTTCTTTCTTATAATCTGCTATTTCTACTCCATCTAAAACAACTCGTTGCAATTCCTCACCGATATAGTCCAATTTCAGTGAGAAAAATGGTCGATTCTGTTCCAGTAAACGGAAGAATACCCGGTCTCCTTCCCAAATTGGTAAATCTTGAACCTCTGTCTTTTTTACCCATTCCAGAGTGCCTTCTTCACAATCCGTCAATTCGCCTTCAAAAGCATCCGCCGTAAACAAGCACATATATTCCATATCCGCCTGCACCATATTATCTTGTACCAGCTTTCCTGATTTATCCCATCCCACTGCTTTGGAATTCATATATGCTTTCATCTCTAAAAAATCCGGTGATTGAAACGTAAATGTAACGATTCCCCGAAAGCGCCAACGTGTTAACGTTAATCCTGCTTCTTCCTTCACTTCCCGCAACAAACATTCTTCCGGACTCTCACCGGCTTCAAAATGCCCACCAAGTCCAATCCATTTGTCTTTATTCACATCCTGTTGTTTTTTAACACGATGCAACATTAAGTAGCAATCATCCTGTTCAATATAACAAAGGGTGGTTAAATTATTGATATGTTCACTCATGTAAATCTCCAAATCATCTATCTATAACCTGTATTCTACATCATTATAGAATAATCCCAAGTATTTTTCTACTAATTATTCTTACAATTAAAAAGGACTCATTGCTTTACAATGAATCCTTAGTAAAACAATGGTCCTTGATTTTTCATTGGATTATACACGGAAGAACTTAAAAAATGCCAAGATGGCTCCACCAATAGAAAAAAGATAACCAATCACCATGTTACCAATATAACTAGCCATAAACCCTTTATCCACAGAAATCAAATAAAATAGTGAAGTAGCAGCCTCTAGGAAGGAGCAACCAAATTCCTTCATAAACGTAATAATATAATTAGAATTAATACCTACAAAGGTAGCAACTATAATTACCAACGCACATATAATTGCACTGACTTTACTGATATTTTTACCGAGCCAACAGTATCCAAGCAAACAACCAACGGCTATCACAACTCCCGATATAACAGCAACTCTGCCCAATAGTCCAATTATAACCCATAAAATAATGCCTGGAATAGAACCAATAATTGCTCCTAACGCACCTAAAAAGTAATTCTCTTCTTTCATCTTCAGATCCTCCTTACCTCTTGTATTACAAGGAGACCATTACAGTTTAACAATCTCCTCGTAATACGCTTTCTCCCATATACGATTAATTCGTTATTTACTCAAATCACTTTATGGTATAGCAATTTTTTTTATTTTTTTCTAGCCCTTTAGCAGAAACAGGCAAAAAATCAGCAGAAACAGGCAATTTTTTACCCATTTCTGCTGATTATGGTCAACCAAATATTCAATTATTTATCCTGTAGCAAGTCCGGTCTTCGTTCCATTGTACGCTTTACGGATTGTTCATGGCGCCACTTTTCAATGTTTGCATGATGACCGGAAAGTAAAATATCCGGCACCCGTTTCCCCATGAATTCTTCCGGTCTTGTGTACTGCGGATACTCTAATAAATTCTCATGGAAGGATTCAAATTCTGCGGATACGTTATTATTTAATACCCCGGGCACCAAACGGGAAATACAGTCAATCATAACCATAGCCGGTAATTCACCACCGGTCAACACATAATCTCCAATGGATACATTATCCGTTACAATCATTTCCAATACCCGTTCATCTACACCCTCATAATGACCACATAGAATAATCAAATCTTCTTCCTTGGCAAAATCCTCCGCCATGCTCTGGTTAAAGACAGCACCTTGAGGGGTCATATATACCACTCTTGGCCTCTTACCAATCCGATTGGTAATAGATTCCCAGGTTCGATAGATTGGTTCTGCCTGCATAACCATTCCGGCACCGCCACCATAAGGATAATCATCAACGTGTCCATGCTTTTCCAGGGTAAAATCCCGAATATTTACTGCCTCTATTTCTATTAAATGATTCTGCATTGCTCTTCCGGTAATGCTGGTTCCAAGACCTTGCATAATCATTTCCGGAAATAATGTCATTACATGAAAATTCATTCCTAATCCTCCAGCATACCCTTCATTAATCGAACTACTACCTTCGGTTCTTCAACATCTACATCTATAATGCACTGTGGGATAGCCGGAATTAATAACTCCTTACCGCCTTCCATTTTTACCACATACACATCATTAGCACCGGTCTCCATAACATCCGTTAACACACCAAGGTAATTACCATCTTCTTCATATACCTTAGCATCTATAATATCAGCGATGTAGAATTCGCCTTCCTCTAACGGTACGGCATTCTCTCTGGTTACCCAAAGGGTTGCTTGTTTATATTTTTCAATATCATTGATATTGTCATATCCCTTAAATTTCAAAATCGCCTGATTCTTGAAGAATTTGCAACCTTCTACTTCCATAGGAAGTTTTTGCTTCCCGGTATCCAAAATGCAGTCCTTCAAATAGGTAAAGCGCTGTAAATCATCTGTTGTCGGATATACCTTTACTTCGCCTTTGATTCCATGTGTGCTTGTTATCACACCAACCTTTAATAAATCTTCCATACTTCTTCCTTTCATAAAGTGAAAGACCACCAATGGAGTCTCCTCCGTCAGTGGCCGTCTGTCATCGTTATCCGATTTTCACTTCAACCTTTTTGTCACCCTTGGACGCTGCTGCTTTTACAACTGTACGAATGGACTTTGCAATGGAACCTTGTTTTCCGATTACTTTACCCATATCATCGGCAGCAACCTTTAATTCAACTGTAATCACGTTCTCGGATTCAGTCTGGGTTACTACAACCTCATCCGGGTGATCAACTAGGGATTTTGCAATTAGTTCTACTAATTCAACCATATGGACAAACCTCCCTACTTCTCAATACCAGCATGCTTCAAAAGCTTAGCAACAGTCTCTGTTGGCTGTGCACCATTTGCTAACCACTTCTTTGTAGCTTCTTCGTCAAACTTAATAACACTTGGGTCCTGGTTTGGATCGTAAGTACCGATTTCCTCGATAAATCTACCATCTCTTGGTGATCTTGCATCAGCAACAACAACTCTATAGAAAGGAGCCTTCTTGTGTCCCATTCTCTTTAAACGAATCTTTACTGCCATTTTCTTACACCTCCTTAGTTTTTATTCTATAATAAATGATTATAGGCTAGTTAAAATGGGAATCGCATTCCCCGGCGTTTCTTTCCGCCCATCATCCCGGAAAATTGTTTCATCATTTTCTTGGATTGTTCAAACTGTTTTACAAATCGATTCACTTCCGAAATATCAACTCCGGCTCCGGCGGCAATTCGACGTTTCCGGCTAACATTCATAATACTTGGATTGGCACGTTCCTCCGGTGTCATGGAAAGAACAATTGCTTTCGGATGCTTGGTTGCATTCTCATCAATTTCAACATTCTTCATCTGACTACCCATTCCCGGAAGCAATGATAGCATTTCTTGCATACCACCCATTTTATCCATCTGTTCCAGACTATCCAGAAAATCGTTGTAATCAAATCCGTTTTTCTTCATTTTCTTGGTCATTTCCCGGGCTTTGTCCTCATCAATGGCCGCCTGTGCCTTTTCAATTAAGGATTCCACATCACCCATGCCAAGAATACGACTTGCCATACGGTCCGGATAAAATTGCTCTAAGTCTGAAAGCTTTTCACCCATACCGATGTATAGAATCGGTTTTCCGGTTACTGCACGAATAGAAAGTGCCGCACCACCTCTGGCATCACCGTCTAACTTTGTCAGAACGACGCCATCGATACCGATTTTATCATTAAAGTTGGTTGCCACATTCACTGCATCCTGACCGGTCATTGCATCGACGGTCAACAGTGTATGTGTAACATTAATCTGGCTCTTAATTTCTTCCAACTCTTCCATCATAGCTTCATCTACATGAAGTCGTCCGGCGGTATCTAAGAATACCAGATTCAAATGATTCTTTGCAGCATGTTCAATAGCTGCTTTTGCTATATTCACCGGCTTATGATTGTCGCCCATGGTAAATACCGGAACGCCTACCTTCTCACCGTTGATTTCCAACTGCTTAATCGCTGCCGGACGATATACGTCCAAGGCAACCAATAATGGCTTCTTACCCTTATTCTTAAACTGTCCTGCCAATTTTGCTGCGGTGGTGGTTTTACCAGCACCCTGCAGACCACACATCATAACTACGGTAATTTCATTGGACGGAAGCATCTTAATCTCTGTGGTTTCAGAACCCATGAGATTTACCATTTCTTCCTTAACAATCTTAATTACCATCTGGCCCGGATTCAAGCCATTCAATACATCCTGACCCACAGCCCGTTCGCTTACGGTATTAATAAACTGCTTTACCACCTTGAAGTTAACGTCTGCTTCTAATAACGCACGTTTTACTTCCTTCATTGCCTCCTGAACGTCTTTCTCTGTCAGGGCACCCTTGCTTCGCAGCTTCTTGAATACATTTTGTAATTTTTCAGATAAACTATCAAATGCCATTGGGATTCTCCAACTAATATTCTTCTAAAATTGCATTGGACAACTGTTCCATTGCTTCTATCTTATCCACCAGTGCTACATCAGCATTGGCTTCCTTCATTTCTTTCGTAATTGCTTGAATCTGTGCCACCATTGCTTTGGTATTCTGGAACTTTTCAACCAACTTTAATTTGCCTTCATATTCTTCCAGTATCTTGTCACAACGCTTGATTAAATCATACACACCTTGGCGACTGATTCCTTCCATGTCTCCCACTTCTGTATAAGACATGTCATTAAACACAATTTCTTCATAGATTCGTTTCTGATGTTCAGTTAACAACTCTCCGTAAAAGTCGTACAAAATCGACTTTCGCAGGATTTTTTCCATTTCCATGAAGAACACTCCTTGTAAAGGTTTTTTGCTTTACACCTTTGTCATTATATATGGGCAATCAACCTTTGTCAAGTAAAAATGCTTGACATTTTATCTTTTTTTCTTTTTTCACCGCATTTTCTCTCAAAATCGTTGATTTTCAAATGTTTTCAGGTTTCCTTCGGGAAGAATTGACACCACTCCTTTCCTTATGATAATATGAATTTTGTGTGCAGACTTGCTTCTGCCTACATAATTTATTATTTATTTGAGTGAGAGCAATTCTCAGAAAGGGAAGAACAATGAAAAAGAAATTATTATGTCTTGTTGCAGCCTTAGCATTAGGCGTTACCATGCTGACCGGTTGCAGTAAAAATGATGACACTACATTTGTAGTAGGTTTCGATGCAGAATACCCTCCATATGGTTATATGGACGAAAACGGCGAGTATACCGGTTTTGACTTAGAGCTGGCAGAGGCGGTTTGTGAGTTAGAAGGATGGACCTTAGTAAAACAGCCAATCGCTTGGGATAGCAAGGATAACGAGTTAAACTCCGGTTCCATTGACTGTATCTGGAACGGATTTACCATTGATGGTCGTGAAGATGACTATGCATGGTCTGTACCTTATGTAGATAACAGTCAGGTAATTGTAGTATCAACAGAGTCCGGTATTACTACATTAGCAGATTTAGAGAATAAAGTCGTTGGTGTTCAGGCTGCGTCTGCTGCACTTGCAGTATTAGAGGACGAAGAACAGCAAAAGGCCTTGGCTGATACTTTCAAGAAAATCCAGACCTTCTCTGATTACAACTCTGCATTTGCAGAATTAGAAATCGGTAGCGTGGATGCTGTTGCTATGGATATCGGTGTTGCACAATATCAGCTTGAAAGTCGCGGTAGTGACAAATTCATGATTTTAGATGAGCATTTGAATTCTGAAAAGTACGGCGTTGGTTTCGCCTTAGACAACACAGAATTACGCGACATTATTAACGAAGATTTACAGAAGTTGAAAGAAGACGGTACTTTTGATGCATTGGCTGAAAAGTACGGTTTGTCTGATATGACTTGTTTGGAATAATCATTTATTCTAGAAAGGAGAACACACCATGGCTTTTTCGGTAATGCTAACAGAGTTAGCACAAGGCTTTCTGATTACAATCAGTATCTTTGCCTTGACTCTGCTCTTTTCCATGCCGCTGGGCTTTCTTGTGGCATTCGGAAGAATGTCTAAGAACCGTTTTATCCGGTGGATTACACAATTATATATCTCTGTTATGCGCGGAACGCCGTTGATGCTACAGTTAATGGTCGTGTTCTACTTTCCGGGTTATGTGTTTGACATTCCTACAGGCAACGCCTGGAGATTCCCGGCAATTATCTTAGGTTTTACTATTAATTATGCTGCCTACTTTGCTGAAATATATCGGTCCGGCATTGAAGCCATTCCAAAGGGTCAATATGAAGCTGCCAAGCTCTTAGGTTACGGAAAAGTACAGACCTTTATGAAGATTATCCTTCCCCAGGTAATCAAAATCATTTTACCGTCGGTAACAAATGAAATTATTACATTGGTAAAGGATACCTCTTTAGCATATACACTATCCTTAATCGAAATGTTCAGTGTGGCAAAACAGATAGCTGCAGCAGAAACCACAATGGTGCCTTTTGCAGTAGCGGCATTATTCTATTATTTGTTTAATCTTCTGGTTTCCTTCGTTATGAACCGAATGGAAAAGAAATTAGGTTATTATTAGGAGGTGAGGTTGATGGAGCAAAACTATTATCCATATTTGGAAATGCAACATGTGAAAAAGTCTTTTGACCAGTTAGAGGTATTAAAAGACATTTCCTTAAACGTTCATCAGGGCGAAGTGGTATCCATTATCGGTCCATCCGGTTCCGGCAAATCAACCTTGCTACGTTGTGCAACCCTATTAGAAACCATGGATGAGGGGACTCTCTCCTATCTTGGTAAACAGGCTGCATCTATGCAGGAAGTAACCGTTACAGTCACAGAGCCTCCTAAAATCAAAAAAAATGGCAAACCGGGGAAGCCAAAGAAGAAAAAAGTGAAAGCATTACGTTCTGTCTATGCAAAACCGGCAGAACTGGAAAAAATCAAACAAAGCTTTGGTTTAGTGTTTCAGAACTTTAACCTGTTTCCACATTATACCGTATTAAAGAATATTACAGATGCACCACTGAAAGTGCAAAAACGTCCAAAGGATGAAGTAATGTTGGAAGCTCAGATGTTATTGGAGCAAATGGGACTGGCAGACAAAGCGGACTATTATCCGCATCAGTTATCCGGCGGTCAACAGCAGCGTGTAGCAATTGCAAGAGCCCTTGCATTGAAGCCGGACGTGTTATTCTTTGACGAACCAACCTCCGCTCTTGATCCGGAATTAACCGGAGAAGTTCTTAAGGTTATTAAACAGTTAGCAGAGTCCAATATGACCATGATTATTGTTACTCACGAAATGGAGTTTGCCCGTAAGGTTTCCGACCGGGTTCTGTTTATGGATAAGGGATATGTGGTTGTAGAAGGTACTCCGGATGAGGTTTTCCATTCAGACAACGAACGTATTCGTGAATTCTTAGGAAAATTACAAAAATAAACCATATAAAAATAAGAGGATGAAGCGACTCTATAAGTTGTTCATCCTCTTATTAGTTTTCTAAGTATAAAATGTTCTTACTACTTAATCTCTTATTGATTCTTTATTTTCTGACTTTCCGAGAACCAATCAAGCCAACAAGGCCAAGTCCCATAAGTCCGAACCAAGGCATTACCTGCATGTCATCTCCGGTGTTCGGAGTTACAGGTTTTTCAGTGGTTGCTTCTGTTGTGGTGTCAGTCGCCGTTGTATCAGTCGTTTTTGCCTCTGCTATGGTATAGATACTAAAATGATCTGTATAGAACACAGCATAATAACCATTTGAATCATCGATTGTTACAGTATGTTTCGAAACATTTCCCTGACCGTCCACATAGTATGCCATCAATGTCTTCTTTGCCCAACTTCTTGGAATCGGTATCCGCACCTCAAATTCAGCATTGTCTATTTTGGTTATATAATCCTGAATTGACTTGGAGTAAAGATTCAAATCATAAGTTACATTCTCTTTCACATCCAGAAGCTGAACAATACGATCATACTCATCTCCACTTACAATTTCATCCACTTCAACATTGGTATCCAACGGTACATCCGGTGACGGTGTATGAATTTCCACTTTATCAGATGCATCAATCGATGAATAGGTCGGCGTTTTCATTTTATTGCTATTAGGAATAATTAACAGCTTATGTTGCACACCATTTACCGTTGCTATAAAATAATGCTCTATATTGGCATCTTGCAAATCCATTTCATCTAATACATATTCATAATAGGTTGCATCATTTGGATCTATCGGATGGCGAATATCACTGATAATACCACCGTAACTTAAGACTACCTGTGTATCATTTCCTAAATATGTATTAATACGGCTTTGTGCCGCTGCCATTAACGCATCTGTTGTGGTAGCAGTGTCATCCGGCACATAAATAACATTTTGTGCACAACCACCGGCAGGACCTGTGTACCCATAGTAAACACCTTCATAGGAAAATGCCACATCCCCCAATCGATAGATGAACAAATCCGAATCTTCGCCCATACGAGCCTCTAAGAACTCTGCCCTTACATTGCTGTTATCCATCAATTCTTTCAGTTCACCGGAATAATTGGTAATATCACTAACCATCATGGCTTCATCTTTTCCGGCATCGAATCCATGAATCCAATAATTTACAATTTCCAAATCAGTGGTATAGAACAGCTGGTTTTGTTCAATTAGTCCAACAAATGACTTTACCTTTGCTGCTGCATTTTCATCTACCGTTGCTGCATAAACAGTCGGAATTCTATGTACTTCACGTTCACCATTTTCTTCCTTAACGATATCACATTGAGTCGTATCCACAGTGTTATCTTCCTTTGTAACCGGTTCTGCCATGAATATATATTCATCGGTATTATAGGCAGCAAGATACGCACTAACATAGGCAGATACCGCTTCATGTTCCGTTGGTGTCATTGCAGGAATGGTAATTTTACCATCCTTTAATACAGCTTGGAATTCCGGACTCATGATTGTCGAACGCACCTCATACACTCCCATACCATAATGATGTACAACGGTTCTGTTCTCACCGAGATACAATGATGGGTCTTGCTGAAACTGTCCGCCATTTAGAACAATTTCACCACCATCTTTTTTAAATAACGAATAACCGTTGGTATCCCCATCAAACGTACCGTCTTCAATTGTCAATTTCGCATTTCCGGTCTGTGCAGTACTTTCTTCTACTACAAATGTTTCATAACCTCTTGCACTGTATAATCCAGCCTTAATCGTAACATTTGCTTCGCCATGCAGATTACTGACTTTCAGTGCACTTCCGGTTCCTGCTCCATTCACACTGGATATACCACCTGACATTTCGCTGTTATTCTCAATAACAACCGTAGAATTCGAAACAAATACTACGCTGTCTGCAGTGGCATCGCTTGTAGATATGGTATGCCCATTCAAATCCAGAACCAGATTCCTACCAATAATTTCTATAGGACTTGCGGTCGTAAAAATATCTGCATTTAAGACTATGGTTCCGTCCTGATTCAGTGCATTGATGAATTCGCTCTCTGTGGTTACGATAGTTACCAAATCTGCCGCAACATCAACACGTGGCAAATACACCATAAGCATTGCACATATCGTAAAGAAAACCGCACATTTCTTCATAATTTTTTTCATATAATTTCCCCTTCCCCATTTTATGAATAATATCGTTCGCTATTATATATAAATTATAATACAGCTTTAATTAGATATCAAACTAATTCCAATCAAAAAACCGCTTTGATTGCATGCACTACACATTCAAAACGGTTTTTGCCTTCTCTATATCTGTTTTCATTTGTGCTATTAAAACATCCAGATTTTCAAACTTCTGTTCCGGACGAATATAATGAACCAGTTCCACTTCCAACCATTCACCATAGATATCCTGATTAAAATCAAATATATAGGTTTCCAGCCCCGGTATTTCTTCCGCTGTAACAGTAGGCTTGCAACCCAGATTCGATATTCCCGAATATATTTGTTCCTTCCAATGAATTTGCACAGCATAAACTCCCAATGGAGGCACCAGTTTTTCCTTAGGAATCATCTGATTCGCTGTAGGGATTCCAATGGTATGTCCAAGCCCTTTTCCATGAATCACTTCACCGTAAACACTATATCCTTTCCCCATATAGTTGCTTACTAATTTCATCTGACCATTTACAATTGCATTCCGAATAACAGAAGAACTAATTTCCTCTTGCTGTTCCTTCAACTTATCAAACACCTGTACTTGAAATCCATACTTGTTGCCCAACTGAACTAATAATTCAGCATCTCCGCTTCTGGCTCTTCCAAATCGAAAATCTCGTCCTACAGCAACAGCTTTCACATCCAATTGTCGGATTAATACCTCTGTTACAAAGGCTTCCGGTTCCAAACCGGCAAATTCTTTCGTAAATGGATATTCCAATAACACCTGTACTCCCATTTGCTCTGCCTTGTGTACCTTTTCAGTGAAACTATCTATGTGCTTTGCGGCACCAATTGCCTGTCCTGCCTCAGCAAAGGTAAAAATCACCCCGGTAAAGCCTTGATTTTGCCACCGTTTTACCTGATTCATTAACAGTTGGTGTCCCCGATGAAAACCATCGAATTTTCCCAAAGCAACGGCTGTATCATGTAATTGTAAATTTGTCACATCAGTAATATGTTGCATTATCATTCTCTTTTCTACAAAAACATTTTGTATGGAGCAAACTCCTGCTTGTCCAGATGATATTGATATATTCCAATAAATTGTCCGGCGGAATCATAAACTAAGAATCCGGAATGGGTATCCGCTTCTATGGAAGTATCCTTCTGATAACCTTCTGTCATAGACTCAATCATGTTCTTTCGGAATTTATTGCCATTATATACCAGTTTATCTCCCTGCTTTCGCATCCGAATCTTCGGATACTCCGGATACATGGTATCAATTGCATGTATTTTCTCTTCGAAAGCATTAGTCTGCACCAATCCTTCTATCTCCGAAAGTCGTAAACTATTCACTGCCTGAAAGCCACAGGCTTTGGTACGGACCAAACGTTCCATACAGCCACCGCAGCCTAGTTTTTCTCCAATATCCCGACAAAGACTACGAATATATGTGCCACGGCTACATTGAATCCGGAACACTACCCTTGGCAAATCCACATCCAGAATTTCCAATCTGTATAAGGTTACCGGTCTCGGCTGACGCTCAATTACCTTCCCTTGTCTGGCTAACTCATACAGCTTTTGTCCATTTACCTTGATTGCAGAATACATAGGAGGAACCTGTTCATATGTACCAAGAAAAGACAGAATAGCTTCTTGCACCTGTTCTTCAGTCACAGAAACTTCTTGCTGACTTAATATCTGACCTGTAGTATCCTCAGTATCAGTCGTAGTACCCAGTAACAGAGTTGCCTCATATTCTTTATCATGGTCCGGGAGAATATCGCAAAGCTTTGTGGCTTTTCCCAGACAAATCACCAACACACCCTCTGCCTGTGGGTCTAAGGTTCCTGTATGCCCAATTTTCTTCTGATGTAAAATTCCAAGTAACTTGGCTACTACATCAAAGGAAGTAAACCTCGGCTCTTTATATACATTTATTATTCCGTCGTACATCCATTTACTCCTGCTTCTATTACAAAACAGCCACAACGGGCTGTTTTGATAGAATTATTACTTTAATTGTAAAGAAATCTGTTCTAATACCTTTGCAATCACCTCATGACATTCTCCAACCAAGGAGAAACCTGCCGCATGCAAATGACCGCCTCCGCCAAAATGAACAGCAATCTTACTTACATCCACATATTCGTTAGAACGAAGGCTAAACTTATACGTATCCGGCTCATATTCATAATAGAATACCGCCACCTCAATACCTCTCGTAACCCGTATCTGATCTACAACGCCATCCACATCTACACTGGTCGCATGATAGAAATCAAACACATCCTTCCGCAAACAGGTTACTACACACCGATTTTCCAAAGCCATATAGCTTTCCATCAAGGCTCTGCCCAGAATCTGATTCTGTACATAACTCTTGCTGTAAAATGTCCGGTCAATTATTTCGCTTGGCATAGCCCCCAAAGCAATCAAATCACCGGCAATACACATGGTTTCCTTCGTGGTATTGCTATGCTTAAAGACACCGGTATCATGCACAATGCCGAGATATAAGGCTTCCGCACATTGCTTGCTGATTTTATCCCGCTCTAATAAGCCATAGATTACTTCGCAGGCCGCAGAAGCATCCGGTTTCACAAAACAAATGTCACCATATCCGCCATTGCTGGCATGATGGTCAATCGCCGCCTTTACCTTCGCAGTTTCATAATAAACGGAAAATTCTCCAAACCGGTCTGTACTGGCACAATCCAGTGCCAGACATAAATCATAGGTGATTCCTTCCTGTACCTCATGATGCACCTTATCAGCACCATTCAAGAACAAGAACTCAGAATCAAATTGTCCCAGATAAATATCTACCTGCTTCCCCGAAAAATTATCCATAATATAATTGTACATTCCTGTACAAGAACCTACACAGTCTCCATCCGGGCGAATATGCCCCAGAATAACAATACTCTGTGCCTGTTCAATTGCTTCCATAAATTGGTTCATAATTTTCACCTATTTCTTCCGCTATTTTAATCACTAATCCTGTACTGATTATTCTTCCGCTGATTCCTCATCCGAATCATATTCTTCTACATGCAAATCTGCAATTTTCTTTGACATTGCTGCACCATATGCAATGGAATCATCCAGAATAAATGTAATTTCCGGCGTATTTCGAAGATTAATCCGATGTGCCAATTCCCGACGAATATAGCCCATTGCACTCTTTAATCCGGCCAAGGTATTCTGTTGTTCCTCTTCATCACCCATAACACTAATGTATGCCTTACAGGTCTTCAAATCCGGTGCAACCTGCACATCTGTAACAGAAGTCAGGAAATGAATACGCGGATCTTTAATATCTTCTCGGATAATGATGCTCAGTTCCCGTTGAACCTCGCTATTAATTCTAGTATTTTTAACACTATTCTTTCTCATGATTTCTACCTCTTATCTAGGTACCTCAACCATAATATAAGCTTCAATCTGGTCGAATTCCTTTACATCATGGAAGCCATCAAATACAAGACCACACTCGTATCCGCTCTTTACTTCCTTCACATCGTCCTTGAAACGCTTTAAGGATGCCAAAGGTCCTTCGAAAATCTGCTCACCTTCCCGGAATACACGACAGGTAGCATTTTTCTGAATAATACCATCCAGAATATAAGAACCTGCAATTGTACCAACGCCGGAAGCCTTATAAGTCTGACGTACCTCTGCATGACCAATTACTTTTTCTTCATAAATTGGGTCTAACATACCCTTCATAGCAGCCTCAATATCTTCAATTGCATCATAAATAACACGATACAAACGTAAATCAACCTGCTCACGCTCTGCTGTATCCTTAGCAGTTACATCCGGACGTACGTTAAATCCAATAATAATCGCATTGGATGCCGAAGCCAAAATAACGTCGGATTCATTAATTGCACCAACACCTGCATGAATAACCTTAATTACAACTTCTTCATTTGATAACTTCAATAAGCTCTGCTTAACAGCTTCAACAGAACCCTGTACATCTGCCTTTACAACCAGATTTAATTCCTTGACATTACCAGCCTGAATCTGTGAGAACAAATCATCTAAGGACATCTTAGACTTGGTTTCTGCAATCAGTTTTTCCTTCTCATAGCTGATAAATGCTTCCGCCATGGTTCTTGCTTCTTTTTCATTATCAGTTGAAATAAAGATTTCACCTGCATTTGGAACACCGTTTAAGCCAAGAATCTCTACCGGAGTAGACGGAGTTGCTTCTTTCACTCTCCGTTGCTTATCATCCATCATAGCACGAACCTTACCATGTGCACTACCAACTGCAATGGTATCACCAACCTTTAAGGTACCCTTTTGTACCAAAACGGTTGCAACCGGACCACGTCCCTTATCCAGCTCGGCTTCAATAACAATACCTCTTGCCTTACGATTCTTGTTAGCCTTTAATTCCATTACTTCTGCTGTTAACAGAATCATTTCTAACAGGTTTTCCATACCTTCCTTGGTATGTGCGGAAACCGGACAGAAAATAGTAGAACCGCCCCATTCTTCAGCAACTAATTCGTATTCCATTAATTCCTGTTTTACACGCTCAACATTGGCACTTTCTTTATCAATCTTATTAACTGCAACAATAATTTCAACGCCTGCAGCCTTCGCATGGTTAATCGCTTCTACAGTCTGTGGCATTACACCATCATCTGCTGCAACTACCAAAATTGCAATATCAGTAGACTGGGCACCACGCATACGCATAGCTGTAAATGCCTCATGTCCCGGTGTATCTAAGAAGGTAATTGTCTGATCATTTACCTCAACTACAGAAGCACCAATGTGCTGGGTAATACCGCCGGCCTCACCGCTGGTTACATGAGTTGTACGGATTGCATCTAACAAAGATGTCTTACCATGATCAACGTGACCCATAACACAGACTACCGGTGGACGAGAACTCATTAATGACTCATCTTCCTCTTCTTCCTTCAGCATCTCCTCAATTACATCTACCTGTTCCTCTTCTTCGGCAATGATATTGTATTCCAAAGCGATTTCTGCTGCTTCATCGAATTCAATATCAGAGTTCACATTCACCATCTTGCCTGCTAAGAACATTTTCTTAATCAACTGATTTACCGGTACACCAATCTTATCAGCAAATTCTTTAATGGTCATAACCGGTGGGAATTCAATTGTCTTGATTGTATCTTCCGGTTCTTTCTCTACTACCTTTGGTTCCGGTTTGATAAACTGACCGCTTCTCTTTTCCGGTTTTCCGGGTTTTTCATTCTTAGCATTGTTGTTATTGCCATTGTTACCATTATTATTGGCTTTATTGTTTTTCTTATTCTTCTTATTGCTTGGTTCTGCCTGGAAGGTTACAATGGTATGCTCCTTCTTGTTGCCATTCCGATTGTTGTCATTCTTCTTCTGTTGCTTACCATGGTTATTACCATTTTGCTGCTTATTATCTTCCTTCTTCGTCTGATTTGACTTCTGCTCCGGCTTATCTTCCTTCTTGGTTTCTGCCTTTGCTTCCTTCTTAGACTCTACCTTCGCCTCTTTTTTAGGCTCTGCTTTCGTTTCCTTTTTAACTTCTGCCTTTGTATCCTTCTTAATCTCAGTTTTTGCTTCTTTTTTCGATTCAGTTTTTGCTTCTTTTTTCGATTCAGTTTTTGCTTCTTTTTTCGATTCAGTTTTCACTGCCTTTTTACTATCTGTCTTTTCTTCAACCTTCGGTGCTGCTTTTGCTCCAAATGCCTTACGAACCACCGCTTCTTCTTCCGGTTCCAAGCCTGACTGATGCTTCTTGCCGGTAATTCCGTTCTTCTCTAATAGGGCAATTATCTCTTTACTCTCAACGCCTAATTCTTTACTTAATTTATTAATAATTACTTTTGCCATCCGTTACACCTCCATATTGTTCTGCAATTCCATCTTCTTTGCAATTTCACGTCCAAATCCCTCTTCAATCACTGCCAGTGAAGCTCGCATTTGCTTCCCTATACAATGTCCTAACTCGTCTTTGGTTCCGTAGATTGCAAAAGGTACCTGGTAGTAACTACATGAATCAGAAAAGGATTTCTTCGTATTATCCGAAGCATCCTCTGCCACAATTACAAAAAATGCTTTTCCTGATTTAATCGCTTTTTCAGTTGAAAATTCGCCACTTACAACCTTCCCTGCCTTCGTTGCTAATCCCAGCAAAGAATAAACTTTATTTGGTTTCAAGTTCACTCAACTCCTTACTCAACTGTTGGTAAATTTCCTTTGGTACCGCCATCTTAAATGACCGGTCCAGTCCCTTGGATTTCATTGCTTTTTTCAGACATTCCTGAGTTGCACATATATATGCACCTCTGCCATTTTTCTTGCCGGTGGCATCTAACTCAATGACACCTTCCGGATTCCGTATTATACGAATCAAATCCTTTTTTTCCATTGGCTGATTGCAGCCAATACATTGTCTTAAAGTTGGTTTCTTTGCCACACGCTCACTTCCTAACTATTATGTCTGATTATTCTTCAATATCGTCTTCTTCCAGTTCTTCTGCCTGAGATTCACTCTTAATATCAATCTTATATCCGGTCAAACGAGCTGCTAATCTGGCATTCTGACCTTCTTTACCAATTGCCAATGACAACTGATTATCCGGCACAACAACCTTAGCACTCTTTTCATCTAAGTCAACTGTAACAGATACAACACTGGATGGACTTAAAGCATTCTTAATAAAAATTGCCGGATTCTCATTCCAGTTAATAATATCGATTTTTTCACCACGTAAATCACTTACAATTGCATTTACTCTGGCACCATTTAAGCCTACGCAAGCACCAACCGGATCTACATTGGCATCATTGGACCATACTGCAATCTTTGAACGAGAACCTGCTTCTCTGGAAATATTCTTAATTTCTACTGTTCCATCTGCAACTTCGGTTACTTCCTTTTCAAATAGACGCTTTACCAATTCCGGATGGGTTCTGGACACTAAAATCTTCGGACCCTTACTACTTGATTTTACTTCAATAATGTATAACTTTACTCGGTCTGTAGCATGGAAGGTTTCACCCGGAATCTGCTCATTCTCTGTTAAAATTGCATCTGTCTTATCATCTAAACTGATACATACATTTCTTCCCACATATCGCTGTACCACACCGGTAACTACGTCTTTTTCCTTACATTGGAAATGATTGAAAATCGACTTTCTCTCTTCTTCCTTAATCTTCTGTACGATTACATTTCTTGCGTTCTGTGCTGAAATACGACCAAAATTCTTTGGCTGAACATCAATACGAACCACATCCCCAACCTCGTATTTTACATCATGCATCTTTGCATCTTCTAAACTAATCTGTGTTGAAGGATTTTCTACCTCGTCCACAACTTCACGTTCTACATAGGCTGTAAATGCTCCGGTTTCCCGATTCATTTCTACCTGCATATTCACTTCACTATCTTTATCCTTCTTGTACGCATCGATAATCGCTTTCTCAATGGTTTCCATTAAGATTTCTTTATCAATTCCTTTCTCTTTCTCAATCTGAGTAAGTGCATCCATGATTTCTGACATTTTTTTATCCTCCTATTATTTTGTGTATTGCCCTAAAAATCAAATGCTAATCTTATTAGTGCAATGTCGCTTCGTTTTAATTCCAATTCTCCGTCTTCCAGTTCCAAAAGAATCTGTTCATCCTTGTATTCTTTCAAAATACCGGTAAATTCCTTTTGACCGTTCAGTGCCTGATATAATTTTACATCAACCTCAGCACCAATACTTCTTAGGAAATCTCGTTCCCGTTTCAAAGGCCGACCCAAGCCCGGAGAGCTGACTTCTAAGATATATGCTTCCTGAATAAAATCATCTTCGTCCAACTTCGCTTCTAACGCCCGGCTAATGGTCACACAATCATCAATGGTAATACCACCTTCCTTATCCGCATATACACGAAGATAATAGTTTGCACCTTCCTTTACATACTCAACGTCCCAAAGTTCAAAATGATTCTCGTCTAATATTGGCTGTACCAATGCTTCACAACGTTGTTCTACTTCTACACGTTTCAAATTCAGAACTCCTTTCCTAATTATTACCTTGTCATAAACACAAGATAAGAGTGGACTTCCGTCCACTCTTACTGTTCATCAAATATCAAGCTACTTGCACATAATAGCACACTCTATCTAACTTTGCAAGCAGAAATTGTTACAATTAGTAGGTATAAATTGTTAAATCCAATTCGTTTACATAGTCATATTCATCATAACCAATTCGAAGTACATTTAATCCATCTACACTCTCGTATGCCTCTTTGCCCTCATCATCCACATAATCAGCAGTACCAATTAATTCTTCAACTTCCGTTCTGCTCATATACAAAGTTACTCCGCCATATACTTCCGCTGAGTATGCAGTACATAAATCTGAGTAATTATCTACATTAATTCCGGTTACTTCCAAATCATCTACAGAATAAACTGTATCAGAGCCGGTATTTTCAATGTAACCCCAGAAGCTGGTGCCATATGCTGTATCAAATACTACGAATTCATAATCGCCGGCATACATACCATATTCTTGAACATCTTCTACAATATCACTATCTACACTGTTAATTGATAATCCTAATGCATCCATAGAAGCCGGCAATTCATATACTGTACCGTCAACTGAAATCTGGTTTGTATTACTTACAGATGAACTATATGAATCATCTGTATCATCATAGTCGTCATAATCATCATACATATCAAGTCCTGACTCATAACCACTTTGGAAACCTTCATTAAATCCTTCAAGGAAGGCAGGAACAAATGCAAAGCTAGAAATAATACTTACGATAAATGCCACTGCACCGATAATAATACCAGCGATACCGGTTCCCTTACCCTTATTCTTAGCTACAGCTACGATACCTAAAATAATACCAATTAAACCGAACAAGAAACCGCCTAAACAGCATGAGGTTAATAAACCAATAATCGATAAAATAAGTGCAGCTACACCCATTCCACCTTTCTTCTTTGGTTCAGAAGCAACTGTCTGTGTATAGGTCGGTGCTGTATAGGTACCCTGATAATTGGTATCCATGCCAGGGGTCTGATATACACCGCTCATATTTGGTGCCGGTGGTGCTGGGTTCGCTTCCGGTGTTGGTGGTACAGGATTTGCTTCCGGTGCCGGTGCTTCATTGCCATCCAAGCTAAACGGATTACCTGATAATACTGTTGTTTCCTGCTGTGGCATCTCTGGTGCTTCCGGTACAACCGGTGCCTCCGGCATTGCAGGTGCCTCCGGTACAACCGGTGCTTCCGGCATTACAGGAGCCTCTGGCATTTCCGGTGCTGCAGGTGTCACAGGGCTACCACAATTCTGACAAAATGAATCTGTTGCATTCACTGCAGATCCACATACATTACATTTCATTTCTTCCATTTTATTTCCTCCTTTATTCATCCCTATGACTATGCTGTTCCTTCGTAATCCAACTACATAATCATAAGTGTGAACCTATAATTATCAGAAAAATTATAACATATTGATGTATACTTATCAATCTTCAACTTTTAACATTCTCTTACAACTTCCCGTTCATTTGCCCGAAATTCTTTCATTTTTATATTGATAGAAGAAAATATTCCCGCACTAACTTTCGAAATACATACGGATAGTTTATACGTGCTACATCTCCTCCAATATAAACAACGACACTATCATGGAATTCCCCACTAATATATATATCAACAGTACCTGCAATATCCCCTCTACAAACAGGTGCTTCCAATACCTCCGGCAAATGTTCTTCATACTGAACGGTTTCATGCTTGCCAAGGAGTGTACATCTACTATCTTCGATATAAACCGGAACCGATTCACATTCAATCCCCTCTTGAATGGTTATTTTCGGCAATTCATAATCCGGTCCGATAATAGTTGTGGGTTCATAATTGCACATACCAAAATCCATTAATGTACGTGTATCACTCCATTTATAGGACTTATGAGGTGGCCAACCGGATGCTAACACCACGGAAACCAAGGTTTTATTCTCCCGTCTGGCTGCCCCTACAAAACAATAACCGGCTTCTCCCGTAAACCCGGTTTTGATTCCAAGTGCCCCATCATAAGAGGTGAGGAATGCATCCCGATTGGTCACTGCAACACTTCTGGCTCCGTTTATTTCTTGAAAGCTATGTGCCGGTGTCTGAATAATCTCCAGAAATTGTGGATTACGAATGGCATAACAGGCTATCCGCCCCAAATCGCAAGCGGTAGTATAATGTCCTTCCGCATCCAATCCGTTTGCTGTTACAAAATGTGTGTCGTATGCCCCAAGTTCTACAGCCTTTTCATTCATAAGCGCTGCAAACCCTTCTTCCGAACCTCCGATATGCTCTGCAATGGCTACTGCAGTATCATTATGGGATTCCAGCATTAAAGAATATAATAAATCCTTCAAATAATATTGTTCCCCTTCTTTTCCATTCATTTGTACATCCGGCTTGGATGCTGCATTGGCTGAAAATGTAACAGTACTATTTAAATCGCCCAATTCCAAAGCTAATATACAAGTCATTATCTTCGTTGTACTGGCCATTGCCTTAGGCTCATATCCATTCTTTTCATATAATACTCTTCCGCTATCTGCATCTAACAAAGCCGCAGCACCTGCGTATAATTCTAAGTAAGGGGGCTCAAGTTCATCATCAGTAGATTCCTTTTCCGAATCCTCCGTTTCTTCTATATTTTCTGTTAAAATTTCAGCTGCAACCACATGTCGAGCGGAAAATATATGTACTTTATCGGTTGCAACCAGACCACACATCATGATTCCGATTAAGGAGAACACCAAAGATTCCCTAAATAATATCTGTCTATTTTTCCATTTTCCCATAATAAAAACACCTGTCATTGCGTTTAACATATTCTATCGCAGTTGACAGGTGTTTATTACTGTTTCTTCTAAGTATTTAATGTAATATTTGCTTCTTCAATGGCTTGCTGTTCAAAATCAGCAATTTTATCCGGTGTAATCAATGGTAAATCATCTGTAGATTTTACACCAAAGCTACGCAAGAAATCCTCTGTTGTACCAAACAGAATCGGTCTTCCTAAAGCATCCAGACGTCCAACCTCTTCAATCAAATGATATTCTACTAGCTTATTAATGGCATGCACGCAGGATACGCCTCGTATAGCTTCGATTTCTGCACGGGTAATCGGCTGCTTATACGCAATGATAGACAGCGTCTCTAATTGTACATCCGTTAATACGTGCTTTTTCGGAAGATTTACAATTCGGGATAATACCTCGTAGTATTCATTTTTGGTACACAACTGAAATGCGTCTTCAATTTCAACAATCCGTATGCCACGGTCCTCTGCATCGTATTTATCCATTAAGTGACGTACTACTTTTCTTGTTGTATCTATGTCATGCTCCAAAGCAGTTGCCAGCTGCTCCGCAGTTACGGTCTCACCCATTGCAAATAGTATTGCTTCAATTGCAGCTTCTAACTTTGTAATATCCTGTTCCATGTATCTTCTCCTATTCCAATGAATCAATTACTATATCATCGAACAAATCATCTTGTCGTACGGTAATCGCTCCAACCTTCATTAGTTCCAAAATTGCCATAAAGGTTACAATAATGTTCATTTTGGTTGCCTGCATCTCTAATAAAGTTCGGAAACTGATTCCCTTTAAGCCACGAACCTCCTGACGTATGGTGTCCATCTTATCCTCAATACTGATTTCTTCCTTTTCAATGGTACCGAATTTACTTCGAATGGGATCAATCTTATCCACCTGCTTTTTCATTACCATACGGAAAATTTCATTTAAGCGACTTAAGGTAATACCATCACACAGCTCAGCCGGATCAATATCTTCCTTAAATTCCTCTACTTCCTTCGGAATGGTTGGTTGCTTATATAAAGCATAGGAAGCATCCATTTCCATGTCCTTTAATTCTGTGGCCGCGTACTTGTACATCTTGTATTCCAGCAAGCGACGTACCAACTCAGCTCTCGGATCTTCTTCCTCTTCTTCCTCAACCTCATCCTTCGGCAACAGCATTTTTGCTTTGATGCTAATCAAAGTAGCAGCCATTACCAGAAATTCACTCATTACATCCAAATCCTGTGCCTGCATTTCCTCAATGCATTCCAGATACTGTTCTGTAATCGTAACAATCGGGATATCATAAATATTAACTTGGTTCTTTTCTATCAAGTGCAACAACAGGTCTAAGGGACCTTCAAACACTTGCAACTTAATATCAATTGCCATGACAATTCCTCATTCTACAGTTTTATGGTGTAACTGTGGCTTCTGTACCTGCTTCAGAAGAATCTGACGGATTCTCTGTAGAAGGTGCTTCCGGTGTAGGAGCCTCCGGTGCCGGTGTTTCTGTGGATGGAGCCTCCGGTGCCGGTGTTTCCGTCGCCGGTGCTTCTGTAGAAGGCGCTTCCGGTGCCGGCGCTTCTGTTTCCGGTTCTTCCGGCGGAACATAGACATAAATCGGCGATGACTCCGGACGTGTTGCCGGAACAGCATCTGAACGTTCCGTACCTGCTAAATGATACAGCACAACCGTATCTCCCGGACCATAATTCTCATAAATAAACTTTGCTGAATCCAACGGTAAATTAATACAACCATGGGAACCATATGGAATATACCACTGTCCACCGTAGGCACTTTGCCAGGTTGCATCATGCAAACCAATACCGCCATTAAATGGCATCCAATAGGATACCGGCTGACGATAGGTCTCACCAACCAAAATAGCCGGTGATGACTTGGAACGAATGGTATATACACCCGGTGGTGTTGCACAACCGGTAGAAGGTTTACCTGTAACTACATCCGTTTCAAATATCAGTTTTCCATCTTTATAACAATACAAATACTGTGACGTTAAATTAATCTCTATGTAAGTATCACCTACCGATGCCATATCCTGAGAATCCCGTTCGAACTCCTTCTTACCGGTGGATACTGCTTTATCAATGGCGTCTAATAGATGCTCTGTTTCAACCTCTGTATTCATCTCATTGCTTCGAATATAAGAAGTCACTTCAACAATATCGCCGTGAGAGGTATGGAAATCTATTACCTGACCACGCATTTCATAGGTTTCCTTCAGATAATCAATGTAATCTTCTACTTCTGCTGTATCGACATTAATCTCGTAATTATCAGAAATTACAACCCAATCAATGATATCGCTTCCATCTAAGACTTCTTTCTCATCATTGAATTTATATGTAATCTCCATCTCCAGCAAAGCATTCATGTATTCCAATGCTTCTGTTACTTCAGTATCCTCTGCATCGTATTCTAATTCTACATAACAATTGGTTTCTTCCAAATCTACATATGCCATTAAATCTCGGAATCCACCATGAATCACTTCCCGTGCTTCCAGAATTAACGGTTCTTGTCCTTCGATTCCTTCTTCTATAATGAACGAATTGCCCTTCTTCACAATCTGTGGTTCAACAGCTTCAATAATGTTTTCTTTCTGCATGCATTCCAGTTCTCGAATCAAATCATTCAATTTTCGTTTATCGAAGGATACTTCTGCCTCCATAACATTGTTCTTTGGTACCCAGCCTTCAACAAACCATAACCAAACATTTTGTTGTTGAATGGTTTGTTCAACACTTCCCAGCAATTGGAATTCCAAATCAATGTCCATTCCCTTAATGTATTCAGCATTACCGCCACGGGTACGAATCTCCAATTGATAATCCCGAACCATGGAATCTAAGGCAAGTTGTGCCTGTGAAGCACTCATAAAGGATACATCTACTCCATTTAAAGTAGTATTCCATGAAAAATGAGTTGAAAAATAAATAACGCCTGCGAAATATACAATCACTAAAACAGCTGCTGCAATGATACCGATCTTTGCTCCCACCGGGAAAGCTACCTTCGCTTTATCAACACCGGATACCACATATGGTTCTACTGCCTCTGCTGTAGCTGCCGCTTCTTCCTTCACTTCCGGTTCTGCCTTGGTCACTTCCTTAGCTTCTTCCTTGGCTTCCGCTTCTGCCTTGGTCTCCTCCTTGGTTTCCTCCTTGGTTTCCTCCTTGGCTTCTTCCTTGGCTTCTTCCTTGGCTTCTTCCTTGGTTTCTTCCTTGGTTTTCTCCTTAGCTTCTTCCTTGGCTTCTTCCTTGGCTTCTTCCTTGGTTTCCTCCTTGGCCTCTTCCTTTGCTTCCGGTTCTACTTTAGTCTCTTCCTTGACTTCTTCAATATTTGCTTCTTCTGTCACATCTTTATCAGTCAGTAATTCCTTATTTTCTGTTTCTTTACTCATACTACTATCTTAAACCCTTCATTTTATTACATAGCAAATTCCATTATAATGAAATTAGAAATAAAAGACAACTCTTTTCTTTCTATATTATTCAACATTCGAAGTCAATGTAATTACCAGTATTTCCGGTATATTATTCACACGAAACTTAAATGTGTGATTTCCTAAACCACCACTCAGCAACATTTCGCTATCTTCCTTCTTATATCTTCCCTTATCATATTTCGGAAAAAAATGGAACATTGGTGAAACCATTCCTCCAAACCAAGGCAAACGCACCAATCCACCGTGTAAATGACCGGAAAAAACAAGGTCAGCTCCCCATTGGGCATATTTATGAAAATAGTCCGGATTATGTGCTATAAGCATGTTAAATCCATCCTTCTTTGGTGACCCAAGTAAACTACTTAAATACATCTTGTCCATTGGCGTGTGTCGGAATCGCTTATAATAACGCGGTTCCATATCCAAACCGTACAAATATATGGAGGCGCCGTTCCGATTCAACACTACCTGCTCGTTACTTAACCAATTAATGCGCTCATCTAATTGTTGCAAATAGCATTCCCATAAATCCCCATAGGTTTCTTTATACAATCCTACTCGTAATTCATGATTACCTTTTCCGTAATAAATTGGATATTCCTTTGCCAACTCATTTATCAGATGCGCCGGAACATCTGTAGAATGTCCCGGCTTTCCAACAATCATATCTCCTGCTATCAAGATACAATCCGGCCGTTGTTCCCGAATCAATTCTAATAGTTTATCGTTTTGATTTCCGTAACAGGCATTATGCAAATCTGCCAAAACCACCATTCGATAATCATTGAATTCCTTTGGTATCTTTGGGGAGGCAACGGTATATGCAGTTGCCTTTAATTTTCGATTTTCAATTACACTGATTATGCAGATTATTACAAAACAAATCAGACCAATGCCGATTATAATACCTGCAATCATCAAAAACATTCTCATCCTTATGTTGTCCCTTCTTTTACACAAAACAGAACATGAAGTGCCTTTTTGAAACAAAAACCATATGTAATTGCTTCGACTCCTTCATCTGCCAATATCGGAACGGCTCCAATCCGTTCCCCATTATAATAATATACTACTTCTCCGATTACATCTCCTTGTTGAATAGGGGCTGTTAGTTCAGAGTAATTCACTTCCTTATTTACTTGCTCCGGCGTCTGCTCTCTGGTTAAAAGATATGCAAACTGCCCCTGCTCCGGTACACAGGAAACCACGTCCTGCATACCGCCCTTTATTGGAATGGTGGTATTATCCTCCAACACCATATCATCCTGGTATAACCGACAATTTGCAAACCCATAGTCGAATAATTTGCAAACATCTCCATTTCTTATATCCTTCGTAGATGCACCCATAACAACCGCTATCAAATCAATCCCATCCTTGGTTGCTGTTGCAGAAATTGCAAATCCGGCTTCACTGGTATAACCGGTCTTCAATCCTGTACAATAAGGATAAGTTCTTAATAATTTATTAGTATTCGACAAACCAAACTCCGAAGCTCCCCGTTTGGTTACATGAGTTATGGTATCCATCCAAATAGTGGAATAATTAAATATTTCAGGATGCTTTGTTGTTAGTTCCCGACTCATTATGGCAATATCTCGGGCAGTTGTCAAATGTCCATCAGCGTCTAAACCACACGCATTGAAAAATTGTGTATTTACCATCCCCAGCTCGACTGCCTTTTCATTCATTCGCTGTACAAATGCTTCTTCACTTCCGGCAATATGTTCACCCATGGCAACTGCCGCATCATTCCCGCTGGCAATGATAATACATTTAATCATATCTTCAACGGTCTGTGTTTCGCCGGCTTCAAAAAAACACTGGGAACCGCCCATGGAAGCAGCATGCTCACTGATTGTCACAATATCATCCATTGCCATATTGCCATTCCCGATTTCTTCGAAGGTCAAAAGCAAGGTCATAACCTTTGTAACACTGGCGGGATGTCGTTGCTCATCCGCATTTTTCTCATACAGCACCTGGCCGGTGGAGGATTCCATCAGTATTACAGAAGGCGATTCCAACACCAAATCTTCTGCATAAGCATTTTCATTTGGCAAATATAGCCCTTGCATCAGAATCACAAAACTCGTTAGTGCACATAGAAAGCCTTTCCAAATCTTCCTTTTCATAATCCACTCCAAAGGATTCTTACTGCTACTATATTCCGTCAAGGATTAAAACAGAACTTTTTTAATTACCGGCTCTACCTCTACCGGCTCTGTCTGAATCGTATAAGCATTTAATAATCGTTCTCTTGCCGCTTCTAATTTCTTCTTATCATTTGCGTAAATATATGCAAAGGGCTCCTCCGGTTGTACTGCATCCCCCAGATGCTTTACTAAACGGATTCCAACAGCTAAATCAATAACACTTTCCTTGGTTTCACGGCCACCACCCAGCACTAAAGAACTCATTCCCACTTCACTGTTCTTACATGCAACCAGATAACCGGACACTTTTGGATATACTGGTTCTATATATTCTGCCTTTGGAAACCGCTCCGGCTCATAAATAAATGCCGGATTTCCTCCCTGTGCTTCTGCAAATTCTGCAAATTTATCCAAGGCTCTTCCGGAATCAATGGTTTCCTGCAACATTCCTTCTGCTTCTTCCACAGTGGTTGCTTTTCCCGCACCCATTACCATATAAGCAGCCAAAGTCATTGCAACTTTTGTCAATCGCTCTTCTCCCTGACCCTTTAGCACTTGTATTGCTTCCTGCACTTCTAAAGCATTTCCAACCATTTCTCCCAATGGTTCATTCATATCCGTAATAACCGCATAGGTTTTCTTCCCTGCCATAGTTCCAATCGATACCATGGTTTTTGCCAGTTCCTCTGCATCTTCCAAGGTCTGCATAAAAGCACCGGAGCCTACCTTTACATCTAATACAATCACATCAGCACCGGAGGCTAATTTTTTACTCATAATGCTTGCCGCAATCAAAGATGGATTATCAACTGTTGCCGTAACATCCCGTAAAGCATAGATTTTCTTATCTGCTGGTGCAAGATTGGCAGTTTGTCCGGCAATTGCCAATTTCACACGATTCACATTCTCAATAAACTGTTCCCGGCTGATTCCCGTTTGAAATCCTTCAATACTCTCTAATTTATCAATGGTGCCACCAGTGTGTCCCAAGCCTCTTCCACTCATTTTCGCTACCGGAATTCCCAGTGCGGCTAACATAGGACCAATAATCAAAGAAGTCTTATCGCCCACGCCACCGGTACTATGCTTATCCACTTTGATTCCGTGAATCTCTGATAAATCTAACCACTCACCACTATCAGCCATAGCCAGTGTCAAATCAACGGTTTCCTGCGGATTCATCCCTTGAAAATATACTGCCATCAGGAACGCCGACATTTGATAATCCGGTATGGTTCCCTCTGTATATCCCATAACAATGTGATGAATTTCTTCTTTTGACAACACCCCGCCATTTCGTTTTTTTAATATCAAATCATACATATTCATAGTAACAACCCCTTCTGACTCTCACCAATCGCCAACGATTTTACCCCAAATAAATCTCCAATGGTCTGTCCGATGTTTGCAAAGGTTTTTCCGGTACCCAGATTCACTCCTTTTGCAAAACTTTCTAACTTGCTATACCACAGCACCGGTACATATTCTCTTGTATGGTCCGTACCCTTAAAGGTAGGATCACATCCATGATCTGCCGTGATTACCAGTAAATCCGTTGTCTCCATGGCCTCCAAAACTTCTGCCAATCGTCGGTCAAAGGCCTCCAAGCCAGCCCCATATCCGAGAGCATCTCTACGATGCCCCCACTTGGAATCAAACTCCACCAGATTGGTAAAAATCAAACCCTTTGAAATATCCTGCATATAACGTAAGGTCTGGTCCATGCCATCCATGTTATCCTTGGTATGCACTGCCTGTGTAATGCCGACTCCGTCAAATATATCTTCAATTTTACCCACAGCCGCCACCTGCAATCCTGCTTCTTTCATATAACACAGCAGATTTTCCTCTGAAGGCTTTCTGGAAAAATCCCGACGATTCGCTGTTCTCACATAGGTATCTCCATCCTTAACAAATGGTCTGGCTATGACTCTTGCTACATTGTGCTCATCTGTCAACAACCCTCTGGCAGCACGACATATCTCATATAATTGTTCCGGTGGAATCACATCTTCGCTGGCTGCAATCTGAAACACGCTATCGGCAGATGTATAAATGATTGGATAACCGGTTCGTACATGCTCATCTCCTAATTCCTGAATAATCTGTGTACCCGATGCCACACAATTTCCCAGATACCCTTTACAACCGCTTACATCTAAGAATTTCTGCATCAATTCCTCAGGAAACCCTTGTGGATATGTGGGAAATGGGATTGGTGTATGAATTCCAATCATTTCCCAATGTCCAATGGTGGTATCTTTACCATTCGAACATTCCGCCAATCTTCCGTATGCCCCTATAGGTGCTTCCACCGGTTCAATCCCCAGCATTCCATCAATATTTCCATATCCCAATTTCTGCAGGTTTGGCAACTGCAAACCTCCGCAAGCCGCTACCGTATGCCCGATAGTATTGGCACCAACATCATCAAAATCCGATGCATCCGGCAACGCACCCATTCCTACACTATCCAATACAATCCATATTACCCGTTGAATCATAGAATCCCTCCAATTCAATATTCATTCATAACCCATATAGTATTTACATTTACCAAATCCAATGTCTGCTTTCTGCATTTATTCTCTATTACCCTGCAACATATCCCATCTGTCGCATAATAAATATCCAGAAGGTTAATGTTACTGCTGAAAATAAGGTCGTTACTACAATAACACTGGATGACAGAACTTCATCTCCATGCATATTCTTCGCCATAATATATGCGGTAGGTGTTGTTGGAGATGCCAGCATAATCACCAACGCCAACAACTTCTGATCCCGGAATCCCATCCAAACCGCAATCGGCAAGAATAACGCAGTCAGACCAATCAACTTAATAAAAGAGGCCACTACAGTTGGTGCAACCTTCTTCAATGCTTTCTTGCCTTCAAATCCTGCACCAATAGCAATCAAGGCTAAAGGAGACGCCATATCCCCAAGATACTGAATACTCTTTTCCGCCATTTGTGGTAAATCCAGTTTTATAAGAGACGCCAGCATTCCCAAAGCAATTCCTATAATAATCGGATTCTTTAGTACATTTAAGAACGTCATAGGTATCCGACGGCGATCCTTACGTACTGTCTCATCATTGCTTTCCAGTGTCAAAATAATAACTGCAAATACATTATAGAGTGGTACCGCACCAATAATCATCAAAGGCCCCATACCAGAATTCCCATAAATATTTTCTATAAATGCAATTCCAAGAATTGCCGCACTGCTCCGATACGCTGCCTGTACAAAAGCACCAACTTCTGATTTATCCTTTAAGCAAAGCTTTGCCATGGCCCATGTACCAAGAATACTAATTAACGTAACGACTGCGCAGAATCCTATATAGGCTCCGTCAAATTCTTGCTGAATATTAATCTGTGCCAAATCCAAAAAGACCATGCAAGGTAAGCATACCTTAAACACAAATTTATTTGCAACAGTTACAAACCCTTCATTTAATAAACCAATCCGACGCAATAGATATCCCACTATTATCACCGCAAAAACCGGAACCGTCGCATTTAGACTATACCAAAAACTATCCATTTACTTGTACCTCTCATTCCTTATATATTTTATCACAGAATTGAGTTTTTTCATAGTTTGTTGTGTTGTCCATGCACGCAACACCTGCTTCATAAAGAGCTTTTAACACAAAAATCAGCATATGAAAGAAACAAGATCGTTTCTTTCATATGCTGATTTAAATACACTTACTATTACTGCTACTCTTCGTGCTTTTCTAAGTCAAACGCTTCAGCAAATTCATTGTAGCAATCATCACATACAATATAGCCTTCGCCCTTTACAGCATAGATGCTGCATTTTTTTTCTTCTTCACACAAAGAACACTCATTGTCTACCAACGGATCAAACAACTGCATACCGGTTGCAAACTCCGGATAACAACTATCACATATAACATAATCCTTGCCGTCTACACCATAGGTTCCGCATTCCTTCTCAACCTCACACAAGGTACAGGTTTGTGTTACCATTTCAATTCCTGCATCTCCTACTACATCTTCCGATGCAGGCAAATCCCCATTATTGCCTGCTGTTGATGTAGTTTGATTACAACCGGTCAGACAACCTGTAAATAACCCCATCACTACAAGTGTTACTAATAATTTCTTCATAACATTACCTCCCTTTTATAATAAATCCGCAACCTCTAAAATCAAGTTTCTGGATTTCTCCCAACCTAAGCATGCATCAGTAATGGATTTACCATAGCAGCCACCATCAACCGGCTGATTGCCGTCTTCGATGTAGCTTTCTACCATAACACCCTTTACCATGCTCTTAATCTCTGCCGAATGACGCATACTATGCAATACTTCCTTTACAATACGTGGCTGTTCTTCCCACTTCTTGCCAGAGTTACTGTGATTTGCATCTACTATACAGCCCGGATTCTTTAATTCAAACTTCTGGTACAAATCTACCAGCATCATTAAATCCTCATAATGATAGTTAGAAATAGACTGACCATGCTTATTTACAGCACCTCGTAAGATACAATGAACCAAATCATTACCGTCTGTCTTGGTTTCCCATCCGGTATACAGGAAAGTATGCTTCATCTGTCCTGCCAGACAAGAATTCATCATAACTGTTAAATCTCCACTGGTTGGATTCTTCATACCAACCGGAATTTCCATACCGGAGGTTACAATTCGATGCTGTTGGTCTTCTACGCTTCGTGCACCAATGGCAACATAGGATAAAATATCCTCCAAATACTGCCAATTCTCAGAATATAACATCTCATCTGCTGCAGTAAAACCGGTTGCCGCAATTGCATCAATGTGCATCTTACGAATAGCCTTTACACCTTCGAACATATCCGGTGCTTTTTCCGGATCCGGCTGATGTAACATTCCTTTGTAACCGGCACCGGTGGTTCTTGGCTTATTCGTGTAAATTCGAGGAATAATAATAATCTTATCTTTTACTTCCTCTTGAACCTTTGCTAAACGAGTTACATAATCCAATACTGCTGTCTCATTGTCGGCTGAACAAGGACCAATAATCATAATAAACTTATCTGATTCTCCGGTAAATACCTTGCGAATCATTGCATCTCGTTCTGCTTTAACTTTTTTCAACTCATCTGTCATAGGAATCATTTCCTGTAATTCCTGTGCAGTTGGAACTTTCTTAATCAAATGTAAACCCATTTTATGTCTCCAATCTGCTAAGCCTGTTTAGCCGCCTTCTTTGCTGCCTTTGCTTCCAATGCCTTGTCCGTTGGCTTAACCAATACTAAGGCAATAATCAATGAAATAATGTATAATGCGATAGTTGCATATAACACATACTGATAACCGGTTGGATTTACTGTAATCATTTCAACCGTACCATCTGCTAATGCATGTTCAATCTGGGTTTCCTGTCCAAAGGTCTTTACAATCCAGTTTGCTAACTGGTTACCGGACAATCCGGCAAATGCCCATGCAGAAAGTGTCAAACCGTGAATAGCACTAATGTTACCCATACCATAGTGGTCTGATAATAAGGTCGGAACATTGGAGAATCCACCGCCGTAACCTGCATTTACAATAAAGATTAATGCAAGAACTAAAACTGCCAAAACAATATTGTTAGCACCATTTACAATACCACTTGTTACAATAACTAATCCGGTTGCCACAATACTTACAGCGAAAATAATCTTGTAAATGGTATTACGATCCTTCATCTTATCTGCCATTGCAGAAAGGCCCAAACGGCCGGCTGCATTAAATACAGCAGAAATAGTTGAAACAATACCTACAATACCTGCTAAGCCGATACATTTTACAATCATCTTTTCCTGAGAAATCAAAGCAAGACCACATGTAATATTAATGTAGAACATTAACCAAATACCAATGTAGTTTCCAATTGGCTTTGACTTAATAACTGCAAACATGCTCTGTCCCTTTTCCTTGGTCTGTGGCTCGTGCCAGCCTTCCGGCTTCTTCAATAATAAATGTCCAACGAACATCATTACGAAGTATACAACTGCCAAGATTAAGAACATCTTGTAAATACCACCCTCGCCCAGGTTCTTTAACATAGCCTGCATAATTGGGCTTGCGATAGCCTTCGCTGCACCGAAACCGGCAACAGCCAAACCGGTTGCCAGACCCTTACGATCCTGGAACCAAAGCATCAATGTCTTAACCGGTGATAAGTAACCGGTACCAAGACCGATACCCATAATCAAACCATAGCATACATAAATACCTATTAAAGCTAATACATTTCCCGGATTCTTACCACCAAACCAGATAAAGAAACCGGTTCCTGCCATACCGACTGCAAAACAAATAGTTGCAATCAGTGAAGATTTATGTATATCTTTCTCTACAATATTTCCTAAGAATGCCGCTGACATACCTAAGAAAAAGATTGCAAAACTGAATGCCCATTCAGTTGCACCCTTTGTAAATCCAATATAATCTGCGATTTCTTGACTGAAAATCGACCAACAATAAACAGTACCGATACTGCAGTGAAGCAGTAATGCAGGAATAGCTGCGCGAATCCACTTATTTGTGCGCCAGCCTCCAGTTTTTTTTGTGTTCTCTTCCATGACCCACTCTTCCTTTGCTCTTATTTTTTCTCGTACTTCTCCCTTACAATGGCAGAAGTCAAACAGTAGTATTATACACCCAGCATTTTCAGATTTCAACAAGAAAATCCAGTATTTTCAAGGAGTAATTGTTTCAGAAAATGCAAACTGTTCACTACCGTTAAATTACGCACTCTTGCGCGATTTCCTTTGAAATGACACTCCTGCCAATATACCTTTCCTGCATAATAAATGCCAATATATACCAGCCCTACCGGCTTCTCCGGTGTTCCACCATCCGGACCCGCCACTCCGGTTACTGCAATGGCTACATCTGCTTTGGCTTGCTTCGCTGCACCCTTTGCCATCTGCTTAACCGTCTGTTTCGACACAGCTCCATGCTGTTCCAAAGTACTGTGTTTTACCCCCAGAATCTCTTCCTTTGCTTCATTGGCATAGGTAACGAAGCCTCTGCCAAACACATTGGATGCTCCGGATACATTCACTAATCTTCCGGCTATCAGTCCTCCGGTACAGGACTCCGCTGTGGTAATTGTCATGTGTCGCTCTGCCAGTAATGCAATTACCTGCTGTTCCAAATCTTTACCTTCTTTAATTGTAATAATTGGTAATTCAATTCTCATTTTACTATTCTTATACCTAATATCTCTTATTCACAAATATTACTTCTGATTTTCTTTTGAAAGCACACTTCGATTCTTAATTAAATAATCAATCAGTGAAATAATGGTAAGTAATAAGGAAGCATAAATTAACACCTGTTCGCAAATTACAACGATGGTTGTAACAGACGGAATATTCTCACTTAAATTAACCATTAATAATACAATCATAATCATCTGGAATGTGGTTTTGAATTTCCCCCAATTGCTGGCAGCAATTACCACTCCATTGTCAGATGCAATCAAACGAAAACCACTGATAATAAATTCTCTGGCAATAATTACAATTACAATCCATGCCGGAATCCGTTCCAATTCAATCAAAGCAATCATAGCAGAACATACTAAAAGCTTGTCTGCCAGTGGATCCATGAATTTACCGAAATCCGTTACCAGATTATATTTTCTGGCAATCTTCCCATCCAACAAATCCGTCAGACTGGCAATCATAAAGATACCAACTGCAATCCATTTTCCTGCCGGTATGGCCGGAACCATTAAAGCTACTAAGAAAAATGGAATTAATATTACTCTAAAAATCGTTAATTTATTCGGTAAATTCATATACTACCTCTCCAATCAAATCATATTCATTTGCATCTGTAATGCGAACGATTACCAGTTCACCGGATACAATCTCTTCTTCTGCATTTATGAAGATATAACCATCTACATTCGGTGCTTCCCGATAAGAGCGTCCAATGTAAATATTCTCTTCATATAAATATCCCTCTACCAGAACCTCTAACTGCTTGCCCAGCATTTGCTGGTTATTATCATAGGATACCTCTTGCTGCAGTGCCATAATCTCATCCTGGCGCTGCTTCTTGACTTCTTCCGGAATCTGATTCGGAAATTCTGCCGCACGGGTTCCTTCCTCCGGCGAATAGGTAAATACACCTAAACGCTCGAATTCCATTTCATCTACAAATTCCAATAATGCCTCATGCTGCTCCTTTGTTTCTCCCGGAAATCCGGTAATCAAGGTCGTCCGAATGACAATATCCGGCATAGCAGCCCGCAACTTCTCTACCACTGCCTGAATCTGTGCCCGGCTGGTTCTTCTTCCCATAGACTTCAAAATCTCATCTTCGGAATGCTGAATTGTCATATCAATATAATGACATATTTTTTCATTTTCTGACATGACCTGAATCAGTTCATCGGTAATTTCTTCCGGATAACAATATAACAACCGGATCCAGTGAAGGCCATCCAACTTACTTAATTCCTGCAACAACTGTGGCAATCGCTTTTCCCCGTACAAATCCTGTCCGTAAACCGTTGTTTCCTGTGCCACCAGTACCAGTTCCTTATAGCCATCTGCAACCAGTTTGCCGGCAGTTTCCAGGATCTCTTCCATCGGAATACTTCTATAATTACCACGCAGATACGGTATGATACAATAAGTGCATCGTTTATTACAACCTTCCGCTATCTTCAAATATGCCATGGCATTGCCCGTGGTTACTACCCGATTGGTCAGTTTGGAAGGCAAATAATGAATATCCTTGCAGCATATTACCTTCTCACCACGTAATGCTTGCTCCACTACCGTAACAATATCGTCAATATTAGTAGAACCTAATACGGCATCTACCTCGGGTATTTCAGTTTGTATTTCATCTTTGTATCGCTGTGCCAGACAACCGGTAATAATCAAAACCTTCAGCTTTCCTGTTTCTTTTAATTGTGCCAATTCCAAAATTGTTGTAATACTTTCTTCCTTGGCATCATGAATAAAACAACAGGTATTTACCACTGCAATTTCTGCTTCCTGTTCTTCGTTGGTAATGTTATAGCCCTGTTCTTTTAAGAGACTTAACATTACCTCACTATCAACCAGATTCTTATCACAGCCTAAGGATACAAATAATACATTCATAGTATGTCCTCGCTTACTCTTATATCCTCTTGCATCTATTTCTTATGCGTTGCGGATTTCAACTGCTTCTACGCAATTATTCATTAACATGGCAATGGTCATCGGTCCAACACCACCCGGAACCGGTGTAATTGCACTTGCTATCGGTTCTACTGAGTCAAAATCTACATCACCACATAATTTATTATTCTCATCCCGGTGAATACCTACATCAATAACAACTGCGCCTTCTTTTACATAAGAAGCATCAATCATCTTCGGCTTTCCAATAGCTACCACCAAAATATCTGCACGCTTGGTAACTTCCTTAATATCCTTGGTTCTGGAATGACAAATGGTTACAGTTCCATTTTCACGTAATAACAACAATGACATTGGCTTGCCAACTATATTACTTCTTCCGATAACCACACATTCCTTACCTTCAATAGAAATACCGGAACGCTTTAACAACTGGATTACACCAGCCGGTGTACAAGATACAAAGCCCGGCTGTCCGATACTCAAGGCACCAACACTTTGTGGGTGGAAACCATCTACATCCTTCTTTGGATCAATTGCCTGAATAATACGGTCTTCACTAATATGCTTTGGCACCGGTAATTGCACCAGAATACCATAAATAGAGTCATCTTTATTCAACTTATCAATGATTTCTAACAACTCTGCTTCCGTAGTTTCTTCCGGTAATTCATATGCTACAGACTTAATACCGATGTATTCACAAGCTTTTTTCTTATTACCTACATACACGGTAGATGCAGGGTCCTGGCCTACCTGAATTACTGCCAAAGCAATTTCTACTCCCTGCTCCTTATACTGAGCCACCTGCTCTTTTAATTCATCCTTAATGTCCTTTGAAATCTTCTTACCATCAATTAACTGTGCCATAACATCCTCCTTAGAATAATCCAACTGTTTTTCCGGTTTCATCTACATAAATCTGCTCTGCCGCCGGACGTTTCGGAAGTCCCGGCATAGTCATAATTGTTCCAGTAATTGCTACAACAAATCCGGCACCGGCACTTACATATACCTCCCGAATGTTAACTTCAAAACCACTTGGACGACCAAGCTGCGTTGGATCATCCGATAAGGAATATTGATTCTTTGCCATACAAATCGGCAGATTTCCATATCCCAATTCCGTGATTCTCTGAATTGCTTTCTTAGCTGCAGGTGCGTAGCTTACGCTTCCTGCTCCGTAAATTTCCTTTGCAATTGTTTCAATTTTCTCTTCAATACTTAATTCTGTATCATAAATCGGAGCATAGCAACTTTCCTTATTTTCTAAGGTATGTAATACTGCTTCTGCTAAAGCAATACCTCCTTTACCTCCATGCTCCCAAACCTCTGCCAGTGCGAAATCACAATCCCGCTCCTCACAGAAATTCTTAACAAAACTCAATTCTGCTTCCGTATCGCTAATGAACTTATTCAAGGTAACCACAATCGGTACACCGAACTTCTTTAAGTTTTCAATATGCTTCTCAAGATTTACAATACCCTTACTTAAAGCATCAATATTCTCTTGGTTCAAATCATTCTTTTGAACACCGCCATTGTACTTCAAGGCACGAACGGTTGCTACCAATACTACTGCATCCGGCTTTAAGCCTGCCTGGCGACACTTAATATCCAAGAATTTCTCTGCACCTAAATCCGCACCGAATCCAGCCTCTGTTACCACATAGTCTGCCAGTTTTAATGCAGTCTTAGTTGCTCTTACACTATTACAACCATGTGCAATGTTGGCAAATGGTCCACCATGGACGATAGCCGGTGTATGCTCTAAGGTCTGAATTAAGTTTGGTTTTAATGCATCCTTCAATAACGCGGTCATAGCTCCAACTGCATTCAAATCCTTCGCAGTTACCGGTTCACCATTGTATTTATACGCTACAATGATTCTGCCTAAACGCTGTGACAAATCCTGCAAATCATCAGCCAAACACAAGATAGCCATAATTTCTGATGCAACGGTAATCACAAATCCGTCCTGACGTACTACTCCATCTAATTTACCGCCCATACCAACGATAACATTACGCAGAGCACGGTCATTCATATCTAAACAACGCTTCCATACAATCTGTTTTGGATCAATACCCAATTCATTACCCTGTTGTAAATGATTGTCTAGCATAGCTGCTAACAAATTATTTGCAGAAGTAATGGCATGGAAGTCACCGGTAAAATGCAGATTCAAATCCTCCATCGGAACCACCTGTGAATTACCACCACCGGCAGCACCACCCTTAATACCAAAACAAGGTCCAAGAGACGGCTCCCGTAATGCAATGACAGACTTCTTATTTAATAATCCCAATGCCTGTCCCAATCCAACGGTAATCGTTGTCTTACCTTCCCCGGCCGGTGTGGGATTAATAGCGGTTACCAAGACCAGTTTACCATTCGGTTGATCTTTTATCCGTTCCATTAATTCATCTCCCAGCTTGGCTTTATATTTTCCATACAACTCCAAGTCATCCGGCTGTATATCTAATTGTTGTGCAATTTCTCCTATTGGTTTAAGTTCTGCAGCTTGTGCAATTTCAATATCTGTCATCATACTTGTTATAGTATCCTTTCTATTAATCTTCTATCTGATTACTACAGCAATCCTACTGAATTACTTTCCCTATGTCAAGATGGGATATAAATTGTGGTTTATCTGTTTGAATATCAACAACCGCAGCTTCGAGGCATATGTATTCCTGCCAGACACGCTTGCGCTCTGGCCAGCACGTAACGGTACATAAGGCTGCAAAAGACGCAGCCTAAGTGCCGACGTGCTTATACGGTCTTTGCAGGAACACATATCCTCATTCGCTGCGACCACATTCCTACATACAGATAAACACAATTATAGTAGCAGTAGTAATGCTCTGCGCAAGTGTAGTAACCTTGTATCCTTGCGGAGCCTACTACTAGCCAATATATAAATTCGTGGTTTGTGTATAGAACAGTCAGTGGCGAATGGATATATATACTTGTGAGCAGACTCTAGAAGTACGTCGGTCCTTGGATTGCGTATTTTGCAATCCTAGTACCGCTACGTACTGGCCGAAGCGAAAGCGGGTCTGCGATAAGTATATATATTCTGAG
>JAFTZJ010000021.1 GCA_017461045.1 Lachnospiraceae bacterium | reverse complement strand
CTCCAACAGCATTATGATTTCTTTCTCTTCCGCACAGGTAGTACTCATTGGTTCCGGCATGATATCTACAAGTATACCTTTTTCTTTCGCTATCCGGTTGTATTTACTAAACACAGCATCTACAAGCGGATTACCACTAAGCGGCACTCCTATCATATCCTCGGCAACCTGTAGTGCTTCCTTGGCATATACCCCTAACTCCTGATTTGCTGTCCGTTTTGCTAGTTCTTCAGCATATCTTCCCTGTTCAAGCACGGACTCCCGTACTTCTTTTAGCTCTTGATTAGCCTTTACTATTTTTTCATACTGGTCGTAATTCTCAACAATCATGCTTTGCAGCTGTGCTTCTTCTTTTTTCAATCGTCGCTTTTCAGCCAGATAATAGCATATTGCGATTAAAAACGTATTTAAAACGCTCAGCAATAAATAACGCACTTCATATAAAGTCATATCCATTAGAGACATTGTGTCGGCTACCATCAAATAATACGCTAGCGCAAATCCAATTATCAGCAATATAGCTAATACCATGTATATGTTACCATTTCCATGATACTCCCTTGGAACAAAAACCTTTATAATAAATCCTACTATAACAGTAGAGACTATTGCCATTATAGATAGTTGTAAAGCCCCTTGTACTTCTAATGGAATCCACAATGCAATATCCAATAGTGCATCACCCTGCTCAAAGATAAGCGATAGTACGGATAGAATAAAATTCGATAATTGAAAGCCCACAATACTAATTACATAATTCCTCCAAAGATTTCCGGTACAAATAATAGCAACACAAATTAGCGGAAGAAAAAGATCAAGCATAAATCCTAACTGATAAAAAAACTCGCCTTCTAAGTAAGAGAAAACATGCATTAATTCATACCCAATAATCATTATTACTGTTACTAAAACTCTCTTCCACAAAGGCTGTCTACTAGGCATTCCAACCATGGCCAAAATCACTAATTGTAACGCTAATGCAACGGCTATAATAGCATCTCCTAACGACATTTGATACATATCTTTTCCCCTTGTCAAAAATATGAAAAATATTATAGTCCCATTTTTCATTTTTTGCAACGCACCTAATATTCAATCGCTTTACCACTCAATTGAGGTACTAATATCTTTATCTCCGTTTCTTCTTTAGTAGACCGTACTAATACTATTCCTCCTCGTTTCACTGATTTTTTCAAAACTTTAAGCATCTGTTTCCTTCTTTTTCTATCCTCATCCAGCATCTGTTTATAATTCATTCTTTTTTCCATAATTGGTTTAGTAAACTGAATCTTTAGTATCCAACTGTCTTCTTGTTTTCTCATACGAAAAACAATCCACCGTTCTGTTTCAATTCTTTCTAACATAAAAAATACATATCGAAACACATTCTCTAATAAAATAGCAACTTCTTCATCTCCTTTACAGAAAGGGGGTATAGATTCGGGCATAATATCCATAAATACATTTTTTGACTTTCCAAGTCGATAATACCTACTAAATGTTGCATCAATAATTAAATTTCCACACAATGGTATACCTACAATATCTTTTGCCATTCGCTCCAATTCTTGCGCGTAGATTTTTAAGTCCAGATTTCTTGTTCGTTCTGCAAGCTTACCTGCATATCTACCTTGCTTAATTACCAATTCGCGGACTTCGTTAAGCTCCTGATTTGCATTTGTAATTCGTGAATATTGATTGCTATTTTCAATAATTAAGCGTTGTAAGATCGCTTGCTCTTTTTTCAATCTTATACTTTTACTTTGATAATAGGCAATAGCAATTGCAATCAATTGCATTACCATTATCATTGCTATAATAGATTCTCGAACTGACATTTTGCTTCCTCTCTTGTATAAAATCACTCAAATCATTATATCCTCTATAAGAAAACTTTTCAATGCTTTAAGCATTGTATTAATATCCCACAGCAATCTGTTTTTTCATATAATGAAACAAAATAAGGGGGTGCATATATGATTCATGGTTTAGGCGAAAGATTACAGGAACAACGAGTAGCCAATCACCTTTCTCAAAAGGAAGTTGCAGGTCGTCTTAATATTTCTGCCTCTGTTATATCGAATTATGAGAGTGGTGAACGTTCTCCCAGTATAGAGAATCTGGT
The DNA here is from genome assembly GCA_017461045.1 of Lachnospiraceae bacterium. Classification (GTDB taxonomy): domain Bacteria; phylum Bacillota; class Clostridia; order Lachnospirales; family Lachnospiraceae; genus CAG-632. The sequence continues at coordinate 33,853 of JAFTZJ010000021.1, read as the reverse complement.
TGCTCTTTCTCGTGTATATCATTGCTCCACCGATTATCTGCTTGGCATTGATAAAACAGATACTTCTTTGGTAGATGCATCTGCACTCTCCACAGAACAACGTAAACGTCTAGAATACTTCTTGGCTAGTTTTAGCAATTTAGAAAAGTAGAGGTTAAATACTTCCCGCAAGAATAATTTCATAAAAAAATACGGATAGAACACGAAACTATCGGTTCTATCCGTATTTTTTAATCATGAATTCTCTCAGGATGTGCTAAAACTCCCCTACATCATCCCTTTTAACTGCTCAATCAGTTCCATATCGGATTCCGTCACTTTAATATTGGTCTTCAACTGCTGACCGTCCGGTTGGGTAATTTGTATCTCAATGATACTGCCTTCTCCCATACCGGAATTTTTTAATGCATTTAAGAACATAGGAAACTTTGGATGGTTCTGTACGAACTGCTCCCACATTCCTTTTATTTTGAATAACATTGCCGGATTCATCATGTCTCTAATCTCCTTTTCTTTCGTATTCATTATCATGTTCGAAAAAATGAGAAAAATGCATCTGCACTTTTCTCATTTCATACTTTCATATCTTCCTATAAGCCTACAGTCTTTAACCAACTTTCAGCTTGAATTTCATAACATCCTTGTCGCTTTCTGCCACTTCAATCTTACCGCCAAGCGCCCGAAGCTTCTCGTCAAATCGCTCGTAGCCACGCAAAATGTACTTGATATCCTCTACGGTAGTAAATCCATCTGCTGCCAATGCACCAATTACCAACGCTGCTCCTGCACGCAAGTCCGGAGCCACTACAGATGCTCCGCTATAACGCTCTACACCGGTAATAATCGCCATATTGCCTTCTACCTTAATGTTCGCACCCATACGCACCAATTCATCTGCGTATTTGAAACGATTTTCAAATATATTCTCTGTAATTACGCTGGTACCCTCAGACAAGCCCAAGGTTACTGCCATCTGCGGCTGCATATCGGTTGGGAAGCCCGGATATGGCTGAGTCTTAATCTGGGTTGCTCCCAGGCGCTGCACTCCACTACCGATTACACGTACTGCATCATCATATTCTTCTACCACTGCACCGATTTCTGTCAGCTTAGAACTGATTGCCTCTAAGTGCTTTGGAATTACATTCTTAATTAAAATATTACCCTTGGTAGCTGCTGCTGCCATCATAAAGGTTCCTGCTTCAATCTGATCCGGAATAATGGAATACTCAGTACCCTTCAATTCCTTCACACCACGAATACGGATTTCGTTGGTTCCGGCACCCTTAATGTTCGCACCCATACTGTTCAGGAAGTTGGCAACATCTACGATATGTGGCTCCTTTGCCGCATTTTCAATGGTTGTCTTGCCCTCTGCCAATACAGCTGCCATCATAATATTAATGGTTGCTCCTACACTGACTGTATCCAGATAAATGTGCTTACCTACTAACTGGTCTGCTTTAACGGTAATCATACCACCATCAATTACAACCTTTGCACCCAAAGCCTTAAATCCCTTTACGTGCAAATCAATCGGACGGCTACCGATATCACATCCACCCGGTAATGCTACCTGTGAACGCTTATACTTACCAAGCAACGCACCTAATAAATAGTAGGATGCGCGAATCTTACGAATAAACTCATCATCTACACATAACGAATCTACATTCGCAATGGTTCCACCACAAATGCTGACTGTATGCTCATCGATATACCGCACCGTCGCTCCGATTTCCTTAATTGCCTGTAATAATACTCTAGTATCTCTGACGTTCGGTACATTTTCGATAATACATTCTTTATCTGTCATAACTGCAGCCGCCAAAATACCCAATGCGGCATTCTTTGCTCCTGCAATTGTCACTTCACCAACTAAAGGGGTCCCACCCTTTATCACATATTGCTCCATCATGCACCTCTTACATAACTTTTTATATCAATCAAATTCATTTTCTTACGTGTTTTAACTTGAAAGCCTTGATTTTCGGCACTTTTTGCCTGAAAACCGCAAAGCACTAGGGTAATTATAACACAACTTTCCTTTTTGTAAAGTTTTTTTGCAAGATGCGCCTAGTTCGTAGTTTTCTGGTCCTCTTCACAATAGATACAACGGTATACCCGCTTCTCCCGATTCGCAAGCTTAAATATGTGGTCAATCCCCTGTTCCGTTGTGGTAATACAACGAGGGTTCTTACATTTTAATATATTCACAATCTTCTCCGGCAGTTCAACCTTTTTCTTCTCTATGGTTTCCCCGTCTTTAATAATACTTACGGTAATTTCCGGATCAATGTAACCCAGAACATCTAAGTTAATGGAATAATCCTGATCGATTTTGATAATATCCTTGCGACCAAGCTTATTACTCTTTACGTTCTTGATAATCGCTACACTGCAATCCAGTTTATCCAGATTCAAATCGTGATAAATCTGCATACTTTTGCCTGCTGTTATATGGTCTAATACAATTCCATTTGTAATGCTATCAATATTCATTCTATTCTACCTCCAGTCCAAGCAGCTTCATAATCAAAGCCATACGCACATATTTTCCGTTTAACGCCTGTCGGAAATAACAAGCTCTTGGGTCGTCATCTACCTTGGTTGAGATTTCATTTACTCTCGGAAGCGGATGAAGTATTGACAGGTCTTCCTTCGCATTCTTCAACTTCTTGGTATCCAAAATGTAGGTATCCTTCAAACGGATATAATCCGCCTCATTGAAGAACCGCTCTCTCTGTACGCGGGTCATATAGAGAACATCTAATTCGCCAATCACTTCGTCCATGCTTTCCACCTGCTGATACGGAATGTTGTTATTCTCGAAAACTTCGGTCCGAATGTAATCCGGAACCTGCAATTCCTTCGGTGAAATTAAGATGTAACGAATGTTTTCATATCGGGACAGTGCCTTAATCAGGGAATGTACCGTCCGACCGAATTTCAAGTCCCCACAGAATCCAATGGTCATATTTCCCAATCTTCCTTTTTCCCGCTGAATGGTTAAAAGGTCGGTCAAGGTCTGGGTTGGATGATAATGTCCACCATCACCGGCATTGATGATTGGTACCGGGGATTTCAAGGAGGCAAGCAACGGTGCACCTTCCTTTGGATGTCGCATAGCGATTACGTCTGCGTAACAACCTACAACCTGTACAGTGTCATGAACGCTTTCACCTTTGGTTGCAGAGGATGAATCCGCAGAAGAAAAACCAAGTACATTACCTCCTAATTCCATCATAGCGGCTTCAAAACTCAACCGGGTTCTTGTACTTGGTTCAAAAAATAAGGTAGCAAGCTTCTTGCCCTTGCAAACCTCACTGTATTTATCTTTATTCGCAATAATATCGTTGGATAAATCCAACATTTCCTGAATTTCCTGGACGCTTAAATCCATTGGATCAATTAAATGTCTCATTGGGTACCTCCGTACTTTTTTTCATCATTTTAAGTATAATATTCTAGGCTTTTGATGTCAATTATTTCCCTATTTTGTCAGGCATATTTCCGAATTATCGTTCCGGCATTTCTCTTAGCTTTCCACGCACCAATTTTTCCACGTCGGCCTTTTGTTCCTTTTCACATTCTATAATGTATTGCCGCTTGTTGGCGCGCAGTTTCACCTTTATTGTATTTATGTTGTCATTTACGAATTTATAACCTTCAATGTGCTCCCAATCTATGAAAGTTAATCCCACAAACATCCCTTCTTCGGACAAACCACTGCGAATTCGTGTGGTTATGACAATAAAGAAGATATACATCAGTAGTGGCGGAATAAAAACATAGTAATGAAACCACACCGACAAAGCGATACCTACCAGGGCAACATTCACGTTGATAATTTCAGATACGCTACTGGATTTTCCCAAACGACTTTCTACGACAATTTGCTTCTGACGGTACAGCACGATACAGCCGATGATTCCAATGGTTGCGAATCCCAGCGTCAATGCTCCCGATAAAATGTATTGTACATACTGCCACATAACTGGCATCTCCTTTGCGTCAATTTTCCATACATATACTATATAACTTTTTCTGTATTTTCTCAATGCGTCCTTGTAATTTTTATCAGTTTAACGCATAGCCTCACTTCGATTTAACAACACAGTGCTATATAAGAATAATACATCCTGATTTTCGAATTCCACATAATCTCCTATTAACTCCGGATTCACATACCGGGTATCAATGACCGTTACCTTGCTGTAGGACTGTACAAGCAACGGAACCATACTGCTTCCAAAGGAATCCCGGAACACGACTAATTCTTTTTCCGACGTACTATTCGGATTCTCAATAATCCCTATGGCAGTATTTCCGGACAGGAAGAATTCATAAGGGTCTCTTCCGAACAACTTTTCTTCATCATAAATGCCAAGGGTTTTGCCATTCTCCACATGATAGACCTGACATTGCTCCAACACATCATTGGTTAGGTAATACATAGGTTCACCCTTAACCGGAAGTGCAGATTGCCCTGCATATACACCATAGAATGCTTCTAGTGCAAGCTTCTGCTCCAAGCCCTCTAAGGACTGACTTCCCATTGTTTCCAGAATCCGGTTGGCAGGCTCGGTCAACTGCTCCTGCCGCCAATGAGAATCCGTTGCGTAATAATCTTCTATGGTAAGGGTATCTGCCAAATCAATCCATTCCGCTTCCGGAAACGCTTCTTGCATAATGGCAGTTAATTCTTCGTAATCCAAAGCCGGATGTCCACTTTCTCCGCTCAGATAATATCCCTTATCCGGAATGACCGCCAGATACACATCGGTTTCGGTATCTGCCAAATACATGTCATAGATATTCTGACACTTCTCTCCTCCATTTTGCACACTGGATTCATTCAACGGATATAACATCTCTGTTAAATAACCATCTTCCATATAAATACCATGTACATCCTGCTTTCCCAAGGCATAACGGTCCGTCATTGCCCGTAGCCCACGAAAGCCTTCCCGCATAGGAAACTGGTCTACTCCCGCTTCTTCAAAATCCTCCATATAAGAAGCATTCAAAATAGAAGCCCAGGAGATATCCGGAAATTGTGCCAGCTTCCGCCGTTCGCTTTCCGATATATCCTTCTTCGGCAACACCCAGCACAGCAATGCAAGTATTCCCCAGACAAGTGCAATGCATAGAATCTGTATTCTGTTTTGAATCGATGAATTCTTCTTATCCATATCTAATCCTCACTTAGAATCGGAAATATAAAAACGGATGGTAGGAACCGTCCACTAAATATGCCGTTGACAGGAGCAACAATACAATCCATGCTACAGGTTCTGCAACCACCAGTATCCGCTTGCCGATACTTTGGTTTTCGATTTTTCCAATTAACCATTTTCCGACCGGTATACAACCAATAATTCCAAATAGGAATAATAAACCGTAGCTTCTTGCGTAATACCAAGTCGCTTCCGAAGAAACTGCCAGATTACCCAACCCAAACATACCGCCTAACCGTTGTCCTAACATGAATATATCCGTTTCCTCGAATATTACAAAACCAATTACCACTAACAAAATCACATATCCATGCTTTAGAAACGTTTTCCACCATGGACATTTCTGAGTCTGTACTTTTCCACTATTCGTCAATTTTTCTACCAGTAAAATCACTGCGAAGTACAATCCCCACAGAACAAAATTCCATTCCGCCCCATGCCAGAAGCCCGTCAACATCCACACGATGAAAATGTTGCAAATCCATTTCCACTTCTTACAGCGATTTCCGCCCAGCGGAATATAAATGTAGTCCCGGAACCACTGGGTTAAAGTCATATGCCAACGCCGCCAAAAGTCCGTAATACTGGTTGCGGCATAGGGATAACGGAAGTTCTCCGGAAAACGGAATCCGAAGATTCTGCCTAAACCAATGGCCATGTCACTATATCCGGAAAAATCAAAATATATTTGCAGAGTAAATGCAATCGCCGATAACCACAATGCCACCACCGTCGATTCTTGGAAGTCCTTCACCGTCTCGCAAAATTCTCCTAACAAATCTGCCAGCAACACCTTTTTCGAAAGTCCCAGAATCACACGCCGAATACCAAGCTTCACTTCCGAAGCCTTAATATCACGTTCTCTTAATTGACCGGCAATGTCTGAGTAACGAACAATAGGCCCCGCCACCAGCTGGGTAAACAGACAAATGTACATAGCAAAATCAATAATGTTCCGTTGTGCTTTTTCCGTTCCCCGATATACATCTACGATGTAACTAATAATCTGAAAGGTATAGAAACTAATACCCACCGGCAGTACGATTTTGAGCAAAGCAAGCGCTCCTCCTGTCCACCGGTTCACGTTTTCAAGAAAGAAGTTCGCATACTTAAAATAAATCAGGCATCCCACTTCCATAATAATGGCCAGCCATAACAGAATTTTCTTCCAGACAATCTTCCCTGCACCTTCACAAGCTTCCAAGGCAAATGCCATACCATAGCCAACTGCAACAGAAGCCGCCAACAAAATCAAAGTCTTCGGAGCCCCCCAGCCATAGAAAAACAGACTGGTTACAAGCAACCAGCCATTCCTCCAGCGCTTAGGCAACAAGAAATACCCCAGTACCACTACGGGAAGAAACCAATATAAAAATGTGATACTTGCAAATACCATGTCCGACTCCTTCAAATAATCTAATCCTATTATCGTTGGTAACCGACAAAAAGTCCATAAGAAAAGGACGATATCCGATTACTATTTCCAGTTTGATATCGCCCCTTTTCCACTCATATTCAATTCCAAAGAATTACTAACAATTCTTCGCCATGTTGCATTACTCTACTGATAATGTGCCACCGCAAACCTCTCGGAAGGCATCTACAATTTCCTGAGAAGTAACAGAATCTGATAACTCAGAGGATACCATAATCAACATTACCACATCGCCACAAGCAACTACCTGCAAATCATCAGCTTCTACGCAAACCCATTTTCTAGGGTCAATTCCGGCTTCCATATCTGCCGCAACAGTTGCTGCATCATCTGCACTTTCCAAGCGAACCAATACCAAAGAGTACGCCTGCGCACTAATCATAGCTTCGGAAGCAACCGCTTCCTTAATTCCGTCTGCAGAATCCAAACCGGTAAACATCTTCACTGCGTCTGCATCTGACAACTCAATAGGAATAGTTCCCACACCAATGGTCGGATCCTTAATGGCATAAATCTGGTCTACAATATCCGACAAGACACCTTCCGGTCCTTCCACCTGTCCTGCAGGATCTCCGGTTGCAGCAGTAGAACCGCCTCCGTTGGCTGCTCCGCAACCTACACAGAACACCATTAACGCAGCACATACAACTGCTAATAATCTCTTCTTCATATCTACAATTCCTTTCGTCTAGTGAATCTCAGCGCCATGTGGCATATCCTTTTCAGATGTCAGCAATGACAGATTGCCATTCTCATCCTCTGCACAAAGCAACATACCTTCAGATTTCACACCAGCCAAGGTTGCCGGCTTCAGGTTCGTAACAACCACTACCTTCTTGCCAACCATTTCCTCAGGGCTGTACTGGGTCTTAATACCGGATACAATCTGACGAATCTGACTACCAATCTTTACCTGAGAGCAAAGCAGCTTCTTAGACTTCTTCACTTCCTCACAAGCGATAATTTGTCCAATCTGTAACTGAACCTTGTCGAATAAATCAATGTCGATTTCTTCCTTTGCCTCAACATCAATTCCCGGTCCGTACTGATTAATCTTAGCTTCCTCTCTGCGGCGCTCCAAGTCCTCTAATACCTCATCTACATCCAAACGTGCAAACAAGATTTCCGGATTCTCTGTAACCTTAGTATTGTTCGGATACATGCCGAATATTCCAAGCTGATCACATTCTCTGTCTTTTGCATTTAACTGTGCCAATACCTTCTCAGCGGTTTCCGGCATAAATGACTTTAATAATACAGTCGCAATTGTGATACTTTCTACTAAGTTGTATAAAACGGTTTCCAATCTTGCATGAGAGCTTTCATCCTTTGCCAAAGCCCAAGGCATAGTCTCATCAATGTATTTATTACAACGCTTATACAATGCAAAAATCTCTGTAATCGCATCTGCTACACGAAGCTTCTCCATTGCCTTGGTAACCTTCAAAGGAGCCGCCAATGCCACCTTCTTCAATTCTTCGTCAATTGGTTCCGAAACACCTGTGTTGCGAACAATACCGTTAAAGTACTTATTTGACATAGAAATTGTACGATTAACCAGGTTTCCTAATGTATTAGCCAAATCAGAGTTCATACGCTCAACAATTAATTCCCATGAGATAACACCATCATTTTCAAATGGCATCTCATGTAACAGGAAGTAACGAACAGCGTCTACGCCGAACATTTCAACCAAATCATCTGCGTAAATTACATTACCCTTAGACTTACTCATCTTACCATCACTCTGAATCAACCATGGATGACCAAATACCTGCTTTGGCAACGGAAGATCCAATGCCATTAACATGATTGGCCAGTAAATGGTATGGAAACGAAGAATGTCCTTACCAATCAGATGCAAATCTGCCGGCCAGTACTTCTTGAACATCGGGCCATTTGCACCATCTGCGTCATAGCCAAGGCCTGTGATGTAGTTTGTTAACGCATCAATCCATACGTAAATAACATGCTTGTCATCAAAATCAACCGGGATTCCCCACTTAAAGGAAGTACGGGAAACACATAAATCCTGTAAGCCCGGCAACAAGAAGTTATTCATCATCTCATTTTTACGAGATTCCGGCTGAATGAACTCAGGGTTCGCATTAATATGATGAATCAACTTGTCTGCGTACTTGCTTAATTTGAAGAAATATGCTTCTTCCTTCGCCGGCTGACATTCTCTGCCACAATCCGGACATTTACCATCAATCAGCTGTGAACTGGTAAAGAAGGACTCACATGGAGTACAGTACATACCCTCATATTCTCCCTTATAAATATCGCCCTTATCGTACAGCTTCTTGAAAATCTTCTGAACCTGCTTTTCATGATCCGGATCGGTTGTACGAATAAACTTATCATAAGATGTGTTCATCAAATCCCAAATCCGTTGAATCTCTCCTGCTGTCTGGTCAACAAATTCCTTTGGTGTAACACCAGCCTCTGCTGCCTTCTCCTCAATCTTCTGTCCATGCTCATCGGTACCGGTCTGGAACTGAACATCGTAACCTAAGAATCTCTTATAGCGGGCAATACTGTCTGCCAACACGATTTCATAAGTATTTCCGATGTGTGGTTTGCCGGATGTGTACGCAATTGCGGTTGTAATGTAATACGGTTTCTTTGCCATTTTCCTTCTCCTCCTAATCATAAAAAAACTCGCCTTTAAGAAACATCTTAAAGACGAGTATAATCCCGTGGTACCACTTTAATTCTCTGACACCTCACGATGCCAGACTCAGGAACTGCAATTACAGTTCTGCACTATAATGGGTGCTCCCATCGGACGCTAACATATGCTCACGCCCAACGCTCCAAGACCATCTTCCATAAGCTCTTCATTCTCTGTTCTCAGCCATCCAGATTCTCTGTAAATGTCCTTCTTACGTACTCTTCTCTTCCTTGCGTGTAGTTATTGAATTATTGCAATGATACATTACCTGTATCTACGCGTTACTAATAAGTAGTATACCTGTCCAAATTTGCTGTGTCAAGAATTCAATTTATTTTCTTCAATCTGTTTTTTCAAGTCTATAACTTGTTTCTCCAGTTCTGCTATTATCCTGTCCTTCTCTTCTAATTCCTTCTCATGTTCCTTCTCAATGATATCAATATCCAACATTAATGATTCGTCCGTCATTTCATTCAACTCCTCCATCTCACTATAATGAGCATAAAGATGGTCATATAACTTATGTGTTAGTCGGTACAATCTTCTCGCATCTTCCGGAGTAATATTTCCAACCTTTACGTTTTTATTTATGCTTCCTATTATACCATCTTGAATCAAAGTTTTCAATTGGAATAGTTTCTCTGGTGTTCGATCTCTTTTCAAAGCATTTCTTAACCGTAGCAACGAAAACGGAATTAGTATTACCATCTTTTTATTATTTAATTCTTCCATGGATATTTCCTGATAATTTAACACACTAACTTTATACTCAAAATAACCCTGATTTCGAAAATCCAATTTCAAAGTATATTGCTCCGGCATAGAATTATCAGCACAAAGATAAATAATTTTCGGTTCAGGGAATACCAGACAACAACTATCCTTCTCCTTTTGATTATTTCGACAAGCATGCTGATAACCATAATCAAATACACGAAATATAATATCCTCATCAATAGTCATCTGTGCCTCCATATGATAACAATGACAACCATTAATTGTGATAATTGTATCAGCCAACACCTTTCGTAATTCATCATCTTCAAACTCTGTCCAATTATAAGTAATCTCACTATCTGTAGGATACTCGGTATCGAACAAACCATTAATTAAATTAATTACAGCCTTTGAAGATAACGTAAGTATCTTTTTAAATATTTTGTCATAAATCTGGTATATACTTTCTGCCATAGGCAAATCTCCTTTCATTTAACATGAAATAAACATCTGCCAAACCTGCAGAATTCTCACAGATATTTATTCTAAAATAAATTTGGAAAAATGAACCGAATCGGTTCCATAAGAATTTTCTTGCTTCGAAGCATCTTAATTATAACACGTAAAATAATAAATTACAACTCAAAATTACAAAACACCCTGCATATTCTCTGATTCTAATATGCAGGGCATTTTACGCTTACACTAAATATTCATATTTTCAATTCAATTATGGTCTCTGACCCAATCCGCCTTCCAAGGTAATGGTCTCACCGGTCATGTACTTGAAGTCCGGAGAAGCCAGCTGCACACAAACCCGTCCGATTTCTAATTCCGAATCACCAAAGTGTCCCATTGGTGGTGTGTGTACATTTTTCTCAAATGCATCCGGATAAGCCATCTGGAACTGCTCAAGCTGTGCCGTCCAAGCCAATGGACAAATCACATTTACATTAATTCCATCCCGGCTCCATTCTGTAGCCGCCACACGGCTTAAGCCACGAATACCTTCCTTGGCTGCTGCATAAGCACACTGTCCAAAATTACCGAATAAGCCGGCACCGGAAGCAAAATTAATAACGGAGCCCTGACTTTCCTTCAAGTATGGATAACATGCTTTCATATAGTAAAATGCCGCATACAAGCCGGAATACATTGCAAGATTAAACTGCTCCGTTGTATGATCTGCTAACGTCACACCGGAAGCAGATGCCTGCGCATTATTAATCAATACATCGATACGTCCGAAGGTGTCAATGGCCTGCTTTACTACATTGGCTACCACTGCTTCATTATCTGAATCTGCCGAAACATCTGCCTGCACTGCAAGCACCTGAATGCCATATAAGCGTTCCAATTCTTCCTTGGCATCCTCCAGCTTCTTCACATTACGTCCGGTAATAACCAGATTTGCGCCCTCCTTCGCATATGCAGTTGCAATACCATATCCGATGGAACCGCATCTTCCGTCGCTTAACACAGCCCGTCCTGCACCTGTAATAATCGCTGTTTTTCCTGTTAAAAATCCCATAATTGTAACCCCTTTCTAATTGAATGTTCTTTATCGTCCAGAGCTAACGCTCTTAAGATTAAAAATTATCCTCGATACTATGAATCAATCGCACAATCATTTCATGCGTCGGCACCGGAACTCCATGCTCCTTTGCCAGCTTTACAATGCAACCATTCAAGGTATCAATCTCGGTCTTTTGTTTCTTCTCGATGTCCTGCAGAGTAGAAGCCCGATGATTATAGGTATCCGGAATTAGTTTGTCATAGAATACTGTTTTGTATTCCTCTGCACATTCCCAATTGGTTGTATACCCTGCTGCCTGAATTACCGCAAAGGTTTCTTCAATTAATAAGTCCATAATCGCTTTTGAGGACTCCGATTCCATTAACCGCCCATAATTCACACCAAGAATTGCCCCTAATGGATTTAAGGTCGTATTGTAAAGCATCTTCGCCCATAAGTATTTTCCTACTTCATCTGTAACCTCCGTCGGAATACCGCCTGCATTCATGGCCTGCTGTAACGGCACCATACAGTCCTGATTGCAGCCATGCAAGGAACCCAATAACACCGGTGCCGTATGTACCGTAATGTTACTGATATTCGGACTTGTCCGCTGAAAACCGGTAATGACTCTTGCATTATATACCTGCTCTACCGGGAAATTTGTCAAATAAGGCACATCATTTCCCCAACCATTCTGCATAATAACAATTTTTCCTGTTTTCTTCATGCATGCTCTTGCCGTCCAAAGCTTCTGGCTGATTTCTTCATTTGCCATGGTTTTGGCACTGACAATTACATAATCATACGCATCTGCCGGAAGCTCCTGGTAGGAAGCAAACGCGCCTACCGCACCTGCCTTGCAGCTATAATCACCAAATAATCCGGTTCTGCCTACTCCCTGATTTTTGATTGCCTCCAAAGTAGTACCTCTGGCAAGAAAATCCACAGACACCCCTTGACTTTCCAAAGATGCACCAACCGCAATTCCAATTGCACCGGCGCCAATAATCAATACATTCATTTTTATACCTTCTCTTAAACAAGTTTCTATTATTTTATCAAATCGTTTGAAACATTTCCACTATTTCTACCGGATTTTCCCGAAATGAGTGCTTTGCTTTTCATTCCCTATTCCATTACAGAAATTGTTGTTTTTTCTTATAGATATGCGTATAATCAAATATATGAACTTGCTAACGCAAATTAGAAAAGGAGTCATTATGAAATTAAAAAAATATACGAAGCGTATCCTTGCGCTTTCCTTGAGCGGATTACTGCTTCTTTCCATTTCCGGATGCAACAAAACCACCGGCGTTGCTTCTACGCCGAATGCAGATTTTGACGAATTCTTGGAAGAATTATTTATTGAAGAAGTTACCGATAACACACTGAATCTTCATTTTACACTTAAGGACCCGGCAGCTTATGGTATTGAAGATATGGAGCCAACCTTTGGAGATTTAGAGGACCGGGACTTTTCAAATGACGAAGAAGACTGGGAAGACCTGGAAGCAACCTTCGCAGAATTGGAATCTTTTAATTACAATCGATTAGATGAAAAGCAGCAGTTGACCTACGACATTCTCCACCGCTATATGGAGAAAGAATTGTCCATGAAGGATTGCAATTATCAGGGTACCGTATTCGGACAGGTAACCGGTGTTCAGAGTAATATGCCACTGAACATGTCCCTCTATGAATTCTATTCCACAGATGATGTAGAGGATTATCTGGCACTTATGGACCAAATGGATGATTATTTTGATTATTGCATCGACTATGAGATTTTCCGTACTTCAGAAGGCTACGGCATGTCAGATGGTGCCATTGAAGATGCGGTAGAGCAATGCGAGGATTTCTTAACTCATACCGATGACAATTATTTGATTACTACCTTTGATAACCGTATCGATGCTATGGAAGGCTTAAGCGACACCGAGCGAGCTTCCTACAAGGACCAGAACCGCAACATCGTTCTCAACACCGTAATTCCGGCTTATGAAATGATGATAGACGAGTTAAATGGTTTGAAGGGCTTAAGCGAAGACCGCGGCGGCATCTGCAACTACGAGGACGGTAAAGAATACTATGAGTACATTGTTTCTCACAAGACCGGTTCTCCAAAGACCATTGAAGAAATGGAAAAAATGTTGGAAGCTGTATTAGAGGATTCTACCAACATGACCTATGATGTTTATGAAAATGCTCCGGATGTTCTTTACGAATATTATGGAGATGAGAACTTCGTAGTAGAGGGTATGTCAGAGCCTGCCAGCTTCTTAGAGTATTTTAAGCAGGAAATGAACGGCGAGTTCCCAACACCACCGGCAGTTACTTATACCATTAGCGACATTGATCCTGCCATTGCAGACATTGTTTCTCCGGCATTCTGCGTAACCCCTTGTATCGATGACTATACACAGGGTGTTATTCAGGTAAACCGCAGCGAAGACAACGGCGGTTCCGGTGCACTTTCTGCTATGTATGCCCACGAGGGATATCCGGGACATTTGTACCAAATGACTTATTTCCTTTCTACAGACCCATATCCAATCCGGGATATGTTAAGCTTCCTTGGATACGATGAAGGTTGGGCTATGTATGTAGAAATGCGTTCTTACAACTGGGTAACTTATGAGAATTACGATAGCGACTATGTACGGGAAATGTATGTAGCCGGCGAGCTTCAAAATATCGCATTCTGCTGTTTGGCTGATATCTATATTAATTACTATGGATACACCGTAGAAGAATTGGCGGAATACATGAACGAGAACGGCTTCAACGGCGATGTAGCCCAAGATTTATACGATATGATGGTAGAAGAGCCGGGATACTATCCACAATACTTTGTAGGATATCTGGAATTCGTAGAATTGCGGGATTATGCAACTAATCAGTTAGGTTCGGACTTCGATGAAGTTGCTTACCACCAGGTAATCTTAGAAACCGGTCCTTGCGATTTTGTTACCTTGCGGGAACAGGTTGATAAATATATCGAATCCGTAAAATAATAGAATTCAAAAAGCCTTGCAATGGGAAGAAAAACTCTCTCTTGCAAGGCTTTTATTATTCCTACTACACACGCTTGATTCCAATCTTGTTTTTTGATTATGAGGTGATTATAATGTGGGAATGTTTTCAAATGTTATTTAAAATGTTTAAGTTTTGTTAAATTTAAAGCGAATCCATCGCCTCACGAATATCCTCTACCAATTCCTCAAGATTCTTAGTCACCCGCTCTTCTCCGGTATTGGTTAATATAATAATCGTCACATCCGTTTCCATATCAACAGACATATAACTGGCAAATCCATCTATGTAACCTCTGTGCCAAACCACCGGTCCGGTCACCATAAGCCCACAGCCATAATAAATCGGAACAAAATCCGGGTCTACCTCCGGTTCTTCGTATTCCTCTCCAAGTTCTTCCCGAAGCCGTTCCTGCTCTCTTTCATAATACTGTTGATTCTTAATTGCCACTTCCTCCACATCAATCATGGTTGCGAAGGACTCTTCACTTATAATATTTCCCTTTGACAGATTGCGCATCCATGAGAACATATCGAACGCATTGGACCGGATTCCGCCGGCAGCAAATAAGGTTTCCCGACTACTGGATACAAATCCCTCATTTCTTATATAACCTATCGCATCTCCCTCCATAGGCGCCAGATTACTGCTGGACATATGGCATGGCTCCAAAATATTCTCCGTAATGTATGTATCATAGTCCATGCCGGATGCCTGTTCCACAATGCATCCAAGCAAATAATAATTGGTATTGCTATATGCGTACCGCTCATCCGGTTCAAACTTCAGATCATTGTTGTAAAGGTTCTTCAACATATCCTCTCGCGTCCAAGGATATTCATCTAACCCCTTCCAATCTTCATTTTCAACATACGCTTCATAAATGGCCTTACTATCCTCGACTGTCATATATTCGTCCATATCGTTCAGATAATCAATGATTCCCGAACGCATCTGTAACAGCTCAAGTATAGTAATCTCGCTACCGTATGCATAATCCGGAAAATACTTGTCTATGGTGTCATTTACATCCAGTTTCCCTTCCTCGTGCAGCTGCATAATGGCTGCTGCCGTAAAGGACTTCGACAAAGATGCAATTCCGTATCTGGTCGTATTGGTGTTATCAATATCGTCCCACTCGGAAGCCTTTCCAAAGGACTCCACATATACAATATCATCCCCTACACCTACAAGCACCGTACCCTGTAGACAATACTCCTCCATATTGTCGTAAATGGTAGAACGGACTGCACTATACTTCGGATCCAGAATCAGCGAATCACTGGCAAATTGCTCATAAGAATCGCAGGTTCTACTACTATCCAACACATTCTGTTCTGTAGAATTCTCAATTGCCTCTGAAGCCTCTGTGTCTTCTGTGCTTTCTACCTTGCCGGTCAGAAGCATACTAACCATATCATCAAAACCAACCCCAAAGAGCTTTTCCGCATTACGATATGCATAGAAGCCTGCCGCCGATATTCCCAGCACAACAACTGTTATAATGATTATCCATGGAATTATTCTTTTCTTCATTGCGCTACAGCCATCCCCCAGTTTTTACATATTGATTAATTTTTTAAACAAGCAATAGGTACTATTTTCACACCATCATCCCGCGTATAGGCCATATTTCCACCTGTAATTACCATGAGCAAATCTGGTTCCCTAAGCGGAACTTGTCTTTCCTTTTCATTATACTCTCTCACCAGTTTACGTATTCTTAATAAATGTTTTGCTCCTTCTTCAATCTCTGCACTCCCTAACTTGAATTCAATTAAGGCATATCGCCCATCACCAATATGCAATACGGCATCTGCTCCCAAGTCATATCTATCGTGATAATATGAGAGTTTTCCATTTAATGCTTGTGAATAAATTTTCAAATCTCTAATACACATACATTCAAAAATAAAGCCAAATGTTTTCAAGTCTTTTTCTAAATAATCCGGTGTTAACCCTAATGCCGCAACTGCTATAGAAGGGTCTACAAACTCTCTCTTCTGCCCCGAACGAATTGTAGTTGCAGAACGTATTGCCGGACACCATGCCTCTACATCCTCAATAACAAATAATCGTTCTAATGCTGTCAAATATGCATCAAATGTCGAACGTGATATGCTTTCAGCATTTGCACTAACATCTTTATAGATTACGCTTCTTTTTGCTAACGTCGAAATATTACGCGCATATGACTTCAAGATTAGTTCTGCTAATAAAGGATTACGTGACACTCCATCCACTGTAGAAATATCCGACTCACACACATTACGCAAATAGTCTTTTGCAACTATCAACTTTGCCTCATTACTTTTTTTCCTTAATGAAGATGGCCAACCACCTCTGCACGCTGCAAAAATCAATTCTTCAACCTTCATATCAGATATGATACCATCAATATCCAAATTCGGATTATCAAACAGGTCTTTCAATGAGATTTGCCCATTTGACTCTTTTGATTCATACAAGCTCATTGTACTCATTTTTAATCTGGAAATTCGACCGGTTCCCGTATGATGAATTCGTTTATCATCGACAGAAGTAGACCCCGTCAATATGAACAATCCTTCTTCTTGCCTATCATCTACAGCTGTCCTTATTGCATCCCATAAAACCGGTGCCTCCTGCCACTCATCAATAAGACGCGGATTATCGCCTTTTAACAAAAGAGACGGCTTAGTCCTCGCTGTAGTCAAATATCCCTCTCTCATATCCGGATCCTGCATCTTCAACACACTATTCGCTCTCTCTTCCGCAGTCGTCGTTTTACCGCACCATTTAGGCCCTACAATAAGCGTTGCTCCAAATGCTTCCAGTCTAAGTTCTAATTCCTCATCCACAATTCTATTTAAATATTCTTTCATACAAATTCCGGCTCCTTATTCTTTTCGAGATTCCAGTGTTTACTATATTAAAAATACTTAATAATTCTACTATTGTCAATAGCCGTTACGTGTTTTTGAGGTGTTTCATTACGTGTTTTTGGGGCATTTCGTTACGTGTTTTTGAGGTGCTAGGACATAAAATTACATCTTTTGATGCAAAAAGCAGAAAAACTGTGCCTCTGCATCTCCTTTTTCCATTGTTACCAATCGGTCCATATCATATACTTTTCACACAACTCAACTATTGACACTTCACGCGGAAATCTATATACTTTATAGTGGTTGACTAGGAATCTAGCATTTCTTAGTTTTACATGAAATACACTGTTGATAGGAATCATTTCTGAAGGTTTTCCCCCTTCTCAACAGTAAAAAATATACTATTTTAGGAGGAACAGAACATGTCAACAAAAGCAAATTACAAGTTGGAAGAAATTGGCAAAGGTAAAGTTGGTTTTTCTAAGACCCGTTCAATTATCGAAGCTGCTTTCTATGGCAACAACGTAGTAAAGGTTAACACTTTGAAGGAAGCTTATAACCTTGCTAAGAACTCACCAGGAACAATCGTTACAGATATGCCTGTATACAGAGGTGAGGAATTCGGTTTAGACGCAGACGCTAAGGTATTATTATTTAACGATGGTGCTGTTACCGGTCGTTACGCTGCTGCTCGTCGTATTAAGGGTGAACCGGGCGTTGATGACACCAAGCTTGATAAGGTAGTTATGGATGCGGTATATAAGACTCGTTGGGAGACCTTATATTATGCAACCTGTTATGTAGGTCTTGATCCTGAATTCATGGTAAAGGCTCATTTATTAATTCCGGAAGGTGAAGAGAACTTATTGTACAACTGGATGTTGAACTTCCAGTACATGTCAGATGAGTATGTAAAGATGTACAAGAACTCTAAGCCGGTTGGTGATGGTAAGGAAGCAGATATCTATATCTTCTCTGATCCACAGTGGACACCTACCGAAAGCCCAGACGTTGATTACAGCTGCTTAAGCGATCCATTAACTCTGTGCTACTTCGATACAGAGCAGAACTGTGCAGCAATCCTTGGTATGAAGTACTTCGGCGAGCACAAGAAGGGTACATTAACCATGGCTTGGGCTATCGCTAACAGAAATGGTTATGCATCATGCCACGGCGGACAGAAGGAATACACATTAGAAGATGGTTCTAAGTTCGTTGCATCTGTATACGGACTTTCAGGTTCCGGTAAGTCTACTTTGACACATGCTAAGCATGGCGATAAGTATCCTGCAATCAAGGTTCTTCATGATGACGCATTTATCATCAACACAGATACTTGTGCTTCTATCGCTTTAGAGCCTACTTACTTCGATAAGACATCTGATTACCCAACCGGATGCCCAGACAATCAGTATTTATTATCTTGCCAGAACTGTTCAGCTACTATGGACGAGGATGGAAAGATTCAGTTAGTAACAGAGGATATCAGAAATGGTAACGGTCGTGCTATTAAGTCTAAGTTATGGTCTCCAAACCGTGTAGACAAGATTGATGCTCCTGTTAACGCTATCTTCTGGATTATGAAGGATCCTACAATCCCACCAGTAGTTAAGTTAAAGGGTGCTGCTCTTGCATCAGTTATGGGTGCTACTCTTGCTACTAAGACTTCTACCGCTGAGCGTGTAGCCGCAGGTACAGATATGAATGCACTTCGTATCGTTCCTTACGCTAACCCATTCAGAACTTACCCATTGGTAAATGACTATGTGAAGTTCAAGAAGTTAGTAGAAGAAAAGAACGTAGATTGCTACATCATCAACACTGGTGATTTCATGGGCAAGAAGGTTCAGCCTAAGGATACTTTAGGAATCTTAGAGACCATCGTTGAAGGAAAGGCTGCTTTCACTCAGTGGGGTCCATTCGAAGATATCGAAATCATGGATTGGGAAGGATTTACTCCTGACTTAAATGATGCTTCATACAAGGCAGAATTGAAGAGCGCTATGCAGAACCGTGTAGATGCTGTTAAGGGATTCTCTGAGAAGAAGTCTGGTTATGACAAACTTCCGGATGAAGCTATGGCTGCTTTACAGAAGTTAGTAGATGCTTTATAAGATTCGTTGATTAAGTTCATAAATCAAAAAACAGCCGGCGTTTTGCCGGCTGTTCCTTTTTCCTATTCACCCTTATGCTTCTCAATGATTTCCTTAAATCTCAGATATGAAGCATCTGTTTCTTTATCCGATAATTGTTCAATCTCTTCTTCGATTGCCTTTTCATCTAATTCGTTGAACAATCCTGCCAATTCGTCTTCCGAAAAAAAGTTTCCGTCCATAGTATACCTCTCCTTTGTTATTTCTTATGGTTGTACACAGCACTTCCATTTTCGCGTTACAATCCCCGCAAACTTCTATGTATAAGTATACTTGAAAAACTCCGTTCCGTAAACGAAAACTTTCTACAACTTAGGGGAATTTCTTCCCTATAACATAACCCCTGCAATCACCACACTTGCCACCACTCCGGCCAAAGTAGCAATTAGTCCTCCTGCCAGCGTCCAACGGCTCTTCTTCACCTTCACCGCCAACAAATACACCGACATAATGTAAAAAATGCTTTCCGTACAGCTCATAACAATGGAGGCAATCAATCCGATATTCGAATCTGTACCATATTCCTTGAACAAATCAAAAACTAATCCGTTTGCCGCAGATGTAGAAAACAGTCGAACCAGAATCAATGGAATTACCTCCGCCGGAACTTGTAACAACTTCCCAACAGGCGCCAATAACTTTCCCAGCATATCTAAAGCTCCAGAGGCCCGAATCACTCCTACTGCTACCATTAATCCAACTAAGGTAGGAGCAATACCAACAACAATTTTGAAACCTTCTTTTACCCCTTCAATGAATATGTCATAGACCTTTTCCCGATTGATAACTCCATAACCCACAATATAGAAAATAACAAGCGGAATCATAAAGCTGGAAATCATGGCAATTATTTTCATAATGCAGTATTCCTAATTACTCTTAATGAAGTTTACTCTTTTATCCTGCAAATTAGACCATAAATCATTGCTTTGAATTCTTCCTCTGATTTCTCCGGCACTTCCATACCCCATACAGCACCCCCGCCAGCGTGGAAACCATCGTGGCAATCAGCCCCGGCAAAATGATTACCCCCGGATGCACCGAGCCATACTGGCTTCGATATGCAATCATATTAATCGGTATCAGTTGTAACGAGGAAATATTAATCACCAGAAATAAGCACATCTCGTCACTGGCTGCTTCCGGGTCACCACCACTTATGGCACATTCCTCCTTATGCACCTCCTGCAAGGCTTTCATAGCTTTTAACCCGGTGGGAGTTGCCGCCCAGCCAAGCCCCAACAGATTCGCTATTAAATTCGCTGCTATGTATCCCATAACCGCTTCCCGATGTGCAATCCGTGGAAATAATAAACGAAGGATTGGCATCAGCAGTTTCGTAAACTGCCGAACCAATCCTGTCTGTTCCGCTATTTTCATAATTCCTGTCCACATTCCTACCACACCCAGCATGACCAGACATAACTGAATGGCTTCCTTTGCTGAATCCAGTACCGTAGAGGACACCGCCTCCATACTCCCGGTAAATGCTGCGACAAGAATGCCCACAATAATCATAAATGCCCATATGTAATTTAACATAAAATGCTCCAAAAGGGTTTTGTATAATGTATCATTTTCCCCCATGGAATATGCGTACAAATTCCCAACTATCCCGGCACATTTCCTCCAGACCAAGCTCTGCCTGCCACCCCAACTTCTCCCGAGCCTTCGTTACATCTGCATACATAACGGCAACATCTCCCGGTCTTTGTTCTGCCACCTCATAGGGAATCTGTCTTTCGCAAATCGCCTCATATCCACGAAGCATCTCCAGCACGCTGTATCCAATGCCGGTACCAAGATTAATGGCATCAAATCCCTTGCGGGACATGCTGTAATCAATTGCCGCTAAATGCCCCTTTGCCAAGTCACAGACATGCACATAATCCCGAATTGCTGTTCCGTCCGGTGTATTATAATCCTTACCGTATAGCTTTAAGCGCTTCTTTTGTTGCAAGACAACCAACGACATACATGGAAACAGATTATGAGCATCTTCTGTTGGCAGTTCTCCTATCTGCCCGCTCTTATGGGCACCAACTGCGTTAAAATACCTTAGCACCACCACAGACCAGGAATCGTCTGCCTTGCACAAATTCTGCAACATTTCCTCTGCATCAATTTTAGTTTGTGCATAGGGACTTACGGCAGATAATTCCATAGTTTCCACATAGGGCGCCGTATTTTTCCCATATACCGTTGCAGAGGAAGAAAATACAATATTCCTACAAGCCGTCTTTTGCATCGCCTGTAACAGCCCTTGGAGGCACGTTACATTGTTATCATAAAACAGTTGAGGATTCTTTATAGAACCCTCAACCGATTTGTATGCTGCAAGATGTATTACAACATCTATTCTATGGCTCTGCAGAATCTCTGTCATCTGTTCTGTTTCCCCAACGTTCACTTGATAGAATGTTGGTCTTATATGAGTTATCGCCTCAATAGCATCTAATACCTCATAACGGGAATTTGACAAATCATCTACAACTACAACATTATAATTCTTTTGTAATAACTCCACGCAGACATGGCTTCCAATATAGCCAAGCCCACCTGTTACTAACACATTTTTCATAGATTAACGTGCACTTTCGTATTCCTTAGGACTTGAACAGAACTTCAATGCAGTTTCTCTTGAAATACGTCCTTCTCTTTCCAAACGCTTCAAATCAGAATTCAAGCTGTGCATACCAACACTACCGCCACTTAAAATGGTAGACGGAATCTGATGTGTCTTATTTTCACGAATCTGGTTTGCAATCGCATCGTTGTTAATCAACACTTCTGTTGCAATGGTCATTCCGTCTTCATTTTCTAACGGAACCAATACCTGTGTTACACTACCCTTTAATACACTTGCAAGCTGTGTTCTTGCCTGTGCCTGACCATGTGGCGGATATGCATCAATAATACGCTCAATGGTCTGTGCTGCACTGGTGGTATGTAAAGTTGATAATACCAAATGTCCGGTTTCTGCTGCCGTAATTGCCGCACTAATCGTTTCATAGTCACGCATTTCACCAACCAAAATAATATCCGGGTCTTCACGCAATGCAGAACGAAGTGCCTTTGCAAAAGTATCTACATCCTTGCCAACCTCTCTCTGATGAATCATAGACTTTGAATGATAATATACATACTCAATCGGATCTTCAATTGTAATAACGTGCTTTGCTTCTTTCTTATTTACATAATCAACCATAGAAGCAAGAGTGGTTGTCTTACCACTTCCGGTTGGTCCTGTAACCAGAATCAGACCTCTTGGCTCACGTACTAATTTCCGTACTGCTTCCGGAATTTCCAAATCATCAAAGGTCGGAATCTTCTCCTGCAACAGTCGATAGGTAGCAGCCAGGTTATTTCTCTGGTGATATACATTGGCTCTCAGACGGGTACCATCCTTGATAATTAATGCGAAATCCAAATCCTCGCCTGCTAAAATCTTCTCCCTCTGCTCCTCTGTCAGATACTCCAAAATCATTGCCTTGGATTCCTCTGCTGTCGGAACCGGATCTAACATTTTCAATTTACCGAACTGACGAATTGCCAACGCGGTACCTACCGTAATATGTACATCTGAACAACCTTCCTGCTTTGCATAACTAATTAACTCATCAAAATTCATTTTATTCCCTCCTAGATATTATCGTTTCTCTCCGGATTTTACTTTCGGCATCATCACATACTCTTTACCGAATCTCTTCTCCCGGTTTCTTCTTGCGCTTCTTATCCTCATACATTAACTCATCTGCTTTTTTCAACATAGCAGGCAAATCATATTCCTTTTGTGCATACACAACTCCTACTGCAATTACACAGTTGATACCGTCTTCAATGGTATTCAGACGGGCTAATTCCTTTTCCCAACGTTCCTGCAGGCCCTTAGCCTCATCCTCAGTCACATTACATGCAATCATTAAGAACTCATCGCCACCCATCCGGTAACCATGTACTTTATTATTAGTTACCTTACGGATGCTGTTTGCCGCCTTAACCAACAGCCTGTCTCCTACTTCATGTCCCTGCGTATCATTTAACACCTTCAGGTTATTTACATCAAAGTTAAAAATTGCAATGGAATCCAGATTTGGATATTCCTCCTCCATCATGGTCAAATATTTACCCTTATTGTACAATCCTGTTAAACGGTCATGCTCGCTCTCATAAATGAGCTTCTCACGCATGATGCCATTTTCTAAGTACAAACGGATTACGCTAAGCAAGGTGCTTTCCTTCATGGAAGCCACGTCTGTATTTGGCCACATAGAAAGGTATACTGCATATTTCTGCCCGGAAACTGATCCTTGACACAGCATGCGGAATTCGCTTTCCTCATTACTTCCGGTTAATGCAAATACTTCCTGAACTTCCTTTGCAAAATCTGCGAACATCATATTATCGCTATGTTCACCGGCAAGCATTTGTCCGATTTCTGCATTCATCTCAATCCGGTCATTACTGTAGACATTTCCAATCTTGTTATATGTAATAATATCAACTTTGCCTTCTCGTTGAATCATAAAGTAAGCCTTGTTGGTTACAAAATAATCTGCCAGCATCGGCATCAACTCATAATATGTACTGGACAGCTTCTTCAACACTGCCGACTGGAATCCGGACAGCTTCTTGAAAAATGACATATACTTCGTAATATCACGGTTCAGACCCATGTACTCTGTAATGTCCGTTAATTGATGAATCTGATATTTCTTCTCTTCTTTCTCGAACATGGCAGATTCAATCCGATAATACTTCTTCGTATCTGTGTCAATACTTTCCCACTCTGCTACATCACCATCTACCTCTAAGGCTGGGCAATCCGCTAACCATGGAAATACATCATCTCCATACATCCCCACAACATCACTGCCATGCTTGTTTACGAAAAAATCATCCGCAAATACTATCTCACTGGAGCCGGCTGTCATAATTACCAGGCCGCCAATCTTTCCGGATACGAATTTTACAATCTCTGCATTAAAGTCCATAACACCCTCCTTATTACTACCTTCTACTTGCACTTCCATCCTACTCAAATGTTAAAATATCTGAGAATCCGGTCATTTCAAATACTTCCATAACGTCACTTACAACATTCTTCAGTACCATTGTTCCCTGCAAAGAATTCATCTTCTTCTGTGCATTCAGAATAACTCTTAAGCCGGAGCTGGCTACATATGCGCAATCAGCCATATCCAATGTAAATGCAGTTACTCCATCCACCAATGTCTCCTCGATTGCCTTTCCGAAATCCACCGCTGCATTGGTATCCAAACGTCCCGCAATCGCCATTGTAACCTCTGACCCATTTTGATTCTTCTTAATTTACATAATATCCTCCTTTTAACCTGATAACCTTTTTCTCTCTTTCTCTTACCAGTCTTTCTCGATTGTCACTATATTTTCACCATCCGCATATTGATAATCGTACCGATCCATATTTTTCTTTGTCATAAAGATTCCCAAACCGCCAATTTGCCGTTCCTCTGCCGACAGTGTGGTATCCGGGTCTTCTCTTAACCAAGGATTAAACGGAATTCCTTTATCACGCAATTCAATCCGTACACTTCCATGTTCTTCCTCGCATTCCGCATGTACACGAATCTTACAATTACCGATATTTGGTGTATAAGCATAGCTTACTACATTTACATACAACTCTTCTACAGAAACTGCAATTAGCATTGAATTTTTCATGGGACAACCGGCTTCCTCCAAGGTTTCTTCCAAAAGACCCATTACGTAGTCCAATTGTTCCAGAGTCGCTTCTACCTCAATACTACGCTCTATTTCCTCCATTGGCACCCTCCTCTCTATGCGTCACGTTTTACCTTCGTTACAGAATATACAAATACGCCGTTGGATTTACCCTTTAACGGGATAGCTCCAACCTCTTCTACCTCTACACGGTCTTTTACTCGCTCATAAATGGCATCACTAATCAAGACCTGTCCCTTTTTCGCATTTGCTTCCAAACGTGCCGCTGTGTTTACCGTATCTCCAATGGCAGTAAAGTCCATTCGAAACTCACAACCAACATTTCCTACAACCGCAGGTCCGCAGTTTACACCAACACCAAAACCAACGGTTCTTCCATATTCCTTCATTAACTTGTCTTCCAAAGCGATTCCGCCCTCAACAATATCCATTGCTGCACAAACCGCCTTGAACTCATAATCTTCCAAATCAAACGGCGAGTTAAACACCGCCATGGTAGCATCTCCTACGAACTTATCCAAAGTACCTTTGTTCTTAAAGATTGCATTCGTCGTCAGATTCAGATATTGATTCAGAATTTCAACTACCTGCTCCGGTGTAAGCACCTCTGACATAGTGGTAAATCCGCGGATATCCACAAAAAGTACCGCAATATCACGATTTTCACCACCTAATTTTATCTGGAAATCTCCCTTCTTAGAAATCTCCTCTACAATTTCCGGTGCCACATATTTCTTAAATGCGTTCAGCACCTTTTTCCGTTTTCTCCGCTCCAGAAGATATCCTAGTGCTAAAGAATATACATAAGAAATCACCGCCACAAGTGGAAAATAAATCAAGCTCATGGTATATCCGTGATTGTTCAAAGCCGCACCTGCCGCAATCTCACCTGCCACAGCCACCAGAAGCACAATCAGTCCCAGCCAAATTTTGCTTCTTTTGAACAACAGATGCAGACATCCGCAGATCAGTCCCAGAATTGCCCCCACCAAATACGGATTCGCATTGACAGCAAAGGAATTCTGCATACAAGACTGCACCACATTTGCATGAATTTCCACTCCGTACATCCGCTTACTGCCACCATTTGGCACATTAAAATCGTCCTGCATACCGGTTGCATATGCACCTACCATAACAATACTTCCCTGAAAAGCACGAGGATCAATTTTTCCCTCCAACACATCAATCATGGAAATGCATTCATAGTTACCCGGTCTTCCGGAATAATTAATAATTGCTCGATTGTATTTATCTACTGTAATTTCGTTAATTTCAATTCCTTGGTTCTCACAATACATTTCATAAATTGCACGTGAGAACATTTTCTGGGTTTCCCCATTGAACTCCTGATATGGAATCATTCGTCGAACCGTACCATCCGAATCCTGTGCCACATTGGAATATCCAAGCGTCACATTTTCTCTCAACTCATCATATGGATACAATATCTCTTCAATGGGATAATCCACCATTCCGTCTTGATTCCGGATTCCCCGCTCACTATAAATAAATTGGGAAACAGCTATTACATTTCCGCTTTCCTCTACTGCCTTAGCGAATGCCAAATCCCCTTCTTCGTCTACATGTCCGGAGAACAAAATATCCAATCCGATTACTGCCGGTTTTGCTTCCTCATTCGAATTCAGAATCTCAATCAAGTCTGCATAGGTCTGTCGTGACCAGGTATTGATCGGTCCTAATTCCTCTAAGGTTCTTTCGTCAATACCAATGATTTTGATATCATTATTGATTCCTCTCGGCACCTGATAAAACGCATCCTTCAGGATATAATCCAACGGCGATAACACATTGGAAATGGTCAACAAAAACACCAGCACCATGGCTACGACTGCTTCTAATATGTCTTGTATCCACTTATTTTTCATACTTTTCCTCTCTCGTTTACTTCCGATATAAATATACCATCGTTATATCATCCGCCTGTTCTGCCCCATCTGCGAAACGATCAATTTCTTCATACATGCTTTCCACAAATGCATCTACAGAATCCGCCTGTTCCTTGTGACGATTCAACATATCTTCCAGATACGCATCTCCCAATAATTCTTCCTGTGGATTTACAGCTTCCGTTACGCCGTCCGTATATAAATAGATGCAATCTCCCTTATCCAACTGCAAGGTTTGTTCCCGATAAGGCACGCCCTCCATCATGCCAAATACCAGATTCGCTTTGCACTGCACCATCTCAAAGACTCCGTTTCCACGCATGATAAACGGCCGATTGTGTCCAGCATTTATGAATTTCACTTCTCCGGTTTCTACATCCAGAACACAAAGGAACACAGTAACAAACATTCCTTCTTCATTCTTATAACACAACTGATTATTTGCACGACTGGCAACCTCCGCAAGCGGCAGCCCCAAAGATGCATAATTCTTGATATGGGTTTTCGCCATACTCATAAATAACGCTGCCGGAACGCCTTTTCCCGATACATCTGCAATCAAAAAGCAAAGATGTGTATCATCAATGCGAAAGACATCGTAAAAGTCTCCACCAACCTCTTTCGCAGGACGCATACAAGCCGTAACTGTCACGTCCTTCAATTGATTAAATCCTGTGAAATCATGCTCCAGACAGCCTTCCTGAATTCTGGTTGCAACTGCCAGTTCGGATTTAATCCGTTCCTGCTCTGTTACCAGCTTCGTTGTCTTAGTATATAGCATGTTCATAAATGAACCATATATCTTCGGATTCGCCGTAGCAACCTGTTCAAACAACTGCTTTGAGATATTTGCACATATTACCTCTCCTACAGCTCGTACAGTTGCCCCTCGCGGCTGATCATTCATCAGTGCTAATTCACCGATAAAATCTCCGGCACCCAATCGGTTAATTCTCTTTCCTTCACGGCTTAATACAACAGTGGCACCTTCCAGAATAATATACATTCCGTCTTCATTCCCCGCACCGAAGCTTACCACATCTTCTCCATCCGAAAACGTCACTTCCGTCATGGCATCCAAAAATAGTCTGGTTCCCTCCTGCAGTTCCTCTTCCGGATTGATTTGAAAAAATTCTTGAATTGTCGGTAAGGTACTTAAATAATCTGCGTTCATGCGCCCTCCAAATATTGAGCCGTTTTATTAATCTAATTTCTCTCTTCTTCTCTTAAACTACTGCCACTGAATCTCCGTATCCTTGGTAATCGGTGTGGTAAAGTCAAAGTTCCAGCTTCCACTGGTTGCCGGAAGCAAGGTTGGTTCTGATGCTGTCTTGCCCCGTTCTACTTCCTGGGTTCCGAATACAGTTCCGTTATATGTAAAGGTTACGGTAAACGGCCCCGGCTCCAAATACTGCTCTAATTCTTCTTTTTCCGCACCTACATCAATTCCATCATCTGTTAACTGAATCAACAATTCGATGGTTTCCTGTGGCAACTGTGAGTAATCAATATCCTGAGGCTCGCTCACATAATCCGTTACGGTTCCATCATCATAAATAATTACTTCTTTTCCCTTGGCAACTGATGCTTCATCTGAAATACTTCCATCATTTTTACAAAGTGCACTTGCAACTTCACCATCAAATACCGAAACCTTCGTATACACAACACCATCTTCTTCATATACAGCTACACGATAGGTTGTGCCACGTACCGACATGGTTGAGTTCGGTGTATTAATTTCATAACTGGCTTCTCCAGACAACGGATTCTGAATATCATTTGTAATCGCACCCTTTGTCAAGTTAATCGTTGTCTTGCTGTTCTCTCCGGTTCCGGATGCTTCCAAGACCATTTCCGTCTGCTCTTCCAGATAAATATACTTATCCTCATCTGCCTGTAAGGTCATTTTGCCTGTGTTCAGACAAACTTTATCTCCGGATTCCAACACCATATTATTATATGGCACAATATCACCGGTATTTAATCTGGTTACCAACGCATCTCCTTCTACTTCAAATACCTTTAAAATCAGATATGCGTCCTTTCCCTTTGTCAAAAAGAATATTCCACCTGCCAGCAATAGCACAGCAGCAACTGCGGCAATAATAATGATAATGACTTTATTATTCTTTGTCTTCTCCATATTGTTCTCCCACTCGATTCGACTTAACCGATTTTCTCTTCTTTTCTTACATTAATTTTGCTATTGTTTCTTAAATACATATGAGCCCTCTGTCTGCACATAGAACTGAACTCCACCTGCATAATTGGTAGTATCCCCTGATACCTGCCAGGTACCGCTGCCAAAGGTATATGCCTGCTCTGCATTCAGCTTTACGGTAGAACCGCTTGGAATAATACCGGTTTCTAACCAAGGAGTTGCTACTGTTACTGTAATCTTCTTCTCATGTCCTGCCTTATCCTTAGCAACAATTACATACTCAACCGAACCATACTCGGCATCCAGTGTAAGTACGGCTTTTCCGTTTCGGAATTGAACAGCCTCACCATTTACGGTCAATGCACTCAGATTCTCATCCGTTACGGTGATTTGTGCCTTATCCTTATAGATTGTGCTTCCATTAACTGCACCGATAATTGCAGGTTCCTGTATATCTACTTTTACACTTGCGGTATCCAATGGAATTTCCGCCGTCTTTTCTTCTGTATCAGCCTTCATCAGATAGATAGAAGTCATATTTTCTGTTAATGCTAAGGACTCTGTATAATTTCCATCCAACTGGCTTGCAATCAAATATCCCTCTGCCGGTGTAATTGTTACATTTTCAGTGAAATATCCACCGGTTCCCTTCTTACCGCTAAAGGTGTATGCCCCCTCCGGTGCCGGAAGATAATCAATCTGGAATTGCTTTGTTGTTACAACCTCGTTATATTCATCTGTCTGTGCAAAAAATGCACGAACCTCGTACTTACCTACCTGTGTTGGCTGAGTGGTTGTAAATGTGCTGTCATCTGCTCCCTGTTCCTTATACTCCAGTTTCACATTTGCTACACCATTGGTTGCTGAACTTGGAATAACTGCATATGTACCTCCATAGTAGGAGTCAGACACCTGAATAGAACCAACACCCGGCTTACGATTTACCGAAAGGTTCAACTCACAGGATATAGACCCAAGTTCCAAATTCGCTCCACTGGCAACACTTTCTCTTCCGGAAAGCATATGCATCTCTATGGTCTCTGCATATTCCCCAACCGCTAATCCGGCCTTCGGAGTTACGGTTGCTGTTATTTTACCCCCTGCCGGAATTGAATAATAATCCGGAATTGACGATTGAGTTGTATCATATTCCACTATAAAATCATCCGGAAATGGCAATTCAACCATGACCGGCTCTAAGCCATTATTTTCTATGGTAAATACCCCTTCTGCCGGTGTGGTATATCCTACCTCTTCCTCCATAATAAGTGCTTCATCCGAAATTCCCACATTATAATAATCAAAAATCGTAACACCCGTTGCACCGGTCACAATCGGATAAGTTATTCCGCTACAAATAATATCTGCATAGGTTCCGTGTGGATTATTAATAATTGTATCTTCCGTCACTTCAATTTTCGTATGAGAAGGCATTGCACCTGCAGCCGCAAACTCCAAGGTGAAATCAGCGTAAATTTTCGCTTCATTGGTTCCGGAATTCAAATTCGTCGGATAGATTTTCAAATTTTGTACCGTAGATGAGCCGATTACCGAAAAAGCCGATGTTGCACTGGAAGCGGTTAAAGTTTTGATAAGTCCGGAGTTCAATTGCAGAGTTGCATTTCCGCCCATATCCAGATTCTCTACCGTACCCGCAACGGTTATTTCAGCATATTCATATGCCACAATACTATTGGTTACTGTGCCACCAGCCTGAACTTCAACCTCACCGACTGAGCTTGCATCAATCTCGCCTTCCACTTTACCACCGTCTGCAACAACTAATCTTCCTCCACTAATAACCTTATAAATATTATAAGCTGCAGATTCATCTGTAATCGTTACCGTATCTCCATCTTGAATCGTGTGCAAGGTTGCTGCAAACACAGTTGTCCATACATTGTTTGGAATTAATTGCATCGAAATAACGATTGAAATCGCTACTGCAAGAATTTGTTTGATTCTTTGTTTCATATTATCCCTCCCTGTCAAGAATCGACTTGGTTACATCGGGGTAACCAAGATAGAATATCACAACTCCGCATCATATGCAAGCACTTTTTGCATTATTTTGGAAATTCCCCTCTTTTTTTATTACGCTCTCGGTTGCTTGCATTCTTTGCCAATTAATAAAATTTTAAGGGATACTGCTATTCCATGTCAAGAAAATCTGCTATAATCAAGGCATAATGTACAAAATAACCGAAAGGATTCGTGCAAAAACATGAAACAATCCATCTTAAAACGCGGACTACTTTATATCTGCATTTTTGCCTGCCTAACATTATTACAATTGGGCAGTTTGGTTTTGGTTGCGTTAATTCCAACAGCCACACTTCAATCGAATATGGAAGAATCCGCAGATTTCTTATGCGAGAACTTTGTATTTCGTCAATTCGACAGCCGGCACTCCGGCTCTATCATTGATCGTTATGCAGATTCCATCCTGCTGAATGTTCTGTACTCCTACGACTCTGAGCGACCGGTAGAATCCGTTTTGGACGCCTCCTATTATTATTCCGTAGACGAAAATGAGAATTTCAACCTTTACACTGCAGTCTATGAAAATGCCCCTGCCAACAAAAGTTATTCCAGATATTGGCATGGCTCCATTGTCCTGTTACGTCCCCTTCTGGTATGCTTTAACCTGCAACAGATTTATGTAATTCTGGGAATCATACTATGCCTACTTTTCCTTGTCTTACTCGTGCTCATATGTCGCAAGTTAAAATGGACAGCCATCATTCCGGTTCTCTTAGGAGGAATTCTTATGTCCTTTTGGTACGTTCCTTTTAGTCTGGAATACACCTGGACAATTCTTCTTATGCTGATTACTTCTATTATTATTTTATTGTTATCAGAAAATCAGCCTCCGACCCTTATTACAATCATTTTCCTTATTACAGGAAGCATGACGGCATTTATGGATTTCTTAAGTACGGAAACCCTAACCCTTTTGGTACCACTGACCATTTACTTAGCGATTACATATCAAAAGCATGAGATTACTACTTTTCGGGACGGCTTTCAAAAATTACTGCCTATGGGCATTGGCTGGTTAGTCGGTTACGCCGGCACATGGCTTAGCAAATGGACCATTGCCTCTTTGGTTTTACAGGAAAATGTATTTGCGTCTGCAATGGCACAAGCCGGAGAACGAATCAGCGGAGATGTGGAAGTTACGGGCTTTGCCAAATATCCGGCAACAATCATTCAGAACTTAAACTGCATCTGGCCATTTAATTATGCAGAAACAAATGGATATTTACTGGTTCTCGTCCTATTCCTCGTTGTAGGAATTATTTACTTCCTGTTCCGCAAGAAATCCGAACAATCCATTTGCTTATTATATTTGTTATTAGCCCTTGTGCCGTATATTCGGTTCATTGCCCTTAGTAATCACTCATTTATACATTATTTCTTTACTTACCGGACACAGTTTGCAACGGTACTTTGTCTGGGCATTATACTAATCTACGGGTTAGACTGGGAGCTTATTCAGAAAGAATGTAAAAAACTATGGAGGAAGATGCCATGGAGGAAATGAAATACGAACTAACCATACTTATGCCCTGCCTCAATGAAGAGGCGAATCTGGCACACTCTATACAGGCGGCCAAACGCTTCCTTGACACAAACAGTGTGTCCGGAGAGGTTCTGATTGTAGACAATGGCAGTACAGATGATTCCGTTTCCATTGCAAAGCAGGAAGGGGCCAGAGTCGTAACCGAAACCCAACGCGGTTATGGGAACGCACTTCGAAAAGGAATTCAATCTGCCTATGGCGCTTACATTATTATGGGAGACTGTGATACTACCTATGATTTTGAGCATTTAATGCCTTATTTAGAACAATTAAGAAATGGTTATGCCCTGGTTATGGGCAACCGCTTTGCCGGCGGTATTGAAAAAGGAGCCATGCCCTTTAGTCACCGCTACCTTGGCGTTCCGGTTCTGTCATGGCTTGGCAGAATTCGATACAACGTCCCTATTAAGGACTTCCACTGTGGGCTTCGTGGCTTCCATCGGGACACTGCTCTGGGCTTAAACTTCCGAACCACCGGTATGGAATTCGCAACGGAAATAATTGCCTTATTTGCCAAATCCGGTGCAACCATAACGGAGGTTCCAACCACTCTAAGCGTCAGTCAAAAACCGCGTCAGCCTCATCTGAAAGCCATTCGGGATGGACTGCGGCATTTGCGATATATGATATTGGGAAATTGAAACAGCAGGATATAGTCCTGCCGTTTTGTTATGTAATCTCCACTTCTTTCTTGAAATCGCCATACAAGTGTGCTACCATGAATCAAAGCATTAAAATTCAATTCTTTGGTACATGTGTACTGTATCTTTTATTCTTAGAATCACGAAACTTCAATGCTTTATTTCACACTAAAAAGCAGAGAGGGAACGT
>JAFTZJ010000002.1 GCA_017461045.1 Lachnospiraceae bacterium | reverse complement strand
TGATAGTCACACAAACGTGTGCCAATCTAATTATAGGACTAAAATATAGCAATGCACTATGTAGCGGAAAGGATGCACTCAATCACCGGAAAGCGTGCACTAAAACACCGTGCAGTGTGCACTAAGTTATCGGTATTTACATACTTCGACACACTCCTCATATGCCAGCACATACATTGCTTCATTTCCTTTTGGACGCTTCATCGTCTGGTGATCATATGCATCCAATAAGTCTAATGCATTATTGTATCTCTCAATAACAGACAAAATCTGCTTGCTATCCAATTCATTCTCTGTGCGTTTCATGATACGTATTACTTCACTCAATTGTTGAATACGTTTTTGATTAACTGCGTAGCCTTGTAATATATATTGTTTTAATACAGAATTGGCCCATCGACGAAATTCTACGCCACGATTGGATTTCACACGATAGCCGACGGAGATGATGACATCCAAGCTATAGAATGCTACTGGTTTATCCGAATTTGCAATTTGCAAAAAATGCAAATTGCTTTTCTCTTCTAACTCCCCTTCTTTAAAAACATTTCTTATGTGCCTAGAAATAACAGACACATCTCTTTGAAACAACTCCACCATTTGTGACTGTGTTAGCCATACCGTCTCATCCTCTACCGACACATTTAATGAGATTTTTTTGTCATCAGTTTCAAATAATACAATTTCATTTTCTTTAGTCATAAAAATATCCTCCTATCATAGTCCCTTTGCGGGCTTTGATAAGAGGATATCATTTGTCAATAGTATTTTCATTGGACGGTTAGTCCAAAGCCATCTATGCCACTGACTGATATATTTTCTTGTAATATGCTATAAATCGTTTCTGCGCAGCCTGAGCGTTACGCTGCTCTATATCATATATTATCGGTACTACATTCTTCTTTACCAAGAGGTCTTCCATATGTACATTCAGCAATTCACTGAGCATAAACAGATGGTCCACCGATGGTAATATCTTACCCATATACCAACGATAAATAGGCTGTACACATGATAAATGCAAATAGTCTTGGATTATACGAGGTGTATAACCTGCAGATTCGAGCATGTGTTTTAATTTTCTTCCGGTTCGTTGCATGTCTATGTTTGGGTATGTAATTCTTTTTGACATCCTGTCTCCTCCTAATCTTCTTCCACTCGGTACTTTAATGCAAACCGTCTCAAACAGTTAATGAACCATTCTAACTATATATCCTGCATTTAAGCAAACTCTCTTACTTAAGTTTTCCAAAGCATTAGTAATATTTGTATATATTGGTGTTAATTTATCATCCAAGCAATATGAAGTCAACTGAATTTCATATATCAGCTCTTTATCCTTTTTCATGCAAATATTATCTATTGCCAGTAAAATTATTTTTTTCTTTCCACTATTGTATGGATTTTGAATTTCAATTTCAAAAAGCTTGTCTTGGATATATCTTGCTTTCCTAAGCGGGCATCTACAATATTCTTTTTCCGTCTCCATAAATACTAATTCAACAAACCCAGACATGTTATTCAATATTTTCAAAATAGCAGCTGAATCTCTAAATATTTTTTCATCAGAAGTTACTGTTGCATCAATTCTTTTTGATTCTTCTGAATATTTCAATTCTCGCAACACATCTTGACTAATATCTCCCTTGATAACCCTTAATTGGTTTTCTATGTAGTTAATACAATTTTCAATATCAGCTCTTTCCCAATACTTGTGCTTAGTAGCTTCCTCCATGAGACGATGTAATGGTTCTGCCGTTTCAAACCCAAATTTCTCTTTAGATATATAAATATCATCAGCAATTCGAGAATATTCTAAAGAAAACCCTCTGTTATTACAATGTAATACCATCCAAACAGTTTTAGCATATAGATACACATCTGATTTTCTATAATCTATATCATCAATTTTTTCAACTGGCTGAAGTTCAGGTGGACGAATTGCCTGAGGACCTAAACGATCATTTACCTCCGTAATATGTTCACCTGTATCATTAATATTCCAGACCAATCCAAAATCTGCAAGACACACTTCCCCTTCAAATACAAGAAGATTCTTTGGCTTAATGTCTCTGTGTGCATAACCAAGTTTATGCAATTGCTTTACACAATTCCCCAAACAAAGCATATGTTCCAGTTTCTGCATAACAGAAAAGCTTCTAGGATTATATTTTTCTGCTTTTGGCATTAAATACCACAAAAATTCCTGCTCCTCTTCACAATAGCTAGAGGTATCGTATATAGGAATAATTTTATCTACTTTGTTTTGAAACAAAAGAACCTCCTGAATTTCCTTTTTAAACCTAGCTACTCTCTTTTCAGATTCATTGGTGTCCTTTGCTTTAACTACTAAGAATTTAATTACATATCCACCTTTTTTTGGTAACAACTCACCTCCACTAATGACATCAACTTCAAACACTTCTCCGTTTCCACCACCATCAATATGATTCTTCACTAAGTACTGTCCATATTTTCCTACTACTATCAAACCTACTTCGGGACAGATACTAATACCAGCCATTTTCAGCATCCATCCTTTCTCTATCTGATTCTCTCTTATAGGTTTCATACAAACCATAGAAAATCTTTGCTGTCATTGGATAGCGAGGTTCTAAATATTGCGCATTTGTTTTAAATTCTTCCGCCATCCTCAGCTCTTCTTTTCCCGCAGAAGGACTAAACACACCTCGCCTATTATATACAGCAGTCTGATAACGACTAATCATCTTATCATCGCCATATTTTTCAATCGCTTTACGAACCGCTTCGCATGGTTCATGCCCATCGGCTCCTATCGGAGAAAATGAAAATAAACGTCCTAGTGTAGCAGTAAACAAACTCTCTTGATCACTATCAATTAGCAACTGGCGATATTTCTCTAGCCATTCTTCTAGCTCTTCTTCCAAAACTTCTCCGTTATTTTCCGTAGGACAAAAATGTGCTTTATCATAAATCGTATACATATTATGAAAATATGTTTGATTTTTAGATATTCCTTCATTACCACCATGATCTTTTTTAAATACACAGGCAACAAGCTGAGCAAATAATTCAGGTGACTGTTTTATCATACGATGAAAACATCTCATATTTTCCCACTCTAACAAATTCATAAAGAGAATCTCTAGATGTGCAATTCTGACACTTTTTACTGCATCACCCACATATGCATCTTGAATTACTTCCATAAGCTGCTCAACATGATATTTTGTCATTTGATTACTGTCTGAATGTGGCATACTTTCAATCTCATCAAAACAGCATAATATCTGTTCGGCTGGCAAAGGATTCCGATAATGAATTCGATATACCTGGTCCAAATATACATCAAGAGACGCATATTTCTTACATTCTATTAAGACCCATGATATATTCTGTTCCTCACAAATAATACTGTTTCTCCAAAATGCTGTTTTAACCTGTTCAGATGCGTATGTAACAAGGGGAATATCTTGAGTTCTGACTGCTTCTATCCTATATGTATTTGACAAAATATCAATTGAAACACCAGATTTTGATAATTCTTCAATAATCATACTATATGGCAAATGTTCACTGCTTGCAAAACTCCCTAAATAATCTATTGCAATCGCACCTGATTCCTGAACCGATATAAGTTCTTTGAACG
The DNA here is from genome assembly GCA_017461045.1 of Lachnospiraceae bacterium. GTDB lineage: Bacteria > Bacillota > Clostridia > Lachnospirales > Lachnospiraceae > CAG-632. The sequence continues at coordinate 28,565 of JAFTZJ010000002.1, read as the reverse complement.
TTTCGAACTCCCATTTCCCATCATTCCAATACTTAGCAAGATAATTTCCCAAAGTAGAATATGTTTCTTGTCCACAAATCTTTGCCAATACAGCTAGCCTATAACCACATTTTTGAAACTCAATAAGCTTTTCTTGAATCAGTGCATGTGTAGCAGTTTCATTATCGCCTCTTTGTCCTTTCTCATCGTGAGGAACTGGATGTAAAAGTGGATGCTCCCAACCATTTTTGAATAAATAGACATATTCATATTCCGGTGTATTTATGTTAATACAGTTTAGAAGATTTTCATATTCAGCGAGTTTTTTCTCAGGCATAGCCCACTCAGAAGAAGCAAAATATCTATGCCTATATATAAGATGTCGAACTTCATTTTTAATTTGCATTACTTCTTCATCAGACATCTGACCAATTTCATATAAAAGTTGCTCAAACACTTCTTTTCTTAAGTCATCTGGTAAATCGTCCGATAAATTCACTATTTTTTCCCAATGTTCAACCGAGAAATCCATATGTTTTATAAGAAGATTAAAATAACCTAAATGAGCCTTTTGCATCTCTCCTATCGTAGTAGATCTTGTTTTTTCATACTCCCTATATTTAGGCGATGATATTCCACCAAATATACTCCGCCCTTTATTATTAATTGCCTCATACAAATACTCCCATGTATTATCATAATTGTTTTCAAAAGCTAATTCAGCAGCAATTAGTTTTTCCTCTGCTGTCTCAATAGCACAGAAATTTACCCAAGTACAAAAAATCTTCGTGAAAATATCTTTAGGTGAATTCGATTTGTATTCGAAACGGTACGAATCCAATCTCAAAAGCCATTTAAACGCTTGCCAAAAATACACTTTTTGCACAAGAAATTGTTCAATTCCCCACAGAATATCAATATATGCATTCCTGCCAAAAATAAAATCACTAGATTGATTTCTAAAGAGAGATAATAGCCCTGTATCTTCACCCAACTCTTGTTCAAGTCTTTCTAGTGTCGCTACAGGAGATATTTCGCATAGTTCTCCCCAAAACCTTGCTATATAGTTCCACTGTTTTTCTGTTTTCACACACTCTAAAATTTTCTCTACTAATCTATTTAATGCAATCTGTGTTTCCTGATCCTTTTGATACGCCGCTTTAATTAATAATGTCTTCAACATACCTTTGCGTATTGTTTCAGACCAGAATAATCTTTCTCCTTTAAACTGTGCAAGCAGTCTTTTTCGCCCATCATAAGTAAAAAGATTTTCTGATTCGTTAATTACTTCCAGTACAGCAACAACAAATATTTCCCAAATATGTTCATTAGTCAAAACATTTAGATAGCTCCATACATTCTCTACACTTGCCAAATAATAGGAAATAGTTCCATTTCGCTTCGTCATATATAATAGAGGATCTTCTCCTTTAGTATATGGGAGAACTTCCCCTAAAAATCTATCATATGAATCACCATACACTGATTCTATAATTAATTTGTCACCTTCTATTTCTTCCCAACTTCCAATAAGCAAGCAAGTTTTCTTTGCGTTTTCGCTTACACCGCTAATCCAAGAAGGCTGTTTTAAATACTCTCCTCTAAACAGCTTTTTTTTGATTTGTATAAATAAACCATGCGTATCTGCTAAAAGAGCATATGCTTTATCATACTCCATCCCTGCTTCTTCTAAGCATCTTGATAATGTAGCATAGGTTCTAGGGCGCAGTTCTAAAACACTCTTGTTAAATACAGGAGTGTTTTCGTCTAGGACAAAAATATTGGTGTTGTTCTCGATTGCAATAATCTCATCAGCGTAAAACCATGGAATATAAATATTACCCTCGTTTTTCATTGTCTGAAGTTTATTCCAAGATTCCAAACTCTTAACAACATAAATAGGACGCTTATCATTTAATCTCCATAATTCATTTAAAATGCAATAAATAGTCTCTTCCCTATTACGCCCCCTAATGTAAACCAAATCCTCATATCGCAGTTCTTCGAATTCATCTTGAAAATTCTCATCATCAACTATAAAAAATTCAATTCCAATGGATGGACTCTGAGTACTTCTTCTAAGTTCGATATCCATTTGTCCTGAAGACACTATTGCCACTTCTTCACGGTTGTAAATCGCAAGCTCCTTTGACATCTTTTCGATTCTTTTTTGAAGTTCTAAAAAACTATGTTCCTGTTCGTCTCTCCATTCCTGCAAAAAATAATGTTCATACTTTTTAGGATCAATGGTTTTTAATTGTTCAAGAACTACATAAATAATCTTCATTGTATAATCTTCTGCAATTTCATAAGGTATCTCATATCTTCTCATTAATTGCATAAGAGATTTATACAATTTTTGTTTCAAAACGTACCCGTCTTCTGTTTTTAAATCTTTTGCAATCTCTGACAAATTCTCTTTTGACAGTACACGTTCTAAATCATTAAAAAACGAGTTTTCTTCCTGCTCATTTTTAATAAAGAATTCTCCTGTATCAGCAAATATTTTTTTCCACGCATATGATTCTTTAAATTTTGCTCCTACACTCTCTCCTACTGAAAACAACAAATTCTGTGCTCCAGAAGATCCAAGAGAAACAATAGCTGTAAATAATTGTTCAATCATACTAATCTCTCCTCATATATTTATTATCAGTACATAATCATATTCATAATTAATTTTCATTCAAATTATATCAAAATGTACGCATTCTCTCAATTGTTATAAAATCTGGTCAAGCTCCCCTTTTCAGTTCAGCCGACCAGATTCCATCAAGTCATGTTCTATATCATTTTAAATTGTACTTTAATTTTTCGCCATGTCACAACCCAAACTCTAAAAAAATGTATTATACCAGTATTAAAAATCCACTTTTTCTCCTCTACAACCCTCGTATTTACTGGATTTTTCTAAAAAAGCACATTCTTGCCGTGCCATGCCCAAACATTCATTTCATCAACCTCAAACCCACCAACATTACCACCGTTCTCATTTCACTTTTAAAATTTCCTCCTCCCCCTAGCACCAAAACTAGCAATTGACACATTATATCACAAAACATCGAATTTTCCCGTTTACCAGCATAATTAGACCTGTTTTTCACATATTTGGTCATTTTCATCGCTTTTTGCACTATTTTTCAATATTTATATCACGTTTTCATAACCAAAAAAACTCTCTTGAAATCGATCTTTCCCATCAATTTTAAGAGAGTTTTTCCATCTGCTATATTAACTTTATCTGCCCACATTACAGCCACGAGGATCTCCTCCAGCCAACCGACTTAACGCATTAACCTTCTTCGTGGATTTCAACACATTTCTATGTCTACACGAAAGTTCTACAGTTATACAAAACCATTGACACACAAAAATCCTTAACCATTTACCTTTGACGGTTCAAACAAAACACAAAACGGTTAAATTGGAGATGTTTGCTTTCATCAAAATAAACCACTTTTACAAGAAGTAGGATTCGAACCTACAATGCATGATCACTAATCATGAGCGTTACCATTACGCCATTCTTTAAGTAGCAACCCAATTTAATCAGAATTGGTAATAGCCGTACTTGTAACGTAACCCTGTTACAGGGAAGCCGGATTCGAGGTTTTCGTAATGCAGGAAATCAATATTCAATTTAGACTACTTCAATAAAGGTCGTTGCATTCGATACCTTTATCTGTGTATCCAATTCCGTCAGAAGGGTGCTGCGCTTTTCTTCCAAGGCTTCTACCTTCTTCTTAACATCCAGAGGATCAACCAATTCGGTTGTATTCTCTTTTACATATGCATCTACCACGCTTAGCGGTTTTTCGTCCTTGGTCTTGCTATCTTTTCCCAGAATGCTCAGACGCATTTCTTCTGCGGTATTCTGCAGTTGGCTGTTCTTCCGTTCGCAAAACTGTACCCGCTCACTGTATTCATTTGCCATTTTTTTCTGAAGCCTGCCTTCGAAGTCTGCGTCACCTTCATAAGCACTGGCACCACGAAGTCTGCTTCTGAGAGAAATGGCACCGGCTACAGTAAATGTGCCATATGAAGTTGTAATTTCCGTCTGTGCATTGGAAGCGACTATGGCCGCATCAATCTTCTGATATCGTTCAATCAAATCCATAATCTGCTGATATGCAGATTCCGCTTCTTTCGCATAGTCTTCTTTGCTGATTCGCTTTTCATACACCTTGTCTTCATTTGGTTTCGTGGTGTCTACAAAGCTTGCTTTTCCGATTTTGTCTGTAATTTTCTTTACTAACAAGTCTCTTTCATCCAAGGCCTGTGTTACTAACATTTTTTCGCTCATAAAAAAACCTCCCTTAAAACTGTTTCTGTATCTTTGTCTCTAAAACAATTCTAAGGGAGGTTGTTCTGTTTGTCATTGAACTTGTAATTCAATTTTAAGCAGCTTTCAATTCATTTAATTTTTCACAATATGCATACAATCTTCTTTCTCGTGCATCCAACGTCTCTAATTGTATGCTCGGTGTAATCGGCGCCCTGTTTCCTCGCACAAGTTCATCAATGGGAACTTGGAACAATTCACTCAGTGCATACAGATTGTCTATAGTTGGCATATTTGTGCCATCCGTCCAACGATATACACTCTGCACACAACCAAGTCCAAGATATTCTTGCACATCTTTGGGCGTAATTCCACGCATATCCATGATTCTGCGTAAGTTAACACCAGTCTCTCGTTTGTTGATTAATGGGAACATAAGGCACCTCTCTTTTCTTAACTACAATTACAAATCCGCCAACTTCTTTTCCAATATTTCTTTGATAACTGCTGTATCTGCTGTATTCTTCAATTCACGCATACAAGCACCGAAGAGCGCCTGCTTTGCCTTTACCTTACCATTCTTGTAATCGGTAATTGCCTGTGCATTTTCCTGGAATACCTTATCCATAACACCTTCGATTACAGATGCGTCTACCTTGTTATCTAAGCCGTTTTCCTTGCAATATGCAACCGGATCAACGCCTTCTTCGATAACAGCAGTCAGAATCTTACGACCGCTCATACGGTTTACATCTCCGCTGTCTACCATCTTGATAATGGTTGTAAGCTCCTCCGGTGTAATCTCAAGATCACTGATTAACTTACCGTTCTTACGCATAATACCGGCACAGTCTGTCAGAATCCAGCCAGCCGCATTCTTTGCGTCACAGCCCTTAGCCACTACATCATCCAAGAGCTTGCTTACGTTATGGTTATGAATCAAGATATCGATTTCCTTATCCGAAATACCTGCATCCCGATACTGCTCTGCCTTCTCATCAATTTCTACCGGTTTTGCAGCCTTAATCTGCCCCAACCATTCGTCATCAATAATAATCGGCATAAGGTTGGCATCCGGGAAGTAACGATAATCTGCTTCGGTTTCCTTGTTACGCATTGCGAAGGTCTTACCGCTTACATCGTCAAATCGTCTGGTTTCCTGTACCAGCTCCTCGGTCTCGAATTCCAAGGCATCAATATGACGCTGTGCTTCGTAACGGATTGCACGTTCAATTGATTCAAAGGAAGCCATATTCTTAATCTCTGAACGAACACCGAACTCTTCACTGCCTTCCGGACGTACGGAAATATTTACGTCACAACGCATTGCGCCTTCTTCACACTCTGAAATACCACCGGAGCGGAACATAGTTTTTAACTTATTCAAATATACCAGAACTTCTTCTGCACTACGGAAATCCGGTTGGGTAACGATTTCAATCAATGGTACACTGGTACGGTTGAAGTCCACCAAGGACGCCTTACCTACGTGTACTAATTTACCTGCATCCTCTTCCATGTGAATCTGCTTAATACGGATATCTCTTGTTCCTTCTGAGGTCTTCAGGGTTACCAGACCATTGGTACAAATCGGATGATTCAACTGTGTAATCTGATATGCACAAGGAAGGTCCGGGTAATAATAGTTCTTCTTATCAAATGTTGTATATCTGCTAATCTCACAGTTCAGCATAAGACCTGCTGTTACTGCAAGCTCTACTACACGTTTATTCATAACCGGAAGCATACCCGGCATACCGCTACAAGCAGGGCACACACAATCATTTGCTTCCTTTGCTGCAGAATGTCCGCCACAGGAACAGAAGATTTTGGATTCTGTACTTAATTCCACATGAGTCTCAAGTCCGATTACGATTTCATATTTCATAATTACTCACCTGCCCTTTCTACACATCCTGCCAGGCTAAGAAGCATACTTTCGTTAAATGCTTTGCCCATGAACTGCACACCACCGCTAACCAGTGCAGGCACACCAATCAGGTTGGCAACTGCAGTAAATACACTCTCTTCAAATACAGTTTGGAATGCCTTATCCATACCGTATGCAGTATATGCACTCTTACTACATACAGGAGTAAGAACTGCATCATAGTCTTCCATCAGCTTTGCGAATTTCTCTGCAACCACACGACGCACACGAAGTGATTTTCCGTAGCAGTCATCATAACGATTCTTTGACAATACATCAGAACCGTAAAGAATGGTTGCTTTTGTTAAGAAATTAAATCCTTCTGTTCTGGAATTCACATATAACTCATCAATATTCTTATAAGTTTCTGTCCGATATCCGTACTTTACACCATCATAACGGGATACGTTATTACAGGTTTCTGCTGTCATCAGTATTTGCCATGTGGTATTGGCAATATCGAACATATCACAGGAAACCTCTTCTACAACTACGCCCTGCTTGCGAAGCTGGTCCGCATAAGCATTTACCTTAGCTGCTACTTCTGCATCTGCCTTTTCCAGCAGTTCCTTAATCACGCATACGCGTTTTCCCTTTACATCCTGGTTGGTTACATAGGAATACGAATTTTCTTTTAACGAGGTACCGTCCTTCTCATCATGTCCGGCAATCACCTCCATGATTTCCTTTACGCCCTCTACATCTGCAGCATAGACACCCAACTGCTCGCCGGATGCTGCACAGGAAATAATTCCGTAACGGGATACGGTACCATAGGTAGGCTTCAAGAAGTCAACACCGGAAAGAGCTGCGGCTCTACGGGTTGCTCCGTTCATATCAACACCAAGTGCTGCCTTTACTTCTTTCTGTGCAACTGCTTCAGCTGCAGCACCCTTTAATTCCTCTGTTTGCTCTGCATAGTACGAGAATTCTCCTACCAGATCCAAGCCAAACTCACCTACATGAGTTTTGCCTGCCATTACGTATCCCGCCTGTTCCAGACGGGTAACTGCTTCTGCACTAAAAAGTGGTCGGAAGCCTTCCAGAATCCGGGAACCGGCTGCTGCCTGTGCTCCCTTTACCAATATGGTATCATCTACTGCAATATTTCCATTATCTGCTAATGTTACTGTATACTTATTCATCCTACGCACCTCACTTTACAAGTCGTGGCACCTGCCAACTATCTTCACTACGTTCAGGAGCACCTTCCAACAAACTCTCTCTTGAGAATTTCTGGTCTCTTACGTCATCACGCAACACGTTGGTCATCGGCATGACATGCACCATTTCTTCTACATTTTCTGTATCAATGTTCTTCAACTGCTCTTCATGTGCCTTCATCATTGTGAAAATGTTCTGCATATCACTTTCTTCCTGCTCGGAAAGGGACAACTGGTTTAACTGCTGTGAATTCGAGAATGTGGAACGTTTCTCACTATGAGCTCTGCCACTTCCGCTTGGCACTCCACGCGCTGCAAGAGCACTTCCGCTGCCAAGAAGGTGTACATCCTCTAACTGCTGATTGGTAACCTCACCCGGTGCACCAAGCAACAGATCCTGGGCATTTCCGTTTAATGGGAATGCAATTACTTCCATAATCTTCTCTTCACCGGTCAGAAGCATTACCGTACGGTCAACACCCGGAGCCATACCGGCATGTGGTGGTGCACCATACTGGAACGCTGTATAAAGTGCATTGAAACGGCTCTTTAATTCATCCTCAGAATAACCTGCGATTTCAAATGCCTTCTTCATAATATCAATATCATGGTTACGAACTGCACCGGAAGCCAATTCGATACCGTTACAAACCAGGTCGTACTGGTAAGCCAGAATTTCTGTTGGGTCCTCGCCCATCAATGCATCCATACCGCCCTGTGGCATTGAGAATGGATTGTGAGTGAAAATGGTATCTCCGGTCTCTTCATCGATTTCATACATTGGGAAATCTACGATGAAGCAGAATTCAAATGCATCATCCCGAATCAGGTCAAGTTGCTCTTTTCTTGCAAGCCATGAACGGATATGACCGGCCTTCTTTTCTGTATCACTCTTCTTATCATCACAGATGAAGAACAGTGTTTCTCCTTCCTTCACACCTGTAAGCTGAATAATTTCTGCCTTCTTCTCATCACTTAAGAACTTGGCAATCGGACCGGCAAAAACGCCCTCCTTCAGGGTAATATAACCAAGGCCACCAAGACCAACCTCAGCAGAGGTTGCGAACTTCAAGGAATCCTCGAAGAACTTCTTGGACTTGCCTGCACAATTTGCTACAATACCGCGAACCGGTTTTCCCTTAAATGCAGGGAATTCTACATCTGCAAAGAACGCAGTCAAGTCACAGATAATCAATGGATTTCGAAGATCCGGCTTATTGGAACCGTATTTCATCATTGCATCTGCATATGTGATACGACGGAATGGCTTTTCGGTTACCTTCTTATCTGTAAATTCCTTAAATGTATCGTAGATTACATCCTCACACACCTCAAGAACTTCTTCCTGTGTTGCAAATGCCATTTCAAAGTCTAACTGGTAGAACTCACCCGGTGAACGGTCTGCTCTGGCATCCTCATCACGGAAACAAGGTGCAATCTGGAAATAACGGTCAAAACCGGACACCATAAGAAGCTGCTTGAACTGCTGTGGTGCCTGTGGTAACGCATAGAATTTACCCGGATGCTTACGGCTTGGTACCAGGAAGTCGCGGGCACCTTCCGGAGAAGATGCAGTCAAAATCGGTGTCTGCATATCCAAGAAATTCTTCTCTTCCATTTTATTACGCATATAACGGATAATCTTAGAACGCATAACGATGTTGTCATGATTCTTCGGATTACGCAAATCAAGATAACGATACTTGAGACGGATATCATCCTTGCTCATATGAGAATTCCGTACTTCAAACGGCAACATATTCTTACTCTTACCTAATACCTGTAATGAGTCTGCTACCAGCTCCACATAACCGGTTGCGATTTTCTCATTTACCGTTTCTTCATCACGCTTATTTACAATACCGCTTACCGTAATAACAGTTTCACGGTTTACATTCTTCAGTAACTCCTCATTGTGGACAACCACCTGTGTTACACCGGTGTAATCACGCAAATCAATAAAGATTACGCCACCATGGTCACGCACAACATCCACCCATCCGGCAAGCTCAACCGTATTACCGACATGTTCATCACGTATGTCGTTACAATACAGTGTTCTATACATAATAAAACCTCCTATAAAAATAATAAGTCCCGAGAATATATAATATATTCCCGGGACGAGTAAACATAAATTAACCCGCGGTGCCACCCGCATTGATACGAAAAGTATCCTCTTTCCTATTTAATTATTGCAAACCAGAGTGTTCCCAAGCTTACTACTCATCTGAAATGCGCTTTCAGTCCATGACGCATTCTCCCTGTCAGACTTTCCAAAAAAGCCGAGTCTCCGATTTCGATAATAGCAAAACCCAATCTGTTTGTCAACTAGTCTATTTTGTGAATTACACAATTAAAATATGCATCCATTCAACTTACTGTCTCTTAATCTTCTTCGAAGTATTCTTCTCGAATTCCGTCTCACGAATCAGCATACTTACAACTCTTCTGTAAAGTGGTGCATCATTATTATATGCATCGATGATTTCCTGTAGCTTTGCAGGAATATCTGTAATACCGGCCATTTCTGCATAATCATAGTTCGGGAAGATTTCTGCCTGAATCACCTGATCCTTCTCGCGAACGATAATTTCTTTTACCAAATCAGCCTTGCCAATCTGATTTTCAATTTCCTCCGGTGATACATTCTCACCATTTGCAAGAATAATCAAGTTCTTCTTTCTACCGGTAAGATATACATAACCATCCTCGTCTACATAACCAAGGTCACCGGTCTTTAACCAACCGTCTTCTAAGGCCTCAGCTGTCTCCTCCGGCATCTTATAGTAGCCCATCATTACACTGCTACCCTTTACCCAAAGTTCGCCATCCACAACCTTACCTTCACAGTTCGGAAGCAGTTTACCAACAGAACCTACACGATTATCCCATTCCAGATTGTTCGAAATAACCGGTGAGCACTCTGTCATTCCGTAACCCTGCAGAATTGTAATGCCGTATTCTGCAAAGCCTGCCACATAATCCGGATTCAAATAAGCACCACCACTGCAAATGGTCTTTAAGTTACCACCAAACGCCATCTTGGCAACCTGTTCCTTCGGTAACTGGTCTCCTGCTGCCCGTAGCTTCGCATACAGGGATTCAATTACCAATGGCACCATAAGAATCATATCCGGCTGGAACAATTGTATGTTCTTCTGCAAATGCATAAGAGAATCATTAATACATACGGTTGAGCCAATAAACAAGCCCTTAATAACATCCATAGTTAAGCAATATACATGATTGATTGGCAACATAGTAAGAGACACATTCCCTACCGGAATCTTCATATCCAGACAGGTTGCATTGTCAGCCAAGTTTCTATGAGACAGCATAACACCCTTGCTCACGCCGGTTGTACCGGATGTGAATAAAATGGTACACAACTGGTCTGCATCAATTTCAGTTTCATATTCACCCTGATACTTTGCAACCATTTCCCCCCAGGCAAGAATACCATCTGCTTCTGTCTCTGCCTGCATAGAAATAATATACTTAATCTGTGGGCAAGCCGCCTTAGCTGCTGCCGCTACATCTGCACGAATTTCATCAAAAATCATCATCTCAATATCAGCACGATTTAACAACTGACAAATTGCCTCTGCCGGAAGCTGTGCATCAATCGGTACCGCTACGCTGGCACTATTGGTAACACCAAAATAGCTGGTAATCCACTGGTAAGTAGTTGCACCAATAATTGCAGTATGCTTTCCCTTCATACCCAGTGCTTCTACCATACGGCTGATTGCCATACTGTCCTGCTTCATCTGAATAAATGTCTTATCTACAACTTCCTTCTTAACCTTATAACGATATGCTATCCGATCACCGTGATTTTCTGCACTGTAGCATACAATGTCTCTTAAATTCTCAACTGCCATACTATCCTCCATATTTACCATTACTTCAATGACTCAATGTAATCCATTGCATCTTTGACAGTACGAATCTTAACTACATCCCGTTCCTCTACTTCCACATCAAAACGGTCTTCCACTTCACCAACTAAGCTCATGAAATCGAAGGAGTTAAAACCCAAATCCTCCATGAATCTGGCATCCTCTGTTACCTTCTCAGGCTCTACGTCCACATACTGGCAAATAATCTCTCTCATTTCTTCTAACATTTTCTTGTCCTCCTATGACCAATCAATAATTTCTCCTACGGTTCTTGAGCAATCCTCAATACCATGGAACATAATTCTACATAAGTAGAAATACACTTCTTGCAACTTCTCGTATGTAACAACACCGGTCTGGTGCTCAAAACAGAAATCCAATCCACCCATTGGTCTATGGCTAACTGTTAAGTACAAGGTATGTGCACATGCGCCATTGGTATATCGACGCACATTATACTGGATATCATCCATTTTATCCATTGCCTCATTCGAATACTTCATCAACACCGGCTGATAGGTCAACGCAAGAGGCTCATAAGTCTGTCCGTTTTCCAGATTGTAATACTGCTTCCGATATGCATAATACTCAGCCGGACTATAATTGGCATGTCTGAAATACTGATTCTGCATATCCCGAATCTTGTATAACGCCTCTAAGAAGGTATCTTCTCTGGACACAATTGTCCGGAATGGGAAACTATGAATTCTGGTACCGCCACAACGCTTTTCCATTAAGGTTGCACGTCTTGCAATGGTGGTAGAAATGGACACATCATCAATTCCGTTTTCCTTCTGTAAGTAAGTTCTAAGACCCATTAATAATAAACAAGTCAACGATACATGCTGTTCCTCACAGAACTTCATCAAATCATTCGCTGCATCCTCTTCCAAATAGAAGCTTGCCAAATTGGCATCTACATTATCTGAAGTATTAATAACCGCTCTCTGATTCGGATTACCGGTTCGTTTCCGTTCTGCCTCCAACTTAGCCGTTCCGTAAATATCCGTAAAGATTGGCTCCGAAGATGCAATTAAATTCTGGAAGAATTCCCGATCCTTCTGGCTACTGTTGCTTCCTGCCTCATAAGCCAAATCCTTCTCTAACTGTTTTACATAAGAGGACATATCCTTAGGGAATGGAATATCCTGAAGCACTTTGCCGCTATAGATTTCCATAACATCCTTCATGAATGCAATCAATGCCTGTGCATCCATAATTAAATGATTTACCTTTACATACAATCCATAAAAATCCTCCGGCATACGAATCATAACGATTTCGTACATTGGGGAATCATACAATTCGAATGGAGTGCTTGTCCATTCTGTCATAAGGTCATGTGCATCCTCTTCCTTCCAATGGCCAAAATCAAAATGACGGATAACCGGCTCCTGATCTTTTGCCACATACTGATACACATTGCCTTCCTTGTCTTCTGTAAACTGTACCCGCAAGCACTCACAACGTGCGATTGCCTCCCGAATACTTTCCTCCAGCTTATCCCGTTCCAGTTCTACCTGGATGGTCATGCCGGTTCCGATGTTCAGCACCTGCTTCTTCGGACAGTACTTCATACTGTAATAATGCAGCTTCTGTGCTGATGTTAATTGATACACTTTGTTGCCTTTTCTCGTCTTCATATATACTCCATTCCTGCCTTTTGGCAATGATTATGCTCGTTCCATAATTGGGAAAATAAAGGATTCAATTGCGCCCTCATAAAGGTCTGCATCCCGGTAGCAAGACTCTACATGTCCGGCTCCTTCCACCACTACCAGCTTCTTCTCTGTCTGGCATGCTTCGTATAGTTCATATACCATTGAGCATGGCACGAAGGTATCGGAATCGCCGTGAATGAACAGCACCGGAATCTTTGCTTTTGCCACTTCTACTCGGGCATCACACTCATCCAACTTATAACCGGCCTTCTTATATACCATCTGACTGGACAACTGCATTAACGGAAACGCCGGCAAATGATACATGTTCTTTAATACGGATGAGAATACATCCCAAGCTGATGTAAATGCACAATCTGAAATTGCCGCCTTTACCTGTACCGGCAAATCCAATCCCGTGGTCATTAATACGGTAGCACCACCCATAGAATCTCCATGAAGCAGAATCTTGCAATCTTCTCCATGACGCTTTATCATTTCCTGAATCCACAGCTTCGCATCAAACCGATCCAGACAGCCAAAACCAATATAAGTACCTTCACTCTTTCCATGAGCACGCTCGTCTACCAATAACAGGTTATAGCCATGCTTCATATAGAAAATCGCCAGTGTAGAATAATCATTCAAACCCTCACTGGTATAACCGTGAAAACAGATTACAACCTTCTTAGACCCTTCACATGGGAAATAAGTTGCATGAAGCTTCAATCCGTCCTCCGATGTAATAAACAAATCCTCCTGTGGGCATTCAGCAAGCTTCGCCTTACACTCCCGAATATGTGGTATGTATGCATCCCAGTTGGTACCTGCCATCTTCTGTGTCTTCTCACGCTTCGCATTGGAACGAATCATGGTTCGTTTGAAGAAATACCGTGCAATGGCAAATTCACCCAGTACCAACAACAAAATCACTCCTAAAACGATTAAAAACGGAATCATTCTTTCTACCTCTTTTTATGTATATTCTTATTTCTGTTTTCTAAAAACAAATTAATAATAACAGATTCATGTACCACCTTCAAGAATTATTTCCATTTCTTTAACTATTTTAAGATTACTCTTTGTCATTCTCCGCAACTTTGTTGGCTCTTGCCGCTACTTCTGCTGCCTGAATGTCACTTGGAGCCTGCTCATATCTGGCAAATTCATAGGAGTACTCTCCCCGTCCTCCGGTAATGGAACGAAGAATTGTGCAATATCCCATCAATTCCATCATCGGTATATCTGCTTCAATTATCTGCTTACCCTTGCCAACGGCGTTCATTCCTAACACCCGACCACGACGCTTGTTCAAATCCGCCATTACATCACCGGTGTACTTCTCCGGCACAATGACTTTCAGACTCATAATCGGTTCTAACAGAATCGGACCTGCTGCCATAACACCCTTCTTAAACGCCTGTATAGCTGCCATCTTGAATGCCATTTCGGAAGAATCCACGGAATGAGCAGAACCGTCATAGAGGATTCCCTTAATACCCACTACCGGATAAGCCGCAAGGGGCCCCTTGGCAACCGATTCCTGCAAGCCCTTCTCCACTGCCGGGAAGAAGTTCTTTGGTACAGCTCCACCAACAACCTCCTGTTCAAATACATACGGTGTTTCCAAGTCTCCTGATGGCTCGAAACGCATTTTAACATGTCCATATTGTCCGTGTCCGCCGGACTGCTTCTTGTACTTATATTCCACATCCGCATTCTTCTTAATGGTTTCCCGGAAAGCAATCTTTGGCTTACTCAATTCAATTTCACACTTATATTCATTTAGCAATCGGCTCTGAATGATTTCTAATTGCTGTTCACCAATTCCATATAGCAGCAACTGGCTATTCTCTGTATCATTTACCACCTTCAAGGTCTGGTCTTCATGAGTCAACTTCTGGAGAGCCTGTGCTACCTTGTCAATATTGTTCTTATTCGGAACCTTATATCGCATGAAGGTATACGGCTTCGAGATTTCGAACTTACCGTATTCAATTACCGTAGCCTTGGTAGACAAGGTATTGCCGGTTCTTGCCGCCGTCAGCTTGGCAATGGCACCGATATCACCGGCATGCAATTCCGATACCTCAATTGGCTTGCTACCCTGTAACACATAGAGCTTGCTGACTTTCTCCTCAATGTCCTTATCCTTGTTATAGATAACGTCATCCGACTTTAATACGCCGGAGCATACTTTAATTAGCGAATATTTCCCGATAAATGGGTCTACAATGGTCTTGAATACATAAGCAGACTTTGCCTTGGAGAAATCATAATTCGCCAGAAAGACTTCATTGGTCTTCATATTGAAACCAACCATTTCCTTATTCTCCGGACTTGGCATATATTTTACGATATCATCTAACAATGCATATGTACCTTGACATAATGTATTCGAGCCCATGGTAATTGGCACCAACGAGCCATCAATTACGTTCATTCGCAATGCCGCACGAATCTCATTTTCCGAGAAGGTGTCTCCACCAAAATAACGCTCCATGAATTCTTCACTGGTTTCTGCCACCGCTTCCATCAGGGTGTCCTTATATAAAGCAAGGTTCTCCTTGCTGTAATCCGGCACTTCACATTCAATAACCTCTTTGCCCTGCCAACGATTACCGGTCTCACTAATCACATTAATATATCCTACGAACTTTTCATTCTCTCGAATTGGGAAATGGAATGGTGCAATCTTCTTACCATACATCTCCGTTAAGGTCTCTACTACATTTTTGAAGGAGGCATTATCTGCATCCATACCGGTTACATAAATCATTCGCGGCAACTTATACTTCTCGCATAACTCCCAGGCAAGCTCGGTTCCTGCCTCTACACCGGCTTTTCCGGATACTACAATGATTGCCGCATCTGCTGCACTGATTGCTTCTTCAACTTCACCAATAAAATCAAAATAACCCGGTGTATCTAATAGGTTAATTTTCATACCGTTCCACTCAATCGGAACTACGGAAGTACTAATGGAAATCTGACGTTTCTGTTCTTCTTTTCCAAAATCACTTATGGTATTACCATCTTCTACTTTACCCATTCTGGTTGTAATACCTGCCAGATATGCCATGGATTCTACCAAGCTGGTCTTACCGGCTCCACCATGACCTAATAACACTACGTTTCGAATCTTGTCAGTTGTGTAAATGTTCATAATCGTTACCTCCCGTTTCTATATCCTTCACCTAAAAATGCGTTATCGAACTTTTTTGTTCAATAACGCATTCTCGTCCGTCTATATTCAATTTTACAGCAAATTGTCTGTATATTCAACCACATTTCATGATTTGCGTTAGCTTTTTAACTGCTTTTTCGAGGTTTTATTCGATGATTCGCAGTGCCTTACGCCGAATCAATAAATATGCAGTTATCATTGCCGTTCCGGTGAGCACCCAGGTAGCCGGATATACATTCATCAGCCAGTCAAAGGTCGGGAATACTCGGAATACGGTATAGAGCCACAGAATCCGGAATCCACAGGAACCTAGAATCGTAAATACTGTAGGCAATAGGGAATATCCCATTCCACGCATGGCTGCTCCCGAAATCTCATAGGTTCCGGTTAAGCATTCCAACAGCATAACATGGGTCATTCGTATCATTGCATACTCGATTACTGCCGGGTCATTGGTAAATATCTGTATAAACGTATGTCTTCCCAGAATAAAGGTGGTACTCACTACTGCACAGATTCCCATACCCATAAGCATACATAGCCGGTATACCTTCTTACAGCGTTCTGCTTCCCTAGCACCATAATTCTGACTGGTAAAGGTAACCGTAGTCTGGTTAAATGCACTAATAACGAAGTAGGTGCAGTATTCAAAATTCAATGCTGCCGATGAGCCTGCAATGGCATCTGGTCCAAAGCCATTAATGGCTGACTGAATACATACATTCGACAGCGAAAACACCATTCCCTGTATGCCTGCCGGTCCGCCGATTCGCAATACCTTCAACAAATCCTTACCATTTATCCTTAGCTTATTCAGATGCAAACGGATACTTTCATCTTCATGCGTAAGAATCAAAACTATAATACCGGAGCTTACAATATTGGATACCACTGTGGCAATTGCTACACCTTCCACTTCCAGGCCCACGCCAACTACAAGTGCAATGTTCAACACCACATTTACAACACCGGATATGGTGAGACAAATCAATGGCCGTCTGGTATCTCCAATACTCCGAAGAATTGCCGAACCAAAGTTATATACCATTATAAACGGCATTCCCAACATATAAATCCGTAAATACAAAACCGCATCATCCAGAATTCCGATTGGTGTATTCATCCACGTCAGTACCAGCCTTGCCATACCAATTCCCAAAAGCATCATGCATACACCACAAACCACTGCCAGAATCATAACCGTATGCACTACTTCCTGTATCTTATCCATTCTCTTTTGACCGATGTAATTGGCAATTACTACATTGGCTCCAACGGATAACCCTACAAACAGGTTAATTAACAGATTGATAACCGAGCTGTTTCCGCCAACCGCTGCCAATGCATCACTGCCTGCAAATCGCCCTACTACTGCCACATCGGCAGAGTTAAATAATTGCTGGAGCATACTGCTTGCCGCCAAGGGCAACGCTACCAACAATATTTTATTCCATAGTGAACCATGTACCATGTCCATTTGTTTACTTGCCATTTCTATCGCCTCTTTTCACAAACGAAATCATATATTGTTCTTCCAAGCATTGTAGCACAATTTTTCCAAGAATCAATCCCTTCCTTTTCCAAGTATTATTTTGCCAAACTGCTTCCTCTCATGACGAATTGCAACAATCAGAAAATCATGCTATATTTTTATTATTAAATCTGATTGGATAAACCAACCAATACGAAAGGAACAGCATGGGATTATTTAAGAAGCCTCTGACACCGGAGGAATTAGAACAAAAAGAACGATACGAAGCCTCCAAGGTCCGGTTAATGGAGCTTCACAAAACAGCGAAAGTCATTTTCTATATAGATGAAGTCACCAAGGATTTGGTGCATCATCGTCCGGTCTTAATCGGTGAAATAGGAAAGGGGCAGTTAAAAAACGGAGACACCTTAGAAGTCTATTCCAATGAAGGCTTGCCGGTAGGAACCATGGAAGTAGATATCTGGGAAGAACGGGAAGAACGGCATTTCATTCCGGGAAGAACCCTTCGCACATTTTGCTTTCCAAAGGAAGAATGGGACGGCTACATTGCAGGACAAATGTTGGTTAAAACAGAAAGGAGCCACAATGGCACAGATAAGTAATGATTGGGATGCACCTTTGCGTCCGGAATATAAGAAACCCTATTATCGGGATTTGTACAACCGAATTGTAGAAGAATATAAGAATTACACCGTTTACCCTCCCTCTGAGGAGATTTTTACCGCCTTTCACCTGACCCCCTTAAGTCAAGTAAAGGTTGTTATTCTGGGACAAGACCCTTATCACGATGAAGGGCAGGCACACGGTCTTTGCTTCTCCGTAAAGCCGGGAATCGCAACGCCTCCTTCTCTGGTAAATATTTATAAGGAACTGGAATCTGACCTTGGTTGTTCCATTCCGAACAACGGCTATTTAACCAAATGGGCCAAGCAGGGTGTCCTTATGCTGAACACCCTGTTAACTGTACGGGCACATCAGGCATTTTCTCACCAGGGAATTGGTTGGGAGCAATTTACCGATGCTGCCATTCGTATTTTGAACGAACAGGATCGTCCAATGGTATTTCTCTTATGGGGCAAGCCGGCACAAACCAAGGCAGCCATGTTAAACAACCCAAATCACCTGATATTAAAAGCCCCACATCCAAGTCCATTATCTGCATACCGGGGATTCTTTGGATGTAAGCATTTCAGTCAGGCAAATGCATTCTTGCAAGAGCATGGTTTAGAACCTATTGACTGGCAGATTGAAAACATTTAGCTGAATGGATTCTGACAGATTCAGGAACATAACGAAGCCTTTCCTCAGGCTGTTACAATTAAGGTATCATAGCCCAGATTGCGTAACTGCGTCTGGGCATTTCTTGCGTCTTCCAAGCTGGTATAGTTTCCTGCCTGCACTGCAAAGAATTCGCCACTTTCCACAATTTCAGCTTCGTAACCATCTTCAATTAACCGTTGCAACATAAACTGTGCGTTCCCGAATCGCCGAAACAAACCGGTCTGTACACGATAGGTTCGGTTACCTGTTCCGCTTCCATTACCAGTGCTCACCACGTTGGTAATTCCCGTAGCAATGGCATTGGCAATGGCATCAAAATTATTATCAAAGGTCCGATTATCGGCATCTGTATTCAGGAATCCTGCTTCAATTAAAATCGCCGGCATCTGTGTCCGTCTTAACACTGCCAGATTCTTCCGTTCCTGAACACCCAGATTATTAAAACCTGCCTTTTCCAGTTCTTCATTCACACTACGTGCCAATTCTGCCCGTACACCACTATCTGTATAAACTAAGGTTTCTACTCCGCTGTAGGTATTTGCATAAGGACTGGCATTCCGATGAAAAGACACAAAAAAATCAGCACCGGAACGATTGGCTATTCTTGCTTTCTCCGTAGGGGAATCGAATACATCCTCTGTTCGGGTGTATACCACATCATATCCCTGCCGTTCCAGTATATTACCAACCGCCAGTGCTAATTTCAAATTGTCATCTTTTTCCCGCCGTCCGTTGTATACGGCTCCGCTATCACTTCCGCCATGACCTGCATCAATTGCAATCCTTGTTGCCATTTTGATTTCCTCACATATTTTACCATATCATTATATGATATGATTCATCGGTCATTTCGGTGATTCCGGTTCTAGTTTTCTACGAATTCCATGCGAGCCCAATCGAACCGCCAATGGGCTTCCTCAAACCAAAGGTTCATTGCGTCCGTATATTCTGCTACCATAGGCTCCACCCGTTCTTTGCCAAATATGGCATTCAGCGACTGCAGCATATATTCAAACCAGTACTTTCGTGTATCCTCACGGGTGTCATATATCCAATTACGGTTTTCCTTCCATATCATAGGACAACCGGCTGATAGGTCATCGGTTACATACCGCCATTTCTTCGCTTCCGTTTCCCGATGCTTCAATTCCAAGCGTTGTCCAATATGCTTGGTAATCCGCTTCAGCATAAACCAGCGGAATTCTTCTTCCTCCAAGGTCTGGCAATGAATCACCAGTGCACTTCGTTCCCCCGCTTCAATAAAATAATATCCCACTTCATTGCTGTACCCAACTGCATGCTCCCAATTCTTTTCCTTCAGCTGCAGGACAATCCATTCTTCGAATTCTTCCCTACATGGAAGTGTTTTACAGTCTGACAAAATTCGTCTGCGAACAGCATTCCAAGTGATGAGTTCTTCCTGATTCATTTCATAACGATATAATTCTCTATCTGTCATACTTCTCCCTATTAAGAAAGCCGGACCAAACTACATCCGGCTTTTCTTCTCTTACTACAAACCCCTTACTTTGCAGGCTTATCTGAATAGTTATACTTAAATACTACCACAGACAATGGTGGCATATCAAAGGAAATATACTGTTCTCTGCCATCACAAGCCCCCTGAACTGCCTTGATTGGCTTCTTATTCACTCTGCCTTCTCCTTCGAATTCCACATCATCCGAATTCAGAATTTCCGTATAGGTTCCCATACAAGGTACTCCTACCCAGAAATCTTTCCGTTCTACCGGCGTAAAGTTGCATACTACCAAAATCTGATCCTTGGCTGTTGAACCCCGACGAATAAAGGAAACCTGACTATGCTCATTGTCATTACAATTAATCCACTCAAATCCCATTGGGTCGCAGTCATTGTAATAGAATGCATCGTACTTCTTATACAGCATATTTAACTTCTTTACAAAGTTCTGTAAGCCCTTATGACCCGGTTCTTCTAATGCAAACCAGTCCAGACTTCTTGCCTCGCTCCATTCTCTGGACTGTCCGAATTCCTGACCCATGAACAATAGCTTCTTACCCGGATGTGCCCACATGAAGCCATATGCAGTCTTCAGATTTGCAAACTTCTCCGGCATAGTACCCGGCATCTTATATAACATAGAACACTTCAAATGTACTACCTCATCATGAGACATAACCAGAATGAAGTTCTCTGAATAGGTGTACATCAAGCTAAAGGTTAAACGATTATGATTAAAGGAACGGAAGTATGGGTCCAGCTTCATATATTCAATGAAGTCATTCATCCAACCCATGTTCCATTTATACAAATATCCAAGGCCATTCATGGAAGCCGGTGCGGTAACCCCTGCCCATGCAGTAGATTCTTCGGCAATCATCAAAGCACCCGGAACCCGTTCTTCAATGGTATGGTTCAAATGCTGCATAAATGCAATGGCATCCAAGTTCTCCTTACCGCCATCCTTGTTGGCTACCCATTCACCATCATTTTTACCATAATCCAGATATAACATAGAAGCAACTGCGTCTACACGCAAGCCATCAATGTGGAACTTCTCTAACCAGAATAAAGCATTTGCCACCAAGAAGTTCTGCACTTCATTTCTTCCGAAATCAAAGATATAGGTTCCCCAATGCGGATGCTCGCCGCGTCTCGGATCTGCATGCTCATACAACGGCATACCATCAAAACGGCCTAAACCATGTGCATCCTTTGGAAAATGTGCCGGAACCCAATCCAAAATCACATAAATACCATTCTTATGCATGTAGTCTACGAAGTACATAAAGTCTTCCGGCAAACCATACCGTCTGGTTGGTGCATAATAATTGGTTACCTGATAACCCCAGGAGCCGTCAAAAGGATATTCTGCAATACCCATTAATTCAATGTGGGTATAACCCATTTCCTTAACATAAGAGGCTACCATCGGTGCTAATTCCCGATAATTATAGAAGCCGTTATCGCTGTCTTCCACAGCCTTTTTCCAAGAGCCCAGATGCATTTCATAAATCGCCATCGGTTTCCGCAAGGAATCCGTTCTCTGAGTCTTCTGACGGTTAGCAATCCAGCTTGTATCCTTCCACTTATATTTTCCGATATCCGCAACTACCGAAGCGTTGTCCGGACGGAACTGACAGCAGTTACCATATGGGTCTGCCTTGTAAATCAATTCGTCAAACCGGGTCAGAATCTGGAACTTATAAACCGCTCCTTCTGTTACTCCCGGAATAAACAATTCATGAATACCGGAGGAACTCAGCATGTTCATTGGATGCAACGCACCATCCCACATGTTGAAGTCGCCTACTACACTTACCCGACGGGCATTCGGTGCCCATACTGCAAAGTATGTACCTTCCACACCATCAATCTTCATCGGATGTGCACCCAGCTTCTCATATATCTGATAATGCTTGCCTTCTGCAAACAAATAAATGTCCATATCACTAATCTGTGGTTCAAAGGAATACGGATCTGCCAATGTTACTGTGCTGCCATCTTCATAGGTTGTCTCAAATACGTATTTCTTATAGGTCTTCTTTGGCAAGTACAAACCGAAAAATCCATTTTCTCCAATGGCTTCCATCTCTTTTACATTCTTGCCTGTATTACTCATAACCTTAACACTAACTGCGTGTGGCTTATAAGCTGTAATTACCTGTCCATCATAATAATCGTGTGCACCCAATAATTTACCCGGATTATTATTCTTACCTGCAATCAATTCATCATATTGCACCCAGTTAATCCAACGCTGTAACTTCTCATTCATGTTATATACCTCGCTTCCTTTACCTTCTCATTCTATGAATAAATTCCATACATAAATTGTCTTACCAGTTCCCATATAGCATGGGGATCCGTTGCTTCCTCCAGGGAAGGCCCCCGCTCATCCATTACAAGAATATAATGACTAATTATTCCTTGAAATGCAATAGCAAATTGTTCCTGTCTACCATTCATATTACCGATTTTATCGCCGGCCCGCAAGAAGAATTCCGTTAATATCTGAAACATTTGCTTCATATAAGGAGAAACAGCCTTAAATGCTTCATTCTCCCGGGCAGAATAATTCAGACTCAACAGCAAAAAATAGAATTCTCTGTCTTCCTTTGCAATATCTACAAGGGCACATGCTAATGCATAAAGGGTATCCTTCGGTTCTCCCTGATATGAATTCGCTATAGCCTCCAGCCTTGCACAAATGGGCTCACATTTTTCCTGCAACAAAGCCTCCAACAAACCCAGCTTACTCTTAAAATAATAATATAGGGTTGGCTTCGTAATTCCGGCAGCTGTAGCAATCTCCTGTACACCTACCGCATCATAGCCCTTCTGGTAAAACAAATGAATCGCACAGGACAAAATCTTCGCCCGATTATCTGTTTTATCCTCCAAACTGTATCCCTCCGTTTTCATATATAATAAGCCTATATTACCTAGTATACCAATCGGTATATTTCTTGTCAACGCTAATTGACAAACCGTATACCGATTGGTATACTAACAATATCAGATAATAGGAGGACTTACTTATGTGGGCTTATGAAAGTGTATTTTATCAAATTTATCCTTTGGGATTCTGTGGTGCACCTTTTGAAAATGATGGTGTTCAGGAATCCAGAATTCTGAAGGTCATAGACTGGATTCCTCATATGCAGAAGTTGGGAATCAATGCAATTTATTTTTCACCGGTATTCGAATCTGATACGCATGGTTATAATACCAGAGATTATTCGAAGATTGATTGCCGTCTCGGAACCAACGAAGATTTCAAGAAGGTTTGTTCGGCTTTGCATGACGCAGGTATCAAGGTAGTATTAGACGGTGTATTCAACCACGTTGGTCGCGGCTTTTGGGCATTTCAGGACGTATTAAAAAACCGGGAGAATTCCCGCTACAAGGACTGGTTTGCAAGAATTGCCTTCGATGGCAACTCTAACTATAACGACGGCTTGTGGTACGAAGGCTGGGAAGGCAACTATGATTTAGTCAAACTGAATCTAAGAAATGAAGAAGTCATTCAGCATCTGTTAAACAGCGTTCAGGGCTGGGTAGATGAATTCGATATTGACGGACTCCGACTGGATGTGTGCTACTGCTTAGATCAGGATTTCCTAAGACGTCTTCGAGGTTTTACCAATCAATTAAAACCGGAGTTCTTATTACTGGGTGAATTATTACACGGAGATTATAATCAGTTTGTAAATGATGAAATGTGCCACAGTGCTACTAATTACGAATGCTACAAAGGATTATTCTCCAGCTTTAACAGCATGAACATGTTCGAAATTGTACACTCTCTTCTCCGCCAATTCGGACCGGAGAATTGGACTCTCTATCGCGGAAAACACATGTTGAGCTTTGTAGACAACCATGATGTAACCCGAATTGCCAGCAACTTAACCAACGAAAAGCATTTGCCGCTCATTTATGCTATGGCCTTCGGTATGCCGGGAATTCCTTGTGTATACTACGGAAGTGAATGGGGAGCAAAAGCACATAAGAACGAAGGAGACCCTGCATTGCGGGCATGCTTTGATGCTCCGATAGAAAATGAATTGAGTCAGTGGATTGGAAAACTTGCAGAAGCAAAGAAGAACAGCAAAGCCTTAAATTACGGTTCCTTCAAATCCATCGTACTGACCAATAAGCAATGCATTTTCGAGCGAGAATGGGAAGGCGAACGGGTTTTGGTTGCTGTTAATGCAGATGAAAACCCATTTACTGCTCACTTCGATGCCAGAGCCGGTCGAGCAGTGGATTTAATTACAGGAGAAGACCACGACTTTGGTGGCGGAAGTGAATTACCGCCATATAGCGCATACTTCTGGAAAACCGAGTGTTAATAAAAATAAGCATTACAGAATCGATTCTGTAATGCTTATTTTTTATTCTTCGGTTGTATCCTCACTCACTTCTTCTGTAGTGGCTTCCGTGGTACTTTCCGTAGTACTTTCTGTTGTAACCTCCACTTTCGTCACTTTTACATTCGTAGTAAGTTCTTCGGTATACTGAATATTTTCCAGTTCTTTCAAGGTTATTGTTGCCTGATAGGTTCCTTCACTTGTATATGCAGAAACATCAATAACCGGTTCTAAATCCTCTACCGTTAACGCATCCAAGTCTCGTTTCAGTCCAACAACGGTCAAGGTGAATTGGCTTTCGTTTGCATCGATTTCATATGCCAGGTCTTCTGCCTGCTCTGCAAACTGAATGTCATTTACCCGAATGGTCATTGTCTTTTCAACAAGCTTTTCAATGGTTATCTTTATTGCAATATCCTGAGTCGTATCTGCTACTACAACACCTTCCGGCAAATATTGATTAATATCAACGGTTGTTTCAAAATCACTGTTCTTATCCATTACATCAATATCATCAATTACAATGGAACGAACGCTTCTAAGCACCTCTTCATCACCGGCAATCAGCACTGTGGTTGGTTGATATTCAATATCACCGGCAATGCTATATCCTTCTGCCACTTCCCCTTTCGGGATAATTTCAATCGGCACTTCCTTGGTCTTTTGAATCAATACACGTACAGCAACGGTTGATAGATTGGTTGTAATCTTTTCTGCTTCTACAACTTCTCCCTCTGCATCCAACAGAATCAACTCGCCTCTGGTCGTAATTCCGGTATTCAACCCTTCTACATCTACTTCTACCCGAACAGTCTTAACATCCTTTACTTTACTAGCTGCTCCGGTAATGGTAACCATGTTCGGGGTAGCCGCTGCACTTACAACAGCATATCCTTCCTGAGTCGCGCCTACTGTAACAACACTAATCGGAAGTTTTTTCTCGCCTCGTTCTTCGATTTCTACCTTCATCATGCTATCCACAATGGAGATATTAACCTCTCTACGAACAGTAGCACTTGCCGCATCTACTGTAATCTGGGCAGAATTAGTAATAGATAATTCCGACAAATCTGCTGACGCAATAAAGTCCTCAGCAGAAAGCTTCTCTACTACAGAGCGACGTCCTTCCACTTTTATGTCAACCGTTTTGCCCCGAACAATCTCATAGACCATTTCCTGACCTGTAATTGCTTCTTCATTCAATATTTCTACAGGAATCCCTGTAATTGTCCTTGTAATGGAGTAATCCTCAATGTTAGCTACCAGAAACCATACCAGAAAGGCAATCAGGACAGCCATCATTTTCAGACCCCAATTTTTAAGAAGTTTTTCCTTCATTCTTTTTACCCTTCCATAATCGGAACCGCTTCACATCTAAGGACTTGTTCTGAATGTAGGATAATTTCTTCTTCAAATTATCTGCATCCAATCCACGGAACAGTTCACCACCAACTGCTACGGATACGGCACCGGTTTCCTCAGAAACAATAATCGTCATACTATCTGACACTTCACTGATTCCGATTGCCGCACGATGTCTGGTTCCTAACTCTTTATTAATTTCTAAGTTATCTGACAAAGGCAGATAACAAGTAGCCGCTACAATACGATTATTCCGCATAATTACCGCTCCATCATGCAATGGTGTATTATGCTCAAAAATATTCACTAACAACTGACTGGATACCATTGCATCAATCGGAATACCGGTTCGTTCGTAATCGCCCAAACCAACATTCTGCTCGATGACAATTAATGCACCTGTCTTGTTCTTTGACATTTCATAGACTGCTTTTACCAATTCGTTGGTTGTCTTAGCAGAGAATCGCTCCTTCTTCTCCATGGCACCACTATCAAACAGAGAAGACACAAAGTTCTGCTTTCCCAGCTGCTCCAATGCCTTACGAAGCTCCGGCTGAAAAATGATAATAATTGCAATAATACCAACACTAATGGTGTTACGGAATATCCAAAGAATCGTGTTCAAGTCAAACACCGCTGCAAACAGCCAACAAATCGCCAATACGGCAATTCCCTTGAACAATGTCCATGCTCTGGATTTCTTAAACCAGCCAATAATCTGATACAGCAAAAATGAAATAATGAGTATTTCCAGAATATCTGTTATATGAATCTGGGGAAAATATATAGTTTTGAAAAAGCTGCTAAACGCATTTAAGATATTTTCCATTCCTATCACCTCTGTTTACTGTATCATGCTTAAACCAAACTAATTCTTTGCCTGTTCTGCCTGTGCTTTCTGCTCAGTCCGCACCTTCTGCTCGCTGATTTTCTGCACCTTTACATTCTGTTCAGCTACACGAATCTTCGGTACTGCTTTTACGTAATAATAGTAATCGTCATCTTCAAACTGTACCACTTCTGTCCGGCTATAGTCTAGAATTCCCTTAAAGAATTGTGCAACGACTGCTAACAATCCACCGCCTACGGTTCCAAGGAAAATAACTAATATGTTAATGTCGGCCTCTAATACGATACCACCTACCAGGAACAAAACAATGCCCATAACTGCACCTGAACCAATAGCAACGAGCCATGAATACGCAAATGGCTGACGATAGATAATATATGTTACCACAATTACTAATATGAACACGATAATCGTTAACAACATGGCTTTATCGTTCAGCATTCCGTTCAGAACATATGAGAATCCCTGAATGCTTGCTTCTTCCGAAGCTCCTGCCAGTAAATCCACATATTCACTTACATGGAACATCAAATAATAGAACACAACACCAAATATCATCGGAATAATACCAATCGGTCCTACGAAAATACTGATTACAATCGGCATCATATAATGAAGCTTCAGCATATACAGCAATGGTAACAGCATAATAATCCAACCATACTTTGGTGCAAATCGCATATACAGTAAGTACATTAACACATACAATCCCAAGTATACGAGTGCAATGTCTATTGATACTGCATACATATGCAAAAGCCCTACCAAGCCGGTCAAGAGTACAATCAACTGTACCGGCACAAATGCACTAATCAGCGCCACAATAAACATAATTGCCGGGCTCTTCATCTGAGAGGAGTATCCCATTAAGCAATTGAAGGACACTAAAACTAAAATCGTTGCAATAAACTTCACTACCGGTATAACGAATTTTTCATACCGTCCTATGAAGCCTTTAATTGTATCTCTAATAGTTATTAAAGTTGTCATTGTCTAAGGTCACACTCCTTCCCGTCCGTTTTTCTTCCAGTTCTTTTTCTTCTTTGTCATACATTTCTTTTAATTTCTTCAAATTCTGATTATATTGAATTACATCCGGCTTTACCTTCTCATACTTACGAGCATAAAAGAGCCGGGCAAATACCATATATCCTACCACAAAAACCGCATACGCAATTCCGATTTTGGTAGCCTCACCCATAATATCCATGTCAGTCAGTGCATACATCAATTCTTCTGCATTCAACAGAATATATATACCCAATATCATAAAGAATGCGAGGGTTGCTGCCACTGCTGTCTTGAACATATTATATCGCACATAATCCCGTTTATAGTATTTACTGATATTTAGTTGTTTCTTTCCTTTTGTGGATTCATAAACTGCAAGCTTCGTCATAAGCTTGACTCTGTCTTCATTTACCACATTTATCACCTCATTCCGGTGTATGGCTACTTATTTATCTAAACTCTTCATTGTCGGGAGCTTTTTCGGAGCTTTTTTTCACTCTTGCAAATGCTTGTAAACCCTTATTTTTCGGGCATTCTCGCATTTCATACTCTTACTTACTCTTCCACGATTTTTTGACTTTTAGTGGTCAAAAAGTAGTCATTACCCC
>JAFTZJ010000020.1 GCA_017461045.1 Lachnospiraceae bacterium | reverse complement strand
GAATCTGTTCTTCAGTATATGTTCCGTTAGCTAAGTCTCTTTCTGCGAAGCAGTCGATAAAGGTAGAAGTACGTCCAAGGGACATAGCAGCACCGTTCTGCTCCTGAACTGCGCAAAGGTATCCGAAGTATGTGAACTGGATTGCTTCCTGAACGTTATTAGCTGGCTTAGAAATATCAAAACCATAAGAAGCAGCAATCGTAGTTAATTCCTGTAATGCACGAATCTGCTCAGAAATTTCTTCCTTACCGCGGATTACATCATCTGTGTATACATTACCAAATGATTCCTTCTGTGCTTTCTTGTCCTTGATCAAGAAATCGGTACCGTAAAGAGCAACTCTTCTGTAGTCACCGATGATACGTCCACGACCATAAGCATCCGGAAGACCGGTAATGATGTGGTTTGAACGACACTTTCTGATTTCTTCATCATATACATCGAATACACCAGCATTGTGTGTCTTTCTGTGTGTTGTGAAGAACTCAACAACTTCAGGATCTACTGTATAACCGTTGTCTTCGCAAGCCTTCATAGCCATACGAATACCACCGTATACGTTCATACCTCTCTTGAAAGGCTTGTCAGTCTGGAAACCAACGATCTTTTCTTTATCCTTATCAAGATATCCAGGACCATGAGAAACCAAAGTAGAAACTACCTTAGTATCCATATCCAGAACACCGCCTGCTTCTCTTTCCTTCTTAGTTAAGTCAAGTACCTGTGCCCATAAGTCTTTTGTTGCCTGTGTAGGACCTGCTAAGAAAGCGTCATCTCCCTCATATGGAGTGTAATTCTTTTGAATAAAATCTCTTACGTCAACAACTTTCTGCCATTCGCCGCCTACAAATCCATTCCATTCAGAACCCATTTTGTAAAATCCTCCTTAAAAAATATAGTGTAAAATTAAAGGGTCGTCCCTTAAATTTCTATGTCCTCATTATAAATGCATATTGTATACACGTCAATTAAATTCCGGCAAAAACCGTGTACTTTTTTTAGTACATTCTTATAGGAAAAGCCTTGTAAAATGGGATAGTATAGGCACTTTGCATGAAGATTTTGGCGTGGAACGCATAAGGTTGTGTGCCGTTGGTTTTAGGACCACAATATATAGAAATGGATAATTTCAACACTTGCGTTCGAAAAGGGACTGTATTATAGTATAGAAGGAATTTGAAGTGGGTTCGAGTTCGTTAACTGACTATAATTAAGAAAGATATATTAAGGAGGAATGGAAATGGCACAGATAACAAAGGACATGATTATTGCAGATATTATCGCAGTGGATCCGGGAAATGCAGCAATTTTAATGGCAGCAGGTATGCATTGCATCGGTTGTCCGGCATCTCAGGGCGAATCTTTAGAGGATGCATGTGCAGTTCATGGCATGAATGCAGATGAGGTATTAATCCAGATTAATGACTATCTTGCTAAGAAGGCAGCAGAGTAGGCATATTTACCAATTCAAATTGTATAAAGTGACGAAGGGGCAAAATAGGCAAAATGATTGTTAATTTTGCCCCTTCGTGCTATAATTCTTCTATAGTATCTTTTTCGAGAGGCAGAGAAGGAGGAGTTACAGAATGGGAGAAAGTCAAAACGAAGGCGGCTTCAACTTGGCGAAAGGAAGTACTTCAATTCTGAAAGGTGTCAATCCGAATGATATCGGAAGTACAGGAGTTCTGTATTCGAACCGAACCGGGGAGACAGGAGTATTGAAGGGCAGTGTTGCGCCGAACGTATATAATACCTCATATAATTATGAGAAGACGAATCCAACCAAGAGTGAATCGAAGGTAGGAAAGATTGTTATAATAGCGATAGTTGGAGTTTTACTTGTGATTGCAGTTGTTGCTGCATTGGGTTATTTCGGAGTATTGTAGATAATGAAAAAGACAAGAGAGCAATCTCTTGTCTTTTTCATTTGAAGTACTTTATAATTCACCTAATGTCTGTAACGCAGACCGTTTGATAATCGGCTGAAAATGCTCTGCCATATGATACGGCATTGCATAAGAAGTCTTAAGCTTAGAACCGAATTCACATAAGGTGTTGCATACCAGATTGAACTCATCATTCGTATGCTCTGAACGGTTCAGTATCAGATAATAATGGGAATCCTTCGGATTCTTGAACAAGGTGTTCTCTCCATCGTAAACGCCTCGAAGCTGTTCTGCTGCAGAAGTGACATTGTCTAAGTTAGCGAAAACAAAGATGCGATAAATGTCATATTCTTTCTTGGTTTCCTTCTTTGTTGCAGTTGCTTTCTCCGCAGTAACGGATAGTGGTTGAAAACCGCTCTTATCCGCAGATGCGTTCCGCACCGCTTCCAGATTCTCTACGATATTACCCAAAACATCAAAGATGCTGGTGGCAGAGTTGAAATCATCATCCTCATCATCCTCCATGTCATCTTCATAATCATCATACATATCGCCGGATGGTTTTGTGAACTTCGAAAAACGGGTATCCAGTTCTTCCGGATCCTCAACCTTCGTAATAATTAAAATTAAGCAATCAGGATTCACCGGAATTGCTTCTATCATTAAAGGAATATCTCCTACTTCAAAGCCTACATCATCCGAAGCCTTCTGCATCATATCCCGAAACAACGCTTTTGCACGGTCAGTACCATATGCAAGTTCAGTTAAGCGTATATTATGATCTGCCAAATCAGATTTATTCAAAGTACAACGAATTTGATTCTCATTTAATTTTTCAATCTTCATCGAATCATCTCCTTTTCGTTATAATACGGTAACAATATACTTTCGTGCATTGGTGTATACTTAGTTTAACACAAATTAGTCATATGTAAAGAGGATTTATTCGGTAAAAATGTAAATTTTTCAAAAAATCTTAAAAAAAACATTGAATAATGTCAAAAAATAGATTATCCTCTTACATAGAGATAACCAAATAATTTGAAAGGAGGTATTAACAAGGCGTCCAATCATTTCTGATACTCTTAATGGACGTTTTTCGGAAATCATTCCATGTTCATACGGGTCTGTCTCTAATTTCCAAAAAGATAAACAAAAGCAATATTCCTCACAATGTCTCGCAGTTTTTGCACCGGGAGAATTGCTTGTCCAATTGAAAGAGGGTGGTGTCTTATACAGAACGTATTAAAATAAAATAATTACACACACATAACATTATACGTATGCTTATTTTATTGGCAGGAAGCAGGTGTCGTCCCATTGGCACCTGCTTCTATTGATTTAAATACTTTCGTACGCCTACGGATATAGCATAAGCAATTTTATCTTGATATATTTCTGTATTTAACAGAGCTGTTTCGGTTGGATTCGACAAGAAACCGCATTCGATTAAAACGGCGGGGCAACTGACATTTTTTAAAATGTAATAAGAATCATTAGACTTGAAGGTGCGGGTATTTTCCGGGTCGGCGATTTCGATTAAAGAGGACTGCACACATTCTGCCAGAAATTGACTGCTTTCAGAATTGTGATAATAGAAGGTTTGGGCGCCATGCTCCTTGGATGAGGAAAAGCTGTTTTGGTGAATACTAATCATTAAGTCCGGTTGTAATTGTTCCACAAAGGCAACGCGGTTTCGCATATCCGATTGCTTTTTGCTGTTGGAGGACTCGTCTGCCAAGCTGCAATCCGAATCCCGGGTCAGATAAACCTGACAGTCCTGTGCTTCCAGATACGACTTTAAGCGCAATGCAATGGCGAGATTAATGTCCTTTTCCAAAGTGTTATCCGGCGAGACCTTGCCGGGGTCGAAACCGCCATGCCCGGCGTCGATGACAACGATGGTCTGTTCCCGGGAGGTCTGGAATACGTCAATGGTTTGCAGACGAAATGCCAGAAAACCTACGAAAACAATCAGGCAAAAAGCAGGTAAAAGATGCTTTCTGAATTTTCTCATAAAAAACCTCAAAAAATCATAAAAAAACTGTCGATATAGTATATTCTTATGTTATAATTCTAATGCACTTATATGCCAGTTATTCTATATTCAGTTGTAGAACGGATATGACAATAAGCGACGATAACGTATGGGGTATGAGAGAATGGACACACAATTTGTAACCGTAGATAGCGGTATCACAGAAGAAGCACCAAGTAAGGAGTTAGAAGCAGCATCTGAGATTTTGAAGCAAGGCGGTTTGGTAGCCTTTCCAACAGAGACGGTTTATGGTCTGGGAGGAGATGCCTTGAATCCGGATGCGTCCATGAAGATATATGCGGCGAAGGGACGCCCTTCGGATAATCCGTTGATTGTGCATATAGCAGATGAGATGGATTTGCAAAAAATAGCAAAAGATATACCGGAAGCGGCTTACAAGCTGATGGATGTATTCTGGCCGGGGCCTATGACCATGATTTTTCACAAGCAACCAATTGTACCGGATAGTACAACCGGAGGTCTGGATACGGTTGCGGTTCGTATGCCGTCCCATAATGTGGCGTATGAATTGATTCGGCGGTCAGGGGTTATGATTGCGGCACCAAGTGCCAATACTTCGGGACGCCCGAGTCCAACCAGTGCGTCTCATGTAAAGGAAGACATGAATGGCAAAATTGATATGATTATTGATGGTGGCGATTGCAGATACGGAATCGAATCTACCATTATTGATATGACCGGGGAGGTGCCGACCATTTTGCGTCCGGGTTATATTACCCGGGAAATGATAGAAGATGTTATCGGAGCAGTAGAGATAGACCCGGCAATTTCCGGAGAATCTATGACAGCAAGACCGAAAGCACCGGGCATGAAGTATACCCATTATGCACCAAAGGGAATTATGTATATTGTAGAAGGGGAGTCTACGAATACCGTAATCCGGTGCATCAATCGAATGGTAAAGGAGCGTCAGGTGGCAGGTTGTAAGGTAGGTGTACTGGCAACCCGGTACAATGCTATGGCTTATGAAGCAGATGAGGTAATTGTAATTGGGGATAAGGAAGATGAGTTGATGATTTCATCGAATTTGTATCGGAGTCTGCGAGAGTTTGATGCCAGAGGCGTGGATTATATTTATTCCGAGTCCTTTGCGGGAACCGGTCTGGGTACAGCCATTATGAACCGGCTTCTGAAGGCAGCAGGGCACCGGGTGATTGAAGCCTTAAATGTATAAGAGCAGATTAGATGACCAATATATAACATTAGGAGGAACAAAGAATGATAGCATTAGGAAGTGACCACGGCGGATATGCGTTAAAGCAGGAGGTTATGAAGCATTTAACGGAACGTGGAATAGAATACAAGGATTATGGTTGTTACAGTGAGGCTTCCTGCGACTATCCGGAATACGGAAAAGCAGTTGCAGAAGCGGTAGCAAGTAAGGAATGTGAGCTGGGTATTTTGATTTGTGGAACCGGTATTGGTATTTCTATTGCAGCCAATAAGGTAAAAGGTGTGCGTGCGGCACTGTGTTCCGACTGCTTTAGTGCCCAGGCAACCAGAGAGCATAACGACGCGAATATTCTTGCAATGGGGGCAAGAGTGGTAGGTCCGGGACTTGCTTTGAAGATAGTAGATACCTTTTTAGATACCCCATTTTCCAATGATGAACGCCATATTCGAAGAATTAGTATGATTGAATAAGAGAAATGGCAAATATTATAGACTTTTTGTGCAAAATTTAGTATAATTTTCAACGAGGTGAGCGACCATGAGGGAACGAAAACAAGTAATTCGGATGATATCATTAATTTCCCAAATCGGAATAACCATGTTATCATCTATTTTTATTTGCGGACTGATTGGTTATTTTATTGATAATCGCTTTGGAACACAGACCATGATTGTCTTTTTGATACTGGGTGTTGCAGGTGGTTATCGGGCAGTATATTCCCTGATTAAGCAATTTATTGGCAAGAAGGAGGAACCAACAGATGAAGAGACTGGATCCGACAGTTAGGGATTTATTGCTGGGTGCCTTGATATATGGAATTATCGTAGAAATCATTGGCTTGATACTGGTAGAGAACCGGTTCAGCTATAGCTTGGGGATTCTGGTAGGTTATATTTGTGTAGTATTGATGACCTGTCATATGTATCTGACCTTGGAAAAAGCGTTGGATATGGATTCGGATTCTGCATCAAAATATGTATTGCGGAACAGTATTCTACGATATGTAAGTTTAGCTGCAATTCTGGTGGGAATGATGTTACTTCCACAGGTTAGTGTAATTGCAGTTATCATTATGATTTTTGGCATGAAAATCTCGGCAGTTTTACAGCCGCAGATTAGCAAATACATTACCTCAAAAATCTTTAAAGAAAGAAGGTGAGCGTATGGTGAATGTGGCAGCCAGTGCCTTGGACATGGTTACGGGTATTGGCGCGATGCAGACAGTATTATCCAGCGAAAAGGCGGTTGACTTCTTTATTCATGAGTTGATACCGTACAAGTTCTTTGGACAGACAGTGTATATTACCACAACCCATGTCTGCGAGCTGATTATTATTCTGGGAATTCTAATCTTTGCGATTGCAGCACGAATTAAGATTATGCATGCGGAAGAGGTTCCGAGAGGCTTTCAGAATGTGGTGGAATTTTTAATTGAATTGTTAGAAAAATATGTCCACGGCGCAATGGGAACCCATGGTAAAAAGTCCTATGTAAATTATATAGGAACCATTATGTTGTTTATCCTACTGTGTAATATTTCCGGTTTGGTTGGACTTCGAGCCCCGACAGCGGATTACGGTACTACGTTGTGTTTAGCATTGATTAGTGTCGGAATGATTCAATACAACAATATTAAGACGAATAAGTTTAGAGTTGTTACGAACTTGTTCAAACCAATTCCGTTGTTGTTTCCGATTAACTTGATTGGTGAATTTGCAACGATTATATCGTTGTCGTTACGTCTTTTTGGTAATGTAATGGCGGGAACGGTTATGATTACGTTGTATTACACCTTGATGCCGGTGATAGCAACCATTGGTATTCCGACAGTGTTCCATGCATATTTGGATGTGTTCTCCGGAGCCATTCAGGCGTATGTATTTACCATGTTAACAATGGTATTTATTACGGATAAGATTGAAGGATAATCATATTATTATAAGAAAGAAAATGGAGGAATTTTAAGATGAATCAGATTACTAACGAAGGTTTAATTTTAGCATGTTCGGCAGTAGGTGCAGGTCTTGCAATGATCGCAGGTATCGGTCCTGGTGTTGGACAGGGTTATGCAGCAGGTCAGGGTGCAGCTGCAGTAGGACGGAATCCGGGTGCAAAGGGTGATATCATGTCAACCATGTTACTTGGACAGGCCGTAGCCGAGACCACCGGTTTGTACGGTTTGGTTATCGCATTGTTATTAATGTATGCAAATCCATTATTAACCAAGTTCCTGAATCTGTAATTCGGAATTTATTTCTGAAATACACAGAAGGGAGGTTAAGACGTGTTAGATTTGTGTATTGGAATGAGCGGTGCGGTTGCAGTATTAGAAGGCCGTGTATTCGGTTTGGATGCACAGTTGGCGGCAGATGTTCTTATTCAGGGTATTTCGATTTTCCTGTTGTTTGCAGTTCTGTCATTTATACTGTTTGAACCGGTGAAGAAGGTTCTGCATAACCGTACAGAGCGAATTAAAAATGATATCGAAAGTGCAAAGAAGGACAAGGAAGATGCTGCGAAGCTGAAAGCAGAATACGACAGCAAGATTCAGTCCGTAGATACAGAAGTTCAGGAAATCCTGACAGAAGCACGAAAGAAAGCAAAGAAACGTGAGAATGATATCATTAATGAAGCCAATGAAGAGGCTACAAGAGTGAAGAATCGGGCGGATCAGGAAATCCAGCTTGAAAAAGCAAAAGCACAGGATGAGATTCGTCAGGAAATCATTCAGGTAGCAACCGCAATGGCAGCGAAGATTGTAACCGTTTCTCTTAGTGAAGAACAGCAGAATGCTTTACTGGAAGAAACCTTGAAGGAAATGGGTGATGATACATGGCTAAGCAAGTAAATTCTACTTATGGCGATGCACTCTTTGATTTAGCAGTGGAAGAAAAACAAGTGGATTCCATTCTGGAAGAATTGACGGCATTGGTTCAGGTGCTGGAGGAGAATCCGGATTTGGTACAATTGTTAGTTCACCCAGAAGTTCTGAAAGAGGATAAACTAAAAATGATTCAGAACATTTTCCAGGGCAAGGTCAGCGATGCTGTTATGGGAACGCTGTTAATCGTTGTGAAGAATGACCGAAGCAGTGAATTGCCAAATATATGCAATTATGTCATTGGCAAAATGAAAGAATACAAGAACATTGGAATTGCTTTTGTTACCTCAGCAATGGAGTTGACAAAGGAGCAGAAGTCCAAGATTGAAGAGCGGCTGGTTGCTACAACCAAGTACGAAACT
Organism: Lachnospiraceae bacterium; assembly: GCA_017461045.1. Lineage (GTDB taxonomy): Bacteria > Bacillota > Clostridia > Lachnospirales > Lachnospiraceae > CAG-632. The sequence goes on along the minus strand of JAFTZJ010000020.1, from coordinate 6,867 downwards.
ATGGAAATGCATTATGTAGTTGATTCTACCATTATTGGTGGATTGATTATCCGTATTGAAGACCGGGTTGTGGACAGCAGCATTAAGAGACAGTTAGAGAGAATGTCAACTGCACTCTCTCAAGGATAGAATATTATAGAAAGAAGGTGCCAAGGCTCCATGAATTTAAGACCAGAAGAAATTAGTTCTGTCATCAAAGAGCAGATTAAGAATTATTCGGTTCATTTGGAAACCGCCGATGTGGGTACGGTTATTCAGGTGGCAGATGGTGTTGTTCGTATTCATGGTTTGGAAAGTGCAATGCAGGGCGAATTGCTTGCGTTCCCAAATGATGTATACGGAATGGTCATGAACTTAGAGGTTGACAACGTTGGTGCGGTTTTGCTTGGTAACACCAGCAATGTTAACGAAGGGGATACCGTTAAGACTACCGGACGTGTAGTTGAGGTTCCGGTTGGCGATGCTATGCTTGGACGTGTAGTAAATGCCTTAGGACAGCCAATTGATGGCAAGGGTCCGATTCAGACCACAAAATCAAGACAGATTGAACGTGTTGCATCGGGTGTTATTACTCGTAAATCCGTTGATACTCCGTTGCAGACCGGTATTAAGGCAATTGATGCCATGGTTCCGATTGGTAGAGGTCAGCGTGAGTTGATTATCGGTGACCGTCAAACAGGTAAGACTGCCATTGCAATCGATACCATTATTAACCAGAAGGGACAGGGCGTAAACTGTATTTATGTTGCAATTGGTCAGAAGGCTTCTACCGTTGCATCGATTGTTAAGACATTAACCGAGGCCGGTGCGATGGATTATACTACCATCGTTGCATCTACTGCATCAGAACCGGCACCATTGCAGTATATTGCTCCATACGCAGGTTGTGCGCTTGGTGAAGAATGGATGGAAGAAGGAAAGGATGTATTGGTTGTATACGATGACTTAAGTAAACATGCAACCGCTTATCGTACACTCTCCTTATTACTTCGTAGACCACCAGGACGTGAAGCATATCCGGGTGATGTATTCTACTTGCATAGCCGTTTGTTAGAGCGTGCGGCAAGACTTTCAGAAGAATACGGCGGCGGTTCTTTAACTGCACTTCCGATTATTGAAACACAGGCAGGCGATGTATCTGCTTACATTCCTACTAATGTAATTTCTATTACAGATGGTCAGATTTATTTGGAAACTGAAATGTTCAATGCAGGTTTCCGTCCGGCGGTAAACGCTGGTCTTTCCGTATCCCGTGTAGGTGGTGCTGCACAGATTGGGGCTATGAAGAAAATTGCAGCTCCGATTCGTGTGGAATTAGCACAGTACCGTGAGTTGGCGGCATTCTCTCAGTTTGGTTCCGAATTAGATGCGGATACCAAGGAGAAGTTAGCACAGGGTGAGCGTATCAAGGAAATGCTGAAGCAGCCACAGTACGCACCAATGCCGGTTGAACGTCAGGTTGTTATTATCTATGCGGCAACGAAGAAATATCTGTTGGATGTAGCAGTAGAAGAGATTCAGAGATTCGAGAAAGAACTCTTTGACTTTATTGATACCAAGTATCCGGAGATTTTTGAAACCATCCGTACCAATAAGAAGTTAGATGACTCCTTAGAGGAAACTATGGTAAAGGCAATTACGGAATTTAAGGCTGAGTTCAGATAATGGAGGTGACGAATTATGGCATCCATGCGTGACATAAAGCGAAGGAAAGAAAGCGTCACCAGTACGCAGCAAATAACCAAAGCCATGAAACTGGTTGCCACCGTCAAGCTTCAGAAGGCGAAGGCAAGAGCAGAACGTAACAAGCCATATTTTAATGCGTTGTATAAGACAATATGTTCCATTTTATCGAAGACCGAGCATATTGAGCATCCATATTTGATTGAGAACGGAAGCAATCGGAAAGCCATGATTGTTATTACTTCCAACAAAGGATTGGCAGGCGGATATAACTCCAACATAGTCAAGGAAGTAGTTGGTACCGGATTTGCACCGGCGGACGTAGATATCTATGCAGTTGGTCGAAAGGGTGCAGAAGGTCTGGCACGAAAAGGCTATAAGATTGTATCTGACGATTCAGAGGCAATAAATGAGCCACTATATAAGGATGCAATTGATATCAGTAATCGTGTGTTAGAGTCATATACCAAGGGCGAGGTTGGAGAGATATACATGGCATATACCAACTTCAAGAATACGGTATCCCAGGAAGCGAAGCTGATTAAGCTTCTCCCATTGAACATCGATGAGCTTCCGGCGGGAGAGGATGACGATAATATGGTATTGATGAATTATGAACCGGAAGCAGAGGAGGCCTTGGATGTATTGATTCCGAAGTATATTGGTAATCTGTTGTACGGAGCATTTGTAGAAGCCCTGGCCAGTGAAAATGGTGCCAGAATGCAGGCAATGGATTCTGCGACAACCAACGCAGATAACATGATTGCAGACTTGTCCTTAAAGTATAACCGGGCAAGACAGGCTTCCATTACACAGGAATTGACAGAGATTATTGCCGGTTCCGAGGCAATCAGTTAATAAGAATGAGAAAAGGAGAACGTAATGGCAGATAAGAATATAGGTAAAATTACCCAGATTATCGGTGCCGTACTGGATATCAAGTTTGAGGAAGGAAATCTTCCGGAAATCAACGATGCTATCCAGATTACACGAAAGAATGGTGAGATTCTGACAGTGGAAGTATCTCAGCACATGGGCGATGACACCGTAAGATGTATCGCTATGGGACCAACAGACGGTCTGGTTCGTGGTATGGACGCTGTTGCAACCGGCAATCCGATTATGGTACCGGTTGGTGAGAATACACTGGGTAGAATATTCAATGTATTGGGTGAACCGATTGATAATAAGCCGGCTCCGGAAGTGGAGAAGCATTATCCGATTCACAGACCTGCTCCACAGTTTTCAGAGCAGGCAACCGAAACCGAGATGTTGGAAACAGGTATCAAAGTCGTTGACTTGTTATGTCCATATCAGAAGGGTGGTAAGATTGGTCTGTTCGGTGGTGCCGGTGTAGGTAAAACCGTATTGATTCAGGAGTTAATTCGTAACATCGCAACCGAGCATGGTGGATACTCTGTATTTACCGGTGTAGGTGAGCGTACCCGTGAAGGTAATGACTTGTATCATGAAATGACGGATTCAGGCGTTATTAACAAGACCACCATGGTATTCGGTCAGATGAATGAGCCACCTGGAGCGAGAATGCGAGTTGGTTTATCCGGTTTGACCATGGCGGAGTATTTCCGTGATGAAGGTGGAAAAGACGTATTGTTATTCATTGATAATATTTTCCGTTTTACACAGGCTGGTTCTGAGGTATCCGCGTTGCTTGGACGTGTACCAAGTGCGGTAGGTTATCAGCCAACCCTGCAGACAGAAATGGGTGCATTACAGGAGCGTATTACATCAACGAAAAATGGTTCTATCACATCCGTACAGGCTGTATATGTGCCTGCGGACGACTTAACAGACCCGGCTCCTGCAACTACATTTGCACACTTGGACGCAACCACAGTACTTTCCCGTTCTATCGTAGAGTTGGGTATTTATCCTGCGGTTGATCCATTGGAATCTACCTCTCGTATCCTGGACCCACGTATCGTTGGTGAGGAGCATTACAAGGTAGCCAGAGGTGTACAGGAAATCTTACAGAAGTATAAGGAATTACAGGATATTATTGCAATTCTTGGTATGGATGAATTATCAGAAGAAGATAAATTAGTTGTATCCAGAGCCAGAAAGGTACAGAGATTCCTGTCACAGCCATTCTTCGTAGCCGGACAGTTTACCGGTCTGGAAGGTAAGTATGTACCAATCGAGGATACCATTCAAGGCTTTAAGGAGATTCTGGAAGGTAAGCATGATGACATACCGGAAAGTTATTTCCTGAATGCAGGAAGCATTGAAGATGTTCTTGCTAAAGTAAAGAAGTAAGGCAAGAAGGGTAGGTGCAGTATGGCAGACAAGACATTTCGATTAAAGATTATAGCACCGGAGCGTATCTTCTATGAAGATGACGTAACCTTTGTTGAGTTTCGTACCACAGAGGGTGACATCGGTATATATCCGGGACATATTGCGCTAACAACGATTGTATCACCGGGTATAATCAAGATGCATACTCCATCCGGAGATATTAAGGAAGCAGCATTGATTGACGGTTTCGCTGAGATTCTGGCAGATCAGGTTATGATTCTGGCAGAGGCAGTAGAGTGGCCGGAGGAAATCGATGTGAATCGTGCAAAAGAAGCACAGATTCGGGCAGAACGCCGAATTAAAGATGCGGATGGTGATTTGGATCGGGCAGAGCTTGCCTTGAAGCGGGCGATTGTCAGACAAAGAATTGCAAGATAATTTATATTGCAAATAGACAAACAGCAACTTTCATGTATATGAGAGTTGCTGTTTTTGTTATTCGGATAAATCCTCAATAATGGATATTACGTGTTTTCGTTTTTCATAAGGAAGGGAATGGAGCGACTTCATTGCATCTAACAACTCTTTGCTGTGTAAGTCGTCGAATTGAAAGAATTCGCCGGGGGTTACGTCCAGAAATTCGCAAATGTTAAAAAAGACAGACATAGACGGTAACATTTTCTTGTTTTCGATTCGATTAATATATGCTTCGCTTTGGCCGAGAGAAAGACTCATATCTCTTGCAGAAATCCCTCGTTCCAGACGCAGTTGTATCAAACGGTTACAAAAATCATCTTCAAACATACGAACACCTCCAATTCAATTCTAATGCATATATGTATTAATAATATGCATTAGAAATATCAAATATGCTTGACATATGCATTATAAGTGCATAAAATAAACAGGAGTAGAGATTATATGTATTTATACAAGAAATACAAATATATGGTTACTTGACGAAAGAAAGGAGAAGTATCTATGAACAGAACAAGAAGAAATATTGCAATTGCATTAAGTTTAATGCTGTTAACAGGAAGTAGTCTTATTCCAACAAGCGTTGTTTGTGCAGAAACTACGGATGGCTCAATGGAAGTAGAAAATGTAGGTGAGATAAGTGAAGTGGCTATTAATGCCACAAACTTTCCGGATAAGATTTTTAGGCAATACGTGTTGGACAATATTGATATCGATGGAAATCAGGTGTTATCGACAGAAGAAATAAGTGCCTGTACAAGTATTAATATTGAAAATATGAAAATAGAAAATCTTTCCGGTGTTAATATTTTTTGTGAATTAAAATATCTGAATTGCATTAATAATGAGTTAGTAAGTCTAGATGTGAGCGGTAATACCAAACTAGAAGTTTTGTTATGTTGTAACAATATCTTGAGCAGTTTGGATGTAAGCAATAATATGGAGTTAGCGGCTTTGGACTGCGGTTGGAATGCATTGAGCGGTCTGGATGTGAGCAATAATAGCAAGTTGGAACTGTTGTATTGTAGCGATAATAATTTAACAAGTTTGGATATAAGCAGGAATATGGGATTAGAAGAACTTAATTGTTGTGGTAATAATATAGCGAGTTTGGACGTGAGCAACAATGTAGGTCTTGAACGACTGTTTTGTGCTGATAACGAATTGAGTAGTTTGAATGTTAGTAATAATACTGGGCTATGGTCATTGGAATGCCATAATAATAAACTGACAAATTTAGAACTACCTAGCGGTAATGGATTAACAAATCTTGCATTCTCTTATGGATATCCTGCGGAGATTAATATGGACCATATTGAAACTGTAAATAGTATAAGTATATGGGTGGAAGATGGAACACAAACGCTAGATTTATCGCAAGTTAACGGACTAAAAACGGAATTAATTGTAGATGAAGGATGGGATGGTTCTAATAAGGTAGTAACACTTGATGTGAAAAAATTTGAAGCAATACCTAGTAGCGACGGAGAAAATAACAATGTTTATTGTTATAGCTTGATAGCTAATGATGAATCTTACTATTATGTTAATGTATGGACTATAAAAGATGAAGTATATACAGAAAATCTTTCTACGGAAAACTCAGCAATTACAGCAGCAGAATTTAATACAATTTTGACAGAAAATGTAACCAAGGATGTTGTAATTCAATTAGACAATGGTATTGAATTTACATTTGAAAAGGGTACTATGTTAGCAGTGGATGGCAAAGAAGCGTATGATTTTGGTACAAGCATAGAAACAGATTATGTAAAGGCAGGCCAGATGGGTTCCTCAATAACTAAAGAGAATTTTGTGGCAAGAATTAATTATAATTATTCTGGCAAGCTTCCGGCAGAGGCTTCTATCAGATTTAATGTGGGAAATAGTCATGCAGGAAAGAATTTGTACTATTCACGAATTTTAGAAAATGGGTTTGAATACGTTCAATCCGTGGTAGTAGATGCAGAAGGATATGTTACAGTAAAACAAGATCACTGTTCTGATTATGTTTTGACAGTTGATAAGTTGGAAATATCAAACGATACTACTGCATCAGAGGATGTACAGACATCAAGCGGTACTACAAAATCAGAAACACCTAAGACTGGCGATAATAGCAACAATGTAATATGCATTATAATAATGCTTGTATGCAGTATAGGCGTTGTCGCAATGGTTTTACAAAAGAAAGACAAATAACAAAAAAACACTAAGAATCTGACCTGCTTTGAATTGATATTGCAATTCAAGGCAGGTCATTTTTAATATATGCGTAAATTTTTTGTTTGAAGCTTTCTCTTCCGCCTTGAAATCGCCATACAAGTGTGCTACCATGAATCAAAGCATTAAAATTCAATTCTTTGGTACATGTGTACTGTATCTTTTATTCTTAGAATCACGAAACTTCAATGCTTTATTTCACACTAAAAAGCAGAGAGGGAACGT
>JAFTZJ010000019.1 GCA_017461045.1 Lachnospiraceae bacterium | reverse complement strand
TTATGACTATGATTACTATATGAAGCAGTATAGTGACTTACAGAAAGTATTTGGTGATAAATGTGACGATGTTGGCGCATTGGAGCACTTTGTATTATGCGGAATGAACGAAGGTCGTCAGGCTAAAGAAACATTTGATGTTTACTCGTATCGATTAGAATACCAGGATTTACGACTGGCATTTAGAAATGACTTAAAGCAGTATTATATACATTACATTTATAGTGGAAAAAGTGAGGGACGTGTAGCTACAGGAACAAAAGCACTGCAAAACCCTATAACAATATACCAAGGAGTCAATTACAGTTCAGTATATGACTATAATTATTATATAAATCTATATGGCGATTTACAGAATGTCTATGGAAACAAGTATGATGATTATGGGGCGTTGGAACATTTTGTGCTTTGTGGAATATACGAAGGACGTCAGGCAAAAGAGGGCTTCAATGTCCATTATTACCGCAATAATTATATTGATTTGGTTAACGCATTTGGTAACAATAATATGGCGTACGTTTACCATTATATTACTTGTGGTAAGAACGAAGGCCGTATTGCAGATCAGCAGATTTTATATACGATTATGGGGTCTTCGAATGTGACAGTAAGCCAAATGGTTGCATATTACAATGCGAATGCAGCCTATCCATCTTATTATGGTGCAACAGATGCGCCTACGATTGAACAATTCTGTCAGATATACTTGGAAGAATGTAATGCTGAGGGTGTAAAGGCAGAAGTTGCGTTTTCACAAGCTATGAAGGAGACCGGTTTTCTAAGATACGGCGGAGATGTTTCAATTAATCAGCATAATTTTGCTGGTTTAGGAGCAACGGGAAATGGAGCTGCCGGTGCAAGCTTTTCAAGTGTTCGAGAAGGTGTACGAGCACAGGTTCAGCATTTGAAAGCTTATGCATCTACAGAACCTTTGAATAATCCGTGTGTAGATGGAAGATTTCAATATGTCACTAGGGGTACTGCACCATATGTAGAGTGGCTTGGAATCAATGAGAATCCATATGGTAAGGGATGGGCCACTGCAACTGGCTATGGTTATAGTATGAGAGATGGCTATATTTATAAATTATGTGCATATTAAGTACAGGTAGTGACTGAAAGAAGAAGGAGATTGAAATTATGAAAGGTATTATTTTGGCCGGAGGTTCCGGCACACGTTTGTATCCGTTAACTAAGGCAGTTTCGAAGCAGATTATGCCGGTATATGATAAACCAATGATTTATTATCCGTTGTCAACCTTGATGCTGGCTGGAATTCGTGAGGTATTAATTATTTCAACCCCAAGAGATTTGCCGGCATTTCAGGAATTGTTTGGTACCGGCGAACAATTAGGTATGCATTTTGAGTATGCAATTCAAGAAGTTCCGAGAGGTTTGGCAGATGCATTTATTATTGGTGAGAAGTTCATTGGTGATGATGCAGTTGCATTAGTGCTTGGTGATAATATTTTCTATGGTCAGAGCTTTTCTAAAGTGCTATTATCTGCAGCAAAGAGAACAGAAAGCCAGCCGGGTGCTACTATTTTCGGTTACTATGTTCTGGATCCAAGAGAGTATGGTGTTGTTGAATTTGATGAGAATGGTAAAGCTTTATCAATTGAAGAAAAACCGGAGAATCCAAAGTCAAATTATGCGGTACCGGGGCTTTACTTCTACGATAATGATGTAGTAGAAATTGCGAAGAATGTTAAGCCTTCTGCACGTGGAGAAATTGAGATTACTAGTATTAATAATGAGTATTTGAATAGAGGAACTTTACAGGTAGAAACCTTGGGACGTGGATTTGCCTGGCTGGATACCGGTAACCACGATATGTTATTGGATGCAGCTGATTTCGTAGCAGCATTCCAGAAGAGACAGGGATTGTATATTTCTTGTATTGAAGAAATTGCTTATAAGCGTGGATTTATTGACAAAGATCAATTGATTGCTTTGGCACAACCATTATTAAAGACCAACTATGGAAAATATTTAATGGAAGTGGCAGAGGGACTATAAACTTTCTATTCCCTTTTCCGTTATTTAATGGTAAAATAACAAAATGGCGGTTACTGGATTAGTGCCGGCTAACTTTAATTGTGTTAGAGAACCGAAAGGAGAATATACAATGAACTATATGGAGAATTATAAGCTGTGGTGTGAGGATTCTTATTTTGATGAAGCTACCAAGGCTGAATTAGCAGCAATTAAAGAAGATGACAATGAGATTAAAGAACGTTTCTACAAGGAATTAGAGTTTGGAACCGGTGGTTTACGTGGTGTATTAGGTGCCGGAACCAATCGTATGAATATTTATACCGTTCGTAAGGCAACTCAGGGCTTGGCTAATTATGTGAAGATTGCCAAGGGTGAAGAGAAGGGTGTAGCTATTGCTTATGACTCCCGTCGTATGTCTACGGAGTTTGCAGATGAAGCAGCATTGTGCTTGAATGCCAATGGAATTAAGGCATATGTATTCCCATCCTTACGTCCTACACCGGAATTATCCTTTGTAGTTCGTGAGTTGGGATGTATTGCAGGTATTGTAATCACAGCCAGTCATAATCCGCCGGAATACAATGGATATAAGGTATATTGGGAAGATGGTGCACAGATTACCCCACCTCATGACAAGAATATCTTAGCAGAGGTAGCGAAGGTAACCGATTATCATCAGGTATTAACTATGGATAAGGATGCTGCAGTCGCACAGGGCTTATATAATGTAATTGGATCTGATGTTGATGATAAGTATATGGAAGCATTGAAGAAGCAAATTATTCATCCGGAGATTATTAAGGAAGTAGCGAAGGATATTAAGATTGTATATACTCCATTACATGGTACCGGTAATGTTCCGGTTCAACGTGTATTGAAGGAATTAGGGTTTGAGCATGTATATGTAGTGCCGGAACAGGAACAACCGGATGGCAATTTCCCAACAGTTTCTTATCCGAATCCGGAGGATCCGAAGGCATTTGCTTTGGCTCTTGATTTAGCCAAGAAGGTAGATGCAGATATTGTATTAGCAACAGACCCGGATGCTGATCGTCTGGGTGTATATGCTAAAGATACCAAGACCGGAGACTATGTAAGCTTTACCGGTAACATGTCAGGTATGTTGATTTGTGAATATATCATGCGGGAACGCAAGGCAATGGGAACCTTACCGGCCAATGGTGCTTTGGTAACAACCATCGTTACTACCAACATGACCTTCCCAATTGCAGAAGATTACAATATGAAGCTGATTGAGGTATTAACCGGATTTAAGTTCATTGGTGAGCAGATTAAGTGGTTTGAAGAGCAGAATACATACGAATATGTATTTGGTTTGGAAGAAAGCTACGGATGTCTGGCTGGTACACATTCCCGGGATAAGGATGCATGTGTGGCAGTTATGATGCTTTGCGAAGTGGCTGCATGGTGCAAGAAGAACAATATGACCTTATGGGATCAGATGATTAATGTATATGAGAAGTATGGTTATTTCAAGGAAGGCTTGCAGACCATTACCCTGAAGGGAATTGACGGTGCAGAGCAGATTCAGGCAATTATGGAGAAGCTTCGTAACAATCCACCGAAGAAGTTTGGTGACTTGGATGTATTGGCAGTTCGCGATTATGCCAAGGATGTTCGTACAGATTGTAAAACCGGAGCAACCTCTTCTACAGAGTTGCCAAAGTCTAATGTATTGTATTGGGAATTGTCCAACAATTCATGGTGCTGTGCAAGACCATCCGGTACAGAACCGAAGATTAAGTTCTAGATGGGTGTAAAGGGTACCAGTATTGAAGATGCGAACGAAAAGCTTGCTACATTAACAGATGCATTAATGGCAGAAGTACAGTAACATATAATATGATAAGAATGATAAGGGCTGTTTGACAAGAACAGCCCTTATTCATATAATAGAGTAGAGTGTGAAATGACAAGGAGGGCACAGTATGTGTGGTATTGTTGGATATGTTGGTGAGCAGGAAGCAGCTCCGATTCTGTTAGATGGATTGTCAAAGTTGGAATACCGTGGTTATGATTCCGCAGGTGTTGCAGTATACGATGGGAATAAGATTAATGTAGTAAAGGCAAAGGGACGCTTGGATGTTCTTCGGGATTTAACTCAGGATGGTGCAGGCTTAAGTGGTTTTGTAGGCATCGGACATACCAGATGGGCAACCCATGGGGAACCATCCGTTACTAATGCACATCCGCATTATAATCAATCTCGTACAATTACAGTGGTACATAATGGTATTATTGAGAATTACCAGCCATTGCGTGAGAAAATGATTTCTAAGGGCTATGAATTTCATTCAGAGACAGATACAGAGGTTCTTGCTCATTTATTGGATTATTATTATAAGGGAGATCCGAAGGAAGCCATTGTGAAGGTGCTTCACCGGGTGGTGGGTTCTTATGCATTGGGTATTATGTTCCAGGATTATCCGGGAAAGGTCTTTGCAGTTCGTAAGGATTCCCCATTGATTATCGGTACTTCTGAGCAGGGCAATTATATTGCATCGGATGTGCCGGCGATTTTGAAGTATACCAGAGACGTATACTATATTGATAATTATGAGTTGGCAGAATTATCTGCAAAGGAAGTATATTTCTACAATCAGGATTGTGAGGAAATCAGCAAGGAACTTGTAACGGTTGAATGGGATGTTGAGGCAGCAGAAAAGGGTGGTTATGAACACTTCATGCTGAAGGAAATCTATGAACAGCCAAAGGCAGTTGAGAATACAATCAGTCCGAGAATCAAGGATGGAAGAATTGTTATTGATGAACTGAATATGACACCGGAAGAGATTCAGGAGATTCGTCGTATTTATATTATCGGTTGTGGTTCTGCGTACCATGTGGGCATGGTAGGTAAGTATGTATTGGAAAAGATGACGCGGATTCCGGTAGAAGTGGATTTGGCATCGGAGTTTCGGTATCGGGATCCGATTCTGGAGCCGAATTCCATGGTGATTGTTATTAGCCAGTCCGGTGAAACGGCAGATTCTTTGGCGGCCCTTCGATTGGCACAGAGTATGGGTGCTAAGGTATTGGGAATTGTGAATGTAGTAGGTAGTACTATTGCAAGAGAAGCAGACAATGTAATGTATACTTGGGCCGGACCGGAGATTTCTGTAGCGACTACCAAGGCGTATAGCACCCAGTTAACAGCTATTTATATGTTGGGAATGCTCTTTGGAGATATTCGAAAGACTATTTCACCGGAGGATTATTCCAAGAAGATTCAGGAATTGCAATTGTTGCCGGAGAAGATTCTTCAGATTCTGGGAGATAAGGAGAAGATTCAGTGGTTTGCTTCGAAGTATGCCAATGCAGAGCACATATTCTTCATTGGTCGCGGAACGGATTATGCAGCATCCATGGAAGGTTCATTGAAGCTGAAAGAGATTTCGTATATTCATTCCGAAGCCTATGCGGCAGGAGAGTTGAAGCATGGAACCATTTCTCTGATTGAGGATGGAATTCTTACGGTTGCAGTATCTACACAGCCGGAATTGTATGAGAAGATGATTAGCAATACAGTAGAGGTAAAAACGCGAGGTGCTTATGTATTTGCACTGGTAACAGAGGATAATCAGGGTATGAAGGATGAAGCGGACTTCGTAGTGGAGAGTCCGTCAACAGATTCTTGCTTCACCACCTCATTATCCGTGATTCCGTTACAGTTATTCGGTTATTATGTATCGGTTGCCAAGGGTCTGGATGTAGATAAGCCAAGAAACCTTGCGAAATCCGTAACTGTTGAATAAAACATTATTCATAAACACCAACAATATAACCATTTAATTCATAGAAGGTAAAGTCGGTATTCGTTGGCCGGGTGGAATCGGTAAAGACATAGATTGCATCCGGGTCAATATTACCGGCTTTTATTTCGTTTTCATTTGCTTCAATATTGTCCTTAATGGTAGTTTCCAAGGAACGGGAGAACCGGTATTGGGACAATTTCATATCATTCTGGTACGCATAGTCTGCGAAAATATATAAATCGCTATTTACAAATATATCCATAAGAATGATTTTGTCATGGTCTTGGGCAAGTAAGTTCCATTCCTCTGCTTGCAGTGGAGATGGCTCCGGTGTGTATGTCTTTTGAAAGAAGCACTGGCACATATCAAGAATCTGTAAAAAACAGGCGATTGCCATAACATTGACAATTATTTGCTCCTTTTGAATCTTAAATACATAACGGAATGCATAGAATTCAATCACATATACTGTAATCCATATAAAACGTCCGGAGGAACGCACAATACTTAGAATCTCATGAAGAAAATTCGGTAGTGTGTATGAAAACAGTAAATGATGATTCCAGTATATATTCGGGCCAACTGCCAAGATGATAGAGGTAATAAGTAACCAAAGGGTAGAAACCACCATAGCGATAGTATAATGCTTGTCAGTAATTAATGCTTTCTTTTGACATTTACATATGATAGTAAACGTAATTGCAACCAAAGCCAAGACAATTACGCCGAATCCCAGATACCCCAAACCTTCTTCCTGACCAAATTGGGTCCGGATGCAAGGTAGAAGGGAACCGATTCCCATGCTGTTATATAAGGTATTCAGATTCGCAGAATATACTCCGAAACCATGGGCCGTTAATTCGAAATCTCCGTAGAAACCGCCCAGAATCCAGATTGTAAGTAGGGCGCTGGCGCAATAAGCCACTACAATAAGTACGCATTGATACCAAGGATATGCCCTGGTAATCGCTTGCTTTATAGCAAAGGCAACGGTAATTAGCCCGACAATCGGAAGAAAGTATATCATAATACCGCTGCATAGTACCCCAAGCACAGTCCAACTGATAATAGCACGCTTAAATGAAATCTCATCACAACAAAACCAAAGATATACAGCAAATAACACCAGAAAATGACTTGCCAAAGCAGTGTGATAATACATGCGGTAAATCATAACCGGTGAAAGAATAATGATAATGGTGCCTAAGATGTTCAAGAATCTGGAGGAAGTAAACCGTTTCATAATAATACTTCCCATACCGCCCTGTAGTGCAAAGCATAGGAGACCATAGGCTCCAAGATATTGGAAATGCTCCGGCAATACACCTCGGAATAGTTTGAAGAAAATTGCCAGAAACGGAATAGAATCGGTATATAATACGGAAATACTGTTCGGATATGCCATGGTATCCGTTAATCCCAGGGGGAATTGCCAGTCTCCGTTCCGATATAATTCCCAGCCTAAGTAATGCTGTAATAAATCTCCGTTAATATCGTATATCCATTCAATATTTGTAAAAGAAAGTCTTTGTACACCATACATGAGTATGAAAATTAGTACACCCCCAAGACCTCCTACTAAAAAATAGAAGGTGTTTGTATCTAAAAAAGCGTTCTTTGTCTGAACTGTGTTATCTTTTGTCTGTTCCATTGCTATTTCCCTCGTTCTATTTGTTATCATTGGGCTAATAGTATCATAAGATAGATTGGAAATACAAGGATATCCGCATAATGATTCGTTGTTTTGCTATAAATAGTCATAAAATGTTAAGAAAATTTCATGAATCGATATATTGTACTTTTCAATGTGATTTGGTATTATTTAGTTGGTCGTATTTTGTAACAATTTTGAAACAATTTGCGAATGATAATTATAAAAATGAATCGGGAATAGATTTCAGAATATTTAATAGAGAAAAGGAACACAATATGGAAGATAATAGAAGAACCGGTAGTAGGTCAGAGGGACCGAAACTTCCGCCAACCGGAACCCGGGTGAATGAAAGCTGGAGAGCGAATAGAAAAACTCAGACAGAGCTCCGGATGCCGGGCTCTAATGTAACCGTTGAAAGTAAGGTACGGGAGCGTCAGGTAGAAGAAGAACGAAGAACTCGGATGGAGATGCAGAGACGGAAGCGGGAAATGGAAGAACAGCAGATTCGTCAGAGACAAGAGGCTGACAGAGCAGGTCTACAGGAGGATGACATGGATAACAGAGAAGGACGTACGAATACAAAGCAGAATCGAAAAGGTGTAAGCAAGAAGGAAATGGCAAGAAAGAAGCGGGTGAAGCGCTTATGGATGATTTTGGGCGGAGAAGTCTTGCTGTTATGCTTATTATTAATTGCGTTTACTGCCCATTATGCTAACACAAAATTAAATCAATTGGATTATCAGGAGATAGAAATTGGGGATTTGGCAATTAATGAGGGGGTAGAAGAGAAAACAAATGAGTATACCACGATTGCACTGTTTGGTTTGGATTCTCGTGATGTAACCTCAGATAAAGGTAATCGGAGTGATACTATCATTGTTGCAAGTATTAATAATGAGACAAAAGAAGTAAAATTGGTATCTGTATACCGGGATACTTATTTGGAATTGGAGAATCCGGATGGTAATTATACCGGTTGTTATACGAAGATTACCCATGCCTATGCTTATGGTGGTCCGAAAGCAGCAGTTGCAACCATGAATAAAAATATGGATTTACAGATTACAGAATATGTAACTGTGAATTTTGCGTCCTTAACGGATGTGGTAAATGATTTGGGCGGTATTACCGTGAATGTGGATGAGGCAGAACGCCAGTCGGTGAATGTATATTTGCCGGAAACGGCTCAGATTGCAGGTATGAGTTATACCCCGTTATATGGAACCGGAGATGTAACCTTAGATGGACTGCAGGCAGTTACCTATTGTCGAATTCGTAATGTGGGTCGAGGTGATATTGAACGTTCTGAACGCCAGAGAGAAGTGCTTTCTGCGATTTTGGATAAGGCAAAGCAGTCGGATTTGGCTACCTTGAATCAGATTCTGGATGATGTATTACCACAGATCTCCACTAGCTTAAGTCGGAAGGAACTGTTAGCATTAATGGCAGATGTATTAGAATACGAATTGACAGAAACCCAGGGATTCCCATTTGTTTATCGAATAACTTATGCCATGGATGAGACCTTGGGACAGGATTTATCGGTAGATATACCGGCAAATTTGGAGAATAATGTGTTGTTATTACACGAGTTTTTATATGATGCCAATATTGAACCGATTGGCGGAGGAGCGACAGCGGATTCGTCACAAACTGCGGATGATTCATTGGGAAACTCCGGTTTTACAGAGGAAGGAACAGCGGAGGCAACTACCACAGAAGCAATTGATGAAGAGGATTTATACAAGCCATCCGCAGAGGTTCTTCGAATTAGTAATGAAATACAAACCAATACTTATACTACACCGCCGGAGGATCCGGCATTTCGAGGTGCATATAACTAACGGACGTTGAACAGAAGGAGTGTTGGATTTATGGCTTTGGTAGAGGAGTTAAGTTTTAAATCAGCAGATGAAGTTACAACCATCCATGGCTATTGCTGGAAGCCGGAGGGAAGGCCCAAAGCAATTGTGCATATTTGTCATGGAATGGTGGAATATATTGAACGTTATAATGAATTAGCAGAGTTCTTGTGTGAAAAGGGATATGTGGTATATGGAGCAGACACCCTTGGACATGGCAAGTCAGTTGTGAATAAGAATTGCTTCGGATACTTTGGAGAGCATAACGGAAACTGGAAATTGTTATCGGATATGGTCTTGTTGCAGGGAATGGCAAAGAGGAACTATCCGGGTATTCCTTATTACATGATTGGACACAGCTTTGGTTCCTTGATGGTGCGGGAATTCGTAGAACGGTTTCCGGATAGTGTAAATGGCATGGTATTGCTTGGAACTATGTATAAAAACAACCTGACAGCTTTGGCAGGAAAACTGCTTTGTATGGGTGTTGCTACGGTGAAGAAAGAGGGTTATCGTTATCGAAGCAGTTTGGTAAACGACATAGCTGTTGGTGGATATGACAAACGTTTTGAGGATGAGAATTTACGGAATAGTTGGCTGACCAGCAAACGGGAAGTGGTAAATGAGTACAATTCCATTCCGGAATGTAATTTCATGTTTACCGTAGGTGCGTACCGGGATATGACGACGGCCATGCTGGAATCTAACAGTAAGAAGAATTTAGAGCGTATCGGGAAAGAAATGCCGATTTTGATTATGGCAGGCGGACAGGATCCTGTGGGAGATTTTGGAAAGGAGCCAAAACGCTTATATAAGAAATACAAGTCCTTAGACTTGGATTGTCGGATTCGAATCTATAAGGAGAGCCGACATGAATTGGTGAACGATGTAGATAAGGAACAGGTATTCAAAGACTTATTAAAGTGGTTGGATTATTATACGAAATGACAAACAAAGGATTTGCAAAGTGGATTGTAATAGTCATTATAGAGTTAGTGCTGTTACTTGGTATTTTGACCGGTATCAGCCTGACAAGAAGTCATTCTAAGGCATTAATGTTCGAGATTCCGCAGGAACAGCGGATGGATTACAGTAATGAGAGGATTCTTGCCTTAGAAGATAGTTTGTATTGGAATTTCGTAAATCATCGGTTTATTCTAATACATGATAAGGAAGGCGTTCTGCAGTGGGTAAAGATTGATAATGCCTTTGGCAGACATGACTATGATTTTGATTCTACTTTGATAGATGAAGGTTATTTTAAATACTATACAGAAGATGGACAGGTTACATCTACCGTAGGTATTGATGTGTCCAAGTATCAGGGGACCATTGACTGGAGTCAGGTAAAAGCGGCAGGTGTGGATTTTGCATTTGTCCGTGTAGGATACCGGGGATATGGGAATGGTAGTATTCGTTTAGATGAGACCTATGATTACAATGTAGCAGAGGCTTTGAAGAACGATTTGGATGTAGGCGTATATTTTTATTCTCAGGCAACTTCCTATGAGGAAGGCGTGGAGGAAGCGCGGTTTGTATTAGAGCAGGTGAAGGCATACAACATTAATCTTCCGATTGTGTTGGATACGGAGGATGCTATGGATGATTCGGCACGTACGGCGAATCTGACGCCGGAGCAACGTTCCGAGGCTTGTAGGGGATTCTTGGAGACCATTGAGTCTGCCGGATATGAAACTATGATATACGCGAATTTGAGCTGGATAGCTCTGGAATTGGATATAAGTCAGTTCTACGGGTATGATATCTGGTTTGCACAATATGCCAATGAACCACGGTTACCTTATGAATATAAGATATGGCAGTACACGGCAGAAGGTACAGTGCCGGGTATTTCACAACCGGTGGATTTGAATATTGGTTTTGATTTTTACGGAGAATAGCTATGGAGTGCATTTGGGTCATTCTATATGGCGTAATTTATTTAATATCAGAAATAGTGTCAGATTATATAGGGCTGAAGCATATTATTACAATCATTTCGTTAGGTATGCTGTTCGGCTCTTTCTGTCTGTTTGCCTATAAACGAAAATGCAATGCAGATTATGGATTACAGGGAATAAAGGAAATTGAGAAAAAACAGGGGAAATGCCTCCTGGCGTATGTTCCGCTGTTGTCTATGCCTTTGTTGAATATTATTCTGGGGAAAGCAAATGGTGTCGATGCTCTACTGATAAGCGAAGGCATATTGGTGCTCTGGGGGGCGCTGTTTGAAGAATTATTCTTTCGAGGTTTTTTGATGCATATTTTCCATAAGAGACTTCAGTGGAAAACGTGGATTTCTGTCGTAATATCTGCTATAATATTTGGGTTGTTTCATTTGAATAATCTGTATGTAGAGAATGGGTTGTATGTTGGAGTTCAGGCTGCAAGTGCCTTGGCTATGGGAATATGCTTTGGTATAGCGTTCCTGCGAACCCGAAGTCTGATTCCGGGGATGTTGATTCATGCAGGTATGAATGTTACGGCAGTGTTTATGCCTATAGAGAATGAAACTCTTTTATGGGTATATTTATTGATTGCAATATTGCATATTCCATATGCAATTTGGTTATATCAGGGGATTGAGAAAAAACGAGAGGATAAAGAATATAAGGAGAGCGAAAGATGAAATTCTACATTGATCCGGGAACCGGAAGTATGCTGTTTGCCATTTTAATTGGTATTATTGGTGCCTTGAATTATTTGATTCGTATGGCTATTGTAAAAGTGCGTTTTATTGCCCAAGGTGGTAAGAAGGTGGAGGCAAATGCCGGAAAACTGCCTTATGTTATTTTTTCAGATCATAAGCGATATTGGAATGTATTTGAACCTATTTGCCGGGAATTCGATAAGCGCGGCATAGATGTGGTTTATATGACGGCATCACCGGATGATCCGGTTCTTACCTGTGGTTATGAGCATATTAAGGGGGAGTTCATTGGAGAAGGCAATATGGCATTTGCTAAATTGAATTTCCTGAACGCTAGAGTATTATTGTCTACAACCCCGGGATTAGATGTATATCAGTGGAAACGTTCGAAGGATGTGGATTATTATGTGCATATTCTGCATGCGGCAGGAGAAGTATCTCTATATCGTATGTTTGGTATTGATTATTATGATTCCATGCTGCTGTCAGGAGAATTTCAGGCAAAGGATGTACGGAGATTAGAAGAATTACGCGAATTGCCGGAGAAAGAGATTGAACTGGTTGGTATTACCTATATGGATGAAATGGTGAAACGGTTACAGGAAAGTGGTCCGGTAGAGGCTCATGAACGTACGGTATTGCTGGCACCATCCTGGGGACCAAGTGCAATCTTCAGCAAATTTGGTGGTGACATTATCGGATCATTATTAAAGACCGGTTATCATGTAATTGTTCGTCCTCACCCACAGTCCTTTGATTCAGAAAAGGATATGTTAGAGGGAATTATGAAAGAGTATCCGGCATCGGAGCAATTGGAATGGAATCGGGATGTGGATAATTTTGAAGTGTTGAAGCGTTCGGATATCTTGATTTCGGATTTTTCCGGTGTAACCTTCGATTTTGCATTGGTATATGACAAACCGATTATTTATGCAGATACAAAATTTGACAAGGCACCATACGATGCTTGGTGGTTGGAAGGAGATGTGTGGACCCAGACTGCTTTGCCAAGAATCGGTATGGAATTAACAGAGGATAATATGGACAATTTGAAAGACATGATTGATACATGTTTGGAGGATCCAAGATTTGCTTCCGGACGAGATGAAGTTCGTTCTGAGACTTGGGTGCATATGGGAGAAGCAACGGTTCGTACCGTAGATTATCTGGTAAGTAAGCATGAGGAACTACTGGCGAAAGAAACTGTAGAAGTAGAATCGGCAGAAGTTAAAGCTGATAAGAAAAAGCAAAAGAAACAAGTGAAGGAGGAGGCATAAGATGACAATTTGGAATATTCTTTATACAATTTTAATTATGCCGCTTCAGTTGTTCTTTGAAGTTGTATATGTAGTTGCAGATAAGTTGATTGATAATCCGGGATTATCGATTATTGTTTTGAGTTTGGCTATTAATTTCCTGGTTCTTCCATTGTATTGTATATTCCGACCGCTTAGAGCACACTGCACGGCGTTTTAGTGCATAGTTTCCGCTCATACAGTGCACTCCTTCCGGTCATCAGAGCATTGCTGTTATTCTGGGATCTTTATTTCATTTTCTTTTAGCAATGACTCGA
>JAFTZJ010000018.1 GCA_017461045.1 Lachnospiraceae bacterium | reverse complement strand
TGATGAAAAACCAGCCTCGATACAAGCCTTAGCACCTTCGTATGAACCATGGTCTAAGTGAAGTGCTACAGGAACAGTAATTCCTAACTCCTCGATCATAGCAGATACCATAGCTGCAACAGTCTTGTAACCTGTCATATACTTACCAGCACCCTCAGATACACCTAAGATAACTGGGCTCTTCAACTCCTCAGCTGTTAAAAGAATTGACTTTGTCCACTCAAGATTGTTGATGTTGAACTGACCAACTGCATAATGACCAGCCTTAGCCTTTGTTAACATCTCTTTTGCTGATACTAACATAATAAATCCTCCATTTGTTATATTGTCGCACTTGTCCGTGCGCATTCATGCTATAAGTATACCCTATTTCCATCCAGAAATAAAGTAGAAAATATCATTCCCTTCCAATTCCTTCCTTACATCCAATACTTCACCAAGTCACCAATGGGATCGATTTGCCAGAAAACCATCAACATGTTTCGCAATACAAAATTCAAAACAATGATTCCCAATGCCACATAGCAGAACCAGACACGTATGTAATAATATCGTTTTCCGTTATTCTTAATCAGCGTGATAATGGCCCCAACATAGTATTCAAGCATTATTAACACAATAAACGGAATCAACGGGTGATGTAGGAACGACTTTACAATATCTAAGCGGAGCATTGCATATACCGCTCTGGTTCCTCCACAACCGGGACAATACAAATGTAAAAGTCCGGCAAAGCCGCAGTCCGTATTCATATAATCAGAAATCGGCGAATACTTCCATACCATCAATGCAATAAATAGCAACAGGCACCCGATATTCACCCATATAAACATCATTCGTTCATTTTTAATAAACTTCTTATCTTCCACATTTATCCTCATTTCCGGGTCAGATTTTATTCACTCACACAGTATATCGTTTTTTTCTGCATATTGCAATAAAACTACCGTCTCCCTTCTTGCTATTTTTTATCCAATATGTTACTGTCTAACCATGAAAAACAGCCTCACATTATAACAAGTGGTTTTTACTTGCGAAAGGAGACTTGCCAGTATGGATATTCGTGAATACATTCCATTTCTAAATGCTTTATACAATTCAAACCATATGCCGATTTGTTTATTTCAAGGCGATACTATAATATTACAAAATCCTGAAATCAGTGGTTCGCTGGATCGTTTTCTTCCGGCTTACCATGCCATGAAAATGCAGAACAAAGATATAACCTATCTAATTACCTCGTATGATGCATATTGTGGTTTAATTCGACTAAAAGAACCGGATGCTTATATTTTTGCCGGTCCCTTTTTCCTGACACCTATCACAGAAGACCGGTTACCAATCCTTCTGAACGCAATGCGCGTGCCGGAATCGGAACGAAGTACTACCACGGTGTTCTTGAATGGTGCGCCTTACGGGCCTCTTCATCGGTTTTTATCCGGTTTATCCTGCTTGCATTTTGCAGTAAATCATGTATTTATTCCTATAGAGGAAATCAGTAACGATACCGAGAACTTTAAGTCTGACGAGGAAATCCATGCACAATTTACCCAGGATACTTATGATGCACGAGAACATTTTCCAAAGCACACCACATATCTGCACGAAATGCGACGAATGGAGTTAATCGCCAGCGGTAATACGGAAGGAATGAAGCGGGACCTTATTACCCCTCTTCCCGGTGAACAAGGACGTGTAGCAAATGACGGCCTTCGTCAGGCAAAGAATATATTCATTTCTGCCTGCACCCTATATTCCCGAGCTGCCACCGCCGGTGGTATGGACGTAGAAGAAGCCTATAATTTGAGTGACGTTTTCATTCGTACTATAGAAAGCTATACAAATGTAGCTGATGTAGAGCATTTATTGCAGAAAATGCCGCTTGCTTTTACCAAGCGGGTGGAAGAAAAAGCAAAATACAGCCATGTTTCTCCACCAATTATGACTGCCATTCACTACGTCAAGGCACATATAGACCAACCACTACAGGCAGAAACCATTGCGGCTCAAGCGAATTTAAGTACCTCTCATTTCTTAAAGCGCTTCAAAGCAGAAACCGGTATGGGACTGTCAGAATTTATTACGAATGTTAGAATAGAAGAAGCCTGTATTCTTCTCACCTATACAGACAAATCATTGACTGAAATCAGCACCTATCTGGATTTTTCCAGTCAAAGCTATTTTCAGAATGTATTCAAGCGGGTAATGGGAGTTACTCCGGGGCAGTATCGTAATACCAAACAGGTTCCGGTATTCTTACGGAAACAATAATATATACTAATATTTTGGCGAAGCCTCAATTGGTTTCGCCATTCTTCTTACGTTGCCGGTATTTGGGAATCAAGGACTTACTGAATTCTTCAGCCATTTGAATACCCACATTTCGTAAGGTTTCATATTGCTTCGGGCTTTTCCGAATTCGCTTATATATTTCCCATAGCTTTTGTTTTCCCCGTTGCCCACCAAAATCATTCATGGTGTAAACCTCCGACTCTGTTATCATTTGAAATACAGTGTCTACCAGTTCTTTTCTCTCTTCTAATGTAAGAGAATAAATCCAGTCATGGAGTATATTGTCAAGTGCCTGATTCTGCTCCCGTCGCTTTGGTATGGATACAAATCCTTTTCCAAGAACACGCCAATTTACAGGGTCATGTTGCATAAACCCCTGCTCGCTACTAGTTACAATCTTATAATTCTCATCATGCTCCAACAACATTCCCACAACAGATGCCTCCGGTACGAATTTCCGAATCTTATGTGCAATCCGTTGATAGCCTACGCTGTTTAACATAGTTTTAGAGAATCCCGGACCATCATAATTAAAGATGCCCTGGATTCGATTCTGAATCTCCGGCTTTGCCTTAGCCGCCGCATAGACAGCAAGATTCCCTCCCTTGGAATGTCCTCCCAACCATAGCTTCCCCGGACATTTTCGGCTCATATAATTCAAATAATCCACAGCCTTTTCCTGTGCCGGAACCGTTTCAAAGCACATTCGAAAATTCTCTTTCCAACCAATCATGGTATCATCGGTTCCCCGAAAGGCTAAAAAGGTCTTGCCTTCTTCCATCCGAATGCCCACGGCACTAAACTGGCTCTCAGCCTCCGGATTCACGGAGTTTTGGTATCCCAGCAGCTGCACGTTCTGATATCGTCTGGTCGCTGCCATCCGCCGCATGGCAAAGGGTGCCATTTTAATCAAAGAAAACACCTCTAAAACTTCTCGTTCATCCTGCTCCTGCCAGAACTTAACAGCTGCATCCTTTAACAAAATACTTTCGTTCTCCCAAAGAGAAGGCACAACATTTTCCATTGCTACGTAGGATAAATTTGCGAACATCAAACCGTCGATTTCATTTATGGGACTTTGTGAAAATGTAATATCTCCCCGCCAATTCAAATAATCTACTATGTTTGCCAATCCGTACACCTCTTTTTCCTTCCTGTCATTCCCTATTAGTATGAGCAAACATGTAGGATTTTAGCCGATTTCTTTCTTCATCTTTCCATTATTTTTTCTTTATAATTTCCTCATTTTTTGAACACAAAATAGACACACTTTTTCTTTATAGTATGTTTTGTAAGAGCTTTTCATATATTTGAATCCTCTCTCCCCTCATTGAAAATGACCGGAACTTCGAAAGAAGTCTCCGGTCATTTCTTTTTGTTAATCCATTTGATTAACCCTTATTCTGTTCTGCAACCAAACGCTCTGCACCATAAATTTTACGAAGCTTTGGCTTTTCAATTTTACCCGTTGGATTTCGAGGAATATCTGCAAAAATAATCTTCTTAGGACGCTTGTAACGCGGAAGCTTCAGACAGAATTGATTCATTTCCTCTTCCGTACAGCTGCCGCCTTCCTTAATCTCTATAATCGCTGCCGTAATCTCACCTAATCGCTTATCCGGCAAACCAATAACTGCTACATCCTTTACTGCGGAATGGAAGCGGATAAAGTCCTCAATCTGTACCGGATAAATATTCTCACCACCACTAATAATGACATCCTTCTTCCGGTCAACCAGGAAGATAAATCCATCCTCATCCTGCATTGCCATATCACCGGTAAATAACCATTCGCCCTTTAATATCTCATCAGTGGCTTCTTGATTCTTGTAGTAACAGGTCATAACACCAGGTCCCTTTACGCAAAGTTCACCAACGCCACCCTGCTGTACCTGCTCACCATTCTCATCTACAATCTTTACTTCCCAACCGTAGCCAGGAACACCGATTGCACCAACCTTATGAATATTTTCAACACCCAAATGTACACAACCCGGTCCGATGGATTCTGATAAACCATAATTGGTATCATATTGATGATGTGGGAAATAATCCATCCAACGTTTAATCAAACTTGGTGGTACCGGCTGTGCACCAATGTGCATAAGACGAAGCTGATCCAACTCATAATCTTCCATCTTGATATCACCACGATCCATAGCATCCAGCATATCCTGCGCCCATGGCACCAATAACCAAACAATGGTACAATGCTCCTTCGAAATAGCATCCATGATGAATTCCGGCTTTGTTCCCTTTAACAATACAGCCTTACCACCGGAAAGCAAGCTACCAAACCAATGCATCTTAGCACCAGTATGATATAACGGCGGAATACATAAGAATACATCATCTCTTGTCTGTCCGTGATGATTCTGTTCTACTTTGCAGGAATGCATCAAGCTAATGTGATTATGTAAAATTGCCTTAGGAAAACCTGTGGTTCCGGAAGAGAAATAAATAGCTGCATTATCCTCATCCGAAATTTCAACCTCCGGCTTACGGCTAGAGCAATTTGCTACCATTTCATTATAATCCTCTGCAAAGCTCGGACAATTCTCTCCTACATAGAACAGCAAGCGGTTCTTGCTGATTTCTTCTGCTATTTCCTCAACACGGCCGATAAAGGATGGTCCAAACACCAAAATATCCACATCTGCCAAATCCAAACAATATTGAATCTCATCTGATGCATAACGGAAATTCAACGGCACTGCCAATGCTCCGGTCTTCAGTATACCAAAATAAATTGGCAACCACTCCAAACCATTCATTAACAAGATTCCTACCTTATCATCCTTCTTAATTCCACGGCTGATTAATAAATTTGCAAAACGATTTGCCTTTTCATCAAACACTTCCCATGTAATTTCACGGCGATAGTGCTCCAATGGGTTTGGCTCCATTAATTCATATTCCTTCCAGGTTACCCGACGACGTTCCTTAATTTCCGGATTTATCTCAACCAGTGCAACGTCATTGGCATACTCTCTGGCATTTCTCTCCAGTAATTCTGTAATTGGCATTGTTTGTTCCTCCTTATCTGCCTTTTCATACAGTAAAAGAGACAGAATCCGCATCGATTCGGACTCTGTCCCAAAATCTGTATGTATTTTAGCACAGTAAAGCAAAGAAGTAAACCTATTATTCTTTTTGTCTCAAAAGAATTAATGAACTCCCCCTCACACAAAGGATTCAGAATTGACGCAAACTTGCTACAATGTTACATTCATAATACAGGTGATTTGTAT
Source organism: Lachnospiraceae bacterium (assembly GCA_017461045.1). Lineage (GTDB taxonomy): Bacteria > Bacillota > Clostridia > Lachnospirales > Lachnospiraceae > CAG-632. Next base: position 17,819 of record JAFTZJ010000018.1, on the reverse strand, counting down.
TTCATCGAAATGATAGGGTCAATTCCGGTCACACATTTTATATCGCATATTTCAACAAAGGAGTTTTTATATGATTTATACAGTTACTTTTAATCCATCTTTAGACTATATCGTAACGGTTCCAAGCTTTACTGTAGGCAAGGTAAACCGAAGCACGGAAGAACTCATTTTGCCGGGGGGCAAGGGTATTAATGTTTCTATCGTATTACGTAATCTTGGTTTAGACAGTACGGCTCTTGGTTTTATTGCAGGTTTTACCGGTGAAGAGCTTCGCCAACGATTATTAACGGCAGACATCCGGGAAGAACTAATCACGGTTTCCAACGGGCTCTCCCGTATTAATGTAAAACTCCGTTCAGAAGAAGAAAGCGAAATCAACGGCATGGGCCCCCATATTGATAATGCTTCTTTACAGACATTTTACAAGCAATTAGACGCTCTACAGTCCGGTGATATTCTCGTACTGGCAGGCAGCATTCCTACTTCTTTGCCTTCTACGATTTATCGGGATATTATGGAACGTTTAAGTCAACGAGACATTCAGATTGTGGTGGATGCAACCAAGGATTTGCTTTGCAATGTGTTGGAATTCCATCCGTTTTTAATCAAACCAAACAACTATGAATTAGGCGAAATCTTCGGAATTGAGGATTTGCAAGATAAGAATACAGTAATTGAATATGCCAAAAAACTACAAGAACGGGGTGCCAGGAACGTATTGGTTTCTATGGCTGGTGACGGAGCAGTTTTGGTTACAGAAACAGGTGCCGTATATGAAAGTCCGGCGCCAAAAGGAACGGTTATTAATTCCGTTGGTGCCGGAGATTCTATGGTTGCCGGTTTCCTCTATGGCTATCTGAAGAGCCACAGCTTTGAAACTGCTTTTTATACAGGAATTGCCACCGGAAGTGCCAGTGCCTTTTCCGATTATTTAGCTACACGAACAGATGTGGAGCAGATATATCAAAATATTACTTCTAAGGCTTTACCTTTGTAATCGATTATGACTCTACGGAGAACAATGGTGTTGACAAATAACGGTCACCGGAATCCGGTAATAATGCCACAATTGTCTTTCCTTGATTTTCCGGACGCTTTGCAAGAAGAATTGCCGCCTTTAATGCTGCACCGGAGGAAATTCCTACCAGAATTCCTTCGCCGGCAGCAAAGGCTCTTCCTTCTGCAAAGGCCTCTTCATCTTCAATCCTAATAATTTCATCATATACTTCTGTATTCAGAATGGTAGGTACAAAACCTGCTCCAATTCCTTGAATTCCATGAGCACCTGCAGTCCCTTTGGAAAGCATTGGACTGTTTGCCGGCTCTACTGCTACTATCTTGATTTCCGGATTCTGTTGTTTCAAATATTCTCCAACACCCGTAAGGGTACCACCGGTTCCAACACCGGCAACAAAAATATCAATATTGCCTGCTGTCTGCTCCCAGATTTCCGGGCCGGTTGTATTCCGATGCGCCTCTGCATTGGCTTCATTATCAAACTGTCCAAGAATCATTGCTCCCGGCGTTGTCTTTGCAATCTCCTCTGCCTTTTCGATGGCCCCCTTCATACCCTTAGAGCCTTCTGTCAGCACAAGTTCTGCACCATATGCCTGTAACAATTTCCGGCGTTCTACACTCATAGTTTCCGGCAGTGTGATTATGGTCTTATAGCCCTTTACTGCTGCCACTGCCGCCAAACCGATTCCTGTATTGCCACTGGTCGGTTCGATAACCGTTCCTCCCGGTTTTAATCGTCCGTCTCGTTCTGCTGCTTCTATCATAGCATAGGCTGCTCTGTCCTTAACGGAACCGGTTGGATTCAAATATTCCAGTTTTACCAACAGTTCTACATCTCTTACATCCCTTTTTTCTGTATAACGACTGGCTCTAAGCATGGGAGTTTTTCCGATTAAGCCGATTACACTATCAAATATTTCATTCATGTTACTACCTCCGTTACGTTAGTCTTCGTTTCACTATATAGCTATTATTCTATATGAATTCTATTCTTTATTATTTTGATTCTTTCTTTACCTCATTCTCTTTCTGCCTTACTCTGCCACGGCGCGAAATGCCTCTTCTAAGTCTTCAATAATGTCATCGATATTCTCCGTTCCAATAGACAATCGTATGGTATTGGGACGAATTCCCTGATCTGCCAATTCCGCCTCATTCAATTGAGAATGAGTAGTCGATGCCGGATGAATCACCAACGACTTTACATCTGCCACATTGGCAAGCAAGGAGAACAATTCTAAGTTATCAATAAAATCCTTTGACTTCTGAGCATCTCCCTTGATTTCAAATGTAAAAATAGAACCGCCACCATTGGGGAAATATTTACGATATAGTGCCTGCTGAGCAGGGTCATCGGAAACTGCCGGATGATTTACCTTTTCCACCTGCGGGTGATTATTCAAATACTCCACTACCTTCAATGCGTTTTCAATATGCCGCTCCACTCTTAGCGACAAGGTTTCTAATCCTTGCAAGAAAAAGAACGCATGGAATGGTGACAAGGTCGCGCCTGTATCCCGAAGCAAAATTGCCCGAATCTTCGTCACAAACGCTGCCGCACCAACCGCCTTTGTAAAACTAATGCCATGATAACTTGGATTTGGCTCCGTAATAGATGGAAATTTTCCACTGGCTTCCCAATCAAACTTACCACTATCGACGATTATACCACCTATCGTTGTACCATGTCCACCGATGAACTTGGTCGCGGAATGCACTACAATATCAGCACCATATTCAATCGGGCGAACAAGGTATGGTGTCGCAAATGTATTGTCTACTATCGAAGGAATCTTATTAGTATGGGCAATTTCTGCAATTTTTTCAATATCTACCACATCAGAATTTGGATTACCAAGTGTTTCAATGAAAATCCCTTTTGTATTATCCTGAATTGCATTTTGAACCTCTTTATAATCGAATGGATTTACAAAGGTTGTAGTAATACCATATTCCGGCAGTGTATGCGCCAACAAATTATAAGTTCCCCCATATATATTCTTTGCTGCTACAAAATGTTCTCCGGCTTTCGCTAAATTCTGAAATGTATAACTAATCGCCGCTGCTCCGGAAGCTACAGCCAATGCCGCAATACCACCCTCCAAAGCCGCAACTCTCTGCTCGAATACATCTTCTGTCGGATTAGTCAATCTTCCGTAAATATTACCTGCGTCTGAAAGATTGAATCGGGCTGCAGCATGCTCACTATTTCGAAATACATAAGAAGATGTCTGATAAATCGGCACCGCTCTTGCATCCGTAATTGGGTCCGGTTGTTCCTGCCCTACGTGTAACTGTAATGTTTCAAATCTTAAATTTCTTTCTTTATAACTTTTTTTACTCATATCTTTCTCCTCGCTTTCTGATTCTATTCAGCTTTTACAAATAAAAAGAACAGCTACCACCATGGTACCTGTGCCTTAATTATTGCTATTTTCCTGGTATCATAATGCATTCAAATCAAGCCATATTCATACATACAACCTCACAACAACACATCATCATACACATGGTTTTTCTTTCTAAACTTTTCATATAAACAATCTCCCTTCTTTATTCCTACTAATCTGGTAGGTTTTCTATGAAATGTACTTTACTCCTTTTGCCAGTTCTTGTCAATCCCCTTTTTTACTTTTTATCACTCCCATAAAAAAGCTCCTACCCTCAACGGCAGGAGCCAAATGCTCTCAAAACACTACTTATCATTATTACTATTTTGCCAATCAACTAAATCTTGCAACGTAATATTATCTATCACATCATTAATTGCATCATTCATCCTCTTCCAGATCTTTACCGTTACACAATCCTGCATACGTTCACAAGCGATTTCTTCATCCTCTACACAGGCAACCGGAGCCAGACTTCCTTCTGTCAATCGCAAAATCATACCCACAGTATAATCCTCAGGCCTTTTCTTTAATGAATATCCCCCCTGTGCCCCACGCACACTTTTTACATATCCTGCTTTATTCAAAATAGAAATAATTTGTTCCAAATACTTATCTGAAATTCCTTGTCGTTCTGCTACATCCTTTAATCGAATGGGCTCACCCTCATAATGAACCGCCAAATCAATTAATAATCGCAACGCATATCTTCCCTTTGTTGATACTCTCATAGTGCCTCCATCGAATCACATCCTATAATGAATTGATTATAGCACAAGAAGCGTGCTTATGCACGCTTCTTAACTACATTCTATAAGGAATATCCTACCTCAAATGCCTGTTTATTAATTTCAATTGTCTTCGCCGGAACGGTTTTTTCAATTACTTCCAGCCAATCTTCTTTAGAATAGTCCATATGCTGTGCAGCAACACCTAATACAATGATGTTGAACACTCTGGAATTACCCAGCTTCTTTGCTTCTGCCATCGCATCTACGGAATACACCTTATACTTTGCAGACAGTTCTTCAATAATTCCTTCCGGATACTCTGCAGCGCCTGTTACAACCGTAATCGGGTCCATGCGCTGATCGTTAATTACAATAACACCATCCTTTTTAAGGAAGTGTGCATAACGCTTTGCCTCTAATCGTTCGAATGCAATTAATACATCTGCCTGACCTTCCTCTACGATAGGCTCTGCAACCTTCTCACCATAACGAACGTAAGTTACTACACTACCGCCTCGCTGTGCCATACCATGCACTTCCGAAAGCTTTACATCATAGTCTGCCTGTAAAGCAATACCACCAAGGATACGGCTGGTAAGCAGGGTTCCCTGTCCACCAACACCAACAATCATAATATTCTTTGTTTCCATTTCCGCACCTCCTACTTTGCTACCGTTTCAATGGCACCGAAGTTACATAATTGTTTACATAAGCCACAGCCATTACACATAGTTTCATCAATGGAAATGGTTCCATCTTCATTCTTGGTTAATGCAGGACAGCCCGGACGCAAGCACAATCCACACTTCTTACATTTCTCCGGAATCGGCACGCACTTATTCGGGAATACATTTCCCTTTAACAATACACAAGGAGACTTGGTAATAATAACTGAAATCTCATCCCTTGCAGTCTCTTCCTTTACAATTCGCTCTAATTCCTGAATATCAAATGCATTTACTTCTACTACATGCTCGATACCGATTGCCTTACACAGGTTATAAATGTTAATTGCATATGTAGGCTCACCCTTCAAGGTCTTACCGGTTGCTGCATGCTCCTGATGTCCGGTCATACCGGTTGTAGAATTATCCAGAATCATAACGGTACCGGTTGCTTTATTATAAACCATGTTCATTAAGGAGTTGATACCGGTATGCGTAAATGTACTGTCACCGATAACTGCTACCCATTTCTTCACATAATCCTTGCCTTTTGCCTTTTCCATACCATGTAAAGATGAAATTGAAGCACCCATACAGATTGTGGTATCTACTACATTCAATGGAGCAACTGCACCCAATGTATAGCATCCGATATCGCCGGCTGCATGAATTCCTAATTTCTTCAATACAGAGTATACGCTTCTATGTGGGCAACCAGGACACAGAATTGGCGGACGTGCCGGCACCTGTGCTGCATTTTCTAACTCTAATTCTTCATGCAAAATTGCCTGACGTAACATATTGGCACTGTATTCACCCTGTACCGTAAAGATTTCCTTACCATAACATGGAATTCCCCATGAACGAACCTGTTCTTCAATGATTGGCTCTAATTCTTCAACAACATATAATTCATCTACTTTAGATGCAAAATCAATAATCATCTGCTTTGGAAGCGGATTTACCAGACCCAGCTTCAATACACTGGCATTCGGAAGAACTTCCTTCACATACTGATACTCAATACCACAGGTAATAATACCAATCTTGGTATCACCCATTTCTACACGGTTAATCGGCATATTAGCGCCTTCTTCTGCCATAGCCAATTCCCGTTGCTCCACATACAAATGACGAGCCTTGGCATTCCCCGGCATCATAACGAACTTTGCAGGGTTCCGCTCATAGGTCTTATCCTCCGGCACTACCCGGTCTTCCAAGGTTACCAAGCCCTGTGAATGGGATAATCTGGTTGTAGTTCTCAAAATAACCGGTGTGTCATACTTCTCACTTAACTCAAAGGCATACTTCATAAAGTCCTTTGCTTCCTGACTATCAGAAGGCTGTAACACAGGCACATGTGCCGCTCTTGCTACGGAACGGGTATCCTGCTCATTTTGTGAGCTGTAAAGACCCGGATCATCGGCTGCCACCAGAACCATACCACCATTTACACCACCATAAGACATGGTGTATAACGGGTCAGCTGCTACATTTACACCTACATGCTTCATACAACACATAGAACGAACACCACTAATACATGCACCGATTGCAACTTCGGTTGCTACCTTCTCATTTGGTGCCCATTCTGCATAGATTTCATCATATTGTACAAGGCTTTCACTAATTTCTGTACTTGGTGTACCCGGATATGCAGAGGATACCTTCACTCCTGCTTCCCAGGCTCCACGGGCAATCGCTTCATTGCCCAGCATTATCTTCTTTTCCATTGTTTCTTTCCTTTCCCTTTACCTGTGATTCTAATTAATCATGTTTCTTCTCACGGATTTCCTCTGTTATCATCTGTACAAATGCTTCCAGCTTCATTGCTTCTCTGGCATTTTCTTCACCACGACGACGAGGGGTTACCGTACCTTCTGCTTCTTCATTGGCACCAACTACCAGCATGTATGGAATCTTCTGTAATCTTGCTTCACGAATCTTGTAACCAATCTTCTCTGCACGTTCATCAATTTCCACTTTTACATCTGCTTTCCGAAGCTCTGCTTTTACCTTCTTTGCGTAATCCATGTACTTATCGGAAATCGGCAAAATACGAACCTGCTCCGGCATTAACCAGGTTGGCAATGCTCCGGCATATTTTTCAATTAACCAAGCTAAGGTTCTTTCATAGCATCCCATAGAAGTACGATGAATAATGTATGGACGCTTCTTCTCACCATTCTGGTCAATATAGTACATATCGAAACGTTCTGCCAAGAACATATCTAACTGAATAGTAATCATGGTATCTTCCTTACCATATACATTCTTTGCCTGAATATCTAACTTTGGTCCGTAGAATGCTGCTTCGCCTGCCTCTTCTGTATACTCCAGACCAATCTCATTTAAGATTTCACGCATAGCATCCTGAACGGTATCCCATTCTTCTGCTGTACCCAAGTATTTCTCACTGTTTTCAGGATCCCATTTTGACATACGATAGGTTACATCTTCTTCTACACCAAGGGTGGTTAAACAGTATTTTGCTAACTCTACACATCCCTTAAACTCTTCTGCAATCTGCTCCGGTGTACATACCAAATGACCTTCGGAAATTGTAAACTGACGTACACGGGTCAAACCATGCATCTCGCCGGAATCCTCATTACGGAACAGGGTAGAAGTCTCACCCATACGATATGGCAGGTCACGATAACTCTTTTGGGTTGCCTTATATACATAATACTGGAATGGGCAGGTCATTGGACGAAGTGCAAGAATTTCCTTACCGGAAGCGCTCACACCATTTTCGTCTTCATCATCCTCACCTAACAGGAACATACCTTCCTTGTAGTGATACCAATGATCAGAAATCTTATATAAGTCCGACTTCGCCATTAATGGTGTTCTGGTTCTTACATAACCCCATTCGTAATCTTCTAAATCTTCAATCCAACGTTGTAAGGTCTGGATAATCTTGGTTCCCTTTGGCATAAAGAGCGGAAGTCCCTGACCAATTACATCTACAGTTGTGAAAAGTTCCATTTCACGACCCAGACGGTTATGGTCACGAAGTTTAATATTTTCTAAGAATTCCAAACGTTCTTCCAGATCTGCCTTCTTCGTATAAGCAGTACCATAGATACGTGTTAACATTTTCTTATTAGAATCTCCTCTCCAGTATGCACCGGATGAAGATGTCAGTTTGAAGAATTTTACAGCCTTGGTATTCATCAAATGAGGACCTGCACAAAGGTCTGTAAAATCACCTTGTGTGTAGAAGCTGATAACTGCATCCTCCGGAAGATCCTGAATCAACTCTACCTTGTACGGTTCATTCTTTTCTTCCATAAGCTTAATTGCTTCTTCTCTCGGAAGAGTAAATGTGGTAATTTCGTCTCCCTGTTTTACCAACTTCTTCATTTCTGCCTCAATCTTATCCAAATCTTCTCTGGAAAGAGATGGCATATCAAAATCATAATAAAAACCTTCTTCAATGGATGGTCCGATGGTGCATTTTGCCTCCGGATACAAATGCTTCACAGCCTGAGCCAAAATGTGCGCTGCTGTATGACGGAATACCTTCTTACCTTCGTCATCATTAAAGGTTAAGATATTCAACTCGCAATCTTTATCCACGATTGTACGCAAATCCACGACCTGTCCGTCTACTTCTCCGGCACATGCCATACGGGCCAGTCCTTCACTAATGTCTGTTGCAATATCAATCACTGACATTGCCTGTGCATACTCTTTTGAAGAGCCATCTTTCAATGTGATTTTCATGTTTTTACTTCCTTTCTGTTTTCTTGATATGCGTATTGGCTTAAATATAAAAAAACCTGACGCATATGTAATATATACGTCAGGGACGATTATTCGCGGTTCCACCCTGATTCCTTTGTCCCGTTGCTTAAGCAATAATCTATATAAGCAACATCCAAAGGCTCTCCATTTTGATGATAACGGTATCACCGTTTTCCTTTCCTGCCAATCTTGCATATGGATATTCTACGAATCCATTCTTAATTTGCCATTCCCGGAAAAAGCTCCAAGCTGGTGTTCAAAAGCCCCTACAACGAATTCTTCTCAGCAAATGAATTCTCTCTGTGATGTGGTATCGCTTTCTACTGGTCTTGTCATAGCTATAATTCTCAATATATGCATAAATTTTAAGCTATGCCCTACAAAAAGTCAAGAAAGAAAGAACACTCTTTGTAATTTCCTATGAAGTTCTCTTTAATATTTCACTATGTTTCTGTACAACAACTTTCAAAACAGCGATATCTTCTTTCATTGTTTCATGCTCTTCTATATTTTCTCTATACCTGTCATATGTAGATACATAACAGGATTCAATATTCTGTAAACGAGGCAAAATCACATTTTCTTGTGTGATTTCAATTCTTTCCACTCTGTCTTTTACTTCTCGCATATCTTCCTTCAGTATCTGTACATCCGTCTTTAGACCTTGTACATCTGTCTTTAGACCTTGCACATCTGTCTTTACTTCCTGTACTTCATTTTTTACAGTGTTTATTTCTTTATTAAGCACTTGTATATTGTCATTCAGCGGTTGCAACATATCAGAAACCGTCTTTAACACTTCTTTATCTGTCATATATTATCAGCTCCTTTTCGCGTACTATAGTTTCCACAGTAATCAGCAATTTCATCCAGTATATAATTAGTCTCACAGTCTTTGTAAACCAATTATATACTAACACATAATGTTATTCAATACTTTTTATTAATTATTTATTATTTTTTTTACATTTAATATTTGAATCTATTTTAAAGATATGGACAAACTAAAACCAAATCATTACTACCAGTCAAAGGAACGATACATTATTATGAAAAATAAACCAACCAAAATTGAGCGCAGCTGGATTCTATATGACATCGGAAATTCGGCTTTCATTTTATTAGTAACTACTATTATGCCCATTTATTTTAAACACCTGGCAGGCAACGCCGGAATCAGCAACACGGACTACATGGCCTATTGGGGTTATACCGCTTCCATTGCTACCGCATCGGTTGCATTCCTGGGTCCCATTATCGGAGCAATCTCCGACCGAAATCATTACAAAAAACCTCTGTTTTTTCTCTGCGTCATCATTGGCGTAATCGGCTGTAGTCTTCTTGGGGTATTCCCTTCGTGGATTAGTTTTCTGGCAATTTTTGTATGTACAAGAGTCAGTTATTCCCTATCCCTGATTCTGTATGATTCCATGCTCCCGGATGTTACCTCCTTCGAGAAAATGGACTCCATTTCTTCTAAGGGCTTTGCATGGGGATATGTAGGAAGTTGTGTGCCTTTTTTGGTAATACTTACTCTGGTTTTGAATCATAAGAGTATTAGCATCTCCTTTCCGTTTGCCATATTTCTTGCTTTTGTCATTACGGCATTTTGGTGGCTTTTGTTCTCAATCCCCCTTCTTCGTAACTACAGACAAATACACGCAGATTCTGATAATCAAAATGGCATGTTCCGTAGTTTCCGGCAACTGGCTCACACCTTGAAAGAAATTACAAAGCACCACGACATCTTCTTATTTTTACTTGCATATTTCTTCTATATTGACGGAGTTTATACCATTATTGATATGGCAACTGTTTACGGCGAGTCTGTCGGACTTCATACAAGCGGATTACTTCTTGCTTTATTACTGACACAAATCATTGCCTTTCCTTTCGCTTTACTCTTTGGACGTTTATCCAAGGCATTTGCAACAGAACGGCTAATTACGATTTGTATCATTGCCTATACAGGTATTGCACTATTTGCGATTCAATTAAATCAGCAATGGGAATTCTGGCTTCTCGCCATCTGCGTTGGCATCTTTCAAGGCGGAATTCAGGCACTCTCCCGTTCCTATTTTGCCAAAATTATTCCTGCTGAGAAATCCGGAGAGTATTTTGGTATTCTGGACATTTTCGGCAAGGGTGCTTCCTTCATCGGCACCGGACTTGTCGGTTATATCACTCAACTAACAGGTAGCAGCGGTGCCGGTGTCAGCGTCATAACTGTGCTTATGGTACTGGGACTCATTTTCTTCCGTATTTCCATCCGTCAAAAGCAATGAAGCGCCTATTAATAGAAAAATCCGACAGCTTTGCTATCGGATTCTTCATTACATATTCTGATGCATATATTTTTCTTTCGTTGCCATTCCTCCCCGGATATGTCGCTCGGACTTATTAATGTCTAATACCACTCTGGCTCTCGCTGCCAGAGACGGATTGATTTGGATTAAACGCTCGGTAATATCCTTATGTACCGTCGATTTACTGATACCAAACTTCTTCGCCGTCTGCCGTACCGTCGCATTTTCATCAATAATATATTGAGCAACTTCTATGGCCCGCTCTTCAATATAAGCTTTCACAGGAACCCTTGTCTCTTTGTTTTTACAATGTATGCAAAACGAGGTGGTTGTATTACTGATTCTTAATCAAGAAATTCTTGCCACCTATACCCCCTCATTATTAAATGGTGGAATAAAGCTTTCCTCGGCGGTTTCTCCTTCTTGAATAAAACCATTTTCTACTCCAAGATAGATTGCATAATCTATCAGACTTTCATATTCACGCTTTGTCACCTTTCGGTTTAACTCCGGAATGTCTGCCACCTGCGGCAAAGGCGTATACTGATTCATCAGACTTAAATACACCTGATTGCCATAGGTCTCATACACATACCGAACCACCTTTTTCCCATTTTTCAAGTGATTCGGCAACAGCAAATGTCGAACAATCACCCCTTGTTGCATCATTCCCTGTGCATCAAATACCGGTTCTCCCTGTTGGCGAATCATTTCTTCTAAAGCAATTTGGGCAACCTGTGGATAATCCTCTGCCCGGGAAAAACGTTTTGCAACCTCAGTATCCATATACTTAAAATCTGTTAAATATATATCTATCAAACCATTTAACTTCTGCAAGGTCTCTAATTTTTCATACCCGCTGCAGTTATAAACAATGGGCAGATGCAAGCCCTGCTCTTTCGCCCTTTCAAGTGCCGGAATAATCTGAGGGGTATAATGAGTTGGAGTTACCAGATTGATGTTTGCCACCCCTTGTTCCTGCAGTTCCAGAAAAATGTCTGTAAGCCGCTCCATGGTAATTTCTTTTCCAACCTTCCCCCCTGCTATCTCATAGTTCTGACAGTAAATGCATCGCAACGGGCAACCGGAAAAAAACACAGCACCGGAGCCTGCGTTTCCCGAAATACAAGGCTCCTCCCACATATGGAGAGCAGCCCTTGCAATACGTATTCGATTCCTTGGTACACCACATACCCCTATTTTGTCTGCGTTGTTCATACCTGTGCAATTACGCGGACAGATGTGGCAATTCCTTTGTTGTTCCAATTCTAGTTTCCTTCCAAAAATACCTCACTATTCGGATACACTTCGAATTTATCCGAAGAACCTGCGCCTGCCGTCAGGTTAATTCGTTCAATACTCTTATTGGTTACATCGTATTCAATCTCCCAATAATAATCTTTATGACTTGCTGACCTCGGGATTCCGCCAAACTCATCAAACGCATAATCAATGACATTCTGTGGCGGATTATTCAGAACGGTATCATAACGAACCAATACGGAACCACTACTTCCCAGCTGTGAAGTTATGTCTTCCTCTCCCATTTCAACAGCTGCCCGTATACATGCTGCATAGATTTCTTTACCGGTATCTACATCTCTTGACTTTCTTGCTTTTCCTACGTACTTAATCAACATCGGTGCCATAGCGGCAGCTAAAATCGCCATAATCGCAATTACAATAATGATTTCCACCATGGAAAAACCTTTATTCTTCTTTCTCATTTTCCTCTTCCTCCCAACTCATAACCATTCCCTTGTACACGCGCCTTCTTATATAGAGATTAACACCGTCTGTACTATTTCGTCAAATAATTATTTCTATTTCACATATACCGTGCTATAATTACATAAATATACAAAAGGAGGACTCTATATGAATGATAATGTATACCAAAACACACAACCATGTATAACAGAAACCCGTTGTCCGGTTAAAGAAATCATTACATTAGTTCTTGGCATATACTCCTTAATGAGTGGTGTCGTTGCCGCATGTACCTTCTGGCATCCAGTACTTGCAACTGTGTTCTTTATTCTGGGTATCGGTTATGGCATCCCTGCAATGATTCTCTTTAAGAAGATACAAGAACAGGCAACCATGATTACCAACAAGGCTTATGTAGGCAAGAAGCTTGCCTTAGCAGGAATTATTTGTTCCTGTGCCGCCTTCGTTCTTATGCTTATTCTCTGGTTTTTAGCAATTTCCGGACTTTTCACAATTGCCATTTTGGAAAACCTCGGCACGAATGGAGGTTATTAATTGCCATTCCTAAATCAAACCATTCTTGGAATATTATTCTTTTCTTGTAAAACAAGAAAATTTGTGCAATAATGCTCTTATCTTTATATGTAATAAAGGAGGATTCAAATGGATAATAATTTTAATTCAAATTATCAAACTGGTTATCAAACCGAAATCAGATGTCCGGGCAAGGAAATTGCAGCATTAGTACTCGGTATCAACGCTTTAGTATGGGGAATTTTTTCTTTGCTGTTCTGTTGGTATATCGCACTTTCCATCGTTTATATGTTTATTGGTCTTGGATGTGGAATTGCTGCTTTAGTTTTATTTAAGAAAATACAAGAGCAGGCAACTGTAATTGCACCAAAGGCATATACCGCTAAGAAGCTTGCGACTGTCGGTATTATTTGTTCCTGTGTTGGTCTCGTATTCGCAATTATTTTCATTGCTGGAATTGCCGGTGCTGGTCTTTTAGAAGAGTTTGCTATGATTATGTTATAATACATATTCGTACACTTCACCTTACAATTAACAAAGGAGAATTCAAATGGATAATAACTACAATTCAGATGTACAGACTACTTATGAAGCTGAAATCAGATGTCCGGGCAAAGAGATTACCGCATTCGTATTCAGTATTAACTCTTTAGTATGGGGCGGCTTATCACTTCTGTTTTGTTGGCATATTGTAGTCGCTGTAGTTTATATGCTTATTGGAATTGGTTGCAGTATTACTACTAATATATTATTCAAAAAAATCAAAGAACAAGCTAATGTAATCGGACCAAAGGCCTATACTGCCAAGAAGCTTGCCAATATTGGCTTTATTCTTTCTTGTTCCGGTCTGGTAATTGGTATTATTGCTTTCATCGTAATCATGGTTATGGGTGCAGTACTTTTTGGATACGGTATCCAATAATAATTGATTATTAAAATTAAAGGCGACCTTGAAGGGTCGCCTTTTTCATTTGGGTTACTGTCCCTGATTATTATATGGTTGTTGAACCTGCGGAGGTTCAACTGCCTGTGAATATACCGGTGCTTGAACTGCCGGAGCTTGTGCATAGACCGGAGCTTGTGCCTGCGGAGCACCTGCCACCGGAGCCTGTGCGTATACCGGTGGCTGTGCTTGCGAGACAGTTGCTGCCGCTGCCTGCGTTGCCGCTACTTGCTGTGCTAAAGCATGTTGAGAAGCTATGGCCGCATCTACTGCACTCACATTCATGTTTTTTGTTTCCTGAGTCGCCGTTAATAACGGTATGTCTTCCAACGCATCATGGTTAATTGTTGCCGAAATTACAGTTAACGCCTCTTGCGTTTCTTCTACCAGCTTTACAGTCTTATTATAAGCATCCTCTAAGCTCTTTGCCTTTGCAGTAGCATTTTTCGCCGCACTAATAATCAAATTAGCGTTTCGTTGCGCTATAGCTTTCTGCTGTGGTGCAATTGTCGGAAGAATCGCTTTTGCCTGCTCCGCTTCCGAATTTAACCGATTGGATTCCTCTTGTGCCACAACTAATTGCTGGCACAACTCAGCTTCTTTGGTCTGTGCCTCTTCTAATTTGGTAGTAAGACGTGCTTCCTCTTCAACCAACCATTTAGATGTACGGTTCAGCACTCGCTGATATTCTCCGGACTGCACCCACAGATTCATCTGCTGTGCTCTCTGCACGGTCCAAGGATGTGTTGCACCTCTTCCTGCCACCATCTTCATAATCCGATTATAGACACTTGCGTCCATATCTTCAAATTCTCGTGCCTGTTCTAAAAAATACTCCGGCTTATATGTATCAAAATATTCTTTTGGCAATCCTGCCAACTTTGCCATTGCCATCACTGCCGAATTCATATCCTGACATGTAAGCAAGCCCGCCCGGTCCGCTGTATATTCTGATTTGCGCAACCAATCATAATAAGCAACCATCAGACCTTGTGTAATCAAATCACCAAAGCCCAATGTCATAGCACCTGCAACCCCTCCCAAAATCGGTATGCTGGCACCCAGAGAATGATACAAACAATGCTCACTTTTAATATGACCCAGCTCATGACCAATAATAAACATCAATTCCTCATGATTTAATCTGCGCAAGCAAGAATCATTAATCACAATAATCGGATCACTGGCTCCTATTGTAAATGCATTAACACCACCCTGCATAACATATAGCGGAGGTATCCTCTCAATATTCAGAATCCGGCATCCTTCTACCAAGCATTCATACAAATACGGCATATTTTCTGCTGTCACACGAACATTCGAACCGGTGTAGGCAATGGTATTAATTCGTTCTATTCCATACTCGAAATACAATTTCATAAACTTGTCGAAGCCCTTACTTAGTTTCAGTTTACTCAAATATGCCGCATCTCTGCTATCTTCATATTCTCTGCTCTGTAACCCGGGAATTTCCTCTGCTATTGTGTGTACACGCTTTCTATACTCTCCATTCTCCGTTTTCATCTCTTACCCCTCCAATCTGCAATACATCCTCACCATATACATCATAAGTTTGTGTTAACTCTTTTCCTATTTCATATTATATAATTTACTTTCCGCCTCTTCAATCATTGTTTTAAAACAGATAAAATTATTGGGTCAGATATCATGACAAAACACTATTTAATAATTCCCAAAATCCTTTTGGTTTGTCATAAAAACAAGTATGCGTCGCCATATTCATTACAAACAATTCTTTCTTCGGCGCATTGATTCCGGCATAACACTCCTGAAGCAAGGAAACCGGACAACTGGTGTCTTCATCACCGGATATAAACACAACCGGAACTGAGAAACTCATATTTTCCCGAAAATCATATGCCATTAATGTTTCAAAGGTTCCTTTATACAACCCTATATCATTCATCAACATAGCCTTCTTTTCGACAAAATTTAAGAATGGCGATTGTATGAACGCTTTCACCGGAAATGCTTTACCGTCTTTTGCTATATATTTTGTACTTAATCCAACAAATTTCTGTACTTTCTTCATCCATTCTTTTGTCATTGCCGGTCGGTTCGCTATCTGCTTTTGCATTTCCTTAATTTGAGCAATAGTTTTTTCGTCCTTTGCAAGTTTTAGCATTTCTTCACATACTACTTCGAAACCTTCATAATAGTTTACAAGCTGTCCTACCCCTACATATGCAGCAATATGTTCCGGATGTAATTTGGCATATTCTGCTCCTATAATACTGCCCCAAGAAAATCCAAGTAAAATGAGTTTTTCAAATTCATATACTGTATGAAGATACTGAATCACTTCATCTATGTCGTTTATGTAATCCTCCATACTTCCTGTTTTACCAATATCCATAGCATGCATTTTATTTGCCACATATGTCTTACATGCATTTCTTTGATCCCAGTTTACAACTGTAAAAGCTGTTTCCCATTCACTTTGCATAACATGGCAAAGACCAGCCAAAGAACCACCAGATCCACCATGTAAAAATAATATTAGCGGATTCTTCTTATCCACGCCTCTTATCTGGATATATTGCTGAATTCCGCCAATATTTACATACTCATATAAATAAATACCATTTTCATTGTTCGGATATACGATTTGCTGTTTTGATTTCTTACTCATTTTTATCCCCTCCCGGTGCTGATAACAGATATAGATTTCTTAGCTTCGCATTTTCTGCACATTGCTTATGCTGATATCTGTCGACTACCTTTATAATGTCTTTCATCATATTAGAGAATTCCCCATCATCCAAAGAAATACAATAATTTAACATAAATAACTTGTCTCGATTAACATCTGCGTGTTCACTTTCAAAGTACCTATCATATGAATCTAATATCTGCATCAGACTCATAGTAACGGTTTTCATATTTTCCTCTTTTGACTCCAGATTACTGATATATATATCCTTGATGGCGTATACATGCTCAATTTGTCCACGCACCTTGTGAGTATCCACCACGCAAATAGCACCAACCGCAAGCATCTTATCTATTTTACGATAAATTGTCGCTCTAGGTATTCCGGTATTTTCTGCAATTATTTCCGAAATTGTTAATTGTTTTCGAACCCGAATCGTTTGCAAAAGCTTATTCGATACAGGATCTGTTAAGACTTTCAATAATTTGTCCATATAGCACTTCCTCTTCACTAATCTCATTTTTGATATCAGTATAAGAAATTGCTTTTCTTCTGTCAAGATAGAAAAAAAAATGTATTCAAATTTCCTTGAATACATCCTTTTCACATTAATATTACTCATGCTATTCTCACATGAATGACTATATCTGTTTATCCGGAGCTAATAGCAATTTATCTATTACCGGATGAATCATGCTTGTTTCTAATATCACATTTATGGCACAAAGTTTCTTTCCGGCATCCTTACTGGATGCACCGCAATGATATGCTTGTTCTGTAGGCAAACCATAATCAAGCACAATTAGTCTGTCATGACAATCCGGATTCGGTTTAATTCTGAGTGGTGGATATTCTTGTATAAAGTCACTTACTACCGCTGTCGTCAAAAAACCTCTTTTCCCATGACCATTTTCCGTAAATAAAACCACTTCTACACCGGCTTTCTTCTGCGATAAAAGCTGTAAAGTCTTTGTATTCACATAATCATCCACTACATAAATGCTCTTTTGGGCCTGCTGATATATATCTATGTACGCCGCATCTGCTTCGAACTTCTGTCCTTTATAGATGACAAAATTTTTGAAATCCTTATCTG
>JAFTZJ010000017.1 GCA_017461045.1 Lachnospiraceae bacterium | reverse complement strand
ATGGAGTGATTCATCATACGGACCGAGTAGATTTGATTCCGTCAAATATTGAGTTGTCCGGTGTAGAGGTATCGCTGGTTAATGTAATGAGCAGGGAGTTGGTGCTTAAGATATTTATTGAACAGATAAAGCATGAGTACGATTTTGTGATTATTGACTGTATGCCATCCTTGGGAGTTATGACGGTAAATGCATTGGCTTGTGCTGATTCGGTTCTGATACCTGTTCAGGCTGCATATTTGCCTGTTAAAGGGCTTCAACAGCTGATAAAGACAATTTATACGGTCAAGCGAAGATTAAATCAGAAATTGGACATTGAAGGTATTCTGCTCACTATGGTTGACCATAGAACCAATTACGCCAAGGAAATAGCATTTGAAGTGAATGAAGCGTATGGAAAGAATATACCAGTGTTTCCAATAGAGATTCCGTTGTCGGTTCGTGCAGCTGAGGTAAGCTCCATCGGGAAAAGCATTTTCGATTATGACCCGAAGGGAAAGGCTGCATTTGCATATATGTCACTTACTAAAGAAGTAATCAATCATGTGGAGGGTTAAGCAATGGCTGTTAAGAGAGAAAAAATACATTTTGAATCAGTAGAAGAATTATTAGGAGCACCGGTTACAAAGGACGGAACAGAGGAAATTCGTATCGACCAGATATTCCCGTTCGAAAACCATCCGTTTAAGGTTTTGGATGATGACAGAATGCAGGAGTTGGTGGAAAGCATTAAGTCGAATGGTGTGTTATCACCGGTAATCGTCAGACCGGATGATGAAGGAACCTATGAGATGATTTCCGGTCACAGAAGAATGCATGCGGCTAAGCTCGCAGGTTTAACTACGGTGCCTGCCATTGTTAAGCAGCTGACTAACGATGAGGCGGTTATTCTAATGGTGGATGCTAATATTCAGAGGGAAGAGATACTGCCAAGTGAAAGAGCATTCTCTCTTAAAATGAAAATGGATGCGATGAATCGGCAAGGTGCAAGAACAGATTTAACTTTAGGACGCGACGTCCCAAAGTGGAGTCATGAGGAAATTGGAAAAGAAAACGGGATTAGTGGTAGACAGGTAAAGCGATATATTCGACTTACAGAATTGATTCCGGAAATGTTAGATATGGTAGATGATAAGAGACTTGGTTTGATGTTAGCGGTTGATATTTCATTCTTCGACAAGGACCTGCAGAAATGGCTTTATGAGTATATCAGAGAGAATGGCTTCCTTAAGTCTGACCAGATAGCAGCTTTGAAGAACACACCAAACTTGGAGAATGTGACGCAGTACACGATGATTCAGATATTAAACAGTGCATTGCCGGAAGTAAAGGTGTCCGGAAAAGTAACACTGTCAGAGAAAAAGCTGGATAAGTATTTTCCACCGCATTTCTCTGCAGTACAAAGGGAAAAGGTTATCATCGGATTGCTTGAAGAATGGCAGTCACGAAAGGATGGTGAATAATATGCCCTTTGAATACTTCTTCGATTACCAGTCGGGACAGTTTGATTTTATAAGGATACCAAGAGTTATGATGACAGAGGAGGTATTTGCTCCTCTGTCCATGCAAGCCAAGAT
>JAFTZJ010000016.1 GCA_017461045.1 Lachnospiraceae bacterium | reverse complement strand
TTTCATGTTAAATGTCCTTTCTTGTGCATGACAAAGAGTAAAAAATTATTTAACTAATAAAGCTAAATAAATATTCCTAAATTAATATGTGAGATTTTTAAAATGAAATTATTTGCGAAAAAGGAGGTAAAACCATGCAAGTAACAATTTCTAAACAAATCATCGACAGAATCGATTCCAATGGAGAAATTATAGCCCGGTTGCCAGGGCGCAATCAGTATGTATACATTAAACCGGAATCTGTGATTGCTACTGGTGAACATTCCATCGTGGCAGATTTTGACACGAATAAACGATACATAGTAGGAAACAGTGATCCAAGCGGAACAGCTGGGTATTGGCGTGGGGATGAGGTAGCAAAGTTCTATGCATATGATAAGCAGTATGACCCAAGGTATGCAGCGAGAGAACATGTGACCGAACACCCGGCAGGACAGGGGGATGCCACACAGAAGCAAGAGAATAAGAACAAACAGACCAAGCAATCTGTGCCGGAATCGGAACCAACACAGACGCCCCCGGGAGTTCCGGAAACACCAGCGGTGTATCATCAACCTTCATTTGCGAATACACAACAAGGTTATACGAAGGAGCAGTTTAAGCAGCTGAAGCTTGGACAGAAGCATCATTTAGATATTTCAACCTACTGGAATGTGAATTTATCTGCAGAACAGATGAAGCAGCTACGGTTAATGCAAGAAAATTCAGTAGACGTTGTACGTCGGGGATATAATCATCCTTCCGTACCGGCAGATGTATTAAATGAATTAAGGATGGGGCACAAGGCTGGATTTGAAATGGATCAATATAACTGGCAAGCAATGACGGCAAAACAATTATCAGAAGTCCGGACTGGCTTAGAAAGAGGCATAGATGTAAAGAAATATGCTTGGCCGGCTTATTCTGCAGAACAGATGAAACAGTTGCGATTGGGTCTGCAGAATGGATTTGATATCAGCGCATACAATAATCCGAATTTTACCGCTAAGCAGATGTATAGTATGCGTTGCAGTCAACTGTTTGAACGTATTAAAGAGAAGTTTCGTGAATTGTTTGAATCCGTCAAGCGAATGCTTCAGGAAAGTTCTTTGGGTCAGATCCGGGCAAAGGTTATGGATAAGGTTTCAGAAGGCTTAGGGCGAACAGCTGATATGCTGACAAATGAAAATTCTATGCAGTTCTTTGTAAAACAACAAGCCCCGGTACAAACTATGGATGATCGTATTCAGGAAACGGTGCAGGATATCAAAGAATTACTGGTATCGCAGGAACTGGTTCCGGAGGATGTTTTATATGATACAGCAATGTCCGAACAGATGAATACCAGAATCAAGGAAGCTCTTGACCGGTTAATGGCTCCGGAGAATATTCAGAATGTGGCGAATCAGGAGCAGATAATCGAAGCGACTGCGGAATCGGTTATACAAGAAACCGGTGTTGAATTCTCATCAAAGGAGTTGGCAGAGCAGAAAGAGGCATTGCCGGAATGGAATCCGAATGAGATGTCCGATAAGGAATTATTTGACTTAATTGGAAGAGAGATGGAACTGGAAGAAGCTATAATGCAACAAGAAATGGCAATGACACACGCCATGGAAATGTAAGGGTGTCAGCCTATATGGTATGTCTTAACCGGCAGTGTGGTTCGAATCCGCACATAGGCTTTCTAACTGAATATAGAAGAAATGCATTGGATTCCAATGTTGCAGCTTCAATGCCCATGTGGGGCGGCTGACGCTATTTAGCACTCATAGCGTTAACAAAATAGTCTTCAGGTCGTTGATAGGGCCTGCCAGGAAGGTATGTCAAGCCATGCTGGTTATCTTGCAAGAATGTTGACTTGTCCATTCGAAAGATTATAAAATCCGAAACTATCAAACCATATGGAGAATGGTTAGTCAAAAATGATCCTTTTATTTGAATTGATACAAGCAGTATTGCGTATATTATAATAATTTGACCGGGGGAGGGAGATTCATGAGTGAATTGAACGTGAAGTGTGTAAATGTATTCAAAACCACCAATCAGGGTGATACCATCCGGGAATTTACAAATCGCTGGATTGAATTAATTAATCAGTCAGAGCAGAGAAAAGCACAGATGGTAAATGTAAAGTAGTTTACAAACTACCCTGTTGGATTTATAGTTATTTGATAGGATAGTTTGTTTTATCTTCAAGGGGTTGATAGAGAATGAAAGTAGCGATTTACTGTAGACTTTCAGAAGAAGATAGAAACAAACAGTCAGATACGGATGATAGTAACAGCATCCAGAACCAGAAATCCATGCTGATTCAATATTCCATAAACCAAGGTTGGGAAATTTATAATATTTACAGTGATGATGATTATGCCGGTGCAGATCGGAATCGACCGGAATTCTGTAAACTATTACAAGATGCTGAGGAGCGAAAGTTTGATATTGTTCTTTGCAAGACACAATCAAGATTTACCAGAGAGTTGGAAATGGTTGAGAAATATATTCATGGACTGTTTCCAATATGGGGAATCCGATTCATTAGTATCGTAGACAATGCGGATACGGATAATAAGGGTAATAAGAAGTCTCGTCAGATTAACGGCTTAGTCAATGAGTGGTACTTGGAGGATATGTCTGAGAATATTAAAAGTGTTCTTGTGGATCGGCGTAAGAATGGTCATCATATAGGAGCGTTTGCTTTATATGGATATCAGAAGGATCCGGAGATAAAAGGTCACTTGATTATTGATGAAGAAGCAGCGAAAATTGTACGTGAGGTCTTTTCGTTATTTGCCCAGGGATATGGCAAAACAGCTATTGCCAGAATGTTAAATGATAGAGGGATTCCCAATCCTACGGAGTATAAGAGACAAAAGGGATTGCGATATCAGCAAGCGAAGACTAAAAATAGTACCCTTTGGCGGTATTATGCCATTGCAGATATGCTTGAAAATGAAATGTATATAGGCAATATGGTGCAAGGCAAATATGGAAGTATTTCGTACAAGACGAAGCAGAATAAACCAAGGCCAAAGGAACAGTGGTACCGGGTAGCAGGTACTCACGAGCCAATTATTGATCAAGATTTATGGAATCAGGTGCAAGCATTGTTAAAGCAGAAAGCGAAACCATTTACTGTTGGTACAATTGGATTATTTGCCAGAAAGGCTCGATGTATGTATTGCGGATATACCATGCGGTCTTCGAAAAATAGAGGTAAGTATTATCTGAAATGCAGTACCAGGCATGATTCCGTAGATTCATGCATTGGTTCTTTTATTTCGGTATCCTTACTGGAACAGGCTGTTATTCGGGAATTAAACCGTCTATCTGAAGCGTATTTGAATAAAGGTGAATTAGAAGATAAAGTGGTATTAAACCATGATTTATCTTCGAAAAGAATCCGTTTGGGAACAGATATTGAACGTATGAAGCAGAAGCAGGAAGAGTATGTACGTGGATTACGGGAACTTTATATTGATAAAGTGAAGGGTATCATTTCTGAAAAGGATTATGTAGAATTATCGAAAGACTTTTCGATGGAACGAGACAAGCTGGAACTTATGATAGAAGATACAGAAAAGGAGTTATCAGAGGTTGAACGAAAGTTACAGCAGGGAATCAATAAGCGGGCCCTAATTGAGCAGTATATGAATTTAGAACATTTAGACCGGCCAACAGTTGAGAAACTAATTGATTATATCCTGGTAGGCAAGCGAAATCCGGAAACGAAGGAGCGTCCCATCGAAATTCATTGGAATTTCTAAAGATTATATTATGAAAATAGTTGTTCTTATAAATAGGTAGCATCCGCTGCCATATCCTCATGCAAATCCGTAATCGGATCACCCTTCACAGCAAACTCGCAAGCATTGAACGGCACGCCACCGGCGGCCTGTGGCCAAATGCCCAGAGTATGATCCACATAGTATTTGTCAAAACCGGATTTCTCAATTTCGTCCATAGACAAGTTACGGGTTAACTGATGAATAATGGCACAAACTATTTCGCCATGGCCAAGTTCCTCAGTTCCAACATCTGTAAGCACTCCGGCAACTCGGGCGTTTTTCATAGAATAACGCTGAGATAAATATCGCATAGCAGCGCCGGATTCACCATCCGGACCTCCCAATGGCAGGTATAGAAAAGTAGAACTACCATTAATCGATGAACTGAATTCGTTTCTTTGATTTATCATAAATCAGTTTTCGATTCAACAAGCGTAGAATTCGATTTTTTTCCTCTGGCTCTACATCTTCCCTTTGGAGACAGTAGGCAGTAGAAGGTGGTAAGAGAGGTAGTACTGCTTCATAAACCAGAGGAACCAATACGTCTGTTTTTACATAGTGTGAGACCTTGCATTTGCCATGATTGTATCCACTACATTGGAATGCGGTTTGGTGATGGATAGGGACTAACTTACTTCCGCATTCACTACAATACAACAGACCTTGCAAAACATAGGGCACTTTGCTGGTGCCAGAGGAGTTGGCGCCAGATATATTAATATCAGAAGGGCTGGTTAGATTTGCTAAGGGTGGCTGACTGTAAGCAACTTGTTTGGAATCACGTATCTGCCACTGCGCTTGCCACCGGTTCTGTACCTTCTCCCACAAGGCAAGGTCAATCAATGGAAGATGCGTTCCTTCCGCATAAATCATCGGAGTGTACGCATAATAACGATCATAATAATTCTCCCCCTCTTTCCGTTTTCGCAACTTACCAATATACACCGGATTCAATAAGATATAGGAAATTGTACGTGCCTGAAATGGATTTCCCCGATTTGTCCGAATTCCCATTCCGTTTAACGCATTCGCAATTCTCTGCACAGAATCACCGGAGGCATAAGACCGGAAGATATATTCCAACCATTTTGCCTGTTCCGGATGGGGTTCGAAGGTATCCGCACCCATCTGATAACCGAAGGGTGGAATGGAAATGGCCTTGCCACGAGTGAAGCGTTCCTGCATCCCACGCCGTACCTCTTGGGCAAGATTAATAGAGTAGTATTCGTCCATGGCTTCCAGTAAGGCTTCAATTAATATGGAAGTTGGGTCGTTACTTAGAGGTTCGGTAATGGAAATTACTTCGATGCCACAGTCCTTTCGTAGCATGGACTTGTAGAAAATGCTGTCCTGTCGGTTTCGTGCAAATCGGGAAAATTTCCAGACGAGAATTTTCTGAAAGGGTTTTTCGGTTCGTGCCAGACGAATCATTTCCTGAAAGGCAGGGCGCTTCCTGGCATCCCGACCGCTGATTCCTTCATCAATAAAAATGTACTTCTTTGGTATTTGTATTTCATGGTAGTTGGCATATTCTTGAATTCGTTTCAACTGGCTGTCCGGAGAGAATTCAATTTGGTCTTCCGTTGATACCCGAATGTAAGCGGCTGCAATCATATATACTCTCAAAAATCGTTTTCATTTAATATATGAATTCGTGAAAAAGACTATGAATTCTAAAAAAATAAATCAAAAACAGAACAATTTCATAAATATATATTGACGTTCCTGTAAAACGTTGTATAATGTGTCTTGTAGTTTAGCAAAACTAAACTTAAAGTTTAGGATTAAGAAACAGGTAGAAACGATGGAAATAGGTAAGAAAATCAAGGCATTACGAATACAGAAGAACCTGACACAGGAAGAATTGGCGGATCGTGCAGAATTGAGTAAAGGTTTCATTTCTCAGGTGGAACGGGATTTAACATCTCCCTCTATTGCAACATTAATTGATATATTGCAGTGCTTGGGAACGGATTTGAAAACATTTTTTAATGATTCTGAGGATAAACAAGTAGTGTTCCGCAAAGGTGACTTTTTCGAGAAGACTGATAGCGAATTGAAGAATACCATTGAATGGATTATTCCGAACGCACAGAAGAATATGATGGAACCAATTCTGGTAACCATCGAGGAAGGCGGTTCTACCTACCCGGATAACCCACACGAGGGAGAAGAATTCGGATATGTGTTAAAGGGAAGTATTGAGATTCATATAGGAAATCAGGTGTTTAAGGCGAAGAAAGAGGAATCCTTTTATTTTACGCCGGCACATAAGCATTATATAACATCGAAGAATGGTGCAGTGTTGTTGTGGGTATCTACCCCACCAAGTTTTTAGTAGGAGGTTGGCATGAGCGACGTATTAATTGAGTTAAAAGGATTAACGAAGAATTTTGATGACCAGCAGGTATTAAAAGGAATCGACTTGAATATTCATGAGAATGAGTTTTTGACCTTGCTTGGACCATCCGGCTGTGGTAAAACCACAACCTTGCGTATTATTGCCGGCTTTGATGAACCAAGTGGCGGTGAAGTGTTATTTGATGGTGTGGATATTTCTAAGATTCCTCCATATAAGCGGGAAGTAAATACCGTATTCCAGAAGTATGCATTGTTTCCGTTTTTGAATGTATATGACAATGTTGCCTTTGGTTTAAAAATTAAGAAAATGGATAAGAGTTTAATTGAACATAAGGTAAAGAGAATCTTGAAGCTGGTAGGTCTGGAGGGCTTCGATAAGAGAGATGTTACCAAGTTGTCCGGCGGTCAGCAACAGCGAGTTGCGATTGCCAGAGCATTGATAAATGAGCCGAAGGTTCTGTTGTTAGATGAGCCATTGGGAGCCTTGGATGCAAAGCTTCGTAAGGAAATTAAGAGTGAATTAAAGAAGATTCAGAAGGAAGTTGGAATTACATTTATTTTCGTAACTCATGATCAGGAAGAAGCCTTGTCTATGTCAGATACAGTTGTGGTTATGCACGAAGGTATTATTCAGCAGGTTGGAACACCGGAGGACATTTACAATGAGCCGGAGAATCGTTTTGTTGCAAGCTTTATCGGTGAATCTAATATCTTAGAAGGAACCATGATCGATGACTTGTTGGTTTCCTTTGATGGATTTGAATTCGAATGTGTAGATAAGGGCTTTAAGAAGAACGAGTGCATTGAGGTTGTTATTCGTCCGGAGGACATTGATATTGTGAAACCGGAGGAAGCTAAGATTAAGGGTACGGTAAAGTCCATTGTGTTTAAGGGCGTACACCACGAAATCGTAGTTGAAACGGAGCATCGGGATTATATGATTCACACTACCGATTACTTTGAAGTTGGCTTAGACGTAGGATTGAAGTTCGGACCGGATGACATTCATGTAATGTATCGTATGGATTGGGAATAAAGGAGAACTGCCATGAAGCATTTTGTAAAATTGATTCGACCATATATGGTTTGGGCAGTTGTCATGATTATTGTTCCGCTGTTATTAATCGTGTTATATTCCGTAACTACCGGCGGAAATGACTTAATTAATATTCAGTTTACCTTGGACAATTTTAAGAAAATGACAGAGCCTGTCTATGTGGCGGTGTTTGTGAAATCCTTCCAGCTTGGTTTTCTGGCGGTTGGAATTTGCTTGCTGGTAGGATATATACTGGCATATATGATATCGAAGTTTAGTGAGAAGGTGCAGGGGCTATTGGTAATGTTTGTTACCATTCCTATGTGGATTAATACCTTGCTGCGTACCTACGCTTGGATTTGCTTGTTATCAGACAACGGAATTATTAATACGGTGTTGGGCTTCTTCGGAGTGGAGCCAATTGCCATGATGTATACGGATTTTGCGGTACTGATTGGCTTAGTAAGTGACTTACTTCCATTTATGGTAATTCCGATTCATACATCCTTGTGTAAAATAGACCATTCCTTGCATGAAGCGGCTATGGACTTGGGGGCTAACCGGTTCCAGACCTTCTGGAGAGTTACCTTTAAGTTATCCATTCCGGGTGTGTTAAATGGAATTATTATGACATTCCTGTTATCCATTTCCACTTTCGTTATTCCGAAACTGTTGGGTGGCGGACAGTACATGTTAATTGGTAACTTAATTGAAAATCAGTTTATTTCTGTAGGAGATTGGAATTTCGGAAGTGCAATATCCGTAATCCTTGCCTTTATTATATTACTTGCCATAACCGGTATGAAACGTATGGACAAAGATGAGATAGAGCATTCCTATAGAACATGAAATTTGAAAAAAATAAAATCTCCCCGTATGATGTATATGAGTTTGGCGACTTAATACATCAGAAAACAAAGGAGATTTTATAACATGAGTAAAAGAAACCATTTAAAGGAACGCTTAAAC
>JAFTZJ010000015.1 GCA_017461045.1 Lachnospiraceae bacterium | reverse complement strand
GTGCAAATTAGTTGGACTTAAATCAACATCAAGTATGGCAGCACAGTTAAGTAATCTAAGAGATTCAGGACATATCACATGGATAGAATCAATGCCAAGAACAATAACAGTTGTGGAGAAAGGAGTGGCTGAAGCATGAATTTAATTGCAGAAATTGAGAAATATCATGGCGACCGGTTTGGACGATTTGCAGAATGGCTGGAGAATAACAAACTGCATGTGTCGTCCGTAAAAACCGGATGGATTTGCTTGAACTGCGGGTTTATCTACGAAGGTGAAAAATCACCGGAAAAGTGTCCGGTTTGTGATCATGACAAAGGATATTTTATTCGTTTAGAATTATCTCCATTTGCCGGAGACTGTAAAGGATAGTTAAAGAAAAAAACAGTTAAAAATGTGGTGTTGTGAAGGTTCACAGCACCACATTTTGCATTAATCATTATCTAATAATTCTTTGTAGAACTCACAGTAGTCCTTTCGGTTATTTTCTGTAAAAGAAATGGCTTCTCTCGGATGACGGTTTAACTGACCGGTGAATAGGTACTGTAAGTCATAACCCCAAACCACACCGGATTCTTTTAACGGAATCATGTACTTTTCAATAAAGATCAGTAAGCTATACAAGCTGTACTTTGGATTCTTCAAGAAACCAAGAAGCAATTCCATAGCACAGTTTCCGGCACCCCGTCCCATGCCTTGAGCAGTGGCATCTAAATAAGATATACCATAGGACATGGTTTCAACTGTGTTAGCAAACGCCAGATTCTGATTATTGTGACCGTGGAAACCAACCTTTTTGCCTGCCGGTTCTGCAATCGACAAATACGTCTTAGCTAAGGCAGCAGCATTTTCCGGATAAAGAGAACCGTAACTGTCAACCAGATAAATAACATCCACACTGGAGGTGGATAACATGGTTAGCGCCTCCTCTACCTGATTGGAATTGGCTTGTGAAATTGCCATAATGTTACAGGTGGTTTCATAGCCCAATTCATGGAAATATTCAATCATTTCAATGGCTGCAGGAATCTGGTGAATGTAGCAGGCTACCCGTACCATATCAATTACACTTTCGCTCTTTGGAAGAAAATCCGTCCGGAAATCACATCTGCCAACATCTGCCATAACTGCAATCTTCATATCGGAGATGTTATCTCCAACAATTGCACGTAAGTCTTCTTCATTACAGAACTTCCATTTTCCATAGTCACTTTCGTTAAATAGTGTTTTGCTTGCTTTATATCCAAACTCCATATAATCAACACCGCTCTTGATATTGGTCTTATAGAGTTCTCTTACGAAATCATCAGTAAAATCAAAATTGTTACATAATCCGCCGTCTCTGATTGTGCAATCCAGAACTTTAATATCCGCGCGGACGCTCATCAAATTACCTTTTCTTGTTCCCATTTTGCTATTCTCCTATACGATTCTGCTATTACTCTTTGTTGCTTTAATGCGGTAAAGTAACAAAGCGATGATTGAATTGTAACACCATGAATGGCATTTGTCAACATAGAAAAATAAGGTAAAAATGTATTGAAATAATTATCAATGAATGTTAAAATGGGCGTATAATACAAGAAAGGAGAAGAAAACGTGCTAAAAATAGAGATGCGACTTGATGAAACAAAGATTTCAACAGAACAGAAATACGAAATCAGTGATATTTATACTGCAATTGAAAGAAAATTTGAAAAGTATCAGTTTGTTAAAGCAATCGATGCAGATGGCACCATCAGTTACAAAGGAATAGGAAAAGCAAATGAGTATGGTGCCTTTGGAAAGATAATTACTTCCTTAAAAAATGAAGAATGGTTTATGCCGTATGTTATAAAATGGCTTTGGTTTAATAGTGATGATGGAATGGATGAAGAGGATTTTATAGTGGAAGACATTTTATATCATTACACAAAAAGGGAGAGTGTTGCATAGTGCTAAGACATGATTCCAGAAGATATAAGGCATTGTATTATTAAAAAATTTCTCAAAAATCTTAATTTTTCGCATGAACAATATTCGGGCTATCATTCCCAAAATAAAATCACAGATTTAGATGTATTTGATATGGTATATAAAATGAATAAAGAATTTCCATGGTTACGTTTCTGTATGACTCGTTTCGAAGTAACTAATATTGGTGGCAATTATAATCTAATGGAGATATTATCGGATGAAACAGATATTGTATTGATAGAGAAAGAGTAAGTAATGAATGAACTCCATGGAGAAGTATGTTACAATCAATTTAGGAGAAACTGAATTATAAAATGTAAGTTTAAGATGAGGTGACAACACTATGGAATATATTAATATGCAAGGAATACAGATACCACCATGTATGATTGGTACTTGGGCATGGGGCGGCGGTGTAAATGGTTCTAAGATGGTATTTGGTCAATCTTATGATGAGGAGCAGCTTCGTAATACATTTCAGTGTGCATGCAATGCGGGTTTTACCATGTGGGATACAGCAGAAGTCTATGGCATGGGAAATGCAGAAGCACTACTGGGAGCATTTATTAAGAATCAGGATGTGTTGATTTCAACGAAGCATATGCCGGGCAAACGGTTTCGACCGGGGGCAATGGAAGAATCCTTAAAAGCAAGCTGTGAACGTTTAGAAATTGATGCACCGGATTTGTATTGGATTCATTTGCCAAATCAGGTAGAAGAGAATGTAAAGGCGGCCATTGAATTGTTGAAGGCGGGCAAAATCAAAGCTCTTGGAGTTTCGAATTATTCTTTGGCACAGATTCAGAAGGCAGATGCCATGCTGCAACAAGAGGGCTTCCGACTGGCGGCAGTACAAAATCATTTTAGTCTATTATCCAGAGGCAAGGATCAGTTAGAGATTATAGAATGGTGCAAGGAACAGCAAGTGGTTTATTTTTCCTACATGGTTTTGGAGCAAGGGGCTTTGACCGGAAGATATGACGAAAAGCATCATTTTAAGACTTTCTCCTTGCGTGGTTTGCAATTTAGTAAGAAGAAATTCCGAAAGATTCAGAAACTATTAGATTATGAGAAGGCCCTTGGAGTGAAATACCAAGTGGATACATCTCAGATACCAATTGCCTGGGCAATTGCAAGGCATACAGTACCGATTGTTGGTTTGACCAAGGAAAAGCATGCAGAACAGTTAAGAACGGTTTTGGATGTGCATTTAACCGAAGAAGAATTATGTCGCTTGGAAACCTTAGCTGAGGAATCCGGTGTGGTAATTAAAGGAACCTGGGAGCCGAAGCATAATAGATGAAAGTGAGGGATTGATATGGTATTTGCTATATTTCTAACGATTTGTAATATGTTGATTCCGGCAATTATGTTGGGGTTTGGTCTTATGTTTGAGAAGACATCTCCGGGGAAAATCAATTACTTCTATGGATATCGAACCCGAAGATCTATGCAAAATGAGGATACCTGGAAATTTGCACATTTCTATTGCGGACGATTATGGAAAAAAATCGGATTCATTTTGCTTCCACTATCTGTGATAGCCAGCCTTCCGATGTTCTGGATGCAAAGCGAGGATGGCCGGGGGATTCTCACCTGTGTGATTGAAGGCATACAAATAATACTGCTAATTGGTTCGATATTTCCGGTGGAACGGGCGTTGAAACTGAATTTTGATGAACAGGGAAACCGAAGAACGACCAATGAAGCATAACTGTTATAAATGAATGGTCTGGTGTCGATATATATAGTAGAACTATGAAAAGCAAACGGATTTGCGAAAGAAATCAAGGAGGAATGAGTATGTGGATTGGCAATACATCGGATGCAGAGCGTCTTTCATTTGTTGTCAGAGGGAATTCTGTTACAAAAGCGAAAGATGCGGAAGTAAAGAAAAATGATAATAACAGTAACAATATAGCAATTGATGGAATTGCATTTTCTCTTTCAGCAGAAGGTATGCGGGAATTGGAAAAAAAGAAGATGGAAGAACAAAAGCAGGAAGAGAAAGAGAAAAAACTACAGGAGCAACAGCAACAACTGGAGATGTTGCAAATGCAGTTGGATAGCATTCAGGAGCAGACGGAAGCAAGTGAAGAAGGTTGGGACGCATTAGGAAAGTGCCTCACCATTGCATTACGCATAACCAATGGTGATAATGTGCCTCCAAGTGATATACAATTTTTGCAGGAGCATAATCAGGAGTTGTTCATGCAGGCCATGTCTATGCGTATGCCGAAGAAGGATCCGGAGGATTATGAAAGTATCTTGGAGGAAGAAAAGGAAGATAACGAAGAGAGCGGTGCAAGTGTTGTGGATTCCGGTATGGATCTAACAAGTATTGAGAGTGCTGCACCGGAAAGCGGAACTGCTAGCGCAGCAGCTCCGGCAACTGATTCAGGTTCTGAATAATATGGTCAATGTGAAATCGTTGCGGGTCCGGATTTTCCAGATTTTCCGGATTGTACCAGCAGGTGCGGATTCCGGCATTATTGCCACCTAAGATATCACTGGTAAGTGAATCGCCGATAATAAGGATTTCGTTCTTGTTGTACTCCCCAATTTCCAAAAGTACTTTATGAAAGAATTCTTTTGTGGGTTTTTCAGCTCCAATAATATCGGAAATAAATACTCCATCTAAAAGCGGAAGCAGATTCGAATTGTCTAGCTTTCGCTTTTGTGCGATTTGATTACCGTTTGTTACAATGTATTGTTTGACACGTCCGTGAAGAGACTGTATGAGTTCATAAGCATGATCCTTAAAGCAGATGGTGTCACCCAATCGAAGAAGGTATTCTGCGTTAAATGCAGATGCGAAAGAAATATCGATGCTGTGAGCAGAAAAGAATTCTTCAAAGCGTTGTACTAAGAGTTCGGATTTTGTGATTTCCCCCAGCTCTAAACGTTTCCAGTAGCGATCATTTAGGGCGGAATATTCATGAACCATTTCATCAGTACAAGGTCCTAAATCAAAGGATGCAAAGGTATTTATCAGGGCGTTTCGTTCTGCTGCCTTGAAGTCTAAAATAGTTCCGTCTAAATCCCATAAAATCACTTGAATCATAACTTGCTCTCCTTTCAAACATCGTTTTTTATTCATCATTTGAATATTGCAATTTGCTAATAAGTGAATGATATATATAGATTTTGTATATTCTAACAATCCGGACAGTTATTTGTCAATTTAAAAATCCGTTGACAAATCCATGAATTCTGCTATTCTGATTAGGCACGAAAGGACGAGGAATTATGGAAGAAAAGGGTTTTAAAAAGTTAATACATACCTTTGTGGGAGATAAGGCCTTTTATAAAATGGTACTTTTAATTGCAGTACCCATTATGATACAAAATGGCATCACGAATTTTGTAGGCTTATTGGATAATATTATGGTTGGCCAGCTTGGTACGGAGCAAATGTCCGGTGTTGCCATTGTGAACCAGTTGATTTTCGTATATAACCTATGCATATTTGGGGGACTGGCAGGCGCCGGAATCTTTACGGCACAGTATTTTGGACAGGGCGACAAGGAAGGAATTCAACACACCTTCCGTTATAAGATTTGGATGGCTTTAATCCTAACTGTGATTGCGATTACCGTCTTTCTTCTCTTTGGAGAACCGTTGATTCAAATGTATCTAAACGGAAACAACGATGGTGGGGATTTGCAACTGGCATTACATTATGGACAGCGGTATTTATGGATTATGCTATTTGGATTACCGGCATTTATGATTGTTCAGATTTATGCCAGCACGTTGAGAGAATGCGGACAGACTCTGGTGCCAATGGTAGCAGGAGTAACAGCGGTGCTTATCAACCTGATTTTTAATTATTTATTGATTTATGGAAAAATGGGATTTCCGGAATTAGGGGTAGAAGGTGCTGCAATCGCAACGGTTTTATCCAGATATATTGAAGCGGTGATTGTGATTCTGTGGACCCATACCCATTCCCAAAAGAACAGCTATGTTGTAGGGCTGTATCGTACATTAAAGGTTCCATTCTCATTGGCAGGAAAGTTTTTTCTGAAGGGTATCCCGCTATTAGTAAATGAGACTATGTGGGCAGCAGGAATGGCAGTATTGACACAGTGTTATTCCGTACATGGATTAAGTGTTGTAGCAGGGCTTAACATAGCGAATACTATTAGTAATGTGTTTAACGTGGTTTTCATAGCACTTGGAGATTCAATTGCAATAGTAGTAGGACAATTGCTTGGAGCCGGTAAACTAAAAGAAGCCAGAGATTCGGATAATAAGATGATTGCGTTTTCTGTATTTTGTTGTACCATGGTAGCCATCGTATTGTTCCTGATTTCTCCATTGTTTCCGCAGATTTACAATACAACGGTGCAGGCAAAAGAATTGGCAACCCGGT
The DNA here is from genome assembly GCA_017461045.1 of Lachnospiraceae bacterium. Classification (GTDB taxonomy): domain Bacteria; phylum Bacillota; class Clostridia; order Lachnospirales; family Lachnospiraceae; genus CAG-632. The sequence goes on along the minus strand of JAFTZJ010000015.1, from coordinate 11,589 downwards.
TCATTATGGTACAAGCAATTTTTATGCCTCAGGCAGCATTTATTCATGCCGCCTACTTTACATTGCGTTCCGGTGGAAAGACACTGGTAACGTTTTTCTTTGACAGTGTATTTGTCTGGTGTATCAGCGTACCTCTTGCCTTTTTCGTTAGCCGTTATACAGACATACATGTAGTCTGGATTATGGTAATGGTACAGGTTGCTGACTGGTTAAAGTGTATCATCGGCTTTATTCTTGTTAAAAAGGGTGTTTGGCTTCAAAACATTGTTAATAAATAATAACCAAAGGGTTGATAAGAGGATGCCCAGTACGGAGGTAAGGACACCTAAAAATAACTTTGGATATACAATCTGTAATGTTACAGTCGGTTCATCAATGACTAAGAGATTATTCTCATTATGAAACGCCTGGTTAGATTGGAAATTATCTTGGAAAGCAAGCGTCGTATTGACGTTTGCTTTTTCGCTTTCAATGGTAATGGTATTATTTTCTGTTGTGATTGTCAGTGGAACAATTTCCCGCTTCGGAAGCTGTTGATATTCTGCTTGCAGGCAATCGTCTAAAATGGTCCACAGGTTGTCGCTATTGGTATACATAGCAAAATAGGCAAGATTCAATCCAAGGTAGTAGATGTTTTCATTGGAAGAATCATAGCTTATAAACGGAATGATTTCTCCGCCCTCATAGATATATCCTAAGACCTGATCCGGGTCGTTGGTATAACCGGTCAACCATGAACTGTTACCGTCCGGGAAGGTTCCTGCTACATAGGTTTCTTCGTTGTAGTGTAGATTTGGGAAACTGTTGCTAAGGGTGATTTGCTCTTGGTCTACTCCTAAGAATACCTTTTGCATGAGTCCGTTTTCCGGAATATGGGCAGCATCAATGACTACCCGGGTACCCTTGGCAGAAACTGCTTCTAAAAGCTCTTCTGCGCGGGTTTGATTGTGATAATGAAAACCACTTAAGTAAATGGTTTCATATTGAGCTAATTCGTCTGCTGTATAATCATCAATGTAGGCAGAAGGACCGGTGGTAAAGGTAGGATAAAAAATGGTTAAGGTCTGTGCGTGATCGCCGATTGCCAAACCGGTATATTCAGTAATAACTCCGAATTGTTCCGGCGTTTCCTTCTTAAACAGATAGGAGGTGTCCGATTCTTCTACTAATTCATAACCACAGGTATCAGCGGCTTCAAACATGATATCCGGCAAGAAAACATAGTCCTTTCGGAATAAAACCGTATCATCTCCAAGCTCCATGCTGCGGTCAAAAATATAGAGATATTCTTCGTGTTCCAATGCCTCGTTTATCAGCATGATGTTTTGTGCAGTTGCAGCTCCCTGCCAAGCCCAGCCGAAGGTATAATCTACATCATTTTCACCGGTTACCAGATTCCAAGAAGGATAGGAACCGTAGCTGCTTAAATCCATAATGTTGGCACGCTGGGTAGTGTGCTCTTTGATTAGCTGACTGTCTGTCTTTGCAATTTCTGATGCCGGCGTATAATAACGCGGTAAGCAAAGGAGTGTGATTCCGCTGTCAATTACAAGTAATGACACGGCGATAATCAGGTATTTCTTCTTTAGGGTGGTCCACTCTAATAATGATAAGAAGAAAAATGTGTAAGCCAGTGCTGTAAAACGAGTCATCCATAAGAATTCACCCAGTGGCAAATGCTTTGTTATATAAACCGTTGCCGGTGTGGTTCCCAATAACACGAATAAAGCAAAACAGAATCCGGCTTTTTTCTTGCCCTTTGCCAGTAGAATTCCGAAGATGGCAACCAAAAGGACGGATATACCAAAGTAATAAGTATCCGCAACTCCATTTACCCGATTCATGGGATTTAGGGAAGTTGTTAAAGAATAAGTCAAAATATCCTGTACACCGGAGCTGGAATCTCCCATAGAGAGCATACCGCCGGAGAGGGCCGGAATAAACCAGATTCCGGCAATTAAAATACCCAGAATCATGGAAATCAAAGCAATTATGTCCTGCTTATAATTCTTGTTTTTAATCACATCAAAGCATAAATATAAAAAGCTGCCGATACCTGTAATCGCAGTTACCATCAGGTGGGCAAAGGTCATAAAGGTCATAGACAGAATTAGCCCAATCAGATACATCTTCCGATTGTTGCGTGTATATTGCCATAGGAAATAAACAACATACGGAATCACTACGGAGGTCATAATACGTGGCATATTTCCTTCGCAGAAAAATACACGGATATTGTCCGGTAAAACAAACCAAAGTATAGCACAAGCGATGCACAAAAGCGGCTTCTTGGTTTCTTTACCAATGAATAGGAATGGCAAACCTCCAACGAAGACAACAAAGCCTGCAAATAAATAATAGGCATGCAAAATATTCCCCCCGGCACAAGCCTGAAGGAGAGACATGCAGTAGTAAGCAAGTGGTGGCCAGTAACGATATAATTGGATACCGTTGTACCACTGGTCAGAATAAAGAGGATAGAAGTTGCCGGCTAAAATGTTCTCATACATGATCTTGGATTTGTACATATGTCCCCAGACATCATTGCCGGAAGGCTCCCACTGATTTAACCATAGGAATGCAGTTACAATTCCTGCAAATAAGAACAAAATGCCTATGTTAATGGGAAGATTCCACTTTGCATAAATATTTGGTTTAGACGATGGTTGTGTGGTTGTCTCCATATTAATTATCCTCATCAATCATACTAATGACATAGGAACGGGAAGGTGTCTCGCTCATTTCCATCATTAAGAATAACCAGCCTTCTTCTGTCAGAATGGCACTCAATTGTTCCTTGAAATAGTCGCAACAATTCTCCAAGGTTGGATTGATTACATCAAATGGCGGAACCTCGTTCAATTCTTTATCTTGGAATTGATCAATGAATTCCTCAATTTCTTTTTCCAACTTTGTAAACTGGATAAAATCCTGTTGCATCTTTATTACATGCAAGGTGATTTCCCAGGTATGTGGGTGCATGGCACCTAAGACGCCGTTAATATAAATGGCATGGCGTGCATTTAAGTAGAACTTAAACTTATATTGCTTGTACTGAGAGCTCTTTCCGCTATGGCGGATGGTAATTGGCTCCGAGGTATTGGATGAAGTCTGAAGCTCTTCAAGCTTTTCAAAGTCTTGATTTCGTTCTATTAATTCGTCCTTGGTTTCTGTTAGTGTATGCTCTGTCCGGGCTAACGTGCTGGAAAGAGCTGTAATAGCCCCGATGGAGAGCAAGAGCAAAACAGCAAATACTAAAATCAGATAAACCTCATACGTAGTCAGATTTGCCTGATTCCGAAAATGCACCGGGTCTGTAATCATACCGATTGTATAGGTGTGATTCTTATATTCAAAGTCAGTCGTTGTTAAAACTGCATCCTGTGCTTCCAAATCTGCAAAAAAGGCTGTTCGCTCACTTAATGTATTTAGAGAAGCTGTAGTGGATGGATTCTTGGCAAAGAGTACGGTGTCATCCTTGATAAAAAATGCCCAACTACTACCCGAAGCAGTTACATGATTGGAAATATAGTCTACGATTTCGTCGTCCGTAGCAGAATTGGATTTCATGGCGGACAAGGTGTCGGCTAATTGATCGCAGTACGCCTGTTGGCGTTCGGTTCCGTTTGCTACATAAGCGTGATTGATACCGTTTAAGATGAGTATCAGCAGACCAATCATAATTACAGCAACAATAGAAACGCTTGTCAAAATGGCGGTCATTCGCGTGATTGGGTTTCGAAACCAATTTATAATCTTTTTATTCATCAATGTTCACCTCTGCTTTCCATTTTTCAAGAAGTGTTGTGATGGAAAGGAAGTCTTTCTTAACTACCTTTTTGAATTCCTCCCATTCATCACTAAAGTTCTTCATTCGCCAGGTCTGAGCCCCCTTAATGGCATTGATAATTCCGGCAAAACGGAACCAGAATACCATGAAATTATACAGTGGCAACAGAATAACTAAATACCATTTTCTGGCGTAGTATTTCAGTAACGGCTTTTCCCGATACAGGAATAATATAATACAAATATATAGTAAAAACGTAGCTATCACATATAGAATATACATGATAATTACAGACTCAATAATCAACTTAATCGGATAATTGATAAATGCGAGACAAATTAACGCAAAGTACCAAATCATACGCGGAAACGCAAAGGTATGGTCATACATCAGCAGACGGATAACGAAGTCGGAAATAAAGCCCTTGCCAAATCGCATACTTCGTCCCTTAAACATATGCATAACTTCGATTTCTCCACGTTGCCAACGTTGACGCTGGATATACAGACGATTCAGATCTTCAATTGGGTCTACAAAGAAGAACGCATTTTCACACAATGCAACCTTTTCCTTTAACATATCCCGTACTTGGAAGGTAACGTGGGTATCCTCACAAATGGTATCAGTGTTATATAACTGCGTCTTCAAAATGGATGACTTTCGGAATGCGGAAAAAGCACCGGAAAGCGTGAAAATACTGTTGAATTCCGATTGGAAATTCCGTCCTGCTAAGAATGCCTGGCAGTATTCAAAGAACTCTAATTTCCGAAGTAAACGTTTGAAGAAGCCTTTGGTTTCATCAATCATGGCAGGATTGGTCATAATCGTACCGGTTAAGCAGTCTACATCTTCATTCTGTTCAAATTGACGAACCATATTATAAAGTGCTTCCGGATGTAACACGCCATCGCTGTCGATGTGGATGATATATTTACCATAGCTGTTAAAAAGTGCCAGATTCAATGCTTTTGATTTCCCTTGCTCAGAATTCATCCAGTTAATGGTCAAATCCGGGAAGTCCTTCTGGCATTGGCAGAAGACCTCAAAGCTGTTATCTTTACTTTCATTATTAATCAGCATAATGTAAATCAATTCATTATCGTAGGTAGAATCATTTACGGATTTGATACATTGGTACAAAGTATCTGCAGAATTGTATACCGGAATAATCAATGTGATTTCCGGACAATATTCCAGTTCCCCAAGTTGCTTGTTCCGGATTTTGCGTTTTAACAGAATAAAGAAATCGAAAATAGTAGGAATGATTTCCATGATGATTGGGATAATAACCCATGCCATCCAGAACAGGATGGAGCTATGCATTAACTCACGAATGACTGTCATAACGGAATGCACCTACTTTCTGTCTGACTACTTGCGCCTTGGTAAAGACATAGAAATATAAGGCAATGGTACAGGCGTAGAATACCAATCTGCCTACGAAGGAATGGGCAAAGAAATACATATCCTCGCCGCCCCAGTATATCATTTGGCAAATAATGAAAATACGAAGAACATTTGCCATAAATATAGCAATAATGCCGACAATACTAACGGCAATTTTTTCATAATAGTGATAGGCAGGGAAAAACCATAAAAGAGCAAGAAATGCAAAGGTTTCAATGATGCCGGAGCATTCAAAATCAACGTATAAGGAAAGATTCGTTGCTCCATGGGAAATGAATAAAAGTCCTTTTTCAAAATAAGATGAATAGGTTCCGGTTAATTCACCAAACAGACCGGAAACTGCAGCAATAGCGTTCTGCATGGGTGCAAGAAGAATAGGCTGCAATATAATAATTGCAGCCGTAAATAATCCTGCGCTTCCAATTGTAAAGAACCAGAAATCTAACTTCGCACGTTTCATAACTGTAAGAGCATATACCCATACAAGAATGACGGCAATAATAATCCAGTTTAACATACTGCATTACCTTTCTTTTTCTTAATTGAATAAGCTCCTGCGCCACATAATAAAAATGCGGCTAAAGCACCTAACCATGGTCCCGTAGAAGTTCCCATCCAGGATAAACCTTCGGAACCAATGTTTGGATTCACCAGAGTAATAGAACCTAATTCTGAAAGATTCATACCGGTTGCCCGAGCAAAATCTGCCACACTAAATGCAAATTCCACTTCGTCACCCTTGGTGTTGTCCTGATGAGTCGAATCATAAATCGTAATGACTCCTTGGCTGGAGCAGTACTTAGTATAGTCTACGATTACACCAAAATTATAGTGGCTTCCCTCCGGCAGTGCCCGCATTTCATTGTTAAAGAAATTCCAATCAATACTGCCGTCTGCAAATACCGGATATAAACCAAGTGCATGGGTTTCGCCGTTAATTGTAATGGACATCTGATGCATCTGAATCTGACTGGTATATAAATCATTCATGGAGAAATGCACATACACCATTTCTCCGTCTGTATAAAGCTGTCCCTGATGTATGCTGTATGTATTGTTCGACGTATAAGTAATATTCGTAATCGGATAGCCACTCCAGTCTCCATAATATCCATCAATTTGGATATTGGTAGAAAGGTCCAGCAATTCGGAATCTGTATTAACAGGCTGGGTAATAGCAGCCTCTGATGCTGATACAGTTTGCATACCTACATTTATCATACATACAAGACCTAATATGCAGGATAGAACGGTTTTGAATTTATTCTGTCTCATATAAATCACTCCTATTCTTTCAGGATTGCACCCTGGCTATTAGGGTGTTGATTCAATGCTATTTGTTCATAGGCAGCCGGCAAATGAATTCGGCTGGATATCTGATAGGTACTTAGTGGATTTTCCGAAATATCTAATTGATACAGACAAATGTTTAGCTTTTTCAGTAATCGTTTCAGGTCATCGAAAAAGACATTTCCCATATTCTCAATATTCGGAACAGTGTGTATGAATAGCGGATGTTCATTCAAAATGCAATGCTCAAACTGATCTAAATACTGATGTACCGCTTTGTCAAAATCATAGAACATAATCGGGTCATTTTGCCGTTCCTTGCTAACGTATAAGGTTACGGTAAATGTATGCTGATGCTCATGTTCTTTTTGATAATCGAAGCTGTGTGTAGCATTAAAGCGATATTGATATTTGTAATATTTTAACATTCCACATACCTCGATTAATCATAGTTAACTTTAATATAATATATTTTGTCGAAGAATTCACTATCAAAAATTGCCAAAAATAGAGGATTTTGTTAGTGTTCTTGTACTAATAATCGGTAAAATAATCGAAAACGTTAAGCCCTACATGAAAAACTTGAAAAAATGAAAGGGATTGTGTATCTTATTCTATAGATGATATGCAAAAAGGAACAGGGAAAGGATGATATGAAAATGAAGAAGTTTTTTGAAGAATTTAAGAAGTTTATTACAAAGGGTAATGCCTTGGATATGGCAGTGGGTGTAATTATCGGTGGTGCGTTTACGGCAATTGTTACATCCCTGAATACAGATATTATCACACCGCTTTTGGCTGTATTTGGTGGCGTGGATTTCTCTCATTTGACTGTGAAACTTGGTAACGGAGAACTGGCACCGGTTTTAACTTATGGTAATTTTATTACAGCAATTATTAATTTCTTAATTACAGCGTTTGTAATTTTCTGCTTTATTAAGATTATTAACGGTATTGGTGATAAGTTTAAGAAGAAGAAAGAGGACAAGCCAACTACTAAGAAGTGTCCATATTGTAAGAGTGATATTGCAATTGATGCAACCAGATGTCCACATTGTACATCAGAATTAGAGAAGCAGGAATAAACAGGGTAAAATACGAGTAAGAATCTTGACAGTACATATGTTATGTGAGGGGAGGGAGAATCTGTGTTAAGAATGGAACTGGCATGTTTTATGGTAATTGCATTTATGGCAATTTTGTTCTTCTCTGCGAAAAGAGAAAAGACAAAGCTGCATCAGATTTTTTCGACTTATTTAATCATATCTATGGTGCATTTGGTGCTGGATGCGACTACAGTTTGTACCGTAAATCATCTGGAAGAAATACCGATGTTCATAAATGATATTGTTCATAAATGTTTTATCGGAACAATGGTGGTGCTGTTCTATCTCATTTATCGTTATGTAGTAGCTTTGGTAGAGGAAGAAATCGGTGAAGAAATTAAACTATCCGTAATCAGTCCTGTGATTATGATTATCACGTTGATAGGTACTATCTTTCTTCCGATACGATATATGGAAACGGAATTGGGAAATTATTCCTATGGCTTAGCAGCGTATATGACCTATATCTCCATTGCAATTTATCTGATTATGGTTATTCGCGTCATGATAAAGTATTGGAAACAGGTACATCCGAAACGGAAATTGGTAATTACGCTTGCTATGTCAATTGAAGTAGGAGTTTCCTTGTATCAGGCTGTTTCTCCTCTTGCGCTTCTGAGCGGAATGGGAATTATGTTGATTGGACTATCCTTCTATTTGCTTATGGAGAATCCGGATATTCGTCTGGTTGACCAGATAAAGAAAGAAAAACAGAAAGCGGAAGATGCCAATGCAGCGAAATCCATTTTTCTCTCTCAGATGTCTCATGAGATTCGAACGCCTATGAATTCTATCGTAGGTATGACCGATGTGCTTCTTCGGACGGATTTGGATGAGGAACAGCAGGAATACTTAAGCAATATTAAGATTTCGGGAAATGCATTAGTCACAATGATTAATGATATTTTGGATATATCCAAGATTGAAGCCGGCAAGATGGAATTGACGGAAACGATATATGATTTACATATGGAGTTGGATAATATTCGTATGATTATCCGCAATCGAATTGGCGAGAAGCCGATTGAATTGTTATATGATATTGATAGTGAGATACCACGGATTCTTTATGGTGACGGAATACGAATTCGACAAGTGGTTATTAATCTTTTGAATAATGCTGTGAAGTTTACGGATGTAGGAAGTGTGCAATTATCCTTAAAACGTGTGTCTCAGACGGAGGAGTATGTGGAGATTCTGGTTTCGATTAAAGACACCGGAATTGGAATAAAGGAAGAAGATTTAGGAAAATTATTTGGCGCATATGAGCAACTGGATCGGAAACGAAATGCAGGTAAGGAAGGCTCCGGTCTTGGTTTGTCCATTTCCAGTCAGATTATAGAGCTGATGGGTGGAAAGCTACAGGTTCGCAGTGAATACGGAACGGGAAGTGAGTTTTATTTCACAATCCGGCAAGGAGTGGTTGCCGAGGAAGATTATCCGGTTGAGGAAGCAGAACCGGAATACATCGCACCAGGGGCAAGAATATTAGTCGTTGATGATGATTATATGAATCGGGTTGTGGTTGCTAAGCTTTTGGAGCCTTTAGAACTTCAACTTGAAGTGGTAGATAGTGCAAAGAAAGCAATTGAATTGATTCAAAAGACGGAGTATAATATTGTATTCATGGATCATATGATGCCGGTTATGGATGGTGTAGAAGCAACGAGTATTATTCGGGAACTGGATGGAGAATACTTTGGCAAGGTTCCGATTGTTGCACTTACCGCTAACGCAATGAAAGAGGCAGAACAGCTTTTTATGGATGTTGGCATGAATGATATCCTAATTAAGCCAATTGAAGTGAAGAAGATGAATCAAATGATTCGCAAGTGGCTGCCGGAGGAATTGATTCAAGTAAAAACGGTTGCGGATAATCAAGCACCAAAGACGAAGAACTTGGAAATGCAGAAAACGCCATTTAGCAATAAAAGTGCGGAAATAGATATGGAAGAAGGCCTAAAGTATTCCGGTACGGAAGCACTTTTTTATGAATTGTTGGGCGATTTTTATGTACTGATTGATACCAAGACCAATAAGATTCGCAAATGTATGGAGGATAATCTCATTAAGGATTATACCATTGAGGTTCATGCCCTTAAGAATTCCGCAAGACTTATTGGTGCGTCAGAACTATCGAAGCAGTTTGAACATTTAGAAATGCTTGGAAAGCAGGAGGATGTTGAAGCAATTAAGAACTGCACGGAAGAGGTTTTGGAATTCTTCCAAAGCTACAAAGAGGTATTAAAACCTTACGGTAAGCAACTTATGCAGAACAAAAACGATGCTTCCTTGGAAGAAATGACAGAATGCTTAATGGCTATCCATGAAGGCATAGAGGGATTTGATTTGGATACGGCAGATGCTGCTATGGGACAACTGGAAACTATAAAATTGCCGGAGGAATGCGATTCTCTCATGGAAGAACTACGGGTTTACATGGCAGATGTGGCCATGGAGGACATTCTGTTGGTTACAGAGAAAATGATGAAAGTACTGAAGGATTTACAGTAAAAGGGGAACGTTATGGCAAAGATTTTATTTGTGTCAGAGAGAAATAATTTTACAGTGGTTTCGTTGACGAAAATGTTGGAAGAAAAGGGAGATAAGGTAATTCATTCCAGCTTCAGTCCGGATGAACTTGATAAAAACGGAAATGATTTTCGCGTTACAATCATTTATGCAGAAGATAGTAAGATCGAAGGTTTGATATACATCAAAGACCGGACCATTGAAGACAATAAACCGATTATTTTGTTGGGAGATGTGAATCAAAAGCAGGATGTTATGGATATTATTCCATATCAGTTTATTAAGCTTGATTTTACCCGACCTTTTAATATTAAGGAAGTGGCAGAGAAAATCAGCAAATTCGTTAGTGAGGATGCCAGTCATTTGAAGAAAAAGATTCTGGTAGTAGACGATTCCGGAACAGCACTTCGGAATATTAAGGGTTGGTTAGAAGAAAAGTATCAGGTGATTCTTGCCAATTCCGGTACTATGGCGATTAAGTATCTGGCAATGAACCGTCCGGATTTGATTCTTTTGGATTATGAAATGCCGGTTTGTGATGGTAAACAGGTGCTTGAAATGATACGGTCAGAGTCCGAGTTTTCGGGCATACCGGTTATATTCCTTACCAATAAGAATGATAAGGCAAGTGTGTTAAATGTATCTGCATTGAAGCCGGATGGATATCTGTTAAAGACAATGGAACCAAACCAGATTGTAAAATCGATTGACGAGTATTTCGAAAAGAGAAAATGGAAAATGTAGTCGAGAAGAATCCATATCATTAAATAATAAACGGGACTGTCACTTTAGCGAAAGGTCATTCGCCAAAGAACGGTCCCGTTTATTTTATGTTGATGCTATATCAAAGCTGGAATTAAATCTGCTGAATCAAATTTACCATCTCGATGGCAGATAATGCACAGTCATAACCCTTGTTGCCTGCCTTGGTGCCTGCACGCTCAATTGCCTGCTCAATGGTATCGGTGGTTACAACGCCGAACAATACCGGAATATCAGACTGTAAGGATACCTGTGCAATTCCCTTGGATACTTCATTGCACACATAATCATAGTGGCTGGTTGCACCACGAATGACAGCGCCTACACAGATAACCGCATCGTACTTGCCGGACTTGGCCATCTTGCCGGCAATTAACGGAATCTCAAAAGCGCCCGGTACCCAAGCGGTTGTAATATCTTCTTCCTTAACTCCGTGACGAACCAGACCGTCAACAGCACCGCCTAATAACTTGCTGGTGATGAATTCGTTAAAACGGGAAGCAACAATTCCCACCTTCATATCCTGTGCAACTAATTTTCCTTCTAAAGTTTTCATGTTATTTTCCTCCTATCTCAAAATTTGAAATTTGTCAATATATCTCCCGATATATTTTGTGATTTATCTCAATACCTTTACAGATATCAATTCATTGTTAATACATCTGTCGCCTTGTTTATCCATACACTTACCCTATCAGTTCT
>JAFTZJ010000014.1 GCA_017461045.1 Lachnospiraceae bacterium | reverse complement strand
AGCCTCTGTAGTAATTGTGAATCCCTGTGGTACAGGAAGACCAATGTTAGTCATCTCTGCAAGGTTAGCACCCTTACCACCAAGAAGGTTTCTCATGCTTGCATCGCCTTCTTTAAACAAATATACCCATTTGTTTGCCATTTGTTACTTACCTCCTAAGTATTGAATATTCTAGTCTGTACGAAAACGCACAGTCACTGCATAGTATTATACCATATTTTCATATTTTTTGAAGTCATTTTTATGAAATATTTCAATATTTTCTCCACTTTCTTTGCGTCATCGATAATTTTTTACAAAATTACACATTTCACACATAAAAGCACTGTTTTTTCGACACAAAAAGAAAGCCGGCGCCCCGACTGGCACCGGCAAAAGTGTAAGCACACACATTTTTTCTTATTGAACAATTCTTCGTACTCCAATGATAGAGCCACAAGCATTTACTCCGGAAATTCGAATACCGGTTGCTTCTGTACTGGCATGAACAATCTGTCCACCACCAATATAAATACCTACATGACCATAGTAACATACGATGTCACCCGGTTGCATTTCACTTACCGGTACAGCAACTCCATTATAGAGCTGACCACCGGAAGAACGACTTAAGGAATATCCATACTGCGCATATACAGACATGGTGAAACCACTGCAGTCTGCACCATTTGTCAAACTGGTGCCACCATAAACATATGGATTACCAACGAACTGACAAGCATAATTAGCGATTTCCTGACCTAACGCCAAGCCTTCTGCTGAGGTGGCTACCGGCGGTACGGATTGTGCGCCTGTACCGGTTGCCTGCGCGCTTGCCGCTGCTGCCGCTGCACGTCTAGCCTCTGCGGCTGCAATTATTTCCTGCTCTTCTTCAATTGTTAATGCTTCCGGATAATTCCAACCAACTTTAACATATTCAGCAGAAACAAATCCAACTACATCTTCCTTATATTGAATTTCAATCCATTCTTCTGTTTCACTAATTACATCATATTCCTGTCCGGCAGATACGGAACCGATACATTCGCTTTCCGTACTCTGTTCCTGACGAACATTCAGCGCATCCACCTGAATGGTTGCACAGTACTTATAATTCTCATCAATGTATGCTCCTGCTTCATCTCCAAACATCAGGAATTCATTGGAAACATAACCGGTTACATTACCGGATTCAATCTTACTCCACTCTTCACCGGCTTCTACTACCTTTGCCACAGCGTTTGTATATAGCTTGCCAACGATTTCAGCATCTGTATTCGCTTCTTCACGAACCCGAAGACTTCCATCTACATTAGCAACTACATAATCCTGCCATTCCGGATATTCGCAATCCGGTTCTTCTTCCACAACTTCTGCCACTTCAACTGCTTCAGTTGTAGCTTCTTCTACAACTTCCTCTGTAGTTTCTGTAGCTTCCGAAATCACCTCGGTTGCACTACTGTTCATTCTTAATGTTACATTTGTATCTGAAATCTGCATCTCAGTTGGTTCTTCTGTTGTCATCGCCTGAGTTGCTACCGGTGTCTCCGGTGTAATTGCTTTTGTACTGAATATCAATCCGGTTCCTACAGCAATCATCACTGTAGCACCTATAATTGCCTTCTTCATATATTACCTCATATTTTCGTAATTATTACAAATCTGTTACAACTTGTTACATTTGTATTCTAACAAAGGTAATAAATTATGTCAACAACGTTTCCGCATTTTTTTCAGTTTTTTTAGCCAAATTGTTGCAATATTGCGATTTTTCAGTATAATTATAGGTAGATTTAAACTGCAAATTAAAAATACAATATACAGGAGGTTACATATGCGTATTCAAGATTGTTTAGATTTTTCATTATTAAAGAGCATGTTAGAGAATTGGGCTATCGCAACCGGCATGGGTGCCATTGTCATAGATGATGAGGGAGAATTCCTTACACACGAAATCGGATGTCCTGCAGGAAGTGCTGATGAACTATCTGATTTTGCTGTAGATCTCGTTGTTTCCGGCAATTGTGTAGGCAGAATTGTTGCAGGCCATTTCGATGAGGACATGCCAAAATCAGAAGAATCCATTGCTGCAGCAGAAGCGCTATTAAATGGCATGGTTGATATGATGTTGAACGGTGGCGGCAAGTCTTCCGGTTCCTTAAGCGACAATATCGCTCAGGCAGTTGATTTGATTGACGAAATCAACGCAAAGTCTGTTGCATTGGATAAGATTGAAAGCAAGCAAAAAATCCTTTCTCTGAATGCTTCTATTGAAGCTGCAAGAGCTGGTGAGTTTGGTCGCGGTTTCGCAGTTGTTGCTACAGAGTTCGGAAAGTTAGCAGTAGATTCCGGTGAAATCAATAAGTCCATTAAGGCATCCTTGAAATCATTAACAACAGCAATTGATAAGTTAGAGAAATCTACAGAAATGTAATATTTCCATAAAAAATAGAGGCTCGGTTGAGCCTCTATTTTTTATGGATTAGTAAGCCATCTTCTCTTCAAAGTATGCCTTTAAGTCTTCAATCTTTACACGTTCCTGTGCCATGGTATCACGATCACGAACAGTAACTGCGCCATCTGTCTCAGATTCAAAGTCGTAGGTTACACAATATGGTGTACCGATTTCATCCTGTCTACGATAACGCTTACCAATATTACCTCTATCATCATACTCACAGTTGTAGGTCTTTGAAAGTTCTGCGTAAATCTTCTCAGCACCTTCTGCCAATTTCTTAGATAATGGTAATACACCAATTTTAACCGGTGCCAATGCCGGATGGAAATGTAATACAGTTCTTACATCGCCACCTTCTAATTCCTCTTCATCATATGCACTGCAAAGGAATGCTAAGGTTACACGGTCTGCACCCAATGAAGGTTCAACAACATATGGAATGTATTTTTCCTTCTTTTCATCATCAAAGTATTCCATAGGTTCACCGGATACATTCTGATGCTGTGTTAAATCATAGTCCGTACGATCTGCGATACCCCATAGCTCACCCCAACCAAATGGGAATAAGAATTCAATATCGGTAGTACCCTTACTATAGAAGCATAATTCTTCCGGAGAATGATCTCTGGCACGCATTTCTTCTTCCTTCATGCCTAAGTTCTTTAACCAATCGATACAGAATTGTCTCCAGTATGCGAACCATTCCATATCTGTTCCCGGCTCACAGAAGAATTCTAACTCCATCTGCTCAAACTCTCTGGTACGGAAGGTAACGTTACCCGGTGTAATTTCATTACGGAAGGATTTACCAATCTGTCCGATACCAAACGGAATCTTCTTACGGGATGTTCTTTGTACATTTTTGAAGTTTACAAAGATACCCTGTGCGGTTTCCGGTCTAAGATAAACCGTATTCTTCGCATCCTCTGTTACACCCTGGAAAGTCTTGAACATCAGGTTAAACTGACGAATATCTGTAAAATTATGCTTACCACAAGTTGGACATGGAATCTGATTGCCTGTTACGAATTCCATCATCTGGTCATGAGACCATGCATCAATAGAACCATCTAAGGCAATTCCTTTTTCAGCCGCATAATCTTCAATCAACTTATCTGCACGAAAACGCTCATGACATTCTTTACAATCCATCAATGGATCTGCAAAACCACCCAAATGTCCGGAAGCTACCCAAGTCTGTGGATTCATAAGAATTGCACAATCCACACCTACGTTGTATGGATTTTCCTGAATGAACTTCTTCCACCATGCACGCTTTACGTTATTCTTTAATTCAACACCAAGATTACCGTAATCCCAAGTATTTGCAAGTCCGCCATAAATCTCAGAACCCGGATATACGAATCCTCTCGCTTTTGCTAATGCAACAATTTTGTCCATTGTCTTTTCCATTTTACCAACCTCACTCATTTTATTTGAATACAATGACTGCTACACCTTCACCGGAAGCAGTAAATGTACCGTTGTCTTCTGTTACATATTCATTATAATATAGTACTTTGCCTTTGCAGCTAATGTTCATGGCATCAGCAACCTTCAGAATCTTCGCATCGGAATCAGTTATCTCGCTTGCCTTCACTTCACTTCCGTCTGCTACAGAAGTAAAATTGCCGGAAATTGTTGTCTCTCCCATTTCGCAAAGTTCATAAGCTGTATGATTAAAGGAATTGTAATCCTCCATATCTGTATAGGACAACTCCAACTTTGCCAATTTATTCTCTGTGTCAAATGCTTCTAATACAATACGTTCTTCTCCTGCATCTGCATTGTAATCAGCAACCTCAGAATTCACAAAGGATTCCAAATCTGCCATATCATAATCGCCCTCGGAAAAGTCTTCTACGGAAATATCTGTAATAGTACCGTCCTTTTCGATGGTCATAGTATTCTCTGTAATGGAATCAAGTCTGCTTCCGCAACCGGTCAAAAGCATAGTACCTAACACCAGTCCTATAAGCAAGTGCTTTTTCTTCATCTGCGCACCCTCCTCATTGCCTAATAACCTATTCATTGTATCCTTTAATCTGTCAGATTGCAAGATAGAGAATCAAGAAATTCCGAAGATTTAAACTTTCTGTCTACATATTCATTCAAAAACGAACTGCAAACCCCGTCCAATTCTCCTTGTACCTCCGGTGAAACACTAAACGCATAGAGTTTTTCCAGACTCGAACTCAAGATATATTGCAAGGCATATACCGTTGACGGATGCAACAATTCTCCAATGTCATAATCAATCTGACAATGGTCTACGCAGACCAATCCTCCCTGTCCTGCACGAAATATGTAACCGGTCCCCTGGTTGCCGCATTTTACACAGGAAAACACCTGCATTTCCTCTCCATCCAGTGCCAATGCCCGAATTTCATAAATACGACGAACCAACGCCTCCGGCACCTTCTTTTTTACCAACGCCCGCAAGGTTACATACAATAATTTCAGTTGCTCCCTGTCATCCAGATTCTCGTGGGTAAAATAATCTGCCATTTCGCAAAAATAGGTGCCGTAGGTAATTCCGTCCAAATCCGTTTTGAGTTCATCAAAATAGTTTTGCACTTCTACCCCTTGCACCCGATAAGCATCCCTGCCTACAAATAATGTGAATTTGCCATAAGTAAAGGGCTGACAGGCTGCAGTCAACGCACTGCCCGTTCGTCTGGCACCACGTGCAAATGCAGACAGTTTTCCCCGTTCCTTTGTCAATATCACAATCCGGCGGTCATAATCTCCCACCTGGGTTGCCATCAACACCATTCCGGTTACTTCTATCTGCATCTGTCTCACCTGCCATTTCCTTAATTTGCTTTTCTATGATTCTCTTTGTTCAAAGCCAAAGTTCTTCAGGAGATAATCACTGTCTCTCCAATCTTTCTTAATCTTTACCCAGATTTTCAAATTCACCTTGGCATCCAGTAGTTTCTCCATATCAATACGTGCCTGGGTGCCAATTTTCTTTAACATAGCCCCCTGCTTTCCGATAATAATTCCTTTATGGGAATCCCGTTCACAGATAATAGTTGCATCAATATCCACAAGATTCCCCTTTGGCCGGTCTTTCATAGAGTCTATAACTACTGCAATACCATGCGGAATCTCGTGTTCCAGACAACGCAAAGCCTTCTCCCGAATAATCTCTGCCACAATTTGTCGCTCCGGCTGGTCGGTTATGGTATCCTCATCATAGTATTGAGGTCCTTCCGGCAAATAACGAAGGATGGTCTTGATTACTTCCTTCGTATTCCGGTCCCGTAAAGCAGATACCGGAATAATTGCTTCGAAATCATATTCATCCTTATAGACTTCAATCGCCTTTACGACTTCTGTTTCTTCTACTGTATCGATTTTATTAATTATCAGAAGTACCGGCGTATGAACCTTCTTCAAGCGTTCAATAATCGCCTTTTCTCCTTTACCAATGAAGGTAGTCGGCTCCACCAGCCATAACACCACATCCATCTCACTCAGCGCAGAATCTACTGCACTCATCATATATTCACCCAGCTTATTCTTCGCCCGGTTGATTCCCGGTGTATCCAGGAAAATAATCTGCCCTTCCTCACAAGTGTACACCGTCTGGATTCGATTTCTGGTAGTCTGTGCTTTATTACTGGTAATTGCAATCTTCTGTCCAATCAAATGATTCATCAACGTAGATTTACCTACATTGGGTCTTCCAATAATGGTAACAAATCCAGACTTAAAGTTCTGTTTCATATCTTTTGCCTCCTGGCAGCACACCCAAAATCACAGTTTCTAAATTAATTCCCGTAACTCTGATTTAGAATATTGCCCGAATATTCTTAAAGTGCTCTGCTTCCTTTTCTATCTTCTTCTCATTTCCGATGACACAAATAACATCTGTAGACACAACGGAACGTACCAACTGCGCCAGACCGCGAATAGTTGCCTGATTAGTAGACAGCAATTCATTTCTCTTTGTCTGACGGAAGTCATCACTGATTCCTGTCAAATAGAAATTGAAATCCCGTTCGCCTCTGTCGTAGGCATTTAACGGTACATCCGAAGAACCGATGGTGCCAATAATGTATTTGGTCATATCCCGGTCATCTGCTTGGAAATTCGCAACGTATTCTGCTGCCGACTGGTACACGTTATAGGTTTCCATCAAATTCGGATCCCGGTAAGAGGTCAAGTAACTGGTACCATTATCACCAAAGGCACACATACAGCCATAGGCTCCACCCTGTACCCGGACATTAATCCATAAATAATCATAAGAAAAAATGGTTTCCAACACACGCAAGGCTCCGGTTGCTTCGAAACCTGCCTTTTTATAATTACCGGCAGTTGCTACATACTGCACCTGACTTGCAGTCTTAAATGCCTCATTTTTCACTGTTAACGAAATATTCTCCGGCTTTCTCTCCACCCGGCGGGTTGACAAATACACTGAGAACAATGCTACATTCATACCCATTGCTTCTTCCACATCATTCTCTGCTGTATAAGAAATAATTAAATTATCCTTATGAAGAATTTCCTCCAACACCTGATTCAGTTTCTCCACTAGTGTATCCTTACGGGCTTCAAAATCCCGATCCAGTGCATCGATGAATTCATAGTAATCAACACCCTTTGCCTGCTCCTTTACATAATGGGTAGCAGACACATAGGACATAGCTCTGGAAGCGGTGGTAGAATGTCCCCGACTTACCAATTCCGGCTTCATAGATGCCTTAATCTCCGCAATGATTTCCCGTAATCGTTCGGTATCTGAAAGCTTGCTGTGAAGCAACATTTCTTCCATTAACTTGAAGCTGTCATCCATTTGCTCAAATAACATCTTTGATTTAATATCGAAGGTCGGCAAATAGGTATCCGCTTCCAAAGTTCCACGAATATCAAAGCTGCTACGGATACTTCCGGATTTCAAGCGAATCTCACTTGCCAGTTCGTTATAGGTATAGTGCTTCGTATCAATCATACCCATAATCCTTGCCAATAAGTTGGCATACGGAAGTAATTCTAATGGTAATTTATCTAACTTAAAGCATAAATGAACATACGCTATTCCATTGGTTGGAATCGGATGAACCACTACCGGAATTCCAAACAATTCACGTTCCACATTTTCCTGCTTTTGAATCTTTGGCTCGATGTCCGAAATCTCTAATAACGGAATCTTCCGAATATCTTCCTCACTGGACGGTGTTGCCTGATATTCCTTCAGCGCCTTGGTGTCAGCAATAATAGTCTCTAATTCCTGTTGAGATAAGGACTCTTTATATGCAGCTAATTTCGCCTTGGTTTCTGCTTCCTTCTTCTCGTTCAATCCTCGCTCCGGCTTCAGAATTACCACGTTGCGATGACTGTTTTCTAACAAATATGTCCGTATGGTCCGTTCAAAATAGCCATTTTCCAGACCACGCTTCATAAATCCAAGACTTTCTTCTACTTTAATATGAATAAATGGTGCTTTATCATCATAGAGCCAGCTGTCAAAGGATTTCAATCCATACATCAGCCCCTTTGGATAACGACCGAAATCAGATTCCCGCAACTGAAATTCCAAATGATTAATTGCTGCCTGCATTGCCTTTTTCGGAACTCCCTTGTCACAAATTTCCTGCAAGGTATCCTGAATCACCTGACTAAATCGCTGTGCATCTGCCTCATTTGCATTCAATGCAATAATTGAGAAAATCGGTTGCAAAATGGAATTATCATAGGAAGATTCAATGTCCTTTCCGATTCCGGCTTTAATCAATGCCTGCTTTAACGGTGCTCCCGGCATATCTAATAATACAGACTGAAGCAACTGGAATGCCATATACAGCTCAGGGTCCAGACTGGTGCCAATAACTGCATTATAGGAAAGAAATGTATTATCTTCCATTTCCTCAGATTCTGACAAAGAATAGGAATAGGTCTTGGTAAGCGGTCCGGCATATCCCATTTCCATGTTAATACGAGACTCTACCTTCTGATACTCATAATCAGACAAATATTCCTTGTCAATGAATTGTAATTTTTCCTCTACATCCATATCTCCATAGAGATAGATATAACTATTGGACGGGTGATAGTATTTGCGGTGGAATTCTAAAAACTGTTCGTAGGTCAACTGTGGAATTGCAGAAGGCTCTCCACCGGACTCACAGGCATAGGTCGTATTCGGAAGCAATGATAACTGAATCAATCTTGCCAACTGCTGATTCGGATCGGAATAAACACCTTTCATCTCATTGTAAACAACACCATTATAAGTCAATTCACTTTCCAGGGTTTCTAACTCATAATGCCAGCCTTCCTGCTTTAATATTTCCTCATGAATATAAATGTTTGGATGAAATACCGCATCTAAATATACGTCCATCAAATTCTGGAAATCCTTGTCATTATAACTGGCAATCGGATATACCGTCTTATCCGAGTAAGTCATTGCATTTAAAAAGGTATTCAAAGAACCCTTAGCCAATTCTACAAACGGATCCTTGGCAGGGAATTTTCTGGAACCGCATAATACGGAATGTTCCATAATATGTGGTACACCGGTGTCATCATTCGGCGGTGTCCGGAATCCAATGGTAAATACCTTGTTGGTATCATCATTACTGATTACAACCACCCGAGCTTTGGTTTTACGATGCCGAAAAATATATCCAATTGCAGAAAGTTCCGGTATTGCTTCTTCCTGTAATAATTCATATGCGTCCATCCGCTTCATTTACACAACCTCCTGTGATACATTCCTAATTAGTTCTATCCTACCATGTTTTTTTCTGAATGGCAAACCGAACCCCTATACACTTTTTATAATTTTTTACTTTACTTGCAACAAATATGCATTTCCTTTACACTATATTTAAAATCCATTTTACAGGAGGAATTATTATGACAAAAAGAACACATAAAATTAGCATATCTAAGCGTTTCATCGCCTCCGCCCTAATGGGCTCATTGGCATTTTCTCTCTGTGCCTGCGGAAATCATCCTTCTCCACAGTCTGTAAATCGTAATAATCTTACTAACAATATTTCTGCGGCTGAGGTTTCCGGAAAAGCAGCAGATGAGGCATTCATTACTTCCAGTGCAGATTTTTCCATTGAATTATTCCGTCAAAGCGTTCAAACAAATACGCAAGAAGACAACGTTCTGATATCTCCACAGTCCGTCCTTTCTGCCCTTGCCATGACCGCTAACGGCGCCGGCGACTCCACTCGTACAGAGATGGAATCGGTTCTCTGTAACGGTATGACCATAGAGGAATTTAATCCATATATGTACACCTATAATCAGCAGCTGGCAGACAGCGATGATGTTACATTTCATATGGCAAATTCCATTTGGATGAAGGATGATGCAGATGCCCTTCAGGTAAAGGAGGATTTTCTGATAACCGACAAAACCTATTACAATGCAGATGCTTATCTGGCACCATTTGATGAAAGCACCGTAAATGATATAAATAACTGGGTAGATACCAACACTAACGGTATGATTGATTCCTTATTAATGGAAATCCCGGATCAAACAGTTATGTATTTGATTAATGCCCTTGCCTTCGAGGGAGAATGGGAAACACCATATAAAGAAACTCAGATTATAGAGCAGGGAACCTTCACCAATTCGAATGGCGTAGAAGAAACCGTACCAATGTTAAACAGCTGCGAAAATCTCTATATTGAAGGCGAACATGCTACCGGTTTTATCAAGTATTACAAAGGTGGCGAATTCGCTTTTCTTGCCCTGTTGCCGGAAGAAGGTATGAGTGTGGAAGAATATGTGGACACCTTAACCGGAGAGAGTTATTTGGAGCTGTACGAAAACCGGGAATATCAGGAAGTCATTGTACGAATACCGGAATTCTCTTATGAATACTCTACGGAATTAAAGGAGCCCCTTACTAACATGGGTATGGAAGAAGCATTTCAACCAAATGCAAATTTCACAAATATGGCAACTACTGATACAGAACTCCTCTATATTAACCGGGTTCTTCACAAAACCTATATTGAGTTAGACCGTAGCGGAACCAAGGCAGCCGCAGTTACTGCCGTAGAAATGAACGGAGAAACAGCCTCAGCAGAAGAAGAAGCCCCACCAAGCGTTATCTTAGACCGTCCATTTGTATATGCGATTATTGATACAGAAACCGGACTTCCGGTCTTTATGGGAACCGTGAATACGGTGGAATAACGCTCTTTACATCTTCCCAAAGTCTGATATAATAAGTAGGATATGGTTTTATACATAATGCGACAACTGTTCTCATTTTTCGATGAAAGCAGTTGTACCAGTAAAATATAAAATAGAAGGAGAATTACCATGAGTCAGACAGTGGAAATCAGATGGCACGGCCGCGGTGGTCAGGGTGCCAAGACAGCAGCACTTCTGCTGGCAGATGTAGCGTTCAAAACCGGCATGCATGTACAGGGATTTCCGGAATATGGCCCAGAGCGAATGGGTGCGCCAATCACTGCTTACAATCGTATCAGTGATGCACCAATCCGGGTTCATTCCAACATTTATACCCCTCAGTATGTAGCAGTCGTTGATGAAACCTTACTGGAGTCCGTAGATGTAACCGGCGGATTAAAGGAGGACGGCGCAATTATCATTAATACTACCCGTCCAAAGTCCGAAATACTGCCACTTTTAAAAGGCTATTCCGGCAAGGTATATACCGTAGATGCAAAGAAAATTTCTTTGGCAACTTTAGGAAAGTATTATCCGAATTCCCCAATGCTTGCTGCAGTTGTAGCAATCACAAAGGTTATGGATAAGGAAGCCTTCCTTCGGGAAATGGAGCTTTCTTTCCAGCACAAGTTTGCGAAAAAACCAGAGGTAATCAAAGGTAACATGGATGCCTTAAGAATGACCTTCAAGGAGGTGCAGTAATATGGCAGCAACTGATATTTCAAAAATTACAGAAAAAAGTAAGTGGCAGGATATTACACCCGGCAATCAGATTTACGGTGCCGGAACCTCCAAAGATTTCAAGACAGGCGAATGGAGAACCCAGACTCCTGTTTGGATTCCTGAAAAATGTAAGCAGTGTCTGCTTTGTGTACCTGTTTGCCCGGACAGTTCCATTCCTGTAAAGAATTGCGAACGTTTGGAATTCGACTACGACCACTGTAAAGGTTGTGGTATTTGTGCAAAGGTATGCCCATTTGATTCCATCACTATGAAGGAGGGTCAATAACATGTCAATTCGTGAACGTTTATCCGGTAATGAGGCAATTTCTCTGGCAATTAAGCAGATTAATCCGGATGTTATGCCTGCATTCCCTATTACCCCTTCCACTGAGATTCCTCAGTATGTAGCAAACTACATTGCCAATGGCAAGATGGATACTGAATTCATTCCGGTTGAAAGTGAACACAGCTCTATGAGTGCTACCGTTGGTGCATCTGCAGCCGGAGCCAGAGCCTTAACAGCAACCTCTTCTTGCGGTCTCGCATTGATGTGGGAGGAATTATATGTGGCAGCTTCCAATCGTTTACCACTGGCACTTGCATTGGTAAACCGTGCATTATCCGGTCCAATTAACATTAACTGTGACCACTCTGACAGTATGGGTGCCCGGGATACCGGTTGGATTCAGATTTATGCGGAAAACAATCAAGAGGTCTATGACAACATGGTTCAGGCCTTCCGGATTTCTGAGCATAAGGACGTTATGCTTCCGATTATGATTTGCCAGGATGGTTTTATTACCAGCCATGCCGTTGAGAATATTGAATTATTAGAGGATGATATTGTTAAGAATTTTGTTGGCGAATATGAGCCGGAGAATTACTTATTAAATCCAAATCAGCCAATGGCAGTTGGTCCATATGCAGTTTCTAATTACTATATGGAAACAAAGATGGGACAGAGAACCGCTATGCACAATGCAAAGCAGGTTATCTTAGATGTTGCAAAAGAATATGAAGCAATCTCCGGACGTAAATACGGTTTCTTTGAAGAATATAAGTTAGAAGATGCAGAGTATGCAGTTCTTATTATCGGTTCCGCTGCCGGAACCTGTAAGGATGCTGTTGACAAGCTTCGTGCAGAAGGCAAGAAGGTTGGCTTATTAAAACTTCGTGTATTCCGCCCATTCCCGGCAGAAGAAATTGCTGCGGCACTTGCTCATTGTAAGTCAGTTGCGATTATGGATCGTACAGATAGCTTTAGTGGCAACGGCGGTCCTTTAGGAGCTGAAGTATCTCAAGCATTCTACAATGCACGCACTTCTGTTCCGGCTGTAAATTACATTTACGGTCTTGGTGGTCGTGATATCCGCGTTGAGGATTTCGAAGACATTTATTCCCGTTTGGAAACTATTGCAGCAACCGGACAGATTACTGATCAATTTGACTATATCGGATTAAGAAAGTAAGGAGGAGACGTAACATGGCTACAAAATACAATTTCAAAGAAGAAATGAATAAGCCGGAGCGTCTGGCTCCCGGACATAGAATGTGTGCCGGATGTGGCGGTACCATTGCAGTACGTGCAGTTCTTCGAGCATTACATGAAGGCGACAAAGCTGTTATCGGTAATGCAACCGGATGTTTGGAGGTTTCCACCTTCATGTATCCATATACCGCATGGGAAGACAGCTATATTCACAATGCATTTGAAAATGCAGGTGCAACCCTTTCTGGTGTTGAAACAGCATATAATGTATTAAAGAAAAAAGGCAAGATTGATGATACCTATAAGTTCATTACCTTCGGTGGTGACGGCGGTACCTATGATATTGGTTTCCAGTCTTTATCCGGCGCTATGGAGCGTGGACATGATATGGTATATGTCTGCTATGACAATGGTGCTTATATGAATACCGGTATCCAACGGTCTTCTGCTACCCCAAGATATGCAGATACCACCACCACTCCGGTTGGTTCTCAGTCTGATGGTAAATTACAGGGAAGAAAGGACTTGGCTGCCATTATTGCAGCACACAATGTACCGTATGTAGCACAGACTACCTTCCTAGGTAACTTCAAGGATATTCATACTAAGGCAGAGACGGCTATCTACACACCGGGCCCTGCATTCCTGAACGTTATGGCACCTTGCCCACGTGGTTGGCGCTATGATGCCAGCGATATTATGACCATCTGTAAATTAGCTGTGGAAACCTGCTATTGGCCATTGTTCGAAGTAATCGACGGCAAGTGGATTCTGAACTACGAACCAAAGAAGAAGCTTCCAATCGAAGACTTCTTAAAAGCACAGGGACGGTTCAAGCATTTATTCAAGCCTGGCAATGAACATTTGATTCAGCAATTCCAGGAAGAGGTTGACCGTCGTTGGGAAGACTTGCAGTACAATTGCTCACGGAATTAGTATCCAGCAAAATACAGCGGTTCTTTACCGCATTATCACAATAAGTAAAAGAGCTGTTACTCTTACAATTGTAAGGGCAACAGCTCTTTTCCATTGATCCATTATACTAGAATGTGGTATATATTATGAAACCTTAACTACGTTTGCAGCCTGTGGTCCCTTTTCGCCATCTACAACGTCGAATTCAACCTTCTCGCCTTCCTCTAATACTTTAAATCCTGGCATATCCAATGCAGAAAAATGAACAAATACGTCCTTTCCAGCCTCATCGCTGATAAATCCGTAACCTTTCTTTGCATTAAACCATTTCACAGTTCCTGTCATAATCTCATACCTCCACTTCATTACTGTGTGAACAAATTATATTGAATCTTGCGTAATTTTTCAAGTAGCAAATGAAGTTTTTTTCAACTTTTTCCCTTGCATTTCTATTCTATTTCTTATAATATGAAGGAGGATACATGACTGGCGGAGCTGACAAAGTCAGGTAGGGAACTACAAGGGAGTGTATCCGGCATTTACAAATGCCATGGACATAGAGCCGACCGCCTGGGCCGCAATTCGTGTGCTCAGGCTTTTTTTGTGCATTTTTGCATGGAAAAGTAAGCCATGCAACGAACAATAAAGTATTAGGAGGAACGAAGGATGAACATGTTATCTTTGGAACAGGAATTGAAGAACAACACCTATCCGGGCCGTGGTATTGTAATCGGCAAATCTGCTGATGGCACCAAGGCTGTCACTGCTTATTTCATTATGGGCAGAAGCGGCAACAGTCGCAATCGCGTATTTGTAACAGAGGACGAAGGCATTCGTACAGAAGCATTCGACCCATCGAAGATGGAGGATCCAAGCCTGATTATCTACGCACCTGTACGTGTATTAGGCAACCGTACCATCGTTACTAACGGTGATCAGACTGACACTATTTATGATGGATTGAAGGATGGCTTAACCTTCGAGCAGTCGCTTCGCTCCCGTGAATTCGAGCCGGACGGACCAAATTACACTCCACGTATTTCCGGTGTTATGCAGGTTGCAGATGGCACCTACCATTATGCCATGTCTATCTTAAAGAGCAACAATGGCAATCCGGAAGCATGCAATCGTTACACCTTTACATATGAAAACCCAATTGCCGGTGAAGGTCATTTCATCCATACTTATGCACGAAATGAAGAACCACTTCCAAGTTTTGAGGGCGAACCAAAATTAGTAGATATTCCGAATGATATTGATGCATTTACAAACTTGGTATGGACCAGCTTAAACGAAGAAAATAAGGTATCCTTATTCGTTCGTTTTATCGATATTGCAACCGGAACCTATGAAACCAGAATTATCAATAAGAATCAGTAAAGGAGAATCACATGAACGAAATTCAATTAAAATATGGTTGTAACCCAAATCAGAAGCCATCTCGCATCTTCATGGAAGACGGAAGTGAACTTCCGGTTACCGTATTAAATGGCAAGCCGGGTTATATTAACTTCTTAGATGCATTTAACGGTTGGCAGTTAGTAAAGGAATTAAAGGAAGCAACCGGTCTTCCTGCTGCAACTTCTTTCAAGCACGTTTCTCCAGCCGGAGCTGCAGTTGGTCTTCCTTTAGACGAGACATTAGCAAAGATTTACTGGGTTGATGATTTAGGCGAGTTATCTCCATTGGCATGTGCTTATGCAAGAGCCAGAGGTGCGGATCGTATGTCTTCCTTCGGTGATTTCATTGCTCTTTCAGATGTTTGTGATGCAGACACTGCTCGATTAATCAAGCGTGAAGTATCTGATGGTGTAATCGCACCGGGATATACCGATGAAGCTTTGGCAATCTTACAGGAAAAGAAAAAAGGTAATTACAATGTAATTCAGATTGACCCATCTTATGTTCCTGCTGAATTAGAGCGCAAGCAGGTATATGGTATCACATTTGAGCAAGGAAGAAATGAATTGAATATTGATGCTGATTTGTTATCAAACATTGTAACGGAAAACAAGGACATTCCGGAATCAGCTATGATTGATATCAAGATTGCATTAATTACTTTGAAATACACACAATCAAACTCTGTTTGTTATGTAAAGGGTGGTCAGGCAATCGGTATCGGTGCCGGACAGCAGTCCAGAATTCACTGTACCAGATTAGCCGGTCAGAAGGCAGACAACTGGTATTTACGTCAGTCACCACAGGTTATGAACTTGCAGTTCGTAGATGGTCTTGGTCGTGCTGACCGCGACAATGCAATTGATGTATATATTGGTGACGAGTACGAAGATGTACTTCGTGAGGGCGAATGGCAGAAGCGCTTCAAGGTAAAGCCGGAAGTATTTACCCGTGAAGAAAAGCGTGCATGGCTGGATGGTAACCAGGATGTTACTCTTGGCTCTGATGCATTCTTCCCATTCTCTGATAACATCGAACGTGCTTACAAGAGTGGTGTAAAATACATTGCTCAGCCGGGCGGTTCCGTTCGTGATGATGTAGTAATTGAGTGCTGTGACAAGTACAATATGGTTATGGCATTTACCGGAA
Organism: Lachnospiraceae bacterium; assembly: GCA_017461045.1. Taxonomy (GTDB): domain Bacteria; phylum Bacillota; class Clostridia; order Lachnospirales; family Lachnospiraceae; genus CAG-632. Next base: position 5,717 of record JAFTZJ010000014.1, on the reverse strand, counting down.
TTCGGTTATTCCATCACTAAAAAATTAAACCCATCGTTTGGATTTCTAATCCTTACGATGGGTTTTCTTATTATTTGTAATTATTCATATTGTTGTGCATAAGAGGAAACATTATCAAATGTCACAACACCATCACTTTCCCCTACTAACGGGTCTACCATACGAAGCCAATTCATATTTTGTACAATCCCTTTATAATCTCCCTGAGAAGCCGGTACTTCTATGTTCGCACTTGAATCCCGAAGTTCATGAGATTCTGCAGGAATCAATGCGGCAGAATTCGGCACCACATCTCCCGGCGTCCAAGGAATCAAAGCAATATACTGATCCATTACCATTTCTGTAATACAGCTCCGATGTACTACCAGATGCCGTGCACCGTTATATTCAGCAATACCTAAGGTACCACGCATACCGCCAGCTTCTGTATATATGACACCTTCAAATGTCAGCAGTGCTTCTCCACCCTGGAATGTCCAAATATCGTACACAACATTTAACTCACCGGTCTCTGCTGTTTCCCGATAGATTGTAATTAATTCCAGCACACCATCCTGATTAAAATCGTCAAGCATTGCCAAATCAAGAGCATAATCTCCGCCTTGATATCCTTCCATAGAACGTGTATATTCTACTACACGCTGGCACAAAGCACTGATTGAGGATTGATTTTGCTGTTCTGTGGTTGGTTCTTCCGGAGTTTCAGCACCGAACACATCAGACTCACCGGTTATACCCGGGTTCGGAACATAGCTTTCTGCATCATTTACCCGGAACGACCAGGTAACATCTCCCAAGCAGTCCATAACTGCTTCATAGCTTGTATCATCATAATACGCCTCAATCAACCAGTACCTATCCTCACAGAGACACACTGTTAAGAAAGCGTTTCGCATTACCCCTGCATCATCATAAACCAATGCTGCCGTTCTAAAATCATATCTACCGAAATCCACATACTCTACATTTGAAACAAATGCTGCTTCATATGCACTTAAACGGTCCTTGGCACATCCCATCATAACATCTGTTACGCTATCTCCGCTACCATAGGTTGTAGGAAGAACACCTACATAAGAACTTGTATTCTGTGAATCTACATATACCTTAATCGCATTTGCTTCCATCTCAACTGTATCATAATTCTCGTCTGCAATAGCAATACTTACATTCAAATCCGGATTATCATAGACATCATATGCGCTTTCATATTCCTCCGTAATCTCAAAGGTTTGAATGGACTTCTCAATCAAATTCATGTACTTCGTATTATCTGCGCTATCTCCATCAACACTCCAGAAAATTACATAACAGCCAATGGACGACGGTACGTCTATAAATATAAGCTGACCTTCATTTGAATCCCATGAAATATCATAAACATATGCCTTTTCGCTTCCTATCTTAGCAGTAGACGGAGTTGAAAACGTAACGGTATCCGTACCTATCCATTCCTCCATAACAGTTGCGTCTGCTGTAATCTGATTCACAAAATCTTCAGCAGAATAAATTGCACTTTCGCCAACGGTATGATACGCATATTCCACCAACAACTGCGCTTCCATATCCGTTTCAGCATTTGTGAATACAACATTATTCGCATTTGGCTCTGTTACCACAAAAGCCTCCGGATAGTCAATGGAGAAACAAACTTCCTCATTCTCATATGTTTCAAATTTCTTTGGATTTGCAAATATGATAATGCATACAACAGCCACAACAATCAGGAACAACACAATTCCAAGCACTGCAAATCCGATTAAGATTCCAATCCACTTTTTACTCTTTTTCGGTGCTACCGCTTCCGGCTGCGTTGTTTTCCCTTCTACCTGTGGTGCTTCCGGTGTTACCGACGTTTTATCCTGCGACGTTAACTGTTCTGTTATTTCTTTCTCACTTCGCACCTGCACCGGCGTTCCACAACTAAAACAGAATTTGTCTCCTTCATGCAACTCGCTTCCGCAATTAGTACAAAATCCCATACTACGCCTCCTCTTCTTGTACGCCCATGTATTCAGAGAGCACTTTCACATACAACTTCTTTTGTAGTTATTCAAATTTATGAGGGGTATAAAGTCCTCTACATCCAAGAAAACTAAGAATATACCCTCCACCAAGCAATAGCAGTATTCCAAGTCCAACCAATGTCATATAGAACGCCCATTGCTCCGGCAAAATCGAAATTAACATAGGATCCGCTCCCAACATCACATCATACTGACTTTGTAACACAAAGGCACGCAACGTCTTGCTTAACAACACAACCAGCGCAATTATATGCGTTACCCCTACGGTAAAATAAGATGCCCAGCGCAGACATTCATACCATTTTTGATTGCGCAGACATACAAAACCTGCTATGGCCACAACAATCCCCATTCCCACAATCCAACGACAACTTCGGTATATCCTACGCAATCGCAATAACTGCTCTGTCAATACTTCACTAGATTCATAGGTTGCAAGACCTGTAATTTCTCCCTTACCAACTATCTGCGTTACCATACCATCATAATTCAGCTGTGCTTCGAACTGCGTCATTCCGTTTTGCAAATCTGCAGCTTGCTTCTTGTACAAAGTTTTATAAACTTCACTTCTTGGAAGCAGGAATAATACCACCGCCGCTACAGATGCCATCATTATGATAATTCCTATAAATATCTTTAGTGTTAAAATCTTTTTCATCTGTATCTATTTGTTCCCTTCTCGGCACGCAGCTACAAATCTTCGTTCAATCTCATCATCATAGAGATGTCCTAATTTCTCAATATTCTCACTCGGAACAAAACCACCGGCCATAGTCACATGTCCACCGCCGGTACCTATGCCGTCCAAGGCTTCTGCTACAATTTGTCCGGCATTCCATTCTGACAGCTCGCTTCGAACAGAGAATTTCAATCCATCATCTCTGGTTGCATATACTACTGCAAATTCCACAACGTCCAATGCCAAAATAAAATCGGATACCATGGCAATCAAACCATCCGGACAGTCAAACGGTATTTCTGCAAATCCAATATTGTCATACACCTTTATATTCTGAATTGCAGCACCATATGCCTGCAAATCCTTCAATTCCATAGTACTATTATTCATTGCCGCCAGTTTATCAGCATCTGCATATTCATACAGATATGAAAACATATCAATATCCAACGGCGTAACACCTCTTGTCAGATTATTGGTATCAATTCGCAAACCATATAGCAACGCTGTAGCTGTGTTGGAATCCATCGGTGTATTGCTCTCCTTAAAATACTCTGCAATTAACGTGGAACAAGCCCCAACAAACCGCACATCTTTATACAAATAATCACATGGAATAAATGTAGGATGATGGTCAATACAAGCTACTTCATCTCCAATAAAATCTGTTACATTTGCATTAAATTTCTGTGCATCTACGGTCACAATGTAATCCGATTCCGTCATATCCTCAATGTCATCAATGTTATAAATTTTGAAATCAAATATATCCAACATTCGTTTGGTGCTTAGTTTCTCGATTTTGCCATCATAGCAAAGGAGGGACTCCACGCCATGATGCTTTAGAAATACCTGCAAGCCCAATGCACTACCCATAGCATCCGGATCCGGATAATTGTGAGTCTGTATGTATACTTTATGCCCTTTTAATATTTCAATTAATTTTTTCCAATCCATAATTATTCCTTTATCTTATAACCGCTTCGCCATTACATTTTCTTCTAACGCAAAAAGAAGTTTCTCAATTTCTCCTAGATATATAGACAAAATTGCTCCGCCATAGAACTGAACTTTTACCGGCTGTGGCTTCTTATGAGATTTCCAGAATACATAAATAACCAATCGATTTCCATCAAACCCATACTGAAAATAACGCTTAGCCGTAAAAATGCCATCTCCTACGCGATAGAACTTCTCATTGTCCTTTTCTTCATAAACAAATCCATGTGACTTCAACCAATCCTGAATTATCATATTCGCCTTTTGTGGGTCATTTACTTCCAATGTATATGGTGTTTTTCCGCTCATAATAACTACCCCTCTCATTCAAAATAGTATGAGTATATAATAGCATTATGCAGAAATTCTGTAAAGAATCGAATCGGTTCCTTCTGTTTTTCAAACTCTTTTACAAATATGTCCAGTTTTTGCACCTCAGCCTTTCATTCCTTATTCACCTCCAATTCTATACATTTCCACTTTTCTCCGAGTATTTCAAAAACGATGTCTTCTTTCATAGGGATTTCCTTAAATCCGGCTGCTTTGTAGCAATAATATGCCGAAGGGTTGTTATCAAAGACGCCCAAGGTTATTTTTTCTGCTTTCAGCATATCAAAGGCATATCTCATAGCCATCTGCATCATTCTTTTCCCATATCCCAGGCCACGTTTACTGTCATCAACAATAATAAATCCCAGACGAATTATTGTCTTTGCTTTATTCGTATAGCGTAGTATCAAATGACCAACCGGACCATTTGCATCCACAGCTGTTATGGGATAAAAATTATCCGGCTCCTCACAATCACCATTGCATTTCAGATATTTATAGTTAATATCCTCCGCTGTTATTGGGTACGCACCATACCTATCAGCGCTCCATTTGCGAAGATCCCTTTCATCTTTAATCCAACTTACTATCGCCTCTGCATCTTTTGGCTTATATGGTCTTAGGATTAACTGCTCTAATGAATCATTTATCAATTGTTTTTCCATGATTTCATAAACCTGTATTACGCCATTTTTACATTCCCAAATTCCATGATCTACGGTTCGATAACCTAAACGAGAATATAATTTGCACGCCGGCAATGATGCATCAATATCAACATATTCATATTGTCCCTTTATCTTTTCTTCCAGACGATTCATAATAAAAGTTCCATAGCCTCTTTTTTGATACTCCGGCAAAACATAAACTCTTGTAATGTGATTTCCGTTCTTTGTTCCGGTGCCAATTATCTCCTCATTTTCTACCAAAATGTATGTGTTTCCAGCTTCAATATCCGTTATAATATTTTCAAGACTGTGAAATTCGCAAAACATATCTACAATTTCTTTCAAGTAGTACTTCGGATAGACCACCTTGATAGTCTCCTGTACAAGTGCATATACCTTTTCTGCGTTACATTTCTCAGCTAATTTGAACTCCATATCCTTTTCCTCCTTGTAAATATAATAAAAGCACCATCAAACAATATTCCTATCATCTGATGGTGCAAAATTACTTGCAATATATTATTATGAAAAACTTTCCAAATATCAATCTTATTTTAATTGATTAGAAATCAAGCTCTCACAATGCAATATTTTCCATCAGCAATAAATCCCAACTGCCAGTGATAGACGGGATTGACAACACAATTATTCGGCTGTGGAAATCTATAACTATTCTGCATCGTGCTAATTCCTTTCGTAATTTTTTAATAATTGTTATTGATAATACTCCTAATAGTACACATTGTCAATAAGCTTTTAAATATAAAGAGCATTCATCTTACTTTAAGTTATGAATATGAACTGCTCATACGCCGAACGCCACGACAGTGAGTAAGTGCAAGCTTGTGAGTCTGTCGGCATGGCAATACACCTACAAACTGAAAGTTTCAAACCTCTCAAGTCAACTTTCCTTTATTTTCGGGCATCCCAGTCCATCAACATCTATGTAATTTTCACTTTTCCCTTATTTTTTCCCTTACGAGAAAATTATAAGGGAAAAAGTGTGTTTTTCGT
>JAFTZJ010000001.1 GCA_017461045.1 Lachnospiraceae bacterium | reverse complement strand
GGTAAGGCTACCAAGATTTTGACCTATCGATTAATTGACATAAAGTAAGAAGGTTGAAAAGCTATGAAAAGAAATTGGTTAATTGTTCCGGATTTTGAGCAGAGAGAAGAATGTGCCAGGCTGGCGGAAGAGTATTGTGCCGGATTTGAATATGATGATTTCTTCTTGCCACAAGTTTATGAAAATAAAGAGGAAATAAAACGAAGAATTGCAGGATATAATGCATTAAGCAGAAACCGTAGTAAGGATACATTACACGGTGCTTTTCTGGATGTGGTAATATCAAGTGATGATACTTATATTGCAGAATATAGTAAAATGCGATTACGGCAGTCTATGGATATCGGAAGAGAGCTTGCAGTAAAGGGAGTTGTTTTTCACAGCGGTTTAGTACCGGGAGTGACTGCTCCGGCATATTTAAATAATTGGGTATTGCGTCAGGAAGCTTTTTATCGGGAGCTTTGTGAAGATTATCCGGAGCTTACAGTTTATTTAGAAAATACTCAGGAATCCGGACCGGAGTTATTATTGCCTCTGATAGAACGAATGGCAGATTGCAAAAATTTTAAAGTGTGTTTAGACTATGCACATGCAATTATTAGTGGCACTCCGGCAAAGGAGTGGGTAACAGCATTAAAAAAGAATATTGGTCATATGCATATTAATGATAATGATTTATGTGTTGATTTGCATCAAGTGCCAGGGGAAGGACGTATCGATTGGCGTCAATATGCTGATTTAACAGAGGAATTGGAGGATGTCCCTGTTCTAATTGAACTTGGAGGTTTGGAAAGGCAGAGACAATCGCTAAAGTTTTTAGAAAGTGTGAGATAGGAGAATCACAAATGAATGAACATAAGAAATTGATGGATATTCTTGGAATCGGAATACAAATGGCCAGAGAAACTAACAGAAACCATTTGCTTCAGATGATTCTTGACAAGAGCATGGAATATGCGAATTGCGATGCGGGTACGTTATATGTATATGAGGATGGTGCATTAACGTTTCGGTTTATGAGAACAGATTCCTTAAACATCAATAAAGGAAAGAATGGTGAAACAATTGATCTTCCGCCGGTACCTCTTCGTGAAGAGAATATATGTGCCTATTCTGCAATACATCGGCAAATATTAAATATCGAAGATGTCAGAACCAGTGATATGTTTGATTTTTCCGGTCCGATACGCTATGACGAAATGACAGGATACCGTACAAAATCTATGCTGGTACTTCCGATTGCGAATCATGAAAATAAATTGATTGGCGTACTTCAATTGATAAATGCTATGGATGAAAAGGGAAAGGTAATCAGCTTTGAACCTGACATGGAACCGGTGATTCATTCGCTGGCATCTCAAGCGGCAATTGTGTTGTCGAATTTGTTGTTTACAGAAGAAATCAAGCAACAGATGTGGTCGTTTACCGAAGCTCTTGCGGAAACCGTCGATGCAAGAACACCATATAACGGAAGTCATATCCGCAACGTAGCAAAGTATGCCGGCATGTTGGCTGATTATTATAACAAACTCTACAAACAGGGAAAAGAAACAGAATATTTTGATACGCAACGGAAAGAACAGCTGGTGATGGGGGCACTTCTGCATGATATTGGTAAAATGATTGTGCCGCTGGAGGTTATGAATAAAGCCACCCGTCTGGATTCCAGAGAAGAGTTGGTATATGGAAGATTAAACCTGATTCGTGCTTACTATGAAATTGATGGCTTAAGTGGCAGAATTTCAAAGGAGCAGGCAGCGGAAAAGGTACAGAAAGTTGATTCGGTAAAAGAACTCATTGGAAAAGTAAACAGTGCAGGTTTCTTAACGGATGATTTACTGGCACAGTTGGAAACAGTACTTCCTTTGATGTATGTAAAGCCGAATGGAGAGAAAATGCCGTATTTTACCGAAGAAGAAAAAGAATGTCTGCGTGTAAGAAAGGGAACCTTAACTAAGGAAGAACGTGGCATCATGGAATCCCACGTCATCATGACAGAACGGATTCTTTCCAAGGTACATTTTAATTCTTATT
>JAFTZJ010000013.1 GCA_017461045.1 Lachnospiraceae bacterium | reverse complement strand
GAACGTGTTGAGGCAAGCCGTAACTTTGCAAATAAGATTTGGAATGCGTCCCGTTTCATTATGATGAATATGGAGAAGGCAGATACCAAGGAAGTGGATTTGAGCAAGTTGACACAGGCAGATCGTTGGATTCTTTCTAAGGTAAATGCACTTGCGAAGGAAGTTACCGAGAACTTAGAAAAGTACGAAATGGGTATTGCTGCAGATAAACTGAACAACTTCATTTGGGAAGAGTTCTGTGACTGGTACATTGAAATGGTGAAACCTCGTTTGTGGAATGATGATGACGAGACCAAGGCAGCAGCAATTTGGACCTTAAAAACTGTATTGATTCAGTCCTTGAAATTATTACATCCATACATGCCATTTATTACAGAAGAAATCTTCTGCAACTTACAGGATGATGAGGAGTCAATTATGATTTCTCAGTGGCCGGAGTTCAAGGAAGAATGGAACTTTGCTACAGATGAAGCTGCAGTTGACACCATTAAGGCAGCTGTTCGTGGTATCCGTAATATTCGGACCGAAATGAATGTAGCACCAAGTAAGAAAGCAACTGTTTATGTGGTTTCTGAAAAGGCAGAAGTTCGTAAGATATTCGAAGATAGTAAGGTATTCTTTGCAACCTTAGGATATGCAAGCGAAGTATTTGTACAGGCTGACAAAGCGGGCATTGCTGAGGATGCAGTTTCTGTATTGATTCACGATGCTGCTATGTATATGCCATTTGCAGAATTGGTTGATGTGGAGAAAGAAATTGAGCGTTTGACCAAGGAACAGAATAAGTTGCAGGGTGAAATTAAGCGTGCAACCGGTATGTTAAACAATCCAAAATTTGTGGAGAAAGCACCGGAAGCAAAGATTGCAGAAGAAAAGGCAAAATTAGAGAAGTATACACAAATGCTGGCTCAAGTGGAAGAACGTTTGGGACAGTTGAAGTAAAATAAAGCTCAAAATAAGTCTTGTATGAATAATTGTGTGCTCTTTTGAGAATAATGACTATGTAATCATTTTAAAATCAAAGGAGGACATCAATATGTCTAACAACAATTATTCAAACGATACTACAAGCAAGAACGCATCTAACAATGCAAACAACAAGTCTTCAAACAAGGCTACTAACTCATCAAACAAGACTAGCAACAAGAGCTCTAACAGCACAAACCAGTCTAAGAACGATTATCAGTAGAGTACGCACACCTATGAAATGCTCCGAATACCATAGAGTATAAGGAGCATTTGGTGGTGATAGAGATGATACCAACGATTGAAAATGTGAATATCCGCCATATTATACAGAAAGCGGTTGCGGAAAACGCAATAATCATAGATGTTAGAAATCGTAATGAGTTTCATCGGGGACATATCCCTATGGCGGTGAATGTGTCTTTGTCCGAGATTCAGAACGGAAAAGTGAATTTTCCAAGGGGAAGAACACTGATTCTTTACTGTGATAGCGGAGCAAATAGTTTGAAGGCCGCCAGAATTCTGGCGGAGCATGGTTATCGTACCATAAATGCAGTTGGTGGTATTCAACAATACGATAAGGAATTAACGGTAAGTCGGCAATAATGCCGGCTTACTTTTTTATGGCATTTTGAATTAATGATTCCTTAAAGCATCTTCTGAATGGGTTGACAGTTTCATTCTCGAAACGTACAATAAACTAGATGAACTATGCAATTTACAAAGGTATGGAGAAACTAGATGAAAACGATAGAATTAATTGCACCATGTCATTTTGGACTGGAATCCGTATTGAAACGGGAAATTATAGATTTAGGATATGAAATTGTACAGGTTGATGACGGAAGAATCACCTTTCGCGGAGATGAACTGGCAATTGCCAGAGCGAATGTGTTTATTCGAACAGCAGAGCGAATTATGGTAAAGGTTGGAAGCTTTCCGGCTAAGACCTTTGACCAGTTATTCGAAGGAACGAAGGCATTACCATGGCAGGATTATTTGCCTCAGGATGGTAAGTTCTGGGTGTCAAAGGCTTCTACAAAGAACAGTGCGTTATTCAGTGGTTCTGATATTCAGTCCATTGTAAAGAAAGCGATTGTGGAGAAACTAAAGACTATTTATCATGTGAATTGGTTTGAGGAAACCGGAGCGGAGTATCCAATCCGTGTATTTATCAATAAGGATATGGTAAGCATTGGTATTGATGCATCCGGTGTGTCGCTTCACAAAAGAGGGTATCGTACCTTGGTGGGTAAGGCACCGATTTCTGAGACCTTGGCATCTGCACTGATTATGCTTACTCCTTGGAACAAAGACCGGATTTTGGTAGATCCATTTTGCGGAAGCGGAACCTTCCCGATTGAGGCAGCTATGATTGGAGCCAGAATTGCGCCGGGTATGAACCGGACATTTACCGCACAGAAATGGGAGAATCTGGCACCGAAACAGCAATGGTTGGATGCGGTAGAAGAGGCAGAAGACATGATATTGCGTGATGTGAAAATGAGTATTCAGGGCTATGATATTGATAACAGTATTGTAAAATGTGCAATGGAAAATGCGCAGGCAGCCGGCGTAGAACAACATATTCATTTTCAGCAAAGAAGTGTGGCAGAATTAAGTCATCCAAAGAAGTACGGATTTATTATTACCAATCCTCCGTATGGTGAGCGGTTGGAGGAGAAAGAAGAATTGCCGGACTTGTACCGGATGATAGCAAAGAGCTTTGACCGCTTGGATACCTGGTCAAAGTATATTATTACCTCTTATGATGAGACGGAGAAGTATTTAGGCAAGAAAGCGGATAAGAATCGCAAGATTTATAATGGTATGATTAAGGCATATTTTTACCAATATATGGGACCGCGTCCGCCGAAGCAACCACGCAAAGAGACAGAACAGTAAGGAGAACTACATTGAAGAGATTTATTGGTACCGCAGTGGTACTAATTAGTGCAATTATTATAATATTGGCCGCTACCTCCCATTCGGAGGTACAGGTGAAGCAAAGCGAAGGTGGCAGAACCTATGTGGATGAGTTCTTAAATGATTTGGCTGAGATGAATAATCAGCAGGGGATTACGATTTCAGTGGAAGATGAAGAAATATCCTTTGCGGAAGCGAAACCATTTATGAGTAAGAAGGGCTGTCTGATGTTTCCGGTAATACATTTAACGGATACCTTTAATTGCTCTACGCAAGTATATGAGAACGGAAACATTCTGATTGAGAAGGGTTCAAATTCCATCAGCCTGTATGTAAATAGTGCTTCTGCTAAAGTAAATGAAACCACCATCGAGCTTGCGGATACTGTGCAGACAATCGATGGGGTGATTTATCTGCCTTTGGAGGGAATTGCTTCTTACATCAACTATGATGTAGCAATGAATTACCAGAATGCAGAAGTGGCTATGTCACGCTTGACAGAGGAGATTGAATTGCCGGCGCGTTATGATATGCGTGAGCTGGACCGTGTGACGCCGGTAAGAGATCAGGGGTTATACGGAACCTGTTGGGCATTTGCTTCTTTGGCAGCAATGGAGACAACTCTGACACCAACGGAACGCTTAGTTTTTTCCCCGGATCACATGAGCCTTAGCAATAGCTTTAGCCTTGGGCAAAATGAAGGTGGAGAATACACAATGGCGATTGCATACCTTGCCAGCTGGCAAGGGCCGGTATACGAGGCAGATGACCCGTATGGAGATGGGGAAACCCGTGAGGAACTGGCGGCACGGAAGCATTTGGAAGAAGCCCTGATTATTGAATCGAAGGATTATACCGCAATTAAAGAGGCTATTTATAAATATGGCGGTGTGGAAACGTCCATATACACACAGATGACGACGGCGAACAGCTGGTCGGCATATTATAACCGGGAACGAGCAACCTATCATTATAATGTGGAGCAACCTTGCAATCACGATATTGTCATTGTGGGCTGGGATGATGATTTCCCGAAGGAATATTTTACAATACCTCCGGAGGAAGACGGTGCATTTATCTGCAAAAATAGTTGGGGCACTGCCTTTGGAGAAGATGGGTATTTCTATGTGTCCTATGAAGATGCGAATATCGGAACAACTAACGTAGTATATTCCAAGGTGGGAGATGCGGACAATTTTGACCGGATTTACCAGTCGGATTTGTTGGGGTGGACTGGACAGTTGGGATATTCACGAGAATCAGCATATTTTGCAAATGTGTATGAAGCTGGGGAGAAAGAAGAGCTGGCAGCAGTTTCCTTCTATGCCACCGGTCCGGATACCAGTTATCAGGTATTTTTAGTAAAGAATTTTGAGGATGAGGAAGATTTGAATAACCGCACTTTGTTGAAGGAAGGCACCCTGAATTACTCTGGTTACTATACGGTGCGTATGGACGAGCCGGTTCGACTTCCGGACAATGAGAAATATGCAGTGGTGGTGTATATTTCTACACCGGGTTCCATTCATCCGGTTGCTATAGAATATGATGCGGATGAACGAACAAAAGAATTCGATATCAGCGATGGACAGGGCTACATTAGTCTTTATGGAAATAAGTGGATGAGTGCAGAAGAGAATAAAGCATGTAATGTATGTCTGAAGGCATTTACTTATGTAAACAGATAGAGGATAACAAAGGAGATAAAGGAGTATGAAACGATTAATATTTGCGACAGGAAATCAGGACAAACTGCGGGAAATCCGTGCAATTATGGCAGGATTGGATTATGAAATTCTGTCTATGAAGGAAGCGGGTATTGACATTGAAATTGAAGAAAATGGTGCTACATTTCAGGAAAACGCACTGATTAAGGCTAGAGCCATTCAGCAGATTTGTCACGAACTGGTATTGGCAGATGATTCCGGTTTGGAAGTTGATTATATGAACAAGGAACCGGGGGTATTTTCACATCGGTTTGGTGGTGAGGAAACACCGTATTCCATTAAGAATCAAATGATTATTGACCGTTTGGAAGGCGTTCCGGATGAGAAGCGTACAGCACGATTCGTATGTGCTATTGCGGCAGTATTTCCGGATGGTTCAGAGATTGTAAAAGAAGCAGCCATGGAAGGAATTATTGGTTACAAGGAAGCAGGTGCCAACGGATTCGGCTATGACCCAATCTTCTATTTGCCCGAATACGGTTGTACCAGTGCAGAATTGTCACCGGAGGATAAGAATGCGATTAGCCATCGGGGGAAAGCCCTTCGGTTGATGCGGAAAGAGTTGGAGTAATATGCGAATTTTAATAGTGAGTGATTCTCACGGTAGAAATGATTTGGTAAAGCAGGCAATTAAGCAGGCAGGAGAAATCGATGCGTTCATTCATTTGGGAGATGTGGAGGACGATGTGGAGGAGTTGCGTGCCTTTGTGGGTTGTCCTTCGTATATTGTAACCGGGAATAACGATTATGGATTGGGATTGCCGGACCATTTGAACCTGGAATTGTGTGGGAAAAAGATTTTTCTGACCCACGGGCATCGGTATGGAGTAAACTATGATCTGAAACGGCTTGGATTGTTTGGCACCATGAATCAGATGGATATTGTTATGTATGGACACACCCATTATCCGCATTTGGATCGTGGTGATGATATTACGTTGTTGAATCCGGGAAGTCTGGCCTATCCACGTCAGGAAGGCAGAGCCAAAACATTTATGATTATGGAACTGGATGAGCAGGGAAATGCAGAGTTTTTGTGGAAGGAATTAGAAGAGGGAACACGAAAGAAAAAATGGTGGGAACGTTGGAACGGATAGCACTGGTGATAGGAGTGACAGAATGAAAAAAGGCAATGAATATGAAGTTGTAATAACCGGATATGAGTTTCCGAACAAAGGAATTACATATATAGACGAACGGAAGGTAACTGTGAAAGGTGCATTTGAAGGACAGAAGGTGCGAATTCGAATTACCAAGACGAAAAATGGTAAGGGTGAAGGGCGATTGTTAGAGGTTCTGGAACGGTCGGCTGATGAGACCGGAACACCGATGTGTAAGCATTTTGGTATCTGCGGTGGATGTACCTATCAGACTTATACCTATGGGAAACAGTTAGAGATAAAAGAACGACAAGTGCGAAAGCTGTTAGACGAGGTTTGTGATGATTATGTCTGGGAAGGTATTCTTGGCAGTCCGGTAGTAGACGGATATCGTAACAAGATGGAATTTTCTTTTGGTGATGAATTCAAGGATGGTCCGTTGGCATTGGGCTTGCATCGCAAAGGAAGCTTTTATGACTTGGTTACCATGGAGGATTGTAAGATTGTAGATTCGGATTACAATCAGATTGTGGCATGTACGTTGCAGCATTTTGCGGAACGGAATATACCGTATTTCAAGAAAATGAGTCATGTGGGAAGCCTTCGGCACCTGGTAGTAAGACAGACTGCCAGAAGTAAGGAGTTGTTGATTAATTTGGTGGTAAGTAGTCAGATTAATGGACAGGCGGAACAGGTGGCAACCATAGATGAGTTGAAGAAGTATTTGGATTTGGATGTGTGGGTAGAAGCACTAAAGGCATTGAAGTTGCATGGAACTGTGGCAGGAGTGCTGTTGACTGTAAATGACAGCCTGGCAGATGTGGTGCAAAGTGATGAAGCTCATTTGCTATATGGACAGGATTCCATTTATGAAGAGATTTTAGGCTTGAAGTTCCGGATTACTCCGTTTTCTTTTTTTCAGACGAATTCTCTGGGGGCAGAGGTACTATATGAAAAGGCAAGAAGCTATGTAGGTGACACCAGTAATCAGGTGGTGTTTGATTTGTATAGCGGAACCGGAACCATCGCACAGATGCTGGCTCCGGTAGCGAAGAAGGTAGTAGGGGTAGAAATAATAGAAGAAGCAGTAGAATCCGCAAAAGAAAATGCAGTGCTGAATCAGCTGGACAACTGCGAATTCATCGCCGGTGATGTGCTGAAGGTGTTGGATGATTTGACAGAACTACCGGATATGATTGTATTGGATCCGCCACGAGATGGTATTCATCCGAAAGCCCTAAATAAGATTATTAATTATGGTGTGAAACGCATGGTGTATATTTCGTGTAAGCCAACTAGCCTGGCGCGGGATTTGATAACCTTGCAGGCAGCAGGATATAAGGCGGAGAAGGTGTGCAGTGTTGATATGTTCCCTTGGACAGCCAATGTGGAGACGGTGGTTCTCTTAGTGAAAACAGGTAAAAGTAATATTTGAAAATCATAAGATGGATATTTTAGAAAGAAATATTGAATATAATTAAAAATGGAGTAAACCTCGGTGAATAGCTTTATTTTACTGAGGTTTATTTTTTTCGACAAGTTGTTGACCGTTTGAATGATTGGACATATAATAAATTTATGCAATGCATAAAGAGGTGAACTTATGGAAGCAAGAGACGAATTAAGAAAATTAAGAGAAAGTACCGGAATGAATCGAAAAGAATTTTGTGAGTACTTTGAAATCCCATATATGACAGAAACAGATTGGGAGTTAGGGAATAGAAGGGTTCCACAGTATCTTTTACGATTGATGGCATATAAGATTGAAATAGAGAAGTTGGCTAATAAGAAAAAAGAGAATG
>JAFTZJ010000012.1 GCA_017461045.1 Lachnospiraceae bacterium | reverse complement strand
TGATAGTCACACAAACGTGTGCCAATCTAATTATAGGACTAAAATATAGCAATGCACTATGTAGCGGAAAGGATGCACTCAATCACCGGAAAGCGTGCACTAAAACACCGTGCAGTGTGCACTAAGTTATCGGTATTTACAATTGTATCGAAGAGCAGATGCCATGCAGGAAGAAGAACGGGATATGGAAAAGAAGCTTCATGCAGGTGTGAAGCATATAAAGAAGACCTTCAAGGGTGATGAACGAATGATGATTTTGCAGACGTATTATCGCCAGAATAATTATCGTCCTACAGATGTATTCAAGGGATCTATTTCTTTATTCCTAGAGATACCATTCTTTATTGCTGCATATCATTTCTTGTCCCATTTGGGAGCGTTGGAAGGTGTTTCCTTTGGTGTCATCAGAGATCTTGGTGCGCCGGATGGATTGTTGACAATTGCAGGCCATAGTATCAATGTGTTGCCATTTATTATGACAGCAGTGAATCTGGTGTCCTGTATTATATTTACAAAGGGGCATCCGTTAAAAACGAAGATACAGCTTTATTCCATGGCGATTTTCTTCCTGTTTTTCTTATATACATCGCCATCGGGTTTGGTATTTTATTGGACGCTTAATAATGTGTTTTCACTGGTTAAAACCATTTTCTATAAGTTAAAGAATCCAAAGCA
Organism: Lachnospiraceae bacterium; assembly: GCA_017461045.1. Lineage (GTDB taxonomy): Bacteria > Bacillota > Clostridia > Lachnospirales > Lachnospiraceae > CAG-632. The sequence goes on along the minus strand of JAFTZJ010000012.1, from coordinate 14,258 downwards.
AATCGTATTCATCCTATTTGCGGTGGTTGGTGCTATAATTGCCGGATATGGTTTGTTTGTTTACGAAAGTGAATCATGGAAGCGTGAATTAGCAATACCTGCAGTTGGATTTGCCATGATGTTGCCATTGATTATATATTACACACACAAACTGATGTCTAAGAAGACCGGATTTGGATTAAAACGTCCGGATATAAAGTCTAATCCGCGTTTGTTCTTTTTGTGTGGCATTTATTTGGCAGTGCTAATCGGATTGTTAATACCTTCAGCAGTGTTGAAGGCATCACCGCAAGAATTTGTAGACGTATTCTATTACAGACATCCGTTATGGTATTTGGTTAGTTCCGGAGGTCTGGCAATTGGAACCTTTATTATCTGGTTTGGTGTATTTTACTGGTTAATGAAGAAAGAAAATCGTTTTATTTTCGAATATGCAATGCTTGGTCTTTCAGTAATTGCAACTGTGAATTATATGGTATTTGGAAGTAAGCTTGGTATTATTAGTGCTTCTTTGGAGTATGTGGACGGAATTGACTATACATGGAAGGAACAGTTAATTAATCTGGGTGTACTTTTGATAGTAATAATTGTAGTTCTTTTGTTATTACGAATCTCATTTGTGAGAAAGAATGTGCATCAAGTAGCGCTTATTGGAGCAATTGCATTAAGCATCATTGGTATACGCAATGTATCGGTGGTTGCTAAAGCTGTAAAGGAATCCAATTATGCAATGGAGCAGATGCAGGTAAATGATCCAAGATTTACATTAAGTAAGTCAGGTAAAAATGTTGTGGTTATTATGATGGATCGGGCAATGAATGAGTATGTGCCGTATATCATGAATGAAAAGCCGGAATTGAAGGAAAGTTTTGCAGGATTCACTTATTATTCTAATGTTATTTCTTTTGGAAATGCAACAAATTTTGGTTCTCCTGCTCTTTATGGCGGTTATGAATATACACCGGTAGAGATGAATATTCGTGATACAGATTCTTTGCAATCTAAGCAAAATGAGGCATTATTGGTTATGCCTGTTATTTTTGAACAAAACGATTATCAAGTAACGGTGTGTGAGCCTACGTATGCGAATTATAAGTGGGTACCGGATTTATCAATATATGACGATTATCCGGATATTCATACCTGTATAACGAGAGGTGCTTTCTATGATGAGGAACAAAAGCAAGAGGTTATTACGAATAACTCTCGGAATTTCTTCTGCTATGGTTTGTTGAAGGTTGCGCCATTACCACTTCAGTCTCTAATATATGACTACGGTAATTATAATATGGCAGAAGGTTCTAATGGACTGACTACCCAAATTCAAGATGGATTGTATCTGGCAAGTGGAAAATCGTCATCTTTTATGGAGTCGTATAATGTATTGGATCAATTCCCTGAGATGACTCAAATTACAGAAGATGATATTAATACTTTTATGATGATTTCCAATGATGCTACCCATGATACTATGTATTTACAGGCTCCGGATTATGTTCCTACAGATCGCGTAGATAATACGCAGTATGAAATGGAGAATGCAGATCGGTTTACTTTAGATGGAGTGACACTTAAAATGGTAACAGGAATGCATTATACTCACTACCAATCCAATATGGCATCTATGTTGAAGATAGCAGAATGGTTGGATTATCTAAAGGAAGAGGGCATTTATGATAATACCCGTATTATTATTGTGGCAGACCACGGATGTCCACCGTATCAGATGGATTCTTTGATTATGTCGCCGGAATGTGAGATTTGGTATGACCTTGAGTATTATTATCCGTTACTTATGGTGAAAGATTTTAATAGTCATGAATTTACGACTTCTGAAGAATTTATGACCAATGGGGATGTACCGACACTGGCATTTGATGGTTTGATTGATGAACCGATTAATCCATCTACCGGTAATCGGATAACAAATGATGAGAAGTATGAACATCCACAATATGTGTGGGGTTCAACCGGATGGGATATCAATCAAAATAACGGAAATACATTTAAACCGGAGGGTGTGTGGTTGTCTGTACACACAGATATGCGCGATATGAATAATTGGAAAGTGTTGAATTCAAACGCAACTTTGCCGGATGTAAGTGAGGATGAACTTCGATAGAACTGTGTGAGTAAAGGTGTGTTGGTATTAATTTGAACACGGAATAGGTTTTTAGGTACAAAGGAGATAAGTATGCAAGGAATGATTTTGGCAGCCGGCATGGGAAAGCGGCTGAAGGATTTAACCCATGATAATACAAAATGTATGGTAGAAGTAAACGGCATGACTATGATAGAGCGCGCATTGCGGATTCTGGATAAAAAGCATTTGTCCAGAATTCTGATAGTTGTAGGATATAAGGGACAGAATTTAATGGATTATATTTCGGGACTTCAGATTCAAACCCCAATAACATTCATTGATAATCCGATTTATAACAAAACCAACAATATTTATTCCTTGGCGTTAGCAAAGGAATACTTGTGTGAGGAAGATACCTTGTTGTTGGAATCGGATTTGGTTTTTGAGGAAGCCGTAATCGATGCATTGTTGCAGGATGAACGGGAAACCTTGGCTTTGGTAGATAAGTTTGAAAGCTGGATGGACGGAACCTGTATGGAAATTGACGAGGAAGATTGTATCGTTGATTTTATACCGGGTAAGCATTTACAATTTGCAGAAAAAGAAAAGTACTATAAGACGGTTAATATTTATAAGTTTAGTGCACATTTTTCGAGTAAGACCTATGTACCATTTTTGACGGCCTATGAGAAGGCAATGGGTGAAAACGAATATTATGAATCTGTTATTAAGATGATTGCTATGCTGGAAACGAAAGAATTGCGTGTAAAACGCTTGAACGGTCAAGTGTGGTATGAGATTGATAATATACAGGATTTAAATATTGCGGAATCCTTATTTGCTGCAAGCGAAGAAGAACACTATGACAAGATTGCCTGCCGCTATGGTGGATATTGGCGTTATCCAAAGCTTTTGGATTTTTGTTATTTAGTAAATCCTTACTATCCGCCGAAAAAAATGACGGAAGAGATGAAGTCGAATTTTGAAACCTTATTAACGGAATATCCGTCGGGAATGGCTGTAAATTCCTTGTTGGCATCAGGTGCCTTTGGTGTAAAGCAGGATAAAATCATTGTAGGAAATGGGGCGGCTGAGTTAATTAAGGCATTAATGGAAGGGATTCTCGCAACGGATGATAAGAAAATCGGTTGCATATATCCTACCTTTGAAGAGTATCCGAACCGGTTGGTGCCGGAGCGAATTGAAGCATTTCGGACTACAAGAGCAGATTTTCAATATACGGCACAGGATTTAATGGATTATTATTCAGAACATACTATAGGAACGTTGGTAGTTATTAATCCGGATAATCCAAGCGGCAATTATATTTCATATGCAGATTTGGTGAAACTGATTACATGGTGTAAAGAACAACAGATTCGCTTGATTATTGACGAAAGCTTTGTGGATTTTGCAGATTTGAATGAAGAACATGGTAAAACAACCGGCGATTTATCATTATTGACAGAGGATATATTAGAATTATATGAGGAATTGTATGTGGTTAAAAGCATTTCTAAGTCCTATGGTGTTCCGGGCGCACGTTTGGGAATCTTAGCAAGTGGGAATCGGAAACGGATTGCAGAAATGAAGAAAGAGGTTTCTATCTGGAATATCAATTCTTATGGTGAATTCTTCCTGCAGATTAAGGAAAAGTATGACAAGGACTATGAGAAAGCACTGATTAAGATTCGAAAGAGTCGCAAGCAATTAGTAGAGGGATTGCAAAGCATACCATACATAACAGTATATCCGTCTCAGGCTAATTATGTTATGTGTGAATTGCAAGGTATTACAAGTAGAGAATTATCTATCCGCTTATTAAAAGAAAACATCTTTATTAAAGATTTGACAAAAAAAGTGGGAGATGGTAAGCAATATATCCGCTTAGCAGTTCGGAATGAAGAAGATAACGAGAGGTTATTGGATGCGTTAAACGGAATTCAGACGCAGATGTAAATAAAATCCCGGAACGAAAGGTTTCCCGATACAAGGGAATTTGTTCCGGGATTTTGTTTTGGCGAATATCGATATAACAAAAAAGCCCTTGAAGAACCTCTTCAAGAGCTTTAGTAGCGGAAGGGAGATTCGAACTCTCGACACCACGGGTATGAACCGTGTGCTCTAGCCAACTGAGCTATTCCGCCATATGAAGTTTATCAAAGTATATGGGACCTACAGGGCTCGAACCTGTGACCCTCTGCTTGTAAGGCAGATGCTCTCCCAGCTGAGCTAAGATCCCATAGTCGCTTGACACAAGTGCTATTATATGGGTTTGAGTAAAAAATGTCAATACCTAATTATGAAAAAGTTTTCAAATAAAATGGATTTTTCGCAAAAACCCTTTTATAATAGTAGTTAAGAGAACGGACAACAGGAGGTTGAACCAATGCGGGTAGGAATGGGCTATGATGTTCATAAATTAGTAGAAGATAGAAAGTTAATCATTGGTGGTGTGGAAATCCCATATGAAAAGGGATTACTTGGACATTCGGATGCGGATGTTTTAACCCATGCCATTATGGATGCGTTGTTAGGAGCTGCTGCCCTTGGGGATATTGGGAAGCATTTTCCGGATACGGATCCGAAATATAAAGGTGCAGATAGTATTGAATTATTAAAGCATGTAAAGGTGCTATTAGAAGAGCAGTTATTCTTTATTGAGAATATTGATGCAACCATTATTGCACAGAAACCGAAATTGGCACCGTATATTCCTCAGATGGTAGAAACCATTGCCGGTGCCTTGGACTTGCCGGTTACCAGAGTAAATGTTAAGGCTACCACAGAGGAAGGCTTGGGCTTTACCGGAAGTGGTCAGGGAATCAGTGCTCATGCAATCTGTGCTTTGGAGACGGTTGCGAATTATAATTATGATGGAGTGGAAATGGGAACCGGTGCCTGTGGAGGCTGCAAGGGATGCCCACATACAAAAGAATGAAATTCGAACAGGCGATTCAATTAATTGAAAAACTGGAACAGCAGCATCGATTAACGGAAGCCGAGTATTTACAATTGCTGCAGTATCGGTTTGGAACTTTGCCGGAATGGGATGATAAATCCGAAGAGGAAATCGAAACAAAGAGACACCAATTAGATGAGCAGTTGTTTGTACTGGCAAGAAAGCATCAGCAGCAGGTGTTTGGGAACCGGATTTATGTACGAGGGCTGGTAGAAGTAACGAATTACTGCAAGAATAATTGTTATTACTGTGGTATTCGCAGGGAAAATCACCGAGTGGAACGATATCGTTTAACGAAGGAAGAGATTCTAGAGTGCTGTAAAGAAGGATACCAATTGGGTTTCCGAACCTTTGTATTGCAGGGGGGAGAAGATGGGTATTATACAGATGACCGTCTTTGTGATGTAATTCGAGACCTGCGAAGCAAGTATCCGGATTGTGCAATTACGTTGTCCTTTGGAGAATGGGAAAAAGAAAGCTATCAGCGGTTCTTCGATGCCGGCGCCAATCGGTATTTGCTACGACATGAAACTGCAGACGAAGAGCATTATAGTGTCCTGCATCCAAGAGAGCAGGAATTGGCAAAGCGAAAGGAATGCTTACAGAATCTAAAGGATATCGGCTTTCAGGTGGGAGCCGGATTTATGGTGGGTTCTCCGGGGCAGACTTTAGCACATTTAGCGAAGGATTTGATGTATTTGCAGGAACTTCAGCCACATATGGTGGGAATTGGACCATTTTTATCCCATGGAGATACACCATTTGCAAAGGAACCAAATGGAAGCTTGGAACAGACTGTATTCTTGCTTGCTATCTTACGACTGATGAATCCAAGAATATTGTTGCCAGCTACCACTGCGCTGGCTACCTTGTCCCAATCAGGACGGGAACGGGGAATATTAGCAGGTGCCAACGTGATTATGCCGAATCTGTCGCCTATGGCAGTTCGGAAGAAGTATTTGTTATATGATAATAAGGCATGTACCGGAACCGAGGCGGCTCAGGGCATGGAAGACTTGCGTAGACAAATGCAGGCAATTGGTTATGAGGTGGTAACTGACCGGGGAGATTATCCGGAGTCATGAAATGAAACGAATGACGGAAATGGTAACAAAAGAAGAATTGTGCTATAATAAAAGAAATGAACGACAGAAAGAAGGCAAAACTATGTGGAAGTACGACCCGAAAAGTGCAAAGGCAGATGAATTTATTAATCATGAAGAGATTATGGAAACATTAGCATATGCAGATGCACATAAGACAGACAAGGTGTTGTTAAAGGAAATTATTGACAAGGCGAAATTACGGAAAGGCTTAAGTCACCGGGATGCAAGTGTGTTACTGGCCTGTGATGATGAAGAAATCAATCAGGAGATTTATGCACTGGCACGGCAGATGAAGCAGGACTTCTATGGAAACCGGATTGTATTATTCGCTCCTCTTTATTTATCGAATTATTGTGTAAATGGTTGTACCTATTGTCCGTATCATGTGGTAAATAAGCACATGCCACGGAAGAAGCTTACCCAGGAAGAAATTCGCAGGGAAGTCATTGCTTTACAGGACATGGGACATAAGCGGTTGGCATTGGAAGCGGGAGAAGATCCGGTAAATAACCCGATTGAATATATTTTAGAGTCGATTAACACGATTTACGGTATTCATCATAAGAATGGTGCTATTCGCCGGGTAAATGTGAATATAGCAGCTACTACCGTTGAGAATTACCGTAAGTTAAAGGAAGCAGAGATTGGAACCTACATATTGTTCCAGGAAACCTACCATAAGGAGAATTATTTACAATTACATCCAACCGGACCAAAGCATGATTACAATTATCATACAGAGGCTATGGACCGGGCTATGATGGGTGGCATTGATGATGTTGGTTGCGGTGTATTATTTGGATTGGACAAGTACCGGTATGAATTCGCAGGTTTGTTAATGCATGCAGAGCATTTGGAAGTGGTATTTGGTGTTGGACCGCATACCATTAGTGTGCCGAGATTGCGGAATGCAGATGATATTGATTCTTCGGCATTTACCAATGGTATTGACGACGAAACCTTTGCTAAGATTGTTGCCTGTATTCGAATTGCAGTGCCATATACCGGAATGATTGTCTCTACCCGGGAGAATCAGAAGTGTCGGGAAAAGGTATTGCAGCTGGGCGTTTCTCAGATAAGCGGTGGTTCCAGAACCAGTGTTGGCGGATATGTGGAACCGGAGCCGGAGGATATGAAATCCGAGCAGTTTGATGTTAGTGATAACCGAACCTTGGATGAGGTGGTGTGTTGGTTGATGGAGCTGGGATATGTGCCAAGCTTCTGTACCGCATGTTATCGTCAGGGACGTACCGGAGACCGGTTTATGAGTCTTTGCAAGAGTGGTGAGATTCAGAACTGCTGTCATCCGAATGCGCTGATGACCTTGAAGGAATATTTGATTGATTATGCATCAGAACGCACCAGAACAGGGGGTGATTCCTTGATTCAGGCAGAGTTGCAGAATATACCGAAGGAACAGGTGCGCAAGATTGTAGTAGATAATTTAGGGAAAATTGAACTGGGACAACGGGATTTCAGTTTTTAGTGAATGTCATTTTACGAATGTGTTGATGTTGGTTCAAATGAAGAAAAGGAGGCGTGGCTTATGAGTATGAATGGAACACCAAGCGGAGACAGAGTGCATATTAGTATTTTTGGTAAGCGAAATGCAGGAAAATCCAGTGTAATGAATGCGTTGGTTGGGCAAGAATTGTCGATTGTTTCTGATGTAAAGGGAACCACAACGGACCCGGTGCGAAAGGCTATGGAGCTACTGCCCATGGGACCGGTTGTGATAACGGATACACCGGGACTGGATGATGAAGGCCAATTGGGACGCTTTCGTATGGAGAAAAGCTACGAGGTACTGGATAAAACCGATATTGCAGTGGTTGTAATTGATGCCTCTGTAGGAAAAGAAAAAGAAGATGAGTGGATTATTCAGCGGATTCAGGAAAAGCAGATTCCATATGTGATTGCGTATAATAAGCATGATTTGATGCGTCAGCCGACAGTTGAATCCGTAGATGTAAAGCAATTATTAGAACGCCAACAGACGGGAAACGAAATCAGTATATGGGTAAGTGCCGTGGACCGGTATCACATTACGGAATTAAAGGAACTGCTAGCCGGTATCTGTGTTCGAAAAGAACCTCAGATTCCGATTATTGCGGATTTGGTAAAGCCAAATGACCTTGTAATTCTGGTGGTTCCTGTAGATAAGGCAGCACCAAAGGGACGGTTGATTCTCCCACAGCAGCAAACCATTCGGGAATTGTTGGATGTAGGTGCTGCGTCCATTGTAGTACGGGATACAGAGTTGGCAGAGACTCTGCAGGCATTGAAGACACCACCGGCTTATGTAGTAACTGACAGTCAGGCATTTGAAGCAGTAGCGAAGATTGTGCCGGAATCCATTCCGTTAACCTCCTTCTCCATTTTGTTTGCCAGACATAAGGGTGTTTTACAGGCAGCAGTTGATGGTGTTGCAGTATTGGATGAATTACAGGAGAAGGATACCATTTTGATTGCAGAAGGCTGTACCCATCACCGCCAGTGTGGAGATATCGGAACAGAGAAACTGCCAAAATGGATTCAACAGCGGGCAGGCAATAAGGAATTGTATTTTGAATTCTGTAGTGGAACGGATTTTCCAAAGGACTTGGCTCCATATCGGTTAATTATCCAGTGCGGCGGTTGTATGTTAAATGAAGCAGAAGTGAAGTCCAGATACCAAAGAGCGAAGAATCAAGGGGTTCCGATTACCAATTACGGAATTGCAATTTCAGAAATGAAGGGAATCCTAAAGCGAAGCATCAAGGATATTTAAATGAGAATTCAATACGATAATCAAGAGAATAAAGAAGCTGTTTATCAGTTGTGGCAGGAAGCATTTCAGGATCCGGAATCCTTTGCAGATTATTATTTTCAATGGGTCTATCCGAAGAACCGGGTGCTGGTGGCCAAGGAAGCCGATGAGATATGCTCTATGATACATTTGAACCCATATCTGTGGAGATGGACCCGGGATAGTCAAATGTTGACCCTACACTATATTGTTGGTGTGGCAACCAAGGAGTCCTGTCGGCGACAAGGATTAATGCGACAATGTATGCAGAAGGTATTGCAGGATTTGGAGGCACAAGGGGAACCATTTACCTACTTGATGCCTGCCAATCCTGCATATTATACGCCCTTTCACTTCGTTACATGGATAAAAAAGCAGGTGGCGGAGGTTGGAGACCTGCCGAAGACTGTATATACCATATATCCGGAACGGACGGAGGAATATATGAAGCGTCTAAAAGCAGAAGTAAGCTGCGAAGAAGGAGACGTAGTGGTGTTGGGTGCCGGTTGTTATTTGACATATGTTGTGGACCGGGAGAATCGGACAGTGTTGATACAGCAGGTATTCCGTAACATGGAAATCGCAACCTATCGACCGGCAGAAGTTGAAGAAAAGTGGAAGTCTGCTATACAGGAATTACGAAAACGTTTTCCGGATATGGAGCTTCGTTGGATGAAATGGCAACCAATGATGCTTCGGATACTGAATCTGCAACGTTTTTTGGAATTATTGCCTTATAGGGGAGAACAGCAAGTGCTGGAGATACGGATTCAGGATGAAATTTGTACCAATAATACCGGAGCTGTGTGTATAGTATTAAGTTCTCAAGGCTGTAAGTTGGAACCTTTGGAGGAAGCCTTACAGGAGGTTACTGATGAGGGCGCGGAAAGGAAGATGCCGAAATCGGACCTTCCGGTATGGGATATGACCAGGGTTACAGAATATCTCTTAGAGCAGTCAAAACTTGCAGAACAGGTCTATCTAATGGAAATTGTGTAGAAATCTATTGCAAAATAGAGCAAGGATTACTATACTTGAAAAAGTGCAGAGGAATCGGGATGTCCCGGAAGTCTGTATGCGGAATGAATCATTAAGGAGAGTACGATTATGAAGATTTACAATACAATGACCCGTAAGAAGGAAGAGTTTGTACCGATTCGGGAGGGGAAGGTAGGCATTTATGTGTGTGGACCTACCGTATATGATTTTATTCATATTGGTAATGCAAGACCGATGATTGTGTTCGATACCTTGCGTCGTTATCTCACATATTTGGGATATGAAGTGAATTATGTATCGAATTTTACAGATGTGGATGATAAGATTATTAAACGTGCTAATGAAGAGGGCGTGGAATCTACTGTGATTTCAGAGCGTTACATCGCAGAAGTAAAGAAGGATATGTGCTCTATGAATGTACAGGAAGCTACCACACATCCAAAGGCAACGGAAGAGATTCCGGATATGATTGCATTAGTAGAGACCCTGATTGAAAAAGGATATGCTTATGAAGTGAATGGTACGGTGTATTTCCGTACCCGTCAGTTTAAGGAATATGGTAAATTATCTCACAAGAATCTGGATGATTTAAGAAGCGGCAACCGTTCTCTTAAGGTGTCCGGTGAAGATGAGAAGGAAGATGGCTTGGATTTCGTATTGTGGAAGCCGAAGAAGGAAGGAGAGCCATCATGGCCATCTCCATGGGGTGAAGGCCGTCCGGGCTGGCATCTGGAATGTTCTTGTATGTCGAAGAAATATATCGGTGATGTTATTGATATTCATGCGGGTGGTGAGGATTTGATTTTCCCACACCATGAAAATGAGATTGCCCAGAGTGAGGCGGCAAACGGAACGGAATTCGCACGTTATTGGATGCACAATGCATTTTTGAAGATTAACAATGAGAAAATGTCTAAGTCCTTAGGTAATTTCTTTACTGTACGTGAAATTAGCGAGAAGTATCCGTTGCAGGTAATTCGTTTCTTCATGTTAAGTGCTCACTACAGAAGTCCGTTGAACTTCTCAGATGATTTGGTTGAATCTGCGAAGAATGGCTTGGAGCGAATCGTGACTGCTTATGAAAAGGTAGCAGAGGCAGCAGGTAAGGCAACAGTTTCAGATATGACAGCACAAGAAACCGAGTATGCGGCTAAGATTGATGAATTCCTGAAGAAATACGAAGCTGCCATGGATGATGATTTGAATACTGCAGATGCTATTTCGGTTGTGTTTGAATTGGTAAAATTGTTGAATACCACTGTAAATGCAGATTCTTCGAAGGCTTATTGTGATAAAATGGCAACCGTATTTAAGCAATTATGCGATATTCTGGGTATTGAAACCGTACGGGAGCAGGAATTGTTAGATGAAGACATTGAACGCCTGATTGAAGAACGTCAGCAGGCTAGAAAAAACAAGGATTTCGCAAGAGCAGATGAGATTCGGAATTCATTGTTAGAACAGGGTATTGCATTAGAGGATACCAGAGAAGGTGTAAAGTGGAAGAAGATTTAATTGGTGTATTTAAGGAACAAATGAACCTGCCCCAGCGGAACATACGGAGTTATTCTCCATTGGCATTGGCCTATATTGGAGATGCAGTGTATGATTTGCTGATTCGAACGGAAATTGTGTCCATGGGAAATGTTCAGGTGAACAAATACCATAAGCAGGTAAGCAATATTGTAAAAGCAGAAGCGCAGTCCAAGTTGATTCAGTCCTTGGTGGACGAGTTAACGGAGGAAGAGCGGGATGTGTACCATCGGGGACGGAATGCCAATTCTCATTCCAAGGCAAAAAATGCCAGCATGGGAGATTATCATCGGGCAACCGGCTTTGAGGCACTAATCGGATACCTGTATTTAACCGAGCAGTATGCCAGAATTACCGAATTAATTCAGATTGGCAGGGAGAAAATGGAGCAGGAAGAAGGATAATTTTAGAAGATTTTAGAGGAGCAAATATGCGATACGAAGAGTATACCATTGAAGGAAGAAATGCAGTGTTAGAGGCATTTCGTGCCGGAAAAACCATAGATAAGTTATTTGTGCAAGATGGTTGCCATGACGGAATCATGAATACCATTACCAGAGAAGCAAGAAAAGGCGATACCATTATTAATTATGTGGCAAAAGAACGCTTGGATCAGATGTCTTCTACCGGAAAGCATCAGGGCGTGATTGCACAGGCCGCTGCTTATGAGTATGCTGACCTGGAAGAAATCTTTGCAAAGGCAGAAGAACAGGGAGAACCACCATTTGTATTCCTGTTAGATGAGATTGAAGACCCTCATAACCTAGGGGCGATTATCCGTACCGCTAATCTGGCCGGTGCCCATGGTGTAATTATTCCGAAACGCCGGGCAGCAGGTTTGACTGCTACAGTTGTAAAGGCGTCTGCAGGAGCTTTGAATTATACACCGGTTGTAAAGGTAACGAATATTGCTCAGACCATAGAAGATTTGAAAAAGCGTGGCTTGTGGTTTGTATGTGCAGATATGGGTGGCGAAACTATGTATCGTTTGAATCTTACCGGGCCTAGTGGTTTGGTAAGTTGTAATGAAGGCGATGGTGTTAGCCGTCTGGTTCGGGAAAAATGTGATTATATTGCATCCATTCCGATGAAGGGTAACATTGATTCATTGAACGCTTCTGTGGCAGCAGGCGTGTTAGCCTATGAGATTGTTCGCCAACGCTTGAATGGATAAAACGACACGAAGAAAAGTACTTAATAATTCGTAATAACATGTTTTCGTGAAAATGGGAGAGCGGAATATATGGGTTATGCAGAAATGACAGATGAAGAATTGGTAAATATAAGCCGTCAGGGAAATCATGAAGCCATGGATTTTCTCTTGGATAAGTACCGGAATATGGTAAAGCGGGAAACCAGAGAGATTTATATTATTGGTGCAGACTCTGAGGATTTAATGCAGGAAGGAATGCTTGGATTGTTCAAAGCAGTTCGGGATTATAACGAAGACAAGAATTGTAGTTTTCATACCTTTGCAACCCTCTGCGTAAAGCGGCAGATTTATACAGCGGTAACAAGCTCCAATCGAAAGAAGCATTATCCGCTGAATCATTACATTTCTTTTTATTCCCAAGATGAAGAAATGAAAAGCTCTGTCATTGATTTTCTGGCAGCAGAAGACAACAGCAACCCGGAAACGAATCTCCTTAGTCAGGAGCGTATGGGTGGCTTAGTAAATAAAATGGATACCCTGCTCAGCAAGTATGAGCGACAGGTGCTGGAATTGTATCTGGATGGCTTGTCCTACGGAAAGATCGCAGAGCAATTGGGGAAAACAGAGAAATCCATTGATAATGCAATACAGAGAATTCGAAAGAAATTGAGTTAGGGGATTAGAAATGCACTGCAGTGTACCTCGTTTTCGCTACGCTACAACTCGGTAAGGGTGTTCCACCCTATAATAAAGATGTCCAGCATGTGCGTATACAAGCAAGCTTGTACGCAACGCTAGACATCTTTTTTGCACTGCAGAGCATAAAAATAAGCTACTAACGGGAGTCGGACCCGTGACCTCTACATTACCAATGTAGCGCTCTACCACCTGAGCTATAGTAGCATTTGCTTTTATTTCAGCAACGTGATTAATATATCAAATCTTATAGTTATTGTCAATAAGAAAGTTTTACTTTTTTTGCAGTTTTCTGCATAGACTTCTTTTCTCAGAAATGCTATACTGTTTCTAAGTGTGAATTTTAGTGACAGGAGGATTTGCTTGTGGAAGAGCAGGAAATTGTTTCAAGACATTTTATACAACAAATTATTGATAAAGATTTAGCAGAGGGTGCATACACGAAGATTGTAACCCGGTTTCCGCCGGAGCCGAATGGCTACTTGCATATTGGACATGCTAAATCAATTTTATTAAATTACGGATTGGCACAGGAATACAAAGGAACCTTTAATCTTCGGTTTGATGATACCAATCCAACGAAGGAAAAGACAGAATTCGTAGATTCCATTACAGCAGATGTTAAGTGGTTAGGTGCGGATTTTGGTGACACCATTTATTTTGCATCTGATTATTTTGAACAGATGTATGAGGCAGCTGTGAAGCTGATTAAGAAGGGCAAAGCCTTTGTTTGTGATTTATCAGCGGATGAGATTCGGGAATACCGTGGTACTTTAACGGAACCGGGTAAGAATAGTCCATATCGTGACCGTTCTGTCGAAGAGAATCTGGCATTGTTTGAAGGTATGAAGAATGGCGAGTTTGAAGACGGAAGTAAGGTGCTTCGTGCTAAGATTGATATGAGTGCACCGAATATTAACATGCGTGATCCGGTTATT
>JAFTZJ010000011.1 GCA_017461045.1 Lachnospiraceae bacterium | reverse complement strand
CTTTGGTAAATTCACCACTTTTTGTAATTAAGTCCGGTGACTTCACCTGTGTCCACCGACTGGCTGTTGATGAAACCGGTGTCGAATTCAAATCACTTTTCAGACTTGCTGTGTTCTTGAACTCATAATATGAGTCTTCCTTATAATTCGGATCGTTTAATAGCGATTCCACATAACTTTCGGTAAGACGTGTAGTAACAGTGATTGTCTTTGCCTCATTAATGTTACCAAGACTCATAGTTACAGTACCACCACTAACGTTTGGAGTTAATGCATTTCCATCCATGACTGCACTAACGAATTCCATCTGGTTGCTATCGAAGGAATCCGTTACAACTGCATTATTAATTTCTCTTCCTTCTGCATTCACAACAATATTCCATGTAAATGTATTCGTCAAAGCATTAAATGCTGTACAACTTTTTGAAATCAAATTAATTCCCGGAACTGTTGCTGTCTTATGAACATCATATGTATAGGTACTACCACCATCCAAATCAGCAGTATTTTCATAACTTGTCTGTGAGAAATCCGTTACTTTAGTTTTATATGTAATCGTAACAGGTCCCGTAATGGCCGAATCAAATCCAACTGTAAATCCGTTTGATGTTGTGTTTACGGTTCCCGCTGTAGATGATATACTTCCGTCAACTAATTCCATGCCTGAGCCAAGTGTATCCGTATAAGTAGTTCCATTTAGATCCAAACCTTCTGCATTCAGAACCACAGTCCAAGTAATATTACCATCTGTATCAATTGCACTTCCGCTCTTTCGAACCATATTCGGAACAATATTCACACTAGTACTTGCTGATACACCGGTAGTACCATCATCAGGATTAAATACAACCGTATTATTAACCATTGCAGCAGAATTCTCTGTAATGGTTCCAGTAAATAATGCCTTATCATATGTTGTTAAAAACGATACATTTGTCCGATAGTCCGGCTTACAATCTGATACTTCAATCTCTACTGTAGTTCCGCCATCTGTACTTTTATCTACTAACTGTGCTGTATCATTCCCCCATGAATTACCGGACATTTTCGGATATCCATCCACTTTTGCATAGGTAAGACCGCTTGCGAGTGTATCTGTAATCACACCATCAATGCTTTCTCTACCATTCGGGCCTAAGGAAACCGTCCATTCAATATAATCCTTGCCATCCACATTTACAATCTGTGCTCCGCTCTTAGCAATATCTATAGGGCCAACTTCACCGCCTACGTCTATATTGCCTTCACCAGTTGTTTCAACATGTAATGTAAAATCTCCACTTGAAGTAGGGAATGTGATATCTGCTTCTTTTCCCTCTTCTTGTAAATCCTGACTAAATCCTCCATCAAATTGCACATAAAAAGGAATACTTGTATTATTAAGGACACTATCATTAAATGTAAATACCAACGTACCATCCTTAGAAATATGTACTACACCAATCGATGTTCCATTCTCATCAGCCAGCTGATGTTCTGCTTCAACATCAACACGAATAGTATCCGGCAACTGATATACATACTCTTTTCCAACTTCTATCGCATCACCGTTGCCCATCAAGAAGTCTAACCTCATATTAATATCAGCATCATAAGGCACTTTATTCGTTACATTCTCAACCATTTCTATAACATGTGTACCAGTCTCATCTGTGTAAACGGCCTTTAAATTCAAATCACTCATCGTGATTGTCGTACCTGTAAAGATGGTCGTCTCCGCTGCCTTGGCCAAATTCAAATCCATTGGAATTAGCGTGGCAGTTACCACCAGCACCATTAAAAGCGCCAGTCCCCGTTCCCAGAATTTACTTCCTCTGATATTTCTCATAAATCGTTTCATACACCTGTCCTCCTGCTTCTCTCTTCTCTATCTCATACAAATTCTAATAACAGTTCATTACAAAAAGGTTATAGTAAACCCAATTTAATATAGTTTACCATAATGCACTCTGCTTTTCAACAATACAAACAGAAAAAGTCGTGGAAAAATCTAGGTTTTTCCACGACTTTACGTTACATACTTAACATAATTTATTTGTATCTTTGTTTTACCACTCGCACTCAGATGTACGGTTTCGAAGCAATAATGACGGCACAGCTTCCTTTACAGTAGCACCTTCGAATAACACAAGATTAATTTGTTCAATAATTGGTACTTCTACATTGTATTTTTTTGCCAATGCCAAAGCAGCTTTGGCTGAATGAACACCTTCCACTACCATCTTTACTTCATCCATTGCCTCCTGGTATGTCTTTCCTTGTCCAATCAAGTATCCGGCACTGTGATTTCGGCTATGGGTACTGGTACAGGTTACAATCAAATCTCCAATTCCGGACAATCCGGCAAAGGTCTCTGCTCTGCCTCCCATTGCCATTCCCAGACGGGTAATTTCTGCAATGCCTCTGGTTATCAGTGCTGCTTTTGCATTATCTCCAAAGCCTAATCCGTCTGCCACACCGGCAGCCAAAGCAATAACGTTCTTCAAAGCACCACCCAGCTCGATTCCAACCATATCCGGACTGGTATATACACGAAATACAGAATTCATAAATGCATCCTGAATTGTTTCTGCAGTTTCTTTATCATGAGCACCTACTACTACTGTTGTCGGAATCTTTCGGCTTACTTCTTCCGCATGACTCGGACCGGATAATACACCGACCTTTGCATTATGTATTTCATCTTCAATGACATCCGTCATATTCATCAGGGTACTTTCTTCAATTCCCTTTGCTACATTGACAATAATTTGTCCGTCTTCTACATAAGGAGCCATCATTTTTGCAGTTGAACGAATGAAAATAGAAGGTACTGCCAATACCAGCATATCCCTACCTTTAATACTACTTTCAATATCATTTGTAACAGCAATTCGATCCGGAATCATGACTCCCGGAAGCTTATCCACCTGTTCTCGCTTCTCGTCAATCATTTCTACTTCCCGCTTATCAATGGACCAAATGGTTACATCATGCCCATTTTCACATAATACAATTGCAAGAGCAGTTCCCCAACTACCTGCACCCAATACACTAACCTTCATTTTCTGCGTCCTCAGCTTTCTTTTTCTGCCCCAGTTTACTTTCTTCACCATGAACCAAACGTACAATATTGGCTTTATGCTTGTAAATGGCCAATGCTGCCAAAAAGCCAAGCACAACAATACTTTCTACTACATAATTCTGTCCCAGGTGATAAACCGGTTCCGGGTTAATAAGTACAAATGTCGTATACATGGCCCACATTTGAATCATCAAAATAATAGAGCCTAACGATACATATCTTGAAATCAAAACTACCAAAATGAAAACAATCAAGCATGGAAATGTAACACGGTAATCCAGCAAGCTTACAACCGCTCCGCCAATTGCAGAAATACCTTTTCCACCTTTGAAACCCATATAAAACGGGAAAATATGTCCTAGCACAACGCCAATTGCCGTATAGATTACCATTAACAATGTGATTTCCGGTGCAATTTGATTAAAAATCAATCGCGCAATCAAACATGCAATGATACATTTCATAAAATCACCGATGAATACCATTGCTCCGGCTTTCTTTCTCAGCACCCGCAATGCATTGGTAGCACCTGAATTGCCACTTCCATATTCCCGAATATCAATATGATGAATTTTACCAATAATATAGGCAGTCTGGAATAAACCGAATCCATACCCAACAACCAGACATGCTATCCGATAAACAATCTCTATTCCCATATTACGATTCCTTTCTTTCTCTAATGATGAATTTTAATGGAGTTCCCCGGAATCCAAAGGTATCCCGGATTCGATTTTCCAAATATCTTGTGTATGAAAAATGCATCAATTCCTTGTCATTTACAAACACAACAAATGTAGGCGGCTTTACAGATACCTGTGTTACATAATAAATCTTCAACCGCTTACCCTTATCGCTTGGTGGCTGTTGCATTGCCACAGCTTCACTTACAATTTCATTCAATACACCGGTTGCAATTCGAAGAGAATGATTCTCAATTACCGCATCGATGGTTTCAAATAATCTCGGTAATCGCTGACCAGTCTTTGCAGAAATAAATACCAGCTCTGCATACGGTGCAAATGCCAACACATCCCGTACATCCTCAGTAAACCGATAAATGGTCTTGTCGTTTTTCTCAACAGCATCCCATTTATTTACTGCAATTATCATACCCTTGCCCCGTTCATGAGCAATACCGGCAATTTTTGCATCCTGCTCGGTGATACCTTCTGTAGCATCAATAACCAACACTGCTACATTACAACGTTCTACTGCAGATACGGTACGAATAATACTGTAACGCTCTAAGTCTTCTTTGATTTTACTCTTGCGACGTAGTCCTGCAGTATCAATAAATACATATTCTGTACCATTTCTTACTATTTCTGTGTCAATGGCATCCCGAGTGGTTCCGGCTATATCCGAAACAATTACACGTTCTTCTCCTAACAGTTTATTAATAATGGAAGATTTTCCTGCATTTGGCTTACCAATAATTGCGATTCTTGGTCGCTCATCTTCCACTTCATCCTTACTGCTGTCATCAAAATACTTTACAACCTCATCCAGCATATCTCCAAGACCTAATCTTGAACTGGAAGATATCGGCTGTGGATCACCAAGACCCAAATTATAGAATTCATACACATCCGGCATGAATTTCTCAAAACTGTCAACTTTATTTACTACTAATACGATTGGCTTATGGGAACGACGCAGCATATCTGCTACCTTGAAATCCGCATCCACCAAACCTTGACGCACATCTACCAGGAACATAATAACATCCGCGGTTTCAATAGCGATTTCAGCCTGTTCCCGCATGAACTTCAACAAGACATCATTGGTTTCCGGTTCAATACCACCGGTATCAATCAATGTAAAATAATGATCCAGCCAGTTCACATCTGCATAAATACGATCACGGGTTACACCCGGCGTATCCTTTACGATGGATATCTGTTCTCCTGCCAATACATTAAATAACGTGGATTTTCCTACATTGGGGCGTCCCACGATAGCCACGATTGGTTTACTCATTGTTATCTCTCCTTATATCGATAACGAACCACTTCCGACGATTCGTCAACATCCTTCACTGCATCTTCAATAATGGCCTGAATAAAGCCCATACCATTCGATTTTACAATATGAATCGGAACTTGTAAAGCCTTTTGAACCTCTTCCAAGGTAATATCATCCAAGAAAATCGGTTCATCCGCCTTCAAGACCACCGAAGGCAATACCACTCTGTCACCAAGGTCCATTTCCTTCAATTGTTCCATAATATCCGTTGCTGTTAGCAGCCCTGCAACTGTTATGTTTTCACCAAAGAAATGATTAGTGATGCAAGCCACTTGGAATTCCATGTTCGGATAGCACTTCTGCAATTCTTTCACTGCCCAGCAAATAGTCGGATAAATCAGCTTTGCCGTAACTAATGTCACTTTGCCTTGGCGGTCATCTCCCTTCCAATCCTTAAGGGCATCCAGTAAATCATCCCGAAACATACGAACCATACCAACTCCGTTTTCATATTGAATATAGTCGTCGTATCGTTCTGCCGACGGAATCTCCTGTTCTGCCAAGATATACCATTCATCACTGGCATGTATAAAATGCATACCATATTTCTCATAAGCAATGTCTTGATAATGATGTATCATATCCAAAACCTGAATTGCATCTTCTTTGGTAAATGTCTCTAATGGATATAATCCCTCCCGAAATTTTGTCAAACCTACCGGAACCACCGATACACTTTGCATATGGGGTGCATAATTTAACAAATCTTCCATAGACCGACGAAGTTCTTCTCCATCATTTACCCCTTTGCAAAGAACAATCTGCCCATTCATTGGTATCTCTGCCTCATATAACCGGTCTATTTTCTTCAAGGCATCCCCGGCAAACCGATTGGAAAGCATCTTGCAACGAAGCTCCGGGTTCGTTGTATGCACGGAAATATTTATGGGTGCTAAATGATAACGAATAATTCGGTCAATATCCTTATCAGACATATTCGTAAGGGTAATATAATTTCCTTGCAAAAATGACAATCGGGAATCATCATCCTTAAAATACAAGGTGTCCCGCATGCCCTTTGGCATCTGGTCAATAAAGCAGAACATGCATTTATTCCGACAGGAATGATACTCATCCATCAGTCCATTTTCGAATTTCAGTCCTATGTCTTCACTGTAATCCTTATCAATTTCCAATTCCCATTCTTCTCCGTTCGCTTTACGAATCAGAAGTTCTACATACTCATCTTCAATTAAAAACTGATAATCAAAAATATCTTCAATTACTTCTCCATTTACCGCTAACAACACATCACCGGCTTCGATTTCCATTTCTTCACCAATGCTATCCGGTAAAACCTCTTTAATAAGATGTTCATTCTTCCTGCACGGCATCTCAGTATTTGATTGTAAATCCTTTGGTTCATACGGATTATGATAATCGCTCATATGAGTCCTCCTTTGATTAGTGTTTCATCAGCACTTTGTTCAGCGGTGTTTTGCCTCTCATAAAAACAACCGCCCTGAGTCCTGCGAAACTTAAGCGGTTGCTTTAATAGCTATTCATTTTGAATCAACCACCTATGGGTTGTACCTTTATTTCATACTAACATTGAAAACTTTTAATGTCAAATCAAATCATTCGAATTAATAGAGCCAACTTATCTCAAGCTTTCTACTGTTTCCGGTGACAAACCCGTCTTCTCAGCTATCACTTCAATTTCTAAGATTCCCAGTAATTGTCGCGCTACTTCCATTGCTTTCAAACGACTGCCTTCTTCTATTCCTCGCTCCTCTGCTTCGCTAATTCTATCATCCAATTTCTTACACGCTTCCTGTCGTCCTCTCTCCTCTGCTTCACTAATTATATCATCTAATGCTTTACTCATTTCCTGCCGTCCTCTCTCCTCTGCTTCGCTAATTATGCCATCTAATTCCTTACACGCTTCCTGCCGTCCTCGCTCCTCTGCTTCGCTAATTATATTATCTAATTCCTTAGACGCTTCCTGACGCCCTCGCTCCTCTGCTTCGCTAATTATACCATCTAATTCTTTACACGCTTCCTGCCGTCCTCTCTCCTCTGCTTCGCTAATTATATCATCTAATGCTTTACTCATTTCCTGCCGTCCTCGCTCCTCTGCTTCACTAATTATATCATCTAACGCTTTACTCATTTCCTGCCGTCCTCTCTCCTCTGCTTCGCTAATTATATCATCTAGTGCTTTACACATTTCTGTCCGCCCTCCTTCTGCCTTATCTATAATTTCCTCTATCTGCTTCATCTCTGCAATCGCCACTGCCGCATCAAATATATCTTCATCCAGATTGTTCAGTGTTTCCCGGTTATTTCTTATATACTCCACCAACTCCTCACTGTTTTCCGAGTATCGAATCAATTGAAACAAATGCTTCAAATCCGTTTGCATTCCATCGATCCATTCAATCGGCATATGTCTTACATCCAATACCAACATACGATAGTCACTAATCAAATTCCGCAACAGCAGTTCTTCTTCCTTCGTGAAATCCTTAAATTCTAACAACTCATGCAAATGTGTAGGTGCCGTCCATGGTTCTTTTCCATAGTAAACACATACTATCAATACCGGCACCAACCGATCAGTCTCTGCAAATCCCGCCAGATATTCCGCTCCACGCAAATCCTTCTTCCTACGATGTTGCTTTCGTAACTGAATCAATTGTTCATTGTAACGATATGCCGTGTAAATGAAATTCCTCACCACCATGGCATAGTTCAAATTCGCTTCTCCCTCCATACCCAAAATGGCACATACCATCTGGTCACCATACCATCTTATGCTGTCATTTTCTTTCTTATAGAACTTCTTTGAACCGGATAAATTCTTACCACCGGTTTCGCCCAGTATTACACGTTCCATGCGATTCAGTTTCTCCGGCAGGAGTAATTCTCTTCCAATCGCCAAATTGAAACATTCTGCATATCGTTCGTTGTTACTCATACATTTATTAAATGCAATATCTTTCTCGCCCATACTACCTCCTTGCTAATTTTAATTCGTTGAAATTCAGCAAGGATTCATATAGATTCTTGTAGAAATAAGATTGGTTATACCAAAAGAAATACACTTGCTTGT
>JAFTZJ010000010.1 GCA_017461045.1 Lachnospiraceae bacterium | reverse complement strand
CATCAACACTGAGTATGCCTTGACCTGCTATGTCAACGACATCAATCGGGAATACACAGAAGTCCTAACGGAGTATACCGTCAGTGGTAGCAAGACAGACAATATATTCAGTAGCATTACCGGAACCGAAGAAATCCAAGTCCTAACCGACTATGTCTACGGCAACCAGCGAATCTACGGAACGGGAGATACAACTGCATACTACCTCTATGATGGAACCGGAAGCGTAACGGAACAAGTGAACCAGAGAGCAGACCTGCTCAACACCTACCGCTACGACCCATACGGAACGCTAACCAGTGGCAACGTAGGCGAAAGTAACTACTACGGCTACCGTGGAGAAGAAACCAATCCGACAACCGGCATGCAGTACCTACGCTATCGTTACTACGATACCGCCGCCGGACGCTTCCAGACACCGGACAGCTATCTGGGAAGCCTGATACAACCAATCAGTCAGAACCGATACGGATATACCGGAAATAATCCTGTCATGTATGGGGATAAGAGCGGGCATATGCCACAACTGATAGCAGGAATGCTGATAGGCGGAGTTATCGGAGGTATGGTCGGAGGTGTCATTGGCCTAAATGCTGGATGGATATCTGGAGCCATAGAAAGCTACCAGAGACAAAAAGCAACTGGAAGCGTAAACTATGGAATTGTATTTCGAGACAGCGTAATCGGAGGTATATCAGGTGGAATTGGAGGATTTGTAGGAGGAGCAATAGAAGGAGCATTAACTGTTGCTGCACCAAGTCCGTTGTCACAGGTTCCGGTTAGTGCGTTTAGTAACACCGTAGACGGAGCTATAACTCGTTATACGGAAAGCTTGTTGTATAACTGGTTTACAAATGAGCCACATGTGAATCCTGTATCAAATGCACTGGATCCTACATCGTTAGCAGTGGATGTAGTTATCGGAGGTGCAGGAGGATTAGTCGGATTTGGCACAGATAAAATTGCCGGAAAAATAATTAAAAACTTACCGGCTGAAAAAGCAATCGCCGATTTTATCTATGGAAGACAGGATACCTGCTTTTCACAAGGAGCAGACACTATAGCCGATATAACAGCAGAGCCGGTAGAAGATGGTGCCAAAAAAGTCAAAGATTTCATTGACAATATTTTTGGCAAGAAAAACGATATTGATGAAACCGCAGAGGCTGTAGGCAAGAATAGTGATGTGACTGATGCTGGAACAACAGGTGGGCATGTATCAGTGCAAGGTGGTAGTTCAGTACAAGGAGTAGGTAATCCAGTTAGAGTTGAAGGGAGAGGTAGTACAGGTAGAACGATACCCAATACGCTCGAAGAACAAATGGCAATGAATCAAGTTATGTCCAATCCTTTGGAAGGAGCTATTGATTTGAGTCAGTTAGACAGGCCAGTTATCATGAATGATCCTAGATGGCCTGCATCAGAAGGATGGATAAAGATGAGTAATAATGTAAATGGAATAGAAATTCATTTTGTTTATAATAGAATTACAGGTGAGTTTGACGATTTCAAATTCAAATAAAAGGAGTAAATATGGATAATCAATTGATATATCAAGGACATAATAGTATGATATCTATTCAATCATTGTATTTTATAGGAGGATACATTACTTATAGAGTGTTTGTTTCAACGAATAGTTTTTCTGGAATTTGTTGTTTTTGTATTAATGAGAATAAACTTACAGAATACATTCAGATTGTTGATAAAATGATTCAATCTTTGGACGGAGAAATAGAGATTTTGGATTGTGAAAGTGATGCGTATTTGAAATTCTATTTTGAAAATGACATGAATTTTTATGTAATAGGTCAAATAGGAGGGAGTTATGAGGATAATATGCTAAAGTTTAAATTTAGGGCAGATCAGACTGTATTGCTCGGATTAAGAGAAAAGTTGCTTAATTATGAAAATCAATAGACAAAGTTAAAAATTGAAATGAATCGATTGTGGTACGGAAGCTTTTGATATCATCACTTGCCGCCGACCGCCCTACACCTACCCCTGACACACCGTGTAGGCGGTTGCATAGAACCTGTTAGTGCATAAGGCGGTGCGTGAATGAAGACTGCTCGAATATGTCTGAGCCTTCCGTAATAAAAGGACGGTTCGTACAATCCATAGTGAGTTGGAAGGCGAGTTTATGAGAGCAGTCTTCAATCAAAAAACGCATCGCCATGCACTTAGAGGTTCTGGAACCGCCGGTTAGGTTGACAGGGGTAGGTAGTAGGGTGGAGGCGGAATAAGTGAATTGCAAAAAAGAGCAGAAACGACTAAAATGTTGTTTCTGCTCTTTGAATTATATTTGAGATAAAGAACTTCAACTTATAATCATTTGGAACTACGAAAGTCCAATCGGCACCATCCGTGTCCACAATTATTCTAAAATATTTATCTAAATCTCTATCACTTTCAAGCACCTTTCGGAGTAGAACATTGTGTTCAAATTACTCATGAATTGAATAAGTCCTATTTTGCTCCTGTGGTGTCTTCCCTTGCCACACTATTTATTACAGCCGCAGCAACCTCACTCTTAGTCTGAGCATCGGCATCTTCCAAGCCGGTAATGTTAATATTGCGGTTTACCTTGGCATCATATGTGTTTGCTTTCATAACTTCAACAATGTCTAAGCCGGTGGTTTCCTTTACAGCTTCAATGGTCTGAGCCAGTACATTTGGTACATAAGAGCCCATGCTGGAAACGCCGGTGTCACCATTGCCGCTATCAATAATAGTAACCTTGTCGATGGTTGATAATGGTTCTGCAATTGCTTTTGCCATTTCCGGTAAAGCATTTACAATCATTTCCATCATAGCAGCCTGGCCATACTTCTTCATAGCCTCTGCTTTCTTCTCTAAAGCCTCTGCCTCAGCAATACCCTTTGCTTCGATAGCCTTCGCTTCTGCTTCACCTACCATGCGGATACCTTCGGCTTCTTTTGCCTTGGCAAACAAATCGGCTTCAGCCTGAACCTTCTTTGCTTCCGCTTCTTTTTCCCGTTCGAATTTCTCAGCTTCTGCGCGTTTCTGACGCTCGTAGAGGTCAGCTTCTGCCTTCTGTTGACGAGCGAATTTGTCAGCCTCAGCCTTTTTCTTAATCTCAGCATCTAACTTCTGCGCTTCTACATCGGCTTCTTTCTGCTTTAAGAGGATTTCTTTTTCCTGCTTTGCAATGTTCGCGTCTGCTGATTTTACTTCGATGGTCTTTCTTTGTTCCTCTTTCTGGATTTCGTAAGCAGCATCAGCTTCCGCCTGCTTAATGTCGGCTTCTCGCTTCAATTCTGCTTTCTTAATTGCTAATTCATTCTGACGCTCTGCAATGGCGGTGTCAGAAGCAACTCTTGCATCGTTGGCCTCCTGCTCAGCCATAGCTCTTGCTTTTGCGATTTCCTTTTCACTTTCTGCTCTGGAAATAGCAGCATTCTTTTGGATTTTTACGATGTTATCCACACCAAGGTTCTCAATAACTGCGTTGTTATCTACGAAGTTCTGAACGTTGAAACTGATGATGTCCAAGCCCATTTCTCCAAGGTCCGGCTCTGCATTTTCTTTTACTAAGTTGGCGAATTTCTGACGGTCAGAAACCATTTCCTCCAGCTTCATCTTACCAACAATTTCACGGACGTTACCTTCCAGAACCTCTCTTGCAACCTGTGCGATGTACTCGGTCTTCTTGTTCAAGAAGTTCTGAGCGGCCAGCTTCAAGCGCTCCGGATTGTCGCTGATTTTTACGTTAACCGTTGCATCTACATTGATATTGATGTAATCAGCAGTTGGTACGGCATTGGATGTCTTAACATCAATGGAAATCAACTGTAAGCTCAACTCGTCCTTCTTCTCCAAGAACGGAATTTTGATTCCGGCCTTACCGATTAAGACCTTTGGAGTCTTTCTCAAACCGGAGATGATGTAGGCCTTATCCGGTGAAGCCTTTACATAACCGGTAAAGAACAGAACGACTAAAAAGATGATTACTACAACTGCAATAAAAATAATTGGTCCAACTAAAAATGGCATATTGTTTCCTCCCTTTTGTAAGTTATGTAAAACAATATACCATATTTTATGATTGATTCCTATTATGTAGAATTAAGTGAAATGAAAACGTAAGAATCTTAAGCAGTTGTAACATGCTTCATCAATACAACTAACTGCTTTGCCATACGATACATCTCATTGGTAGTTGGTGTGTCTTCCTCGATAGAAGACATAGCAGCTAATGCTTCAGAAATGGTTGCCTGATTCCGTTCCAACAGAACCGTTCCTTCCTGGGTATCTGATGAGAAGTTACCTTCCCAATGAGATTCTTTCCAAGAGATTGAGGCGGAGAGTGTTCCAGATTCGGTTGGAACATCTGCCTGCAACAGTCCGGTTACTTCTGCGTTTTGGACGATGGACAAATGCATAACATTCCACTGTCCATTAACAGAAAATGGAATTTCAAATTGTTCTTTTCGACTCATTTTCTGCATAATACGTAAGCCGGAGCGAACCTGCTTGAGCGCTTGAATATCCATGGCTGTAATGGCGCCGGTAGTATCTGCCTGATGGACGGTTTCGGTAATATTGGCCTCTAATTCTGCATATGCCTGTTCCATTTCTTCTGCTGAATTCAGATGTTCTGCCAACTGTTCCAGCTGATTATCAATCCGATTTTCACTTTGCTCATTTGCCGGTGCTTGGGAAGGATTCGGAACCTGTTTGCCAAGGCGGGCAGTATCCCGGAATGTACGGTTGCCTCTGCGGAGAATATCTGCTGACATCATCATGTTTGTTAATGACGGGAAGATATTCATGGTATTCATAAAGGTTCCGGTGTCTTCCGGAAGACCATCCAAACTTTGCATAAGTGCTTCGTCTATTTCTTGTTCAGCTACTTTGTCATCGCCGGAATTCTCCGGTGCTTCGTTGTTAAAATCATCTACTAATTGATCTTGGATAGTGTCGAAGAATTCTTCCAAAGTAATACCGGTTGCTACCTGCTGAGTCATTTCTGCAATCAAATCCGGAGTAAGTCGGTTAAATAACTGCTGAGTCAACTGTTGGTTATACTGAATCGTAGCAGATTCCACAGGGGATGCTTCTGTATCGGAAGGGGTTGCATTATTGGCTTCTGCATAGTTTGTTTCCGAATTAGAAGCGTCCGGTGCAAAGGCTTCTTCGATTTGCGATGTAATAGAAGTCCCCACACTGTTTACTTCGAGACCGCCAAAGGTTTCATCAATAGTAGTATTCATACCGGTTGCCCGATTACTGCGATGTGCAGTTAACAGATTCTGCAACGTAATTTCCTGACCGTTGCGAACCAAGGTTCCGATATCTTTTCCTTTGGACTTTGTTACTTTATCTAACAGGCGGTAAATACCGATATAACTTTGACGTTCTTCCGGAGTAATTCCGTTTTTACGATCTAATTTCTGTAAGAATTCGCTGTATTTACCCTCATCAGTAATTCCGTCTTCATGAATATAGTTCTGAATCAAATCATTTAATTCTTCAATCGGCATGTTTAGAGGATTGATGCCATCCCGAACCAGATTTAAAACCATAGATGGCTGTAGGTTTCGGATTAGGCTTTGTACCTGCTGGTCTGCGGCTTTTACCTGTGCCAGATTCTCAGTAGTGATTTCCATTTGGTTATAACCGAGAATTCGAACGGCACGCTGGTTGTCCTCAGTAGCAGGAATCTGCATGTCCTCTAATATATCATCCACATTACGGAATGCTTTCTGAATGGAATCGCCCATATCCCCGCGAGGACGGGTCATTAAGGTTTCGTAAGAGGACACCTGTGTATATGAAATGCTGGTATGCATTTCGCTGATTGCTGTGGTGCCTTGTGCGTGCAAACGCTCTAATGTAAAGGAACCGGAAAATAAGGTTGCACTCAAAGCAGAAGCAGGTAAATATGGCAATTCCTGCATCTTGCGATTAGTGTCCTGCGTTAAGCGCATCATATCGGAAGTCGGCTCAATGCCCTGTGTCTGATACTGCTTAGCAAAATAATTCCGCTCCTGATTGCGAAGTGCATCCACTACTTCAGTTAATTCTCTTGCACGAATATGAATATCCTCGGCTGCCAATGTGTAACTGGCTTCCCAAGTCATTTTCAGTCGGATTTCCTCTAACTGGCGATGGGCGGTTAAAGCAGTGAATTCTGCTGTTTCCAGACGGTGTTCGGACTGGAATGCAGATGGGTCAAATAATCCTTCTCCGGAAGCCTGCATGGCAGCCGGTTGGTAAGCCTGACAGAAGGCAGACAACTGCTCCAGGGTATATGGTAAACCTGTTTCGCTAAACGCACGGAATCCCTGATCTGTAATCTGATTTAAGTCTGCCATGATTTGATTGGCAGTTACGGATGGGGCAGAGAAGTAAAGCTCTGTCCGGCGGTAATATTCGAAAGTAAAAGTAAATGTTTCCGTTGTTTCTTGCTTGTTTGGTAAATGATTGTCAGATACGGCATCCGCAGTAGCATCTGTAATATTTTCCAGTATTTGTGATGAAGAAAAACCATTTTCATTTACATCCTGAATGGCGGTCATCATACGCAGGGAATCAGTATTCACCGGTAACTGGTGATCCAACAGGAAACGGGCTGTATTCAAGGTGTCATCATTTACCTCCATGCCGGCGGTTTGAATGGAACGTTCAATCTGCGGCTGCATCTGCTGAAAAGCATTTTGGGAGATGCCTGCTTTAGCCGGCATTGGCTTGGCACTATATTCTGCCTTGTATAAATTATCCAGGTTCAGAGGAAGGTTGTTCTGAATTAAATAAACAGACTGTTCCTCTGTAATCGGTAGAAATGCATTGGCTTCTTTGGTAACGTCTGATATCTGCAAGGTTTCTTCCTGAATGGTAATCTGGAATTCCTCCGGAGCTTTCTGCGGATTTGCCATAAGGATTTCCTGACGGATATCTTCAATGGCACGTTGCAAATCTGCATCTTGCTCCTTGCCACGCATTTGGGCCAGTAGGCTTTTTACCATGGTCAGATTCGAACTGGATACATCAATACCCATCTGGCGAAGCTTTGCTTTCTCCTCGGAGGTCATGCTTTGAAGTACATAATCCGCATCATCTTTCATGGCTTCTGAATTTGGTGTATGTTCCTCTTGATATTGCTTCCAATTCTCTACGAATTGAGCAGTATTTTTCATGATTTCCGTTTGCATTGCACCATTTCTTGTTGCAGTCGAAATGGACTTCTGGTCTACAATCTTCATTGTAATTTCAGAGGAAGAACTCTTCGTAATCTGTAAATAAATTTGTTCGCCCTTCTGCGTTTGTTTCAAGGCATCAGAGCGTACCTTGATTGGCGTTCCGTTCATTTCCACAATTGGAGAATCGCCACCCTGCAATACGGTTCCGGTCAGAATGTCACCAACCGCACCCAGTGAAAGGGCAGAATTCTTCTTTGCATCTGTGGAATTGCCAACCGTTTTGTTGTAACGGTTGTCCGATTGTATGCCAAGCTGAAGACTGGCTTCTGTATATGATTGATATGTAGTTGAATGATTGTATTGATATGACATAGATTGCCCTTCCTTTTCAAAGTATCTAATATATATGTCGGTGAGAAGGTGGGAAATTATTATAGTGTAAAAAGACAAAAAAACTATTGACTTTAATTAAGGCGAGTTGTAATATGTAAGAAAATGATAAAAAAATGTTGACAAAAAAGTATTTGGTGGTAAAATCATAGTCAAAGGAGTGTCCTGCCTTAAGTGGAACTGATAATAGGGCAAAACCTCTGTTGGAGGGTTTGCAGAAGGCTATGTTTTAGTACATAGCCTTTTTTATGTTTAAGGGGAGTTTTCATTGCTGAATTTATATACAATCGATATGAAATACATACGTGATTTGCATAAAGTTGATGATAAGGTTCCTTCCGTTTCGCCACAAGTAGGAAAAGCACATAGGCTATTTATTGGAACAGTAATAGTCGTAAATGAGAGGAGTTACTGTATCCCTTTGTCTTCTGCAAAACCAAAGCATTGTGATATGGGCAAACGTATAGATATAAGCAAGATATATGATAGTCATCATAACTTAATAGCGGTTCTAAATTATAATCAAATGATACCTGTGACTGACTCGCAGATTGTTAAGTACAATATTAAAGTTTTGAAAACAGATAATGAATATTGGAGAAAATATAAGAAATTGTGCGAACAGGAACTAAGGTGGTGTCGTAAACATGAAGAAGAAATTAAAGGAAAGGCAAAGCTTCTATATCAGATGTATATAAGTGGTCAAGAATTTAAGGCAAAGAAACGGTGTTTAGATTTTTTAAAATTGGAGGAAGCGTGTGATAAATATAACACAAAACTTACGTAATTAGTATTCGTGTTTTACGATCCTCCCTTACAGGAAACTCTTTTCTATATAACTCTGCCAGTTCCGGTTGAATATCTATATATAATAATTCGTCTGTCGATTCCGGTGTTAATCGTTCTCCATAAGGATTAAATGCGACCGAGCTAGGTATATATTGCAATCCGTTACCTTCGCCGGTACGGTTTACACCCATGATAAAACATTGATTTTCAATGGCTCGAGCCTGTAATAAAGTATACCAGTGGGCAATTCGCACTTCCGGCCAGTTGGCAATCACGAAAATAACAGTAGCCTGCTCAGACGCTACTTGGAACACCTCCGGGAAACGCAAATCATAGCAAATAAAACCGGACAAGCAAGCTGCCCCATCTATTAGATTCGTAATAAGAATTTCATCACCACCTGTATAATGTTTTGATTCATCGCCATAAGAAAATGGATGAATCTTGGCATATTCAAGGATGGTTTTCCCATGTTCTACACAAACCAAATGGTTATAGTTCTTATCATTTTTCTCGGCAATGTACCCAAAGGCAATATTAATGTTGTAGTCGGTGGATAATTGTTGAAAGAATGCTTTAGTAGGAGAAGTGGTAATAGTTTCGCGGAAAGGCTCCGGATTCATGGTAAAACCGGTTAAGGTCATTTCCGGGAAAATAATCCAATTGCAGTTGTTCCGGCTGGCTTCTTCTGTAAGCCGTTGACAGGTTTTCTGATTTTCTGCCGGATTTTCCCATATGATATCCATTTGTGTCAATGCAATCTTCATAAAAACTCCTTAAATAAAAATAAATGAAATAATACTTGCACATACTATCTGCATATGATAATATCAAGTCAACAAGACGTAGTTTTGAAAACTACATCTGAAAATATCAAAACTACATTTGCGTTTTGAACTGTGCATTTATGTATTTAGTATACGCGTGAAATTGACTTATAACAAGAATAATTTGTGAAAGTAAATATGAAGGAGGGAATTTATGTGGAACACAATATCATTCGTAAAATCAAAGATCCGGGAAGTGCTATTACACATCTTATCGGTATGCTTATGGCAGCTTCTGCCGCAACTCCATTAATTCTGAAAGCAAAGGAAGGCTTTCACAGAGGACATGTAATTGCAACGGTGGTTTTTATTGTTAGCATGATTCTGTTATATGGGGCCAGCACTTCTTATCATACATTTGATATTTCAGAAAAGGTGAATACCGCGTTGAAGAAATTCGATCATGCCATGATTTTTGTACTGATTGCAGGAACCTATACGCCTGTCTGCGTAATTGGCTTGGGTGACCGAATCGGATATTTAATGCTGACAACAATCTGGAGTGTGGCTGCCTTGGGAATTACATTCAAAATGTTCTGGGTGACCTGTCCGAAGTGGGTATCCTCTGTTATGTATATTGTTATGGGCTGGCTGTGTATTATTGCAGCACCAATGCTGATTCGAAAGCTTGGAATGGGGGCATTTGGCTGGTTGTTAACCGGTGGAATTATCTATACCATTGGTGGCGTGATTTATGCATTGAAAGGTAAGAAATTTAACGAAAAACACAAGTATTTCGGCACACATGAAATATTCCATTTGTTCTGTATGGGCGGAAGTTTTTGTCATTTTATGCTGGTGTATTTATATTTGGTCTAAAGATTTTCGGGAACCCCTCCGATAATTTATGCAGAAAGAAAAATGAGTTTCGGAATAACGAATCAAGGATGATAGCTTATGAAGAACCTCTAAAGCAAAAGGGGTGTAGAATATGCGAATTAACCATAATATTACGGCAATGCTTGCCAATAATACATTGAACAAGAACCACAATGCTATGTCAACCGCAATTGAACGGTTATCTTCCGGATACCGTATCAATTATGCGAAGGATGATTCTGCAGGCCTTGCAATATCTCAGAAAATGCGGACGCAGATTCGGGGCTTGCAGCAGGCGAATCGGAATGCCGGTGACGGTATTTCCGTTATTGAGACGGCAGAAGGTGCTTTAACAGAAGTGCATGCAATGTTACAGCGTATGAAGGAACTGGCTGTAAAGGCTGCAAATGATGTGAATTGTGCAGAAGACCGTCAGACACTTCAGGATGAAATTGAAGTTATGAATCAGGAGATTCAGAGAATTTCAGATAGCACACAATTCAACCAGAAAAAACTGTTGAATGGTGATTTGGGCCGGGCAAGTTATATTGATACCGGCGATGTAGTAAAGGGTGTTAAGACCCTGGAGATTTCCGATGCAGTAGATTTGGAAGAGTATTCCTTCGAAGTATCTCAGGATGCCAGACAGGCGGTGTCTGTAGGCGGTCCGATTACAATGGCTGCCGGTACTGTTGTGACTGCACAGCAGGCAGGAACAGTTACAATCAATGGTGAAACTATTGAGATTCAGCCGGGCGACTCTACCGATCAGATTTACTCGAAGTTACAGGATTTGTGCGAGTGGACAGGTAACAAGATATTTGTAGCGGATGACTTGGATAATACTGCCGGCTTAGAGGAGAACGCGGGATATACGCCGAGTGCCAATCCATTTGGTAATGGAGGACAGTTGGTGATTGTATCTGACTATTATGGTTCTTCTGAGAAAATTGATATTTCATGCAATAATGATGAACTTGCAGGATTGTTAGGAATTACAGATAGTATTGCAACCGGAACCGATGTGGCAGTAGAGTTAGGAGATGGGTTCTCTCCAACCGCAACGGTTGCATGTGACGGTAATACCATTACAGTAACAGATAGCAGTGGATTTAAGATGGTAATGGAAGCAAGACAGGGTGCTTGTGAGACTTCCTTTACAGATCCGACTATGGCAGCTGGCGGTAGTGCACAGGCAACCGGAAGTCAGACCTATGAAGCAAAAGTGGAAGTACTCAGTGCCGGTCAGATGGTGTTCCAGATTGGAGCCAACGAAGAAGAAACGATGACCGTTACGATTCCGAGAGTTTCTCCGGAAATTCTTGGAACTGATGATATTAATTTAGTATGCGGACAGGATGCATCAGAGGCAATTGCTAAGATTGATGAGGCGATTAAGATGGTTTCAGATGTGCGTGCGAAACTGGGAGCATACCAGAATCGTTTGGAGCATACTGAGACCAGTTTGGGTGTGTCAGAAGAAAGCATGACTAATTCTTTGGCACGTATTCTGGATTGCGATATGGCAGCAGAAATGACCAACTATACACAGCAGAATCTGTTAACACAGACTGCTACCAATATGCTGGCAAAAGCAAATGCTCATCCGGAAAGCATTTTGCAGTTATTACAGCAAAATTAGGATTTTATGGCATAAAAAGGGCCAATCGGATGTCGGTGACATCTGGTTGGCCTTTTCATTATCTTCCGCATAGTTCCGGATGATTCTTTTTAATTTCAACTTTATTTGTATACATCAATTCATCTGCTGCATTATAGATATCCATGTAATCAGCGGAATACGGACCTGAGGCATATCTTATGGCGATGCTGAGGGGTATTGGGCTGTCGTTGTATTGCTGACAAGCGGAATAGACTGCTTCAATTTCTGCTTTGACCTTTTCATCATTTGGAGAAATATAAATAGCAGCAAATTCATCTCCGCCGATTCGATATACACCATAGGCGGTATTAAGGTTATTTAATAATGTGGTTGCAGCAGCCTTAATAAGCTTGTCGCCTTCGGCGTGACCATAAGTATCGTTAATAACCTTCAAACCATTCATATCGCCGATGATAAAACCGATTTGCGTGTTCTTTTTATGATGCTTTTTACTAATAATCTCCAGATGCTTTTTGAATCCGTTTTTGTTCCGGACACCGGTTGACATATCCCAGTGAGCTTCCTCCTTGAAGGCTTCCACAGGATTGTTAATGGTAACAAATAAACCGATGCAGACAATGGTGATACCTGCACCTGTCATTAATAATTCCGGGATAAATGCCTGTACAATTATCATGATAAGCATTAACAAACTGGTTGGAATTATGGCAAGACGTACTTTGAATTCCAGATGATTGCGACGGAGAATGGTTAATGCTATACAGGTAATACAGAATACAAGAAAAATACCATATCCGGCGAAAACAAGAGGTCCGTAACTGTAATTCGTACCATTTCCTGTAATGTACTGAATTGGCAAAATGAAG
This sequence comes from Lachnospiraceae bacterium, assembly GCA_017461045.1. Taxonomy (GTDB): domain Bacteria; phylum Bacillota; class Clostridia; order Lachnospirales; family Lachnospiraceae; genus CAG-632. Next base: position 45,787 of record JAFTZJ010000010.1, on the reverse strand, counting down.
GATAGTACCACATATACAATGAACGGAATATAGGAAATGATTCGCATGCGTTTCCACAGATTGTGGGGCATGGTTAGTCGGACAACATAACTGAAAAATTCTACAGTAAACAGCATTCCGGAATAATAGTACAAAATATGTAAAAAACGGTTAACGCCCAGTGGAATGTCATATATTTTGTTAACGGTAATTACAGTTGTCAAGTCAAGCAATACATGGGAAAGACCACATAATGCAACTCGAAGAAAACCATTTTCGTTCTTTTTGTCCCGATAAAATGCCTTATAACAAATTAAGAAGATTAGTACAAGCATGCAAATGATTTCGGATCGAATGATTAAAATCGTCATGTTTTTTCCTCCCATTTAAAAACTACTGAAATCAAAATGAATATATATAATTACACCATAAATTAAATGAAAGTGTCAATGAATTTAATAAAATGTGGTGGGTATTAAGGGAAATAGGAGTAAGTATGCGCATTTTCGGTAACACTATTTGTATATTAAAAATTAGGAGGTAAAGCGATGATAGAACAAGACACCATTCGTTTGCTTCGGGAGTGTGATGCGGGAGTGAAAATGGGAGTGGCATCCATAGATGAAGTAATGAATTATGTAAAAGACGAAGAATTAAAAGAATGTTTGAATAAGTGTAAAGATGAACATGAAGACCTAAAAGTGAAGATTCAAGAATTATTGGATCGGTATCATGATGAAGGAAAAGAACCGGCACCAATGGCAAAGGGAATGTCCTGGGTGAAAACCAATGTTAAATTAGCCATGAATGAATCGGACGAAACGATTGCAGATTTGATTACAGATGGTTGCGATATGGGAGTGAAATCCTTAAATAAGTATCTGAATCAGTATGAAGCAGCAGATGAAGTATCCAAGGATATTGCGAAGAAACTAATCAAATTAGAAGAAGATTTGACCAAAGATATTCAGAAATTCTTATAAAAAATCCTGTGCGTTGAGATGTGCAAATACATGAGATTGGCAATCTAACGCACAGGATTTTTACATTAATCGTTGTTCATTAATATACAACCAGAATTCAACACCAAGTTTTTCGGCGGCTTTTCTGCAAAGAATCATTCGGTTTAAGAAGATTTCAAAATAGTCCATAACAGCACACATTTTTGTGTCTATTTTTAAATCCAATTCAATATGGGAATCCTTCACAACCTTTACATGGCTTTCCTTTACGGAATAGTTTACCCGGTCATGAATATCAAAGCTTGCGAAATCCTGATTTCGGACTCTTGTATAGCGGACATCGGTTTTGTCCCCAAGAATTAAAGCGGCGGCAATTGGATTAACCGGATATGCCGTAGATTCATCATGGTTTCCGATGGCAGTGATAATGGTAGCAATATCCTCCGGGTCAGCCCCCATTTTATCCAGGATTCGGAATGCCATAACGGCACCGGACTGGGCGTGGTCTGTTCGATTGACCACATTACCAATGTCATGGAGATAGCCCGCAATTTGGGCAAGCTCTGCCTCCCGTTCGGAATACCCAAGCGTTAACAGAATGTCCTTAGCTACGCCGGCTACTCGTAACACATGCGTGAAGCTATGTTCTGTAAAACCAAGAGCAATAAGGGATTCATCTGCTTTCCGGATATAGGTATTAACAGCTTCGTTGTTCTTAATATCTTCAAATGTAATTTTCATAAATCTCCTTGTCAATTACGTAATCATTGCTTACTATTATTTTAGCGACATTTATAGTATATCACAGGGAAAAGAATGTAAGCAACAAACGTGAAAGATTTTACAAAGCTTTTACATGTGACTCTAATTAATGTTTTGAAGGAATTAGACGATATAATTACTAGTGACTTTAATGTGAATGGAGGAATGGATATGACAAAAGAGCAAATTAGTGCATATACCATGCGAATTAGTCAGGCAAACGCTTCGGCTATGGCAGTGGTTTTGTTTGATATAGTATTAGAATGCATTGGCGAAGCAAAGCAGGCATTTGCAGAAGAGAATCCGGCACAGTTCCAGCGTAGCTTAAGTCAGGCCCAAGGCTTTCTGCAGGAACTGATGAGTATGTCGAAAATGGATAGCCAGGTGGGCTGTGATGTAATGTCCATTTATCTGTTTGTAGATAAGCAAATGCTTATGTCTATCGTAAAACAACAACCGGTGAATCTGGAAGAATGTGCAGGCTATTTGGAGCAATTACGCAGTTCCTTTGTGGAAATCAGCAAGAAGGATACGGATGCTCCACTGATGCAGGGTAGTCAGCAGGTGTATGCCGGTTTGACCTATGGAAAAGGATATCTGAATGAGAGCTGCGACCCGTTAGGTGCACATAATCGTGGGCTACAAGCATAGAAAACGTGGTGTCTGTGCAGAGATTGGTTATAAAAATTTAACTTGTAAATTTTTGTAATTCGGTTTACAATAATGTGAGTGACGATTTATGGAGGACAGATATAATGGAAGATAAGGATTGTATTTTTTGTAAATTAGCAGGCGGAGAAATACCGTCAGCAACTATATATGAAAACAGTGATTTTCGCGTATTTATGGACGTAGCACCGGCAAACCGCGGACATGTATTGATTGTTCCGAAGGAGCATTTCAAAGATATTTTTGATATTGATGCAATGACAGCCGGCAAGTTGTTTTCCTTGGCAACCGAAGTAGCAAGAGCCATGAAGAGCGTATTGAATTGTGACGGAATGAATTTGGTACAGAACAACGGAACGGTAGCTGGACAGACGGTGTTCCATTTTCATTTGCATTTGATTCCGCGATATGCGAATGATGGAGTGAAAATTGGTTGGCAACCGGGTGAGTCATCACCAACAGAGTTACAGGAGTTGGCAAAAGAAATTCGAAAGAAGATATAATTTCGAATGCGAAATATTTGAATACATAATGAAAAGAAGCTTTGACAAGAGAGATGCAATCCCTCAAGTGTCAAAGCTTTTTTAGTACTTACCAATGAATATGCGGGAGGATTTAAAAAATATTGCATTTTGTTTTTTACTATGCTATAATTATTGCAGTTTATACAAAATTCGCTAAGAAGTGTGCATATGAGCAGATGCACACAGCAATAAGTCGCCGAGCAAAGCGAGGGGGCAATACAAGTTAGGAGGTTCGTGTATGGCAAGGGATGAGATGTTTAAGACGGTATCATTCGGGGGATATGACAAAGCGATTGTAGATGAATATGTGGCAGAGACCAATCGAAGTCATCAAAGTGATATTGCTGATTTGAAGACTACTATAGGTAAATTGAGCGAGACCGTTCGGACGCTTCAGGTTGCAAAGGAGCAAGTGAAGACCGCGGCAAGTGAAGATATTGAAAAATTAAAATTAGAATTAGAAAGCTCTTTCGTTCAGAACGATGAAGTAAAGCAGCAGCTAGAAGAGCAAATTGCAGAAAAAGAAGAACTGAAATCTACAATTGACGCAAAGAATGCGGAGATTGCTGAATTACAGCAGAAACTGGATGAACGTATTGCAAAGTGCATCGAGTTAAATTCTGAATTAGATGAGCAGAAGCGTATGACTGAAGATGCAAAGCGCAGTGGTGGCGATCAGTTAGAGGCTATGAAAGCAGAACAGGAATCCGCATCAAATTCCATGAAATCCGACTACGAATCCCGGATAGAGCAGTTGAAGCAGGAAAAGGATACTGCGTTAACTGCGATGAAAGAAGATTGTGAAAATCAGATTGCAGAATTATTGATTAAGCAGAATGAAGAAATTGCTGCTGTGAAAGCAGAGTATGAAGAACGGATTGTGCAGGCAAAGGCAGATGCGGAAGAGCAAAAGCAGGAATATGCCGGCATGAAGCAGGAATTGGATGAACTGAAGGAAAAAGAAACCTCCTATGCCGGAAAATACGAAGCGATTTCTAAGACCTTGATAGAAGCACGGGAACGTGCAGACCAAGTAGTGGCAGCTGCAGAAGAAGAAAGTCGCAAGATAAAGCAACAGGCAGAAGCAGAAAAAGAAGAGTTGATTACTACTACAAAACAGCAACAGGAAGAAAAATTGGCGCAGACAGAAGCAGAATGTGATGAGCTTATGCGTGTGACCCAGGAAGAATGTGATCAAAAGATTGCAGAGACTGAAAAACAGGTAGCGACTATTCGCCAACGTGTTCAGGAGCAATGCGACAGTGTGAATACGTACATGGAGAATATGAAGCAGGCAATTGATAACCTGTCAAATGCATGCAATCAGACGAAGGAAATTGCAACTGCAGGATTTTCTGTGTTCCCACAGGAAGAGGAGGCTGCTGTTACAGATGCACAGAAAGAAGAGGAGATGCAAACCGATTCGGTGGAAGTGCAATCTGTAGAGATGAGTTTGGCAGATGAGAATCCGACGGAAGAGACATCGAAAGAAGATACAGGAATAAAAGAAGAACAGATGTCAGAGTACGAGAACAATTTTTATCGGTTTTAAGTAGATGTTCTGGCTGTCCCGAAGTGTTCCTTGGGACAGCCTTTCTTATGTATTAGTAATGTTGGCAAAATAGTATTTCATACGAAGGTATGAAGATAGATTGTAAGGAAGGAGCAGAAGCATGGGTAAGTTACGATATGACTGCTATGAAGATTTTGCAAAGCGAATCGAATTTCCGGTGGTTATTGTAGAAGCAGATACCGGAAATGTAGTGCTTATGAACTATGAAGCAAAACTGCTTCTGGGACAGAAGACACAGAATTTAAGTATAGAAATTGAAAAAATTGCCGATGCAAATCGGTTTTGGACTCAGTTGCATGATCGGAAAGCAATTGTGGAATATCATTTGGTGCTGTCCAATGGGGTTCGGGAATATCCGATAGTTGGAATAGTAAACGAATTTGAAGTGGATGAACAACGGATGTATATGCTGTTGTTTGAACAACGTCCGGGAACCGGAATGAATAGTTGGCTGTTGGAACGGATTATTGAGAACAGTCATGTAATCATTGCACATTTAAGCTTTGAAGATCAGGAAGAGATAAAATTAAATTATATTAGTAAGAATGTTAAGCAATACGGATATACTTGCGAAGAATTCTATACCGGAAAAATGCAGTTTAAGGATTTGATTCATCCGGATGATTTGGATTCTGTATTAGGTAGCTTTGCGGAACGGGAGCGGGATGCACAGGATATTGATTGTATGGAATATCGTATCGTTACGGAAAGCCGTAAAGTGTGCTATGTGCGCGGTAATGTTCGCATGGTGCGGAATGCAACCGGTGGCATCGAAGGCATGGAAATTGTCATGGTAGATGTGACAGGAGAAAAGCTGGAGAAGGATGAGAATCAGTATTTGCGTGCAGCAATTGAGCAAAGCAAGAGTGTTGTTCTGGTGAAACGGGTATTGAATGGCAAGGGAACCGTTAAATATGTATCTTCCAATGCCAGCGGAATTGGTATGGATGTGGAAGACTTGCGAAAAGGCAGAAAAACCTTTACGGATTATGTCGTGCCGGAAGACCGGGAACGGGTAAATGAAATCTTAACGAATGCGAAGAATATCCCAATCGATAATTATATGAATAAATGCCGGATTAAAGGCGAAGACGGAAATATCCGATGGGTTCGCTTCTGTGCGTCGGTGCGAATTATCGATGAATATATGTATGATGTGGAATTGTTGATGCAGGATGCCACAGATGAAAGCAGTTACGAACAGAATCTTCTGGATAATCAGAAAGCACTGGAAGAAAAGCTCGATTATGTAATGAGCGGACAGGCACAAGCTTCAGAGGAGTTTTTTGAGGAGTTTCTGCAAAAAGATGAGATACAGGAATTCTTAAATGCATTTGCAGAGAATAATCAATTGTATGCGGTCTTAGTGGATGTAAAAGGTCAGTTGTTGACAAAACCTGCAGGACCGATGATTCATCTGGGAGAGTTTTATGACATTTTAGAACGGCCGCAGTATCGGGAACGAATCAATGAAACATTGAAGAAAATGTCGTCAAAACGAAAATTCACTGTCTGGGAATTGGAGCAGAATAATTTTGAAAAGCAAATGGGTGCAATTCCTTTGCGGGTCAGTGATAAACAGTTGGCGGCGTGCTTGATTTGTGCCTTTGATGAAGAAGCGGTTTCCAGATTGCATAACTCCATTGAGTCTTTACAGAAGATGATAGAGTTGATGACCAAAGCAGGATTTGATAATCAGTATCTCGCCATGGATTCCCAAAAGAGTCGATTGGCAGAACGTGAAATGAGTGAAGAACTGGAAGGTCAGTTGATTTTGGCAAGAGCCTTTGCGAATATGCGAAATGATGCGAATGCGACCATGCAAGAGATTTTGGAGAAGACATGTGAGCTGTTGCATTTAACCTCTATTGCAGTATATTGCGGTAACAGTAATCAAGAGACATATTCCTGCGTAGCAAAGTGGAATGCTTCGGAAACGGATTATAATGTGTTTCCGGAACAAAGCTGGCGGATGGCAGAGCTTTGCCGTAAGAATCCGATTGTATCCAATGGCGGCTATGTAATTCGTGGTGAGGAATCGGAGGATGCCTTGATGGAATATTTTGCGGCCTCTACGAATTCCAATGCTATGATGATTTTTGGCTTGGTAGTAAATGACGAGATTTATGGTGGAATTATGTTTACCAGTCAAAGCAAGCGGGTATTCTTAGAACGGGAAATTGCTTATTGTCAGGATGTGGCAGATATTATTCAGGGAATTATGGTTCGAAGTAATAATACAGATCATATGGTTGCTTTGAACAAGGATTTGTTGAATGCATATAATTTCGTGTCGGATTGTGTATTTGTAAAAGATCTTCAAGATGGCAAAGTGCTGTTTGCCAATGAAGCAATGGAGAATCTGTTCGGCATGGATGTGACGGATATGGATAGCCGGGCCTTTTTATCAGAGCCGACACCGACCTATACCAGGGAAGGTATTCAACCGATTGGGGATATAAAATGGCAGAGTTACATTCGTCAGGTGAATAAGATTATGAACATTCAGGAATTGTCCATAAAATGGCAAAACGGCGAAGACGCCAAAATGGTCATTATGCGTGAGAATAAAAAATCATAGTTTTTCAACAGTGATGTTTTAAAAATGAAATAATGGTTAAAATGAAAGTAAAGATTTGTATGCAAAATGTCGATATATAAGGATAAGTTAGTAACAGTATCGGTGAATTTGCTGAAATCTTGAAATCCACTTTGAAAATATTTCCAGAGTGTTTATAATAGGAGCAGAGATTTATTTTTGTCCATTAGAAAGGGGATTAACATGGCAAGTTCAGATATTGGAATTGATTTAGGAACCGCTAGTATATTGGTATATGTAAAAGGAAAAGGCGTTGTATTGAAGGAGCCTTCTGTAGTTGCTTTTGATCGGGATACCAACAAGATTAAGGCAATTGGTGAAGAGGCACGATTGATGCTTGGTAGAACACCGGGTAATATTGTAGCCGTACGTCCTTTGAAGCAGGGTGTTATTTCCGACTATACCATTACAGAGAAGATGTTGAAGTATTTTATCCAAAAAGCAGTTGGTAGAAGTATCTTTGGAAGAAAGCCAAGAATCAGTGTCTGTGTACCAAGTGGTGTAACAGAAGTTGAAAAGAAGGCAGTAGAAGATGCGACTTATCAGGCAGGTGCAAGAGATGTTTCTATTATCGAAGAACCTGTAGCTGCAGCAATTGGTGCAGGTATTGATATTGCAAGACCATGCGGTAATATGATTGTTGATATCGGTGGTGGTACTGCAGATATCGCAGTTATTTCTTTGGGAGGTACTGTAGTTAGTACATCTGTAAAGACTGCAGGTGATGACTTTGATGAAGCAATTGTTCGTTACATGCGTAAGAAGCACAATCTGTTGATTGGTGAACGAACAGCAGAAGAGTTGAAGATTAACATTGGTACCTGTTATAAGAGACCGGATGAAGTGTCTATGGAAGTCCGTGGACGTAATCTGGTAACCGGTTTGCCAAAGACCATTACAGTAACCTCAACGGAAACTGAGGAGGCGTTACGGGAAGTAACCGCACAGATTGTAGAAGCGGTACACAGCGTATTGGAGCGTACTCCACCGGAATTGGCAGCGGATATTTCAGACCGCGGTATTGTATTAACAGGCGGTGGAGCACTGTTAAATGGTTTGGAAGAATTGATTGAGGAAAAGACCGGTATTACAACCATTACTGCTGATAATCCATTGACAGCAGTTGCAATTGGAACCGGAAAATACATTGAATTCTTGTCTGGAAAGAGAGACTAGCGAAGGTGACGCGGTGTTCTGGTGACAGAATCCGCACGCAGAATAGTTAAAAGGAGTTGAAAGAATGGTAAAAGGCCTATACACAGCGTATACGGGATTGCGGAATGAGCAAAGACGTCTGGATGTAATTGCGAACAATATGGCGAATTCAAACACAACCGGATACAAGAAGATGGGTGCTACATCACAGTCTTTTGACCGGGAACTGGCGATACGGGTAGACGATACCTCCGATGCATATTTGTATAAAGGAATCGGAACCGTAAGTCTGGGTGTAAAAATCGGCGAAACTTATACGGATTTTTCCCAGGGTGGTTTTCGTGAGACCGGTAATCCATATGATGTGGCATTAGAAGGCAACGGATTTTTTACCATTAGCACAACAGACAAGAGTGGAGTAGAACATATACGTTATACACGTGATGGCTCATTCACTGTTACCAGGGAAGGTTATCTTGTGACTAAGGATGGAGATTTTGTGCTGGGCGCGAATAATCAGAGAATCCGAATTCCGGGAGCAGATACCGCAGAGGTATCTATGGACTCGTTGGGCAATATTTTTGCCAATGAAGTTCCAGTAGGTCAGCTTCAGATTGTGGATTTTGAGAATTACGAAGCGCTGAGTTTATATGGTGAGAATATGTTCGAAGCCTTGCCGGAAGCCGGTATGGTGGCAGGTGCAGCATTAACCCGTCAAGGATATTTAGAAACTTCCAATGTGAATGTCATTAATGAAATGGTTTCTATGATTACGGTTACAAGAGCTTATGAAACCAATCAGAAAATGATGCAGACCATTGATTCAACCTTAGACAAGGCAGTGAATCAGATTGGTAAGGTATAATTGTCTTAGTATGGCAATAGAAAGGAGCAGAACGTGGTAAGATCATTATGGACTGCGAGAAGCGGAATGATCGCTCAGCAGGAAAATGTAGATACAATCGCCAACAATCTGGCGAATTTGAATACAACCGGATATAAGACAGAGACTGCAGAGTTTAAGTCATTGTTATATCAGACCTTACAGACCCGTTCTACGAATAACGTAGGAGAAGAAAAGCCCGTAGGGGCTCAGGTGGGCTTGGGAAGCCGGACGGCAGCGATTACCAGTCAGTTTACTCAGGGTAATCTGACACCTAGTGAAAGCCCGTTTGCAGTAGCAATTGAAGGTGATGGTTTCTTTAAGGTTCGAATTGAGACAGGTGAAATTCAGTATACCAGAGATGGTAATTTTGCAGTATCGCCGGTAAATGGTGGTACGATGCTTTGTACCACAGATGGTAATCCGGTGTTGGATCAGTTTAATAACACAATTATTATTCCGGATGATTACAATGCTGCGGATATTGGAATTGCTAAGGACGGAAGACTTTCTGTAACAGATCAGAATGGGGAACAGATAAATCTGGTTCGTAGAGATGCCAACGGCAATCCGTTATATAATATACAACTTGGTATTGTACAGTTTAATAATCCGGCAGGATTAGAAAAGGCTTCCGGAAACCGATATGCACAGACCGTAGCATCCGGTGCACCGATGGAAGAATCCCAGACACAGGGATTGAAATTGAGTCAGACTCATCAGAGATACATAGAGGCATCCAATGTGCAGGTTGCAGATGAGATGGTAAATTTAATTGTGGCACAGCGTGCATATCAGATGAATTCGAAGATTATTCAAGCATCAGATGAGATGTTGGAGCAGGCAAACAACTTAAGAAGGTAGGTGTAGCGTATGGATTCTATTAGTAATCTTTATAACAACTACTATACGCAGAATGATGCCGGTAGTATAAAGGCATCTGCATTAGAGAATAAGTTGAAAAACAAGGCAATTAAAGAAGCAACTGACGAAGAATTAATGGAGGCTTGTCAGGAATTTGAAGCTTATCTGATTGAACAGGTTATGAAGCAGGTGCAGGAAAGTATTCCGAAGTCGGAAGAAGAGGACAACCAGTATGTGGAATACTTTGGTGATATGATGACCCAGGAATATGCCGGTATTTTGACTGAGAAGGGCGATTTAGGAATCGCACAGATGTTGTATGAATCCATGAAGAACAACATGAACGCGGTGAATATTAAGGCGGCAGAATCGGTAACCGGAGTTAAGGATACCGAGAAGAAAGATGCGAATACAGGTGAGGCAGAGCAGTCGGCAAATACAGCGGCTCAGAGTATTCGCTTATAATTGAATGCGAGGATGCATGAAGCTTCGCAAATGAACTTTGGAACATGGTAAGGGGCTGCCATGAATGAAGTACGGAGATTTCGGCTTTGTTCAAGGCAGCCTTTTTTATGGAGAATGAAATTGAGATTAGAAGGTTACATTGAGAAAATTATATATCGAAATGAAGAAAATGGATATACAGTATTATCAGTTGTAATTGATGAAAAACATGATGACACCCAAGTGTTTGTTGGATATGTAGAAGGAGCAGAACAAGGCTTATACATCACAGCAGAGGGAGAAGAGGTAGAACATCCGTATTATGAGAGTCAGTTTAAAATTCAGTCCTATGAGTTTCGTATGCCGGATGATTTAGATAGTATGGAACGCTATTTGAGCTCCGGGGCTATAAAAGGAATTGGCCCGGTTCTGGCATTGCATATCGTGAAGAAATTCAAAAAGGATACCTTTCGGATTATTGAATTTGAACCGGAACGGCTGGCAGAGATTAAGGGCATATCCGAACGTAAGGCAAGAGAGATTGGTATCCAATTTCATGAAAGCCAAGATATTCGTCAGGCAATGATGTTTCTTGGAAAGTATGGTATCAATGCACATTTGGCAGTGAAGATATATAATGAATACGGCAATCGTATGTACAAGGTTTTGGAAGAGAATCCTTATCAATTGGCAGAGGATATTCAAGGTGTGGGATTCAAGATTGCAGATGAAATTGCCAGACGGGCGGGTATCGGTCTGGATTCGGAATTTCGAGTGCGTTCTGCAATTCTATATACATTGAATCAATCCGGGACCCTTGGTCATATGTTTTTGCCTAAGGCTATGTTGGTTCGGAAAGTGGCCAGTTTTCTGGTGCCGGAGGGTGGAGATGTATTTGAGTATTCTTACGAAGAAGTCATCGAGCAACAATTGATGGAACTTCAGCTGGAGCGGAAAATTATTCTGAAAGAAATCGAAGGCGTTACGGCGGTTTATGGCGGTATGCAATATCACAAGGAATTGGATACAGCAAGAATGCTGTTAGACCTGGATTTGACCTACGATATTCCTAATATAGAAATTGAAAATACATTAAAGCGAATTGAAGAAAAGTCTGAAATTGAATTGGACCAGCTCCAACGGAATGCGGTGCGTCAGGCGGCAACCTCCGGACTAGTAATTATAACAGGTGGACCGGGTACCGGAAAGACTACAGTTATAAATACGATTATTCAGTATTTTGAGCAGGAAGGCATGGAACTTCGGTTGGCGGCGCCAACCGGCCGTGCGGCAAAGCGAATGACGGAAGCAACCGGGTATCAGGCACAGACTATACATCGTTTACTGGAACTAAGTGGAGGCGTAGAAGGTGATGCCGGATTTCGGTTTGATCGAAATGCACAGAATCCTTTGGAAGCAGATGTGGTGATTATCGATGAAATGTCCATGGTAGATATCTATCTGGCGCATGCCTTGCTTCAGGCAATTATTCCCGGAACTCATTTGATAATGGTAGGTGATGTGAACCAGCTACCAAGTGTGGGTCCCGGAAATGTATTGAAAGACATTATTAATTCAAAAGAATTCCCGGTAATCGAATTGTCTACGGTATATCGTCAGGAGGAAAACAGCGATATTGTAATGAATGCCCATAGAATTAATCGTGGCGAATATCCGGTTATGGACAACCAAAGCAAAGACTTCTTCCTGTTGCCCCGGAATCAGATACGGGCGATTATTGAAGAAGTTGGCAAGTTGACTTCGGTTAAGATGCCGAAATATGTTCAGGCAAAACCTTATGAAGTGCAGGTGTTAACACCTATGCGTCAAGGAGAACTTGGTGTAGAAAATTTGAATCGGGAACTACAGGCGATATTGAATCCTGCCTCCCCGAAGAAGAAAGAACATACCGTGCGTAACATTACATTCCGGGAAGGGGATAAGGTTATGCAGATAAAGAATAATTACAAGCTGGAATGGGCGATTTATGATAAAAGCGGTTATTTTGAGCTGGATAAGGGCGTTGGTGTGTTTAACGGTGATATCGGAATTGTGCAGACCGTTGATGATTATGCAGAAGAACTAAAGGTTCTGATGGATGATGATAAAGTGGTGACCTATGATTTCAAAATGCTGGATGAGTTGGAACTGGCATATGCCATTACCATACATAAATCTCAGGGAAGTGAGTATCCGGCGGTGATTTTACCAATTCTTAACGGGCCGAGAGTGTTGCTCCATAGGAACCTGTTGTATACTGCAATTACCCGCGCTAAGAAATGCGTAGTAATTGTGGGGAATGGCTATAAAGTTCATGAAATGGTAGACAACGTAGATGAGCAAAAACGATATTCCGGATTGTGTTGGGCAATTCGGGAATTAGTACAGAAAGGAGAAATGGTTGAGTAACATACCAATCATTGATTTAATATATCCCCGCCGTTGTCCGGTGTGTCAGGGGATTGTAGAAAATACGGATAGACAGGCGTTGATTTGCATAGGTTGTAAAGAGAAGCTCCCCTATGTGCAAACACCGGCGTGTATGAAATGCGGAAAAGAAATAGAGAATCCGGAACAGGAGTATTGTAGTGACTGTGTGCGCATGCCGAAACGGTTTACGCAAGGATATCCGGTGTTTAATTATGTAGAACCGTTGAAAGAAGGAGTGGGCGTATTTAAGTATCAGAACCGGAGAGAGTATGCCGATTTTTATGTGGATGAAATCTGGAAGGTACATGGAAAAGACTTGCTGAAGCTGAATTTGGATGGAATTATACCGGTACCCATACATGGGCGTAAGCGACGAAGTCGGGGATATAATCAGACTGAGCTTCTGGCGAGAGGATTAAGTCGTAAGCTACAAGTTCCCGATTATGAGAAGCTTTTAATTCGGCAGATTAATACCTTGCCACAAAAAGCGCTGAATGATAAAGAACGGTTGGATAATTTAAAAAGGGCTTTTTTCTTTTGTGAAAATGATGTAAAATTAAAAAAGGTATTATTGGTAGATGATATTTATACTTCCGGTGCTACCATAGAAGCATGCACAGATGCATTGCTTCAAGGTGGTGTTCAACGGGTATATTACACCAGTATCTGTATAGGAAAAGGATTTAATTAAATTAGATAGAAGATAAGGAGGACTAGATATGGATTTAAGAAATTGTAAGGGCTGCGGTAAAATGTTTAACTATATTGGAAAACCTATGTGCCCAACTTGTGAAAAGAATTTAGAGGATAAATTTCAAGTTGTTAAGAAGTATGTAAAGGATCACCCGGAAGCGCCGATTACAGTGGTTGCAGAGGAGAATGAAGTGTCGGTTAATCAGATTAAGCGTTGGGTTCGTCAAGAACGTTTGTCGTTCTCGGATGCATCTATGGTTGGTTTGGAGTGTGAAGGTTGTGGTGCCATGATTAAGACTGGTCGTTTTTGTGAAGTGTGTAAGCTGACCATGCAGAATAATTTATCCAGTGTTATCAAGAAGAAGCCGGAGCCGAAGATAGAGACAAAGCAGAAAGAATCCGCAAGAATGCGTTTTTTGGATGGCAAGTAAGCCGATTGATATGTAATTGCATATTGGAAAGAACATACAATTGAATTGTAATAGAATAGGAAGCACCGCGTAGATTGCAAGTATGCAGTTTGTGCGGTGTTTTCTGTTCTTTAATGACTAAAATATAAATAATTCAACAATTTAGACTTTTAACGCTTTAGTGCATTGCATTAACAGAGTAGTTGTGATACAATAGGAACAATCTGGCGCAGATTTGCATGTTGTAAATACAGATATGCAACAGAAGCGTGCGAAAACATTTAGGAAAGAGGAAAGAGAAATGGTAGTAAAAATTATTCTGCTGGTAATATTCTTTGCAATTATGATTGCAGTAGGTTTATATTCCAGAAAGAAAGCGACGAATGTAAACGATTTTGTGTTGGGAGGAAGAAGTGTAGGACCTTGGATGACTGCATTTGCATTTGGTACTTCGTACTTTTCGTCCGTAGTATTTGTAGGATATGCAGGTCAGTTTGGTTGGAAGTATGGTCTGGCGTCCACCTGGATTGGACTTGGTAATGCATTTATCGGAAGTCTTCTGGCATGGGTGGTTTTAGGTAGAAGAACCCGTGTTATGAGTCAGAAACTGGAATCTGCAACTATGCCGGATTTCTTTGGAAAGCGTTATGACAGTAATGCTTTGAAGCTGGCAGCGTCTGCAATCTGCTTTATTTTCCTGATTCCGTATACCGCGTCTATTTATAATGGTTTGTCCCGGTTGTTTGCAATGGCATTTGATATTCCGTATGCAGTTTGTATTATTACAATGGCAGTACTGACCGGTGTATACGTAATTCTTGGTGGATATATGGCGACGGCAATCAATGATTTTATTCAGGGTATTATCATGTTGATTGGTATTGTGGCAGTTATTGTAGCTGTGTTAAATGGACATGGCGGTTTTTATGAGGCAGTATTTAAACTGGCTGAAATTGAAAGTGATGTAGCGATAACAATGGGTCAGAAGGGTGTATTTGCTTCCTTCTTCGGGCCGGATGTTGTGAATTTGATAGGCGTTGTAATTTTGACTTCTTTAGGAACCTGGGGTCTGCCACAGATGGTACATAAGTTCTATGCAATTAAGGATGAACGATCTGTTAAGACAGGAACCATAATATCTACTATATTTGCAATTGTTATTTCCGGTGGTTGTTACTTCTTGGGCGGATTTGCAAGATTATATGCAGATGCGGATATATATAAACCGGACGGTAGCGTTATGTACGATGCGATTGTTCCGGAGATGTTATCAAAATTACCGGATGTTCTGATTGGTATTGTAATTGTGTTGGTGTTGTCGGCTTCTATGTCTACTTTATCATCATTGGTGTTAACCTCAAGTTCTACCTTGACCTTGGATTTTATCAAGGGCACCATTGTGAAGGAAATGAAAGAGAAAACACAGATGATTGTAATGCGAGTTTTGATTGCATTTTTCATCATCCTTTCCGTAGTAATTGCATTGAATCCTCCGACATTTATAGCACAGCTTATGGGAATTTCCTGGGGTGCATTGGCAGGTGCCTTCCTTGCACCATTTATGTATGGTTTATACTTCAAAAAAGTTACCAAAGCATCTGTGTGGGCAAGTTTTGCAGTGGGCGTAGGTTTGACAGTGGCAAATATGTTCTTTAAGTTCATTGCGTCTCCGATTAATGCAGGAGCAATTGCTATGCTTGCAGGCTTGGTAGTAGTACCGCTTGTTAGTCTGATTACACCGAAAATGAAGAAAGAAACCGTTGATGAAATTTTCACATGTTATGACAAGACTGTAACGGTAACAGAGAAAACTTCGCTTAGTGAATAAAGCTCTAAAATTGAGAAATAAATAGGCATAAGGTTATTGCTTTGGCGGCATTTTGCATCCGGCGATAACCTTATTCTTTTTTAAAAAATTGCTAAAGTATATGTGGAAATTGACGATAAATATTGTATAGGAGAATAATTTTCAAGGAGGAAGGTGGCTATTATGCGTATAGATGCTTATAACCAAATCAATCAATTATACGGCGTTGGCAAGTCTAAGAAGACTGGAAAAACCGGCTATGCCAGTAGCGTAAGTACCATGGATCAGGTGTCTTTTTCTTCTATTGGTAAAGATATGCAGATTGCAAAGGCTGCATTGGCAAAGACCCCGGATGTTCGTCAGGACAAGGTGGATGCATTGAAGACCGCTATTCAGAATGGCGAATACAATGTAAGCAATGAAAGCTTTGCAGAGAAATTGATGTCAGCATATGCAGAGCGTACCATGGCGTAAGGAAAGGATAGGAGTATCAGCATGGCTAGTTTGATTGAAGAATTAATGGATGTTCTGGAGCAGGAATGTATCATTTACGAAGACCTGTACAAGGTATCGGATACCAAGACTCAGGTAATTGTAAAGGGAGATATTGAAGAACTTCAGAAGATTACAGAAAGTGAACAGAATGTTATAGACAAGATTCTGGTTCTGGAAAAACGGCGGCAAGGTATTGTAGATAATATTGCGGTTGTGTTGAATCAGAAGGCAAATGCTATGACGATTGCTGATATTGTCCGAATTATGGAGAATCAGCCGGAATTCCAGAAACCGCTAAGCGAATTGCATCATCGACTTCGCGAGGTGGTTATGAAATTGCAACAGGTAAATGCACAGAATCGGGATTTGCTTGAGAATGCATTGGAAATGACGGAATTCAACATTAATATCCTTCAAACCGCCGGGCAGGCGCCGGAAACGGCAAACTACGACAAGAAATCTTACAGTGGCGATATGTTGGGCGTGGCATATAGTCAGTTTGACAGCAAGAGTTAAACACGCACATGAAAGTAGCAAGGAGATGAGCACATGGCTGGAACAATGGGAAGAATGTATATCGGTACATCCGGTTTGCAGGCACACCAGAATGCGATTAATACAACTGCACACAATCTGACCAACCTGGACACGGAAGGATATTCCCGCCAACAGGTATTGTTGACAGACCTGTCTTATCAGAAATTAGGCTACACAAAAGTAGGAATCAAGCAGACGGGTCTGGGTACCCGGGTGGAAGAAACGAGAACGACCCGTGACAAGTATTTGGATAATAAGTACCGTTTGCAAAGCAGCAGACAACAGTATTATCAGGCGAAGTCAGAAGTAATTCTGGAAACGCAAGAGTACTTTGGTGAAACAGAAGGCAGTACATTCCGGGATTATATGGAAAATATGTGGGGAGCTATACAGGAAGTACAGAAAACTCCTAACGGATATGTTGAACGAACTGCTTTGGTAGCGACAGCGGCATCTTTTGTGGAACGTGCCACAGAGATTTACAATCAGCTGCGAGACTATCAGAAGAACTTAAATGACGAAATTCAATCGCAAGCAGATGAAATTAATTCCATTGCGACTAAAATATATGATTTGAATCAGAAGATTCTGAAGTGTGAGGCAGGAGAAATAGAAACTGCCAACGACTATAAAGATGCAAGAAATCAATTGCTGGATGAGCTGTCCGGATTGATTTCCATAGAGATTAAGGAGCAGTCAAATGGTACAGTAAATGTATACGCAGAGCAACATTTGCTGGTATCGGATGACCGAACCTTTGAAATCGGAACCGAGCCGGTGGCTCCCGGTTCTGATTTGCTCACTGTATTCTGGAAAGCGGATGAAACAGACGTGTTCAATCTGGAAAGAATCAGTGTGGCAGGCGACAATTCAGATACCGGTTCTTTGAAGGGTATGTTATCCGCAAGAGGTGATTATACCCCGGATTATACACACATTCCGCTTCGGGAGAATTTTAATACAGAAGCAGAATATCAGGACGCGTTGGTGAATTATAACCGCACCCTGAGCAACCGGGATGTATCTGCCATGATTGCACAGTTTGACCAATTAATTCATGGCATGGTGACCAAGATTAACGATGTGCTTTGTCCGAATACCACCATCACAGATGTGAACGGCATTGCCTATACAGTATTGGATACAGAGAAAGCAGGTAAAGGCTTTGGTGAAGGCAATGAAGTGCAGGGAATTGAATTGTTTGTTCGAAAAGGCGTGGAGCGTTATCGGGAACAGACAATAACAGTTTTGGATGAGAATGGAAACCAAACTCAGCAGACCGTTAAGATATTCAATCCGGAGAATCCGGACGATTATTATTCTCTATACACAGTAGGTCAGATACAGGTGAATGACCGATTGGTGAAGGACCCGGCATTGTTGCCATTGACCAGAGTGAATGGAGAAGAGTACCAAGCAGTTGCGGATGAACTTCTTCAGTTGTGGAACAATGATTTTGCAACCTTGGATCCGAATACCTTGGTTATGAATAATTTCAATAACTACTACGCAGCAATGGTAGGAGATTATGCGAATAAGGGCTACACCTACAGTAGCATTGCAGATAAGCAGGCAACCTTGGTAAATGAAGTAAATAATCAACGGCAGGAAGTAGTAGGTGTTTCTTCTGATGAAGAATTAACCAATCTGATTAAATACCAGCATGCATACAATGCATCTTCCCGTTATATTACCGTTGTATCAGATATGATTGCACACATTATTGAGAAATTAGGTGCATAAAGAGGAAATTAGAGTAAAGGATGTGACGACATGGCATCAACATTTTTAGGCTTAAATACAACCAAATCCGGTTTGAACTATTATCAGGCAGCAATCAATACCACTGCACATAATGTTTCAAATGCAGAGACCGAAGGTTATTCCAGACAGAAGGTAACCAGTCAGGCATCCAGCGCATTGCGTATCGGTAATTCGTCCGGTATGCAGGGTACCGGTGTAACCATTACCGGTGTTGAACAGATTCGTAATTCTTATTACGATGTTAAATATTGGAGCAATAACAGCTTGAAGGGTGAATACGGTTGTAAGTATGATTATTCATATGAAATCGAGACTTACTTCAACGAAATGAATTCCCCAACCGGTTATACAACCTTGCTTACGAATTTACAGAATTCCATGAAGGATATGGCGGATGACCCGTCCAGTGCAACTACTCGTGTACAGTATGTAAATGATTTTCAGAGCTATACAGAATTATTTAACGAGATGGCAAATAATTTACAGAATACACAGAAGAGTATTAACGATGAAATTGTAGTTCGTGTTGGAGAGATTAACTCCATTGCGAAAGAGATTTTTACTTTGAATGACCAGATTGCCAACATTGAACTGCGAGATGGCAATGCCAATGATTTACGGGATCAGCGTTTGCTGTTAGTGGATCAGTTGTCGGAATTGGTGAATGTAACCACGGAAGAAAAACCAATTTTATCAGAAGATGGTCATGATTCCGGTGCGACCCGCTTTACCGTATGGATTAATGGTGAAGTGTTGTTGGATGATTTACAATGTAAGCAATTAATGGAAGTGCCGCGAGATGAAAGAGTCAATGCTACTGATGTAAAGGGATTATATGAATTGGCTTGGCGGAATATAGATGGTACTGCCGGGGATGCCTTTGATATTAACAGCCCAACCCTGACTGGTAAACTGGCAGGTCTGGTAGCGGTTCGAGATGGTAATAATAATCATGGTTTTGTAGGTAAATCAGTGGACGCAGGTGTGAATGACCGGGGTGTTTACGTGACCATGGAAACTGATAAGAATTTCACGTTGAATACATTGAATGTAGTAGATGAAGGTAAGATTCGGATTCATGATACAGATTATTACTTTGATGATTTCGAAGCAAATTATGACAATGAAACAGGAGAAATCACCAGTTATACATTTCATAATTTGAAGGTTTTATCTGAAGACGGAGCTTCTCAGGAACCGGCTAATGCAGCAGATATTAAAACCGGTGTGACAGCAAGAATCGGAACCAATGTGAATTTTGAAGGTGTACCATATTACATGTTGAAGTTAAACGAGTTTGTTCGTACTTTCTCAAGGCACATGAATGATATTTGTACCTCCGGTGTAGATGCCAATGGAGATGTTGGTTTAGATATGCTGAATACATTGGATGTGAATGGTGAAAGTTTGGATTTGGCAGCGACCACCGGTGATACCAGTTTTACATCAAAAGGTGTTTCTTATTATCGTTTAACAGCATTGAATTGGGATATCCATGATGATATTATGAAAGACCCGAACAAGGTAGTAGTATCAGATGAGCGGGCTATTGAGCAAGGGAATGTAGAAGATTGCAACTTGTTGAAGGAAATTCAGGCAAGCTTGAATGATGCCAGTATATTTAAGCAGGGAACACCAAGTCAGTATCTGGAGTCTATTATTTCCACATTAGGTGTTCAGACTAAGAAGAGCAAAGTATCCATGGAACACCAGGATAACATTGTATACAGTATTAATTATCAGCGTTTATCAGAATCAAGCGTAGATGCAAATGAAGAAGCGTCCAGCCTGATTGTACAGCAGAACGGATATAATCTGGCATGTAAAGTAATGTCAGTATTAGATGAGATTTATGACAAGCTGATTAACGGAACCGGAGTTTAGGAGGGATAGCATATGCGTGTAACCAATCAAATGATTAGTAATAATTCCTTGCGGAATTTGCAGACAAGTACAAAACGGTTGGATTCCCTGACCCAGCAATTAACAACCGGACAGAAGATTCAGCGTGCAAGTGAGGATCCTGTTGTTGCAGTACGAGCATTAAAACTTCGTAATACGGTTGGTCAGTTGCAGCAATTTAAGGAAAAGAACATTAAGGATGCCAATTCCTGGATGGAGTTGACAGAGAATTCTATTACCAGTATTTCTAATTACTTAGAGTATATGAATGGATATTGTACACAAGGCTCGACGGATTCCTTTAACAATGATGACCGTTCAGCTATTGCAGAAACCATTCGTTCTTATAAGGATATGATTTTTTCAGAAGGAAATGCAACCTACGCAGGCCGTTACATCTTCTCGGGATATAAGACAGATACAAGTCTGATTTTCAGTGCAACGGAAGCGCCAAAGTATTCTTATGAAATTACGGAAGAGTTGGATAAAAGCGATATAGATGTGCGCACAATCACTGTGAATCCGGTGGATCCGGCAGATTTGGATGGGTATTTAGATGGTAGCCTGGATTATACAACAGACCAGTATCCGGAACAGCAGACCATATACCGGTTACGCTTGGGATATGAGGATTTGGCAACCGGAACCACGCCGACTATCACTTATCTGGATGATGCCGGTAATGAACAGACAATTACGGTTAACAGTACACTGGATAGTACTCGGCAGGAAGTGTATTACAAGGATTTGGGAGATGACGAGGTTCGTTATATTCCGGAAACCGGTGAGATTGTATTCGGCAAGAATGTTTATTCTGATATTCAGAATACGGAAAAGATTACAATTGATTATACAAAGGATGAATTCAAGCAGAATGATTTGCGTCCGGAGCATTATTTCAATTGCGTGCAGACCAATAAAGAGACAGGTGAAACTGTTAATTTTGAAATCACAGAGGATGACCAGAAGATTGAATATGAAGTGAATTTCAATCAGAACATTCGTGTTAACACATTGGGTCGGGATTTGATTACCCATGACATGGGTCGCGCCATTGATGAATTGGCATCTAAAGTTGAAGAGGTGGCAGATGCAGAAAGTCGTCTTGCTGAATTGGAAGGAATGTTGACCAATCCAAAGTATATGCATAACCCGGCAGCGGT
The DNA here is from genome assembly GCA_017461045.1 of Lachnospiraceae bacterium. Lineage (GTDB taxonomy): Bacteria > Bacillota > Clostridia > Lachnospirales > Lachnospiraceae > CAG-632. Next base: position 24,172 of record JAFTZJ010000010.1, on the reverse strand, counting down.
AGAGCAAATTAATTATATGATTGCAGATGCTGAGAATGAAGTAAAGATGAAGAATCAGGAGATGCAGGAATTATTCAATGCACACATTTCGGTGTTCCAGAGTTTCCAGACAGATGTTACATCGTTGCAGTCGGATTCCGGTGCCAGAAATGCGAAGTTAGATATGATTGCTTCCAGAGTGGCTGACCAATATACGAACTTTACGGATTTGATGTCAGCGAATGAGGAAGTTGAATATGAAGATAAAGCCATCGAATATTCAGCCAACGCTATTGTTTACAACGCAGCATTGCAGGTGACCGGTGGCGTGTTACAGAAGTCTTTGCTTGACTTCCTGTAAGAAGTATGGGAAAGTTACTTTATGGGGAGAGGCTTTGAAAAAGCATCTTAGATTAAGACGGAAAAGGAGAAATGGTATGGTAGCACAAACAAGACTATTTGGGGAAGTTACAATTGATGATGATAAGGTTCTGGAATTCCCGAACGGAATCATTGGTATTGAAGATAAGCACAAGTTTGCAATTATCTATGATTTAGAAAAAGGTGAGGAATCTGCAATTCGTTGGTTGCAGTCAATGGAAGATCCGTATCTGGCGTTGCCGGTGATTGAGCCATTTGCAATCTTAGATGAATACAATCCGATTATCGAGGATGCATTATTAGAGCCAATCGATAATCCTGCAGATGAAGATATTGTTGTGTTGTTGACATTAATTATATCTTCTGATGTAACCAAGGTAACAGCGAATATGAAGGCTCCGATTGTGATTAATTCTGCAACCTGTAAGGGTGGACAGATTATCGTGGAGAATCCGGAGTATGAAGCGAAATTTAATGTGTATGATGCAGTTCAGAAAAAGAAGGCAGGTGAGTGATTATGTTAGCATTATCCAGAAAACAAAATGAAGCAATCGTAGTAGGAAATGATATCGAAATCACAATCCTGGAAATTAAAGGTGAACAGGTAAAGATTGGTATAACCGCACCGAAATCTGTGCCGGTGTACCGGAAAGAGTTATATGTTCAGATTAAAGATGCCAATAAGGAAGCTATTGAGCAGGCAAATGCAGTGGAGGCATTGAAGGGGTTGCTGTAAAGCAACTCCTTTTTGGACTTTTTTCTTTAGAATCATAGAAAAAATATGGAAAAAGTGTTAATATATTGAGGAAGATGGTCGATATAGTAGTTAGCAGTATCTTTGTTATTACTATTTTATTGAAGGAACAATAAGTTAGAGAATCACACGGAGGTGGAAATTATGGGAATTGGTGGAATTGAATCAAGTGTAGCTTCGAATACTGTACGGAATATTAAGCCTGCAGCGCCGGAAGTTACCAGTGTACAATCGGCAGTGCCGGCAGGTGAGAATTATGTAAGAGTATCGAATCCGGCAGATAACAGCGGAGCAAACAACAACCAAAACCAGAATCAGAACATGCAGGATCAGATGTATTCAGAAGGTGTTCCGATTCAGGAAGTATCTAAGGAAAAGGTTGAGAGTGCTTTGCGTGATATCAATGCAAAGATTCGTCCGACACATACAGAGTGTCAATTTTCTTATCATGAGGCAACGAAACGTATTTCGATTAAGGTAATGGATCAGGAATCAGGAGAAGTAATTCGAGAGATACCGCCGGAGAAGACTTTGGATATGATTGCAAAATCATTGGAATTAGCTGGCATCCTGGTAGATGAAAAGCGATAGGATAGGAGGGGATTGTTATGGCAATGAGAATGACAGGTCTGGCATCAGGCTTAGATACCGAAACAATCATCACCCAGTTAATTAGTGGACAGAAAGCAAAGGTAGATACCGCAAAGGGTGAACAGGAAAAGTTAAAATGGAAAAAAGAAGCTTGGTCTTCTTTGAACACAAAGCTGTACTCCTTCTATACAGGTGCTTTAAGTAAGTTCAAGTCGGTTGGTACCTACAAGGCGAAGAAAGTAGAGGCAAGCGATAACACAAAGATTAAAGTAAGCACCAGTAACAATGCAGTTACAGGCGCGCATACCTTGTCTGTAAAGCAGATGGCAAGTTCTGCATATCTGACAGGCGCAAGTTTGAAGGGAAAAGCATTCAAGACAACTTCATATGTGCCAAGCGAGAATGCGGATATTCAGGTTGCAGATTTAGTAGACAACAAGGGAAATGCTATTGATTTGGCAGGAAAGAGTTTCGATATTTCCTATACAACTACAGATGCAGATGGTAATGAACAAACCATTACTAAGACCATTACCGCAGAGGTTGGAGCAGACGGAACTTTACAGAGCATGATTGATAACATGAATCAGTCGTTGGCCTCTGAAGGAATTGATATGACTGTAAGCTATAATGCGGCAAGAGGCGGTTTGCAGTTTACGAACAATACTGCAACGGAAGTAAAAGACGATGAAGGTAAAGTAACCGGTTATGAAGGCGGAATGAATTATACTTTGAAGGCGACAGATGAAGATTCTGCCAAAGCGTTAGGTATTAGTAATAAGGGTGTTGTGGTTAGCAAACAGACAAAGGATACCGGCGATAATATCTTAACTATGGATAATGCCTTTAACGTAACAAGCGTATCTGATACGGAAGCAGCTGTAACAGGCAGTACTAAGTTAACAGATATGGGAATCGCAGAAGGTACAACCTATACATTGAAGGTTGGTAAGGGAGATTCGGCTAAGGAATATACCTTTGCTATAGACAAGAATACAACCTTATCCGGATTGGCTGCACAGTTCTCTAAGATGGGTGTAACGGCTAGCTATGATGAGAAACAGGGACGGTTCTTTGTTAACTCAACAGAATCTGGAGCGGATTTTGATTTTGAATTGACCGCAGACAATGACGCTGCATTAAAAACGCTTGGATTGGATGCAGCATCCTCTACTAAAGTAAATGCTTCAGATGCGATAGTTGTATATAATGGGGCAACCTTCCAACAGTCATCTAATAACTTTAGCTTGAATGGTTTGAATTTTACAGTTAACGATGTGACAGAAACCAAGAATGCAGACGGAACAGTGAAGGATAATCCAATTCGTTTGACGGTGTCAACGGATACAGATACCATTTATAATGCAGTTAAAGATTTTGTAAAAGAGTACAATGCCTTGATTAAGGAGATGAACACTCTTTATAATGCAGACAGTGCGAAAGACTACAATATGCTGACAGATGAAGAGAAGGATGCAATGTCTGAAGATGATGTAAAGGAATGGGAAGATAAGATTAAGGGTTCTTTACTTCGTCGTGATAACACAATCAGTTCTTTGTTATCAACCATGCGTTCAACATTGAATAAATCTGTAGAGTATACAGGTTCGGATGGTGAAACGAAGCGGTACTCGTTGGCTTCTTTCGGTATTGTAACCGGAAAGTGGAATGAGTACGGACAGTTGCATATTAATGGAAATGCAGATGATCCGGAATATGCTGCGTATGATGATCAGTTGCGGAAGGCGATTGAAGACAATCCGGATGCTTTGATTGAAACCTTGAATGAATTAGGAACGCAGTTATATAGCAGTTTCCAAAATTCAATGAAAGGAACCAGCTTGAGTAGTGCATTAACTTTCTATAATGATAAAGATTTAGATAAGAAGATAGAGAGCTACGATGACAAGTTGGATAAACTTCAGGAACGAATGAACAAGATAGAAGATAAGTATTATAAGCAATTTGCGGCGATGGAAGCAGCAATGGCTGAGATGCAGGCAAATCAATCCAGCTTGTCCGGATTGTTTGGCAATTAATAGTACATTAGAGGTGGCAATATGGTAAAAAATGCAGCACAGGCTTATGGCGCGAGAAAAGTAGAAACTGCTTCTCCGGCGGAATTGACATTGATGTTATATGAAGGAGCAATTAAGTTCTGTAATATCGCAATGGGTGCCATTGAGAAGAAGGACTACGAAAAAGCAAATACTAATATCCAAAAGGCAAGAAACATTATTGTGGAATTGCAGACAACATTGGATCATCGCTATAAAGTTGCGGAAGAATTCGATGTGATTTATGACTATATTTTTCATAAGCTGGTGCAAGCGAATTTGAAAAAGGATCCGGTAATCTTGGAAGAGGCATTAACGGAAATTCGTGATATGCGAGATGCATGGAAGGAAATTATGCGGCTGGCAAAGGCACCGAGATTATAAGAGAATGCGAGGTCTATATGGCAACAACAATAGATTACTTAAAGATTTTGGAAGAATCACTGAATAAAAAAATCTCTGTACTGCAGGCGTTGTTAGAGGCTACTCGAAGACAAAGCGTTCTTGCAGAAGAAGAAAGTTTGGATATGGATGCCTTTGAAGGGACTATGGAACAGAAGGATGCATTGTTATCACAGTTGACAGAGTTAGACGAGGGATTTGAGAATGTATTTCATGGTGTAGAAGCAGAACTAAAGGATAACAAGTCGAAATACCGAAATGAAATCGAACGCATTCAGAATAGTATTCGTAAGTGTACAGACTTAAGTGTAGAGTTACAGGCATTAGAAGAACGTAACAAGACGAAATTGGCAGCCAGATTTTCAGTGCAGCAACGAGAAATTCGACAGGTAAAGACTTCATCAAAGGCGGCTTCGTCCTATTATAAGTCCATGGCAGGTGCGCAAAATATCGATTCTATCTTTATGGATCAAAAAAAATAAATATTTTTAAAAAAATTTCAAAAAAGGTATTAAGTATCGGAGAAAGTGTCCGATATATATAATACAAGGGTTGATAAAGTATCAACTCAGCTATCAATCAACGGAAGCCAAAGGCTTCTAGTACATGTAGCAAGGACGCTACATTATATTCAAGGAGGAATTATTATGATAGTACAACACAATTTGCAAGCGAACAACACAAACAGAATGTTAGGTCAGAACGTTAAGGTAGTTAAGAAGTCTTCTGAAAAGTTGGCTTCCGGCTACAGAATTAACAGAGCAGCTGACGATGCAGCAGGTCTTAGTATTTCTGAAAAGATGAGAGCACAGATTCGTGGTTTGAACCAGGCAGTAAGCAATGCTGAAGATGGTATTTCTATGATTCAGACAGCTGAAGGTAACATGAACGAGATGCACGCTATCTTACAGAGAATGGAAGAACTGTCAGTTAAGGCAGCTAACGATGTTAACGCTACTGAAGATCGTGATACCATTCAGGATGAAATGGATCAATTGGATTCAGAATTAAAGGCTATCGCTAGCCGCGCTAAGTTCAACGGTAAGGAATTGAAAGATTTCACCGGTAACTTACAGATTGGTGCTAACAGTGGTGATAGCATGGCAATTACCATTAAGGTAAGCGTTTCATTAGCTTCTAAGGATGTATCTAGCTTTGATAATGCTAGTACAACAATTGAAGCAGTACAGGAAGCAATTAAGTCTGTATCTGCTAACCGTTCTGCACTTGGTGCTGTTCAGAACCGTCTTGAGTACACAGTTAACAACTTAGAGAACTACTCTGAGAACTTAACAGATGCTGAGTCTCGTATCCGTGATACAGATATGGCTTCTGAAATGGTTAACTACAGCAAGTCACAGATTGTACAGCAGGCTGCACAGTCTATGTTGGCTCAGGCAAATCAGTCTAACCAGGGCGTATTATCATTACTTCAGTAATCAAATAAGGTTATTGCAAATAGGGCTGGCCCTCAGGGGTCAGCTTTATTTGTATCCGGAATAATGTATGAGGGTGTATATGACAAAGGAACAAAATGAAAAATTATTGATTCAATTGCAAGAAATAGCAGATGCATTTTATCAGAATCGGTTAGAAAGCGGAATAGCAAAATTGCCGAACTTTGTACAGGAGTTAAATACATACTTGATGCAACTACCATTAGAAGTACAGGGTACATGCTTGTTGCTGGTTAAAAATGTAATGGAAGCGATGGAGACAAAAGAATATGTGCTTTTGGCAGATGTTTTAGTGTTTGAATTGCAACCGTTTATTGAAGATAACTAAGGGGAATTGGAGTTGGATAATGGGTATTTACGAAGAGAATCTGGAAGTATTAAAAAGTGAACGCGAGGACTTGTATATAGGACTAATGGAGCAGAATACGGAAGAAGCAGAGCAGGTGCTTGTTGGCGATGCTTTGGATGGAGAGAAATTCCTTGCTTATGTTAGAAACCAAGATGTCCATGTTTTGAATAGCACCTACCATCCCACAAATGAAGCCATTCGTTATGTGGCACAATTTAAGGATGAGGCTCCTGGTTCTGTATTATTGTTATTCGGTATGGGGAATGGAATGGTTGTAGAAGCCATCATGAAAGATGAATGCCCAATCGGGAAATGTGTGGTATACGAGCCGTCTATATCAATTTTTCGTAAAGTGCTGGAAGAATATGATGTTAGACGGTTATTAGAAGATAGGAAATTATTATTGATTGTAAAAGGAATAAATGATAATTCTTTAGAATCAATATTGTATGAACATATAAATTTCAGAAATTGGAATCATTTTTTGCTTTGCGCTCTTTCGAAGTACGATGTTCTATTTCCGGAGGAATATAAAGTTGTAAAAGCTATGCATAAGCGGATTGCATCCGGTAAAGGTGGAGAGCGTAGGTCATTGGTGCGATTTGCTCAAGCAGGAATGAAGAATGAAGTAAAGGCTTTGAAGTGGCTGTTGGATTGTAAGGTATTTGATTCTATGCGAGGAGTATTTCCACAGGAGATGCCATGTATCATAGTTGCAGCAGGTCCTTCTTTGGAAAAAAATGCAGAGGAACTTAGGAGGGCAAAGGGAAAGGCATTTATTATTTGCGTAGATAGTGCACTAAGTTTCCTGTTAGAGAGAGGAATTGTTCCGGATTTGGCTTGTACGGTAGACCCGCAGAAGGGTGCCGGTTATTTTCAACACCCGATGACCAAAGAGATTCCGATGGCATTGGCAACGGATTCGGATTATAACTCTGTAGAGGCAATCGGAGAAGTAAAGCCGATTTATGTATCTACTACAAACGACTATTATACGGAAATTCTGAGTCGTAAGGGTTTGCGATTGGATTATCTGGAAGGTGGCGGGTCCGTAGCTACTTTATGTTTTCAAATGGGAGTTGAGTTAGGCTTCCGAACAATCATAATAGTAGGACAGGATTTGGCGTTTTCGGATGATAAGGCACATGCCGGCAAAGGTGAACTGAATAAGGGTGACTTGTTTTATGGTCTCTTGATGGTTGAAGGTTATAATGGTGGTGAAATTCTAACCAGAGCTGACTTTAAAATATATATTGACTGGTATAATATGACTATTCCTGCGTTGGAAGATAGACGAATCATTAATGCAACTGAAGGCGGTGCGAAGTTACAGGGTGCGGTACAAATGCCGTTGAAAGAAGCGGTGGATACATACTGTGTTCAGGAATGGAACGTAACAGAAATTCTGAATCAGGTGCCGAAGGTATGGAATACGCAGGAAGAAAAATTGGACTTATATCAAGAACTAAAGCAGTTACATTCAAGATATAAGAATCTGCAGCGTATGGTATCAGATGGGCTTCATCAGGCAGAACGTGCAATTACACTGTTACAACGTGGAAATGGTAATCCCAAAGAATTAAATGCAATAGATAAACAGTTGGAAAAAGTGACACGAGAAGTCAGTGATAAATTAGAAATGCGGATACTGATTAAGAGAATGATTGATGCAGACATTGCAGTTTCAGAAGAGTTGTGGAAAGCAGAAGATGATTTGCAACAGGAAAGTATCCGTTTGTACGGACAGATGAAAACGTATTTGTCCAATTTGCTGGAAGCAGTTGATGAATTACTTCCAATTTGGAAAGAAGTACTGGATGAAATTAACGAAAAGTATCATCTGGAATAGTATTTGGATTTCGAGGTAGCACATGAATCAGACAGAATTGAGAGAATTATTTTGGAATACGAATGAAGCTATTAATCGTGTAAATGATTTGGTAGATTTGGTACGGGTACAAAATGAACACGGGCTTTCTATTCTGATGCCATATGTGGGCAAATCTGTGAAGATGGCATTGGAACAGGTTATGCTGAATTTGGATTTTTTATTGGAGAATGGAATTACATGGGATGCAGAATATGTGCTTTCAGTATTGACAGAGATAGAAAATGCGCAGGTGTCAGGAGATACCATTTTAATGGGTGACTTATACGAGTTACAGATGCTTCCGATTCTGTGCGATGTTCAAGCTGTGATTAGCAATATGGGAATTGAACTGGCAAAAGAACAGTGGTTTGAGCAGAATATGGAAGTGCTTCAAAAACGCGATGAAGAATTGTGGAAATTGTTAATGGAATTCCGGAAGAATGAGGAGAACTATGCGGAAGATGAATCTAACATTCAATGCATGGTAGAACCTACCGGTGTCGGCGCTTTTACCATGGCGCTTCAAATGGGAAATCGCCGTTGGTATCTTCATAGCAATAAGGATCCAGTTGCAGAAGCGAAAGCGTTCGCAAAGCGGATGTATTCTGTAGAAAAAGAGAAATATCTGCTTTTTGGCTGGGGCATGGGCTATCATGTTCGGGAATTATGGAAATTATATACAGATATGGATTTGGTGGTTGTGGAGCCGAATCTTTCGGTTCTATATTATTCTCTATCCAATGGAGATTGGACAGATATCTTAAGTCACGTAAAGATTATTACGGAATATGAGAAAATGCCGTTGAAGGAAGGAAGAGAGCTTATCCTATATCGTCCGGAGCTTGCAACTATACAAGAAAATGGCATTCGTGAACAATTGGAAAATATCGCTAATCGTAAAGATTCCATAGAAGACTTTAAGTTGATTTTTCCTCAGAACACACGGGCAAATATCAAGAATTGTAGTGGTTATGTAGATGAACTTCAAGAAACGATCCGTGGTAAAAAAGTGATAATCGTGGCAGGGGGACCGTCTTTAGATAAAAATTTGCACTACTTGAAAGAATGTCCTCAGGATGTTGTAGTTATTGCGGTGGGTACTGTTTTCAAACTACTTTTGCGTGAAGGAATTCATATGGATTATGTGGTGGTTTCAGACGCGTTTATTTATCCGCAAATCCAAGGAGAAGAGCAACGGGATATACCAATTATGATATTGGCAACGGCAGATCGAAGGGTGGCACAGAATTATCAGGGACCAAAGTATTTGGTTTGTCAAAAAGGGTATAATTTGGCAACTGAATATGCTGAAAATCATCACTATATGTGTTATAATAGTGGAGGGTCTGTAGCAACGCTGGCTTTGGACATTGCCATTCGGCTTCAGGCGGAATCAATAGCATTTATAGGCTTGGATTTGGCCTACTACGGAACACAAGCACATGCTTCCGGAACGGCACAAGAAACCTTTGCCGGATATGAGATGCGGAAGGTTCAAGGCATGGACGGAACGGAATTAAATGCAAGCTTAGTATTTATTCAGTATCGTGAATGGATGGAACGGCGCATTACAGAGGCAGACGCAGGTATGAAGGTTGTAGATGCAACAGAGGGCGGAGCCTTGAAAAAGGGGTTTGTAAATATGACGTTGCAGGAATATTTGCACATGTAGATAAGAGACACTCAATGTAAGTGGAGGGTACATAATGTTGAACAATAAAACAATTTTAATCACAGGTGGAACCGGTTCTTTTGGTAAGAAGTTTCTGGAAATGGTTTTTGCAAACTATAATCCGCAAAAAGTAATTATATATTCTCGGGATGAATATAAGCAAAGTGTTATGAAGTCTGAATATGCAGACAAAGTAGATATGAATAAAGTTCGATTCTTCATTGGTGATGTAAGAGACAAGGAACGTTTGTACCGTGCTTTTGCCGGTGTGGATTATGTGATTCATGCAGCGGCTATGAAGCAGGTTCCGACATGCGAATACAATCCATTTGAGGCAATTAAAACGAATATTCATGGTGCGCAGAATGTAATTGATGCAGCCTTGGATTGCAGCGTTAAGAAAGTGGTAGCACTTTCAACAGATAAGGCGGTAAATCCAATTAATTTGTATGGTGGCACTAAGCTTGTTTCAGATAAGCTGTTTGTGGCAGCCAATGCATATCGTGGAGATAATTACCAGACAATTTTCTCGGTGGTACGCTATGGGAATGTAGCAGGAAGTCGTGGTTCTGTTATTCCAATTTGGAAAAAGATTATTGAAAATGGTGGCACTACACTTGGTGTTACGGATATGCGTATGACTCGGTTCTGGATTACCTTGGAGCAGGGAGTAGAATTGGTATTCAAAGCATTGGAAGAATCCAAGGGTGGAGAGACTTATATATCTAAGATTCCTTCTTTCCATATTGGTGATTTGGCAGAGGCTATGTTACCGGGCTGTAAGATTGATGAATTTGGAATTCGCGAAGGCGAGAAGTTGCATGAAATCATGGTAACTAAGGATGATTCATGGACAACTTATGAGTATGATAAGCATTTTATTATATATCCACATTATGATTGGGCGAAATTAGAACAGGATATCCTGCCGGGTGGAACCAAAGTTCCGGAAGGATTTAGTTATACATCCGATAACAATAAGGAGTGGATGGATGTGGATATGTTGAAGAAAGCACTGAACAACCTATAATCCAGAGAATGACAGAAAGTGAGAGGTGGAGAATGAAGCAAGGAAATATTGCAATTATTACTGCACGAGGTGGTAGTAAACGGATTCCGAAAAAGAATATTAAAGACTTCTGCGGGAAACCGATTATTGCATATTCCATTGAAGCAGCTATAGAATCCGGGATGTTTGATGAAGTTATGGTATCCACCGATAGTGAAGAGATTGCTGAGATTGCTAAAAAGTACGGAGCGAAGATACCTTTTATGCGAACTGCTAAGACTTCAGACGATTTCGCAACAACTGCAGATGTATTGGATGAAGTTTTTGAAGAATATAAAAAGCAGGGAAGAGAGTTTGAAATTGCAGTATGCATATATCCAACTGCACCGTTTGTAACGGCAGAGAAGTTACAACGAGCAGTTGCATTAATGACTGAGGATGTAGGCGCGGTAACACCGGTTGTTCGATATTCCTTTCCCCCACAAAGAGCAATGGTGGTACGGGATGGTGAGTTGGAATATCAATATCCGGAAAATGCAGGAGTGCGTTCGCAGGATTTGGAGCCGGTGTATCATGATTGCGGTCAATTTTATGTGATGCGTCCGGAGGATGATGAAGACTTGAAGACTGTACCACTGATATGTTCGGAACTGGAAGTACAGGATATCGATAATGAAGATGACTGGAAACTGGCGGAAATGAAGTATAGAATGATGCAGGAGAAATAGTAGGAACACATATGAAGAAGAATATACTTATCGGAAATCGTCATATTCATGAAGATGCTCCGGCATATATAATTGCAGAGATGTCAGCCAATCATTTGATGGATTATGACAGGGCCAAAGAAATCATTCGTTTGGTAAAAGAAGCCGGTGCAGATGCAATTAAATTACAGACATATACCGCAGATACCATTACCATTGATTGTGATACAGAGCCTTTTCGATTAGAAGGTGGATTGTGGGATGGTGAAACGTTGTATTCATTGTATCAGAAGGCATATACACCTTGGGAGTGGCAGCAGGGACTTTTTGATTATGCAAAGGAATTGGGTATCGATTGTTTTTCCTCACCGTTTGACTTGACTGCGGTTGATTTCATGGAGCAGATCGGAATGCCGGCTTATAAGGTGGCATCCTTTGAAATTAATGATATTCCAATGATTCGTAAAATTGCTAAAACAGGGAAACCGATTATTATTTCAACCGGTGCAGCACATATGTCGGATATTGAACTCGCATTGCGTACTTGCGAGGAAGAACAGAATTCGAATGTAATATTGCTGAAATGCACGTCTGCATATCCTTCTCCGTATGAAGATATGAACCTTCGAACGATTCCATTAATGGGGAATACCTTTGATTGTATTACCGGCTTGTCAGACCATACATTAGGTAGTGAAGTAGCATTGGGAGCGATTGCTCTGGGAGCAAAAGTAGTAGAAAAGCACGTTACGTTAAAACGGGAAGATGGTGGTCCGGATGGAGCCTTTTCTATGGAGATAGAAGAGTTTGCCTCAATGATTCAACAGATTCGGAATCTGGAAAAAGCTTTGGGAACCGCAACCTTCCGATTGACGGATAATCAGGAGGAAGCCAGAGAAACCATGCGCTCTCTCTATATAACAGAGGATGTTAAAGTTGGAGAAACATTAACAGAAAATAATGTTCGTTCTATACGTCCAAATGGCGGGTTGCATACGAAGTATTACGAACAAATTCTGGGGAAAAAAGCAAGGCATGATTTAAAAAAAGGAATGCCTTTGACTTGGGATATGATAGAATAGCGAGCATTTTCAAAGCGAAAAACAATATACAAAGTAGGTAACAGATGTTAATTCTAAAAGATGACTTAAACATATACGGAAAAAAGGTTTATCGATACTCATATGATTTGATTCATTCCAATATGTATCTGATGATAGAGCAGGAATCTGCTGTTATGATTGATTGTGTGGAATCGGAAGAAGCACTTCAACAAATGCAGGATTGTGGAGTGAAGAAAATCTGGATATTTATTACCCATGAACATTACGACCACATACAAGGAATTAATTATTATCGTGAACACTTTGACTGCACTGTAATGGGGAACGCAATTGCTTTGGAAGCAATTCAGAATCCCAAGAAGAATTTAGCAGCTTATCTGGAATCCTTGTTATTGTTTCGGGATTATCCGGAAAACTGGCGAGAAGTATATAACATGCCGGAGGATTATTCTTGTGTAGGAGATAGAATACTTGCAGACCGGGAAGTGCTTCAGTGGGAAGGAATCAATTTTACTTATGTATATACACCGGGACATTCAAAGGGAAGTGCCTGTATTGTAATTGGCAAGGATTATGTGTTCACAGGAGATACATTGATTTTAAATGAGGATATCATTCTTCGATTACCGGGTGGTAGTAAAAAGGATTATTATAATAAGACTCTTCCGTTTTTGGAATCTATATGTGAGACAGCGGTAATTTTTCCGGGGCATGGAGAAAGCGGAACGAAAGAAGAATTTCGAGTGAGTGAGGGTGACCGGCGTGGTTAAGAAACGATTTAAAGCGGTAGAATTGAATTGTCTTGATGAGGCAACAATTCGCGAGATTCGTAAATGGAGAAATCAGGATTTTGTACGACGGAATATGTTTACACAAGATGAGATTTCTGAAGAAAATCATATGCGATGGGTAGAGAACATAAGGAAAGACGTGAATCGTCATGTGTTTGTTTTTTATTTGGATGACAAACCCTTTGGAGTAGAGAATTACACCTATGATCCGGAAGAAAACCATGTAGAAATCGGTAATTATCTAATTGATGAAGAATTCCAAGCTCTTGGATATGGTGTGATAATGACATATTTTGGTTTGGATATTATGTACAATGTTCTTGGATATGAGAATTTGTATGCAGAAATTATAGAATATAATAAGAATGCAGGTTCGGTTAGTCGATTTTTCGGAGAACAGGAAGAATACAAAGACACAACCGTAGAGATAAATGGGCAGCAATATCGGGTGAATATTGTAAGAGGCACGAAGCAGGACTGGAACGATTTTGAAAAGCAGAAATTAGGCAAATTAGTATTAAAATTTGCCTATGATGATTACGAAGTAATCAAATAAAAGAACATTATTACGAAAATAATATTAAGAAAGGATGATTATTATGACAAATCAAGAAAAATTGGAGCACATTGCAGAAATACTAGACTTAGAGGTGGAGGAAATCAATGAGGATACCGTATTAAGTGAATATGAAGAATGGGATTCGGTAGCGATTCTGTCTTTCATTGCATTAATGGATGAGGAGTTTGGAAAGGCAGTTAAAGGCGCTGAGATTCGTGCACTTGAAACTGTAAAAGACTTAATGGATATGATGGAGTGATATTGAATGAAGGGATTTGATTATAATCAGGTAGTTATTTCAGGTATTTCATGCGTATTGCCGGAAGTCAGAAAAGAAACCCGGGATTACATAGGAGTATTTGAAGAAAAGGATATTGAAAAGTTCATAGAAACAACCGGAATCAAGCAACGATATCTTTCAAACGGAAAACAGACAGCATCTGATTTATGTTGTGTGGCAGCAAAACGCTTAATGGAACATAAAGGATTAACCGGAGAAGATATTGATGCGTTAATTTTCATAACACAGGATCCGGATTATAAAGTACCATCCACTGCTTTTACTCTGCACAAGCGGTTGGGAATCCAAAAGGAATGTTTAACCTTCGATGTGAATGTTGGATGTTCCGGATTTACTGTTGGATTGACTTTTCTGGGTGGATTGATTCAAGGCGGATTGGTAAATCGGGCATTATTACTCATTGGTGATGCCATGTTGTATCCGCCGCAGAATGATGACTTGACGGATAGTTTGATGTTTGGTGCGGCAGGTACAGCAACGTTGCTGGAAAAGGGCGAAGGCAGAATGTATGGTGCCAATATGTCGGATGGAACGGGATATAATGTAATTATGGCACCGATACCCGGAGCTAGATTCCCGGATATGGTACATCCAAAAGGAACACCGGACACATACATGATTAATGATGATACATTCTTGTTTACTATAACGCAGGTGCCGAAGTTGTTCAAAGAGTTCTTCAAGAAGTATGAATGCTCCATGGATGATTTTGATTACTGTATGTTGCATCAGCCAAATCTGATGATATTAAAGCAGATTGCAAAGCGAGTAAAGATTGCAGATGAAAAGCTTCACGTATCGTTGGACAAGTATGGCAATACAGATGGTGCAACTATACCATTGGGCATTGCAGATTTATGTCAGGAATTGAACGAGGAACGTACTTTGAAGTTGATTTGTTCAGGATTTGGTGTTGGTTTGTCTTGGGCAGTTGTAGCCTTTGATTTGAATACATGTGATGTATTGCCAATTATATCTACGGATGAGTATTGGGAAGAAGGATTTGAGGCAATTAAGTGCATGGGTGCTATGGAGCCAAAAGAATGATAGAGAATGTAGAGAAAAACAGTTGTTGTGGTTGTGAGGCATGCAGGCAAATATGTCCGGTGCAATGTATTGAGATGCAGGAAGATGAGGAAGGCTTCCTGTATCCGAAGGTTGTGGACAAATGTATTCAGTGTGGGAAATGTTTGGCTGTGTGTCCGGTATACGCTGTGTAGAAAGGGAAATATATGATTGCTTACATTGTGATTGGCATAATAGGGATATTTGTAGGCTTTTTGATAGGTGCATTGTTTGCTATGAAAATATCTGAAAAAGTAATGTATCAAGGCAGATTTGAGCGATATCAAAAACAACTATTCGATTCGTGTATGAGTGAGAATCGTAACCATAAAATAGCACTGGATGGTTATTTTTTGAGAAACAATTATAAACGTATTGTTGTTTATGGTCTGGGTGTATATCATGAAGAATTTTTAAAGGACATATCAGAGAATTTGTTTGATGAAATTTATCTGGCAGACAGAAGTGCCAAAACACTTAATGGAAATAACCGGAGAGTGTATAGTATTACAGAAGTTGCCAAACAGGATTTTTATGATTGTATTGTAGTTACATCGTATAACCATGCCAAGGAAATAGAAAAGGAACTTCGCGAATTGGGCGTAAAGAAAGAAATTATTTCATATCGGGATTTGGTAATCAATGCGACAAAGGAGAAGCGGGGATAACTATGAAGAAAAGAGTAACCATTATTACATGGATGGGAGATACAACATTAAATTATGGTGCTACATTACAGGCAACAGCTATGCAGGAATTGTTGAAGAATCAGAATTGCATTCCGACAACAATGAAATTTATGTATTTGGGCAAGACGGCAAAAGAACGGATGATGACCTTGATGAGTAGAGGTTCCGGGTATGCAAAGACGTATTTTCGATTTAAGAAATGGATTAAGAAGTATATAAATGTATCACCTCAATGTTATTTTGATGATGATGTAGTAGCTTATGCAAAAGAAAATAGTGATATTTTGCTTTGCGGTAGCGATTGTATTTGGGGAGATGCTTATAACACCCGACAGTTATTCTTTTGGGATTATGAGGAATTGGATGGATTACCACACATTGCTTATGCATCCGGTTTGGACAAAGGCGAAATTACTTATGACATGTCGAGAGTGATAGATAAATTTGTAGCAATTAGCGGAAGAGAAAAGTATGTAAGCCAGATATTGAGTAAATATAATAAGCCAATTGCTACAGTATTAGATCCAACGTTAACAGTTTCGGAATCTTTTTGGGAAAAGCGAGCCGGAAAGCGAATGATATCCGGTGATTATATCGTCTGTTATATTTTATCAAGAATAGAATGTCATCAAGTTTCAATTGAAAAGATTAAGAAAAAGTATAACGTAAACCATGTGGTATGTATTGATACAAATTTTATTGATAAACCATGTAATGAGGTTTATTCGGATTACAATGGAAATGTGTCAAAGAAAACGGTAGGACCGGAAGAATTCTTATCTTTAATTAAGTATGCCAAAGTGGTTTGCACAGATTCATTTCATGGTATGTGCTTTTCACTTGTATTCCGAAGAGAGTTTTATATTTTTAGTTTGAAGCGAATCTATACCATGGGAGAGGATAGAAGGTTTGCAAGTCTTTTGCCAAAATTAGGTTTGACTCAGAGATATATATTGTTGAATTCCGATATTGATAAGGTAGAGGATATTAATTGGACAGAAGTTGAAACAAATCTGTATAAGGAACGACAAGAATCGATTCAATTCTTAAAAGATGCTATTGACAAATGCGATGCATATAAGGAGCCAAAAGATGCCAACCAATGAATATAGAGTGTATGCAGCCTATTTGAAAGACGAGCAACAATTAATGAAAAGTTCATCCGGTGGTGTGTTTTATGGTATGGCTCAATATATCATCCAAATGGGAGGTGTTGTATTTGGTGCAGCTCTGAATAATGCATTTAAGGTACAACATCAAGTTGCGCGTACAGTGGAAGAATTAAATAGACTAAGAGGCTCTAAATACGTGCAAAGTAGAATTGGTAATTCATACATTGAAGTAAAGAATTATTTAAAGTATAATACCCCAGTATTGTTTTCCGGTACTCCTTGCCAAATTGCCGGCTTAAGAAGCTTTTTAGGTGATATGGCATATCATGAGAATTTGTTTTGTATTGAAGTTATTTGTCATGGGGTGCCAAGTCAAAGTATGTTTACGGAATATGTGAATGAACTTACCCCAAATGGAGCGATAGAGGAATATCAATTTCGTGATGGTCGATTCGGCTGGGAAAATATGCATATCAGTTATAAAAGTGATGGTGCAGATAAAGTAATAAAGTCAATTGAAGATAATTTCTTTTATGGATTTGACAAGAAATATTTTTTAAGAAATTCGTGTTATGAATGTCATTTTAAGGGCAATCATTCAGAAGCAGATATAACAATTGGAGATTATTGGGGGATTCGAAAGGAACATAGTAAATTTGCAAATACGAATGGCGTATCAGCAGTTATTATAAGAAATGAAAAAGGACAGTTATTATTTTCAAATTGCCAAGAGCAGTTTGTATGTTTAGAGTCAGAATACCAGAAAGTGCTTCGTGGAAATCCTGCATTGGAAAGTGCAAATTTGGATAGAAGAATTAGAAATTCTTTCTTTGAGTTAAAAAAGCAACAACACGGGTTTGCTAAAATTTATACAGAACTGGAACAGCAAGACATTTTCTGTAATATTGCAATTGTTGGCGGTTATAGTTCCAGATTGACCGTAAACACATTACATTTAAGAGATTCACGAGTTAGATTGGCATGGCATATTATGAATTCTACGATTTTGAGTATGACTTCTCAAAGGGTAGATGAGATAGATATAGGGAAAATATCTTGCAAGAATCCGTATCGTACATCAACTGTGTTGCGTGATGTTACGAAGGATTGGGGAATGGTGCGACCACCCAAGAAGGAGAATTGGTTAGTCATAGATTTTTTAGAAGAACGTTACGATAACTACATGTTTTCCGATGACAGATATATTACTAAAAGTGAAGCCTTTGATGAAACGATGCTTATACCTAAGGTGCCGCTGATATCCTTTATGGAGCTGTCAATGGAAACATGGAAGGAAGCTTGTTTGGCGTTCATTCATCTGATACGACGGTATTATCAGCCGGAAGAGATAATACTGAATTGTTTGTACCTGACAGAGAAGCACGGTACAGAGCAGGAAACGGTAGCTTTTGCAGATACGGAGAAAATTCGAAGCATAAACAAAAAATTGGAATCCTGCTATTCATTTTTTCGGGAACAGTTGCCAGGGGTTCATTGCATCTGTGTTTCTGAAGATAAAGATGTGTATTGTTATGACTATTTTGATTATGGTGTAGAACCAATGTATTATAATTCTGATGTTTATGCCGCATTAAGTAATGCATTGGCGGGAATAGTATTTGGAACGGATAAGGAGAGTGAGTAAATGAAGAATTATTTTGATTTTACAGGAAAGAAATACTTGGTAACAGGAGCATCTTCAGGAATTGGTCGGGCAACCGCCATTCGCCTTTCAAAGCAAGGTGCAAAAGTAGTTATCATGGGACGAAATGAAGAGCGTTTACAGGAAACCCACTCAATGATGGCTGGAGAAGGTCATATTCAAATACTTGCTGATTTGTATAAGGTAGATGATATGACAGATATTTTTAAAACAGCAGTGTCAGATGGAATAAAACTAGATGGAATAGTTCATAGTGCCGGAACTGCGAAGATTATACCAATGACCGCATTGAATAAGAGTCAGTTTGACGATATGATGCATATTAATATCTATGTTTTATTAGATATGCTTCGTCTGTTTTCCAAAAAGAAGTATCATAATCAAGGTGGTAATGTTGTATCGGTTTCATCTATGGCAGCAGTGGTGCCTGAAAAGTGTCAAACCATTTATGCAGCAGCTAAAGCCGGTATGAATGCAGCTGTGCAGGCGGTTGCCCAGGAATTATGTAGTAAAGGAATCCGAGTAAATACTGTCATGCCGGGTATGACAAGAACCGCAATCTATTATAATGCTCTAGATGAGTTGGGAGATGATGGATTAAAGAGAATCACAGACCGACAATTATTAGGAGTTCCGGAACCGGAGGAGATTGCAGATGCGATACTATTCTTATTAAGCGATGCATCCGGTACAATTACAGGTAGAGCAATGCATACGGATTCGGGTATATTTTAGTTAAAGATACCGAATGTAGAGTGCATATGTATTGTAATGGAGGAAAAATCATGAACCATTCAGTTTTGTGTTATTTAGAAGATACAGTTAAGAAATACCCAAACAAGATTGCATTGACCGATGCAACCGGAGATATTACATTTGCTCAGTGGCGGAATATGGGATTGTGTTTGGCAGAAGAGATACGGAGAAAGAATCATAAGCGAGCAATTCCTGTATTTGTTTATTTGCCGAAATCTGCAATGTCGCTTGTGGCCTTTGTGGGTGTTTTATATAGTGGTAACTACTATACGCCGACGGATGTGAAGTTTCCGTTTGAAAAGGCAAAATCCATTATAAATGCATTGGAACCGCAGGTAATTATAACGAATCGGGAATGTGCAAAGAAGTTGATGGATGGTGGAATTCCTTCAGATAATATGATTTTTGTCGAGGATGTAGATATGACTCGTGGTAATCTGGATAGTAGCTTGTATTTAGATACAATTATTGATACAGATTTGGCGTATGTATTATTTACAAGTGGCTCTACCGGTGTTCCAAAGGGGGTGTCCATAGCACAGAGAAGCATTATGGACTATATTGATTGGGCAATCCATGAGTTTCAAATTGATGAGACTACTATTATTGGAAATCAGGCACCGTTCTATTTTGACAATTCCATTTTGGATATTTATTTGTGTATGAGTACAGGTGCACATTTACATATTATTCCAGAAATGTATTATGCATTTCCTGTAAAATTATTGAACTATATTGTAGAGCAGAAGATTAATTTTATTTTTTGGGTACCATCTGCATTAATCGGTGTTGCAAATAGTGGTTTGTTAGAAACGATAGATTGTTCGTGCTTAAAAAAGATTCTGTTCTGCGGTGAAGTAATGCCAAATAAACATTTAAATATTTGGAGAAAATTCGTTCGGGCTGAGGTATATGCGAATTTGTATGGTCCTACGGAAATTACGGATGTGTGTGCCTATTATGTAGTTAATCGGGAATTTGAGGATGATGAACCGTTGCCGATTGGTAAAGCATGTAAGAATACGCAAATTATGTTATTGGATGATCAAGACAATCTGATAACAACAAAAGATGCGATGGGAGAATTATGCGTGCGAGGAACCGGAAATTCAGTAGGATATTATAGAAATCCGGAAAAAACCATGCAGGCATTCGTACAGAATCCGTTACATAATAATTATCAGGAATTGATATATCGAACCGGTGATTTGGCACACTATAATGAATATGGTGAGATTATGTTTGATGGTCGAAAGGATTATCAGATTAAACATATGGGATATCGAATCGAGTTGGGCGAGATTGAAACTGCGATATTGGGCATTGAAGGCGTCCAAAATGCATGTTGTATTTATAATGAAAATGTATCTGAAATTGTTGCCGTATGTAAGGCAAGCGAGAACTTGACAGAAATGGAGATCCGAAAGAAGTTAGTGAATATTCTTCCGAAATATATGATACCAACTCGATATTACTTGATGGAACAGCTGCCATTAAACGATAATGGTAAAATTAATCGAAAAGAATTAAAGAAACACATTATGGAGGACGCTTAAAATGAGTGAAATAATGGAAATATTATCAGAATTAAGACCGGAATGTGATTTCCGTTCGTCAACCAACTTCATGGAAGATGGCTTGTTGGATTCTTTTGATGTGGTAGCACTTGTGGATGCATTTGAAAGAGCATATGCAATTAAAATTGATGCACTTGATATTTTGCCGGAGCATTTTATTAGTATAGATGCCATGGTGCAACTTATTAAGAAGAGTGGAGGAGCGATTTAAGTATGCAGACGATGTTTTCTGGAAAAAAGATTACAGGAATTCTTGGGATTCTTCCGGAATGTTCATACACCTTTGAAGAAGAAACGCAGAATATGTCAACCGTACGAGCAAAACGTTTGAAAACGGTTATGGGTTACGGACAACGACGTAGGGCAAAAAAGGGAACAAGTACTACGGATTTATGTCTATATGGAATGCGTAAGTTATTGGATGAGCAGTATATTCGGAAGGAAGAAATCGGTGCAGTAATTGTGGTTACATTATCGCCGGATTATTTTGTTCCTCATGTCAGTAATCTGATTCAGGGGCATTGTGGTTTGTCTCATGATGTGATTTGTATGGATATTCCGCAAGGATGTGCAGGATACATATTGGGACTTATGCAATCCTTTATGTTATTGGAGCATATGCAGAATAAAAAGGTGGTTTTGATTACCGGTGACGTACTGAGCCGGAAAGAACAGGAGGAAGAAGTGTTTGTGAATCCTCCGTCCGGTGGAGATGCGGCTACCATTACAATTTTGGAAAATGATCCGAACTGCGGTGACATTTTTCTGGATATGCGTATGTGCGGAGAAGAGAATAATGCATTAATCTATCCATGCGGAGGATTTCGGTTTGAACAAGGGAAGCTGTTTGAAGAAAAAGTGGATGTTGGCGATGGAATTCTGCGAGAACCCTATGCGTTGAATATGGATGGAACAGCAGTGTTTAATTTTGTACAGCGGGAAGTTCCGATTTTATTGGATGCGTTATTTGCCTATGCAAAGAAGGATAGAAATGAAATGGATTATTTTTTGTTTCATCAGCCAAATCAATTTATGCTTGAGAAATTGGCAGAAAAAATCGAAGTGCCAAAAGAAAAAATGTTTATGTCTCTGGTAGAGCGTTACGGGAATTCAAATTCTTCTACGATACCCCTTGTAATAGCAGATAACTTGGCAGAGAACATGAAAGAGCGACGGTTTCAGTGTTGCTTAACCGGATTTGGAACCGGACTGGCTTTAGGTGGAATACTAATGGAAATCGGGGATATGGATTTCTGCACAATTATTGATAGTGATTTATAAAGATGAAGCATCAGGAGGCATGTGAAAGGATTGCAAATGACTGTTAGGATTGGATTTCGTGTAGACGCAAATGAGCATGTGGCAACTGGACATTTAATGCGTTGCATGACAATTGCCAATGAATGCAAGGCAATGGGAATGGAGTGTCGCTTTTATCTGGCAGAAGATAAAATGACAGAAAAACTACGAGAGAATGCATTTCCGTATACTGTGTTGGGTACTTCGTGGGAACAGTTACACTCAGAAATACATCAGATGCAGGAGCAAGTGAGGAAAGATGATTTGCATTGGTTAATCGTAGATACATATCAGGCAGATGCAAAGTATTTGGAAGAATTAAATGATGTGTGTAATGTTATGTATATTGATGATTTTGCGGAAACAGTTTATAGCATTGCAGCAATTTTACATTATAGTTATTTAAAGAATGATACAGAAACAGAGCAATTGTATCAAGGTAAGAATACATCAGTGCTCGCAGGAGCGGATTATATTCCAATACGAAAAGAATTTTGGGATGTAGATAAGAAGCAGCGTTCTCAGGCAGTACTAGTTACAACCGGTGGGACAGACCCCTTGGGAATTACACAAATCATTTTGAAGATGAAGAACCGATATCCGATATTGAAAGACTATACATTTCATGTATTAGTAGGTAAAATGAACCAATTTACAGATGAATTGGAATCCCTTGAACACATGGATGATAGTATTATCCTGCATAAGAATATTAATAATGTTGGAGATTATATGCGGTTGTGTCAGTGTGCAATTTCTGCCGGAGGTACGACTTTGTATGAATTGTGTGCTTGCCAGACGCCTACTATTTGTTTTTCATTTGCTGATAATCAACGTGAGTTTGTAGATTGTATGGGCAAAGAGGGAATTATGTTATCGGTAGGGGATGCGAGAGATGACGGATGGAGTGGTACTAGAATTATGAATGCATTAGTTAAAATGATAGAACAACCGGAATTGCGAAACACATACATAGAAAAGATGAAGGGATTAGTCGATAGAAAAGGTACAATTCGAATTGCTGAATTTTTAATGGAATCAATCAGTAATTCTAAGTTTTCTATTGATAACCATTTTTCTAATATAGTATAATTTTATTACAAACAATAAAGGAGGGGATTCATTATGTCACTTTCAATCGGAACCAATTATCAAAATCTGTCAAGTGGATATCGAATTAACAGTGCAGCAGATGATGCGTCCGGATTGTCAATTTCAGAGAAGTTAAAAAGTGAGATTACGATTCATGATGTGGCAACAGAGAATGCAGAGTTAGGTAATAATTTATTAAACGTTGCCGATGGTGCTTTGGGAAACTTGCAGGATTCCCTTGGTAGAATTCGTGAGATAGCAGTTCAGGCATCGAATACAGCTGTATATTCAGAGGATGAACTTTCCATGATGCAGTCAGAGGTTGATAAAATCAAGCAAAGCATTGCAGATGTGGCGAAGAATACACAATTTAACGGACATAAGTTATTGGATGGCAGTATGGCTGATTTGAATCTGGCAACCAATCCGACCGGAAAGGGTCAGGAAATTAAACTGGTAAATGCAACTTTAGAAGCATTAGGTATTGAAGATTTTGATGTAACGAAGGATTTTAACATCGAAGATATTGATAATGCAATTAAGCAAGTAAATGAAGCTCGTTCCGGAATCGGAGCAGAGTCTAACCGGTTGGCATACACGATTATGAGCAATCAAAATACTTCTTATAATTTAACAGCCTCCAATAGCAGAATTCGTGATACGGATATGGCTGAGGAAATTATGAAGTTACAGAAGAATAATGTAATGGAACAAGTACAGATTCTTATGCAGAAAAAGAAAATGGAAGAAGAGCAACAAAAGCGGAATAATTTCTTTGTGTAAGATGGATGTAAAAAACATATTGACAAGAAATACACTTGCTTGTATACTAAACACAAGCAAGTGTATTTCTTTTGGTATAACCAATCTTATTTCTACAAGAATCTATATGAATCCTTGCTGAATTTCAACGAATTAAAATTAGCAAGGAGGTAGTATGGGCGAGAAAGATATTGCATTTAATAAATGTATGAGT